>DASXTV010000001.1:0-41546 GCA_036505175.1 Gemmatimonadales bacterium
GGGGAATCCGGGTGAGGCTGCTGCTCGACACCAACGCGCTCGTCCGGTGGCACCTCGTTAAGCTTCGGCCCGCTGCGGTTCGCACCGTGCAGCGGGCCGAACTTGTGGTGGTGAGCGCGGTGAGCGCTTGGGAGATCGCGGTCAAGCGCGCGCTGGGTAAGCTGGACCTCAAGGACACCGTCGAACAGATCGTCGCGCGCTACGGATTTCTCCCCATGCCGGCGACGGTGCGACACGGTGATCTGTTGCGCGATCTACCGCTGCATCACCCCGATCCCTTCGACCGGTTGCTCATCGTGCAGGCGCTGGACGAAGGGCTCACGATCCTGACCTCCGACCGCGCATTCGAGCCGTATCGGGTGCCGGTGGAGTGGGTCTGAGGATTATTGACTCGTCATGGCGCGTTGCCTACCCGTGTCCGCGTGCTCACGAACAGGTCGAGGTCAACGGCCGGCGGCGTCGCCACGTTGCGCGCGAAAAACAGCATCTCCGTCTTCCCCTGCGAGTAGATGAAGGGATGGCGCTCGTCGGCCGCGGTATTGATCGGCGCGTCGAGATTGGTGGGCGCGGTCCACGGACTGGCCACGTCTGCGCGCGTCGCGACCCAAATGTCGTCCGAGCTCGAGCCAGGTCGGTTCGAGAAGAAATAGATCGTTCGCCCGTCGTGCGAGATAGAAGGCCGCTGCTCGCTCGCCGCGCTGTTGAGCTCGGTTACTGGGACGGCGTCGCCCCAGGATCCGTCAGCGGCCTGGGTGCTGACGTAGATGTCTCCGCCGCTGTTCACCGGAGCAGGATTGTGGTTGAAATAGAGCTGCGCGCCGCCGCCCTCGTCGTTTTCGAAGTAGCTCGGTCCGCCCTCGAACCCGGTTGTGTTTATCCCCGCACCGAGATTGATGGGCTCCTGCCAGGCGAGGTCATCGTGCACGTCGTCGCGATACGACGCCCAGATATCGCTCGACCCAAATCCGTCTGGCTGCCGAGGCGACGCGAAGAACAGCCAATGTTCATCGCGTGAGAGCGCCGGGGCGAAATCGTTGACCGAAGCGTTGACTGTGGATCCCAGACTGACGGGGCTCTCCCACGGACAGCTGTCGTCAGCGCAAGCCCGGTGGGCGACCCAGAGGTTGAGATCGGGATTTACGTCACCCGGCGCCTCCGGGCGGGCGGAGGCGAAGTACAGGTGCAGGCCGTCCTTGGACAGCGTTGCCTGCTGGTCGTTGAAGGACGAGTTGATGGTCGGTCCAAGACTGACCGGTTCGGACCACTCGGAGTTGGCGAAAGACTGGGCCTGCATTTCGAAAACAATCCGATCGGATTCTGACCCGCACGCGAGGACCAGAGAGAGCGGGAGCACCGAAACGAGAACGCGGGTGAATGCGATTGCCATGAGACCTCCGGCTTACCGGTGCCAGGATGGATCGAAGCCAGTCGTGAGGAATTCCGCACCAAGGAGCCCCCCCGTGAAGAACACTCTGTCCACATCAAAGAAGCCGTATCCGTAGCCTGAGAATGCGGCCCTGAAAGCGCCATCGGGCGACCAGCTGGGGTTGCCCGCCAATTCGCACCCACACCCGCCAAAGGACATCTGCCATTCCCCCGACCCGTCGGCGCCGACGGCCCAAATGTTCGTCCCGCTTTCGGTTTGGGTGCGCGCAAATGCCAACCATTGGCCGTCGGGGGACCACGCCGGCTGGGCATCGGGGAACACGGGCGTTGTCACCTGGCTGAGGCCCGTTCCATCGGAATTCATCACGAAGATTGCTCCCGCTGCGAACGCAATCCGCTGGCCGTCCGGTGACCACGCGGGATCGGTGCCCGCCTGATTTGTGGCGGTCACCGCGCTGCCGTCGGAACCCATCACGTAGATCTGATTGTATCCGTCCCGGTCGCTGACGAACGCGATCCGAGTGCCGTCAGGGGACCAGCTCGGGCTCCCATCGGACGCTGGATGATCGGTCAGCCGAACGGGATTCGAGCCGTCAGCTTGCATCATGTAGATCTCGCCATTGCCGTCGCGGTTGCTCACGAACGCGATCTTGCTGCCGTCCGGGGACCAGGCCGGCTCCAAATCCTCGGCGGGATGCATCGTGAGGCGCGTGCGTCCAGTGCCGTTCGCCTTGATGACATAGATCTCTGCGTTGCCATCGGCGACGTCTACAAACGCGATCTGGCTCGTCGCCGCGCACGTGATATCGAACTCCACGGCGGCTGAGCCGCCGTTGCTGAGATCGACCCGGCGAGGATTCGGACCGAGCGGGCTGCAGTTCGCGGTCCAGCCACTGAATTCGACGTCGTATTCCTCAGGGGGCAGCGCATAGATCGTCACGGTCCCGTTTGTGGGTACCGTCGCGGAGCCGGCGTAGACGCGGCTCCACCCCCAGTTCCGCCACAAGTCGACGGTGTACCCGTCCGGGTCGACGTCGACGCCGGTCGTGACCGCCGTCACCTGGATACTGTTCCCGGGCACGCATGTAACGCTGACGGCAACGTTCGTCACGCCGCCATTCACGGTGACAGAACGGGGGTTAGGTCCGGCTAGGGAGCAGTTCCACGCCACATGCCAGACCAACAGCGTGTGCTCGCCGCCCGGTACATCTGAAAAGGTGATGCTGTCGTTCGAACGTACGGACCGCTCCGCTAAGTCGTCGAGCCGGATGTAATAGCCGTCGGGATCCGGGTAATCGCCGCTGGTCGTTGTGGTGACGTTGATACTGCCGAGCTGCGGCGGGGCGGGCGTCGTTGCGCACGCGGCCTCGGCAAATGCTGAGTAGCTGGTCTTTTTTCCGGTCGTCCGAAAAGCGCGCACCTTGTAGCAGTATTGCGTCTCGGCGCTGACCTCCCCGTCACTATGGCTGGTGACGCTGGCGGCCGTGGACACGAGCAGGGCGAACGTCGCCCCGGCAACAGAGCGGTGAATCTCGAATCCAGTCTCGTCGGTCGAGTTGTCTCGCCACGAGATGTCGATCTGGTTGTGAGACGCCGCGACGGCGCTCGCGCTCGAGGGTGCGGCCAGAGTCGAACCGGAGCTGCTCGAGGCTCTGAACTCGGCAACCGGGTCGAGCGGCGTGACGCGATCGCAACCGAAGGCAACGATGGATAGCAGGATCCACAGGCGGGAACAGCGCAGCGCGAGCATAACACCTCCGGTCATCCGCAGGCTGCTTCACAAGCAAGACGCTTTCGTGATACGGACGACCGGCTCGCCGTTCCTCGCCGAGGATCAAGGAGGGGTTGTGGAACGCTAGGGCCGGGTCGTCGTGTTCATGTTGCCCCAGCAATGGATGACCCCCGCGCTGCTCACCCCGCAGGTGTATTGCTCGCCCGCAGCGAGGGCGATAAAGCGAAGCCCGCCGGAAACGGCGACGGGAACCGCGCTATCTGTCGTCGAGCCGTCGCCAAGCTGACCTCCGTCGTTCAACCCCCAGCAATAGGCCGCCCCGGCGCTGCTGAGTCCGCAGGTGTGAGCTTCGCCCGCAACGATCGCGCTAAATGTCAGTCCACCACCGCCGGCGATGGGCGTTGGCGAAACAGAGCCGTTAGAGCCGTCGCCAAACTGGCCTTGGTCGTTCAGCCCCCAGCAGTACACCTTGCCGGCACTGGTGAGGGCGCAAGTGTGATTGCTGCCCGCTGCGAGCGTGCGGAACGTCAGGCCCCCGACGACAGCGACCGGCGTCAAGCTCCCAGATCCTTGCGTGTTCGGGTCGCCCAGTTGGCCCGCGGTGTTCGTTCCCCAACAGTACGCCGCCCCGGCCGCGGTCAGGGCGCATATGTGCTCCCGGCCTGCCGCAATCACCTTCACGGACAAGCCGCCGGCGACGGCGGTGGGCGTGAACGCCCCCACGTGACCCTGGGACCACCATACTCCGGTGCCCCAGCAATACGCCTCCCCGGTACCGTTGAGCGCGCAAGTGTTGTCACCACCTGCCGCGATGATACTGAAGGTCAGGCCTCCGGAGACAGCAACGGGCACGGAGCTATTGGTAGTCGAGCCGTTGCCCAGCTGATTCGCAGAGCCCCAGCAATACGCCGCGCCAGCGTTGTCGAGCCCGCAGGTGTGAGCGCCGCCCGCAGCGAGGTCCTTGAAGCTCAGGTTCCCAGAGATCGCAACTGGCATACGGCTATCCGTAGTCGAGCCGTCGCCGAGCTGGCCCACGGAGTTCTGGCCCCAGCAGAAGGCCGCAGCGGTCGTCGTGATGCCACAGGCATGATGATCACCTGCGGTCAGGGAAACGAACTGGATGTTTAGCGTGGTGACCGTAATCGTCGCCGTGTCGCTAATCCCTTCGCTCGTCGCGCTCACGAGGGCGGAGCCGGCCGCGACTGCGGTCACCACGCCCGCGGCGCTCACAGGTGCCACGGCAGCATTACTGCTGGACCAGGTGACAGGTCGCCGGAAGAGAACCTGGCCCTGCGCATCGCGAAGCGTCGCAGTCAACTGCACGGGGAGACGCACCTCCTCCGTCAACGAAACCGTGGCAGGACTCACTGTCACCGATGCTACGGGCTGCCCCGGCGTGATGGTGATGGCCGCAGTCCCCTGCACGCTTCCGCTCCTCGCTGAGATCGTTGCGGTGCCGGGGCTCAAGCCGGTGACGATTGCCATGTCGACGCCGCAGTCGCAATTACCAACGATCGCCACTCCCGGGGCGCTGGTGCTCCAGGTCAGCGGTGGGTGGAGATAACTCCACACGATTTCGCCGTCCACGTTCCGCACCTCGGCCGTCAGCCAAAGGGTGTCGAAGGCCTGGATCGTCGCGGTGGCCGGCACGACGGTGACCGAGGTCGCATTGCCGTACACCCGGACCTGTCGTCGATCTGTCAAGCCTTCGACCGAAGCGATCACATCGTGGACGCCCGCGCCGTGCGCTGTCACGAGGCCGGTGGGCGAGACAGTGATGGTGTGGCCGGTTGGGTCGTCGGTTGACCACGTCACATGGTCATACAGTGTATCGCCCGCGCTGTCCGTCACCATTGCCACGAACTGGAACTGTTCGTCCACGTTCAGGCCCAGGCAGGACATGATAACGTCTGGGCAATTCACGTTGCCGAGCGGTATTGCGACATGGGCCGGCGGCCCGGTGGACGATTCACCCGTGGAAAACTCCACGGTCATGTCCGCCGGAAGTGGATCGCCATCGCGGTCCCGTACCGCTCGTGTGACGACGAACCGGTAATCGCCGTTGGGTGTGAGCGGTGCGGAGGGGGTGAACTTCACCGCGCTCGTGGTGCTAGTTAGGAGAGCAACTGCTCCTGGAATGACCTCGGTACCCCGGAACAGTTGGAGCGATGAATTGGCCAGGGACGCCGGGTCGACCGGTTCGCTAAACACCACCACGATGGGCGCATTGAGCGGCACATCTCGTTTCTTGCGGTGTGGATCGGTCCGCACGACGATCGGCGGTCGGCTCATCGCTACCCTGGTGCCGACGTGAAGGACAACCGCACCACTCTCGTGGTCCCTCACCAAGATGTCGATTGAGTCCCCGATTTGCGCGGCGACTGGCACAGGATCGAAGCCGCCACCTAGCGCCTTCGTAAAGATCGCAGAACTGCCACCAACCCGCCGAATCGTCACGTTCGCGCTGTCGTCGGCAACGGTGCCAGTCTCCAACGCCACATAGACTCGTTCGTCTCCGCTGATGGCTTGGGCTCCGCCGAGCATCACGAGCAGCAACGGGTTTGAGACGCTGACGTGTTGGGGGAGGGGCAGGATGGGCTGAGGTCCGGTGTCGGAGCACCCACCCAACCAACTGCCCGCGCTGACAAGCGTCAGTGCGATGATCGCTCGGCTGACCGCCGTCACACGCTTCACGGTGCGCAATTCCATAGCCGCGTGATACGGACTCCATTGCCCCGGCTGCTCACGCGAATCACCATCCCCTCACGAGACTGAACCCCGCCCAGTAGAACGGATGGCCCGTCCGCGGATCGCGCAGCGCCGCCCGCTGCACTTCGGCGAGCGCGTCCGCGTCGCTGCGACCCGCGCTGAGGAGCTCGGTGTAGAAACGCGCCATGAACTGCGCGGTGGTGCGGTCCTCCACCGGCCACAAGGTCGCGAGCACATTCGATGCGCCGGCGAAGAGAAATCCTTGCACCAGACCGACCCAGTCATCTCCCGCCGGCACGTCGGCAACGGTGCCCGCGCCCACGCCGGTCTGGCACGCACTCAGCACAAGCAGCCGCGGCCGAAACGACAACCCGAACACCTCGTGCACCTCGAGTCGCCCGTCCTCACCGCCGCCGGCGCCGAGTTCGACGAAGGAGAACAGCGGATTGTGCTTGTTCAGCACGCCGTACGTGGCGAGGTGGATGATATCCTGGTCGGCTGCGAGTGAACGAAACGCGCGCTCGGATGCCGTGGGGCCTGCCAGAACGCGCGCGCGGTCTCCGTAAATCCGGCCGATCGCCTGGACTTCGGCGCGCGACCCGGGCAGTGCTGCCGGACGAGGGGCGAGCGCGAGGACGCCGGCGCGGTGTTCCGGCGTCGCGCGGGCCCGCAGGCGCAGCCACACGGACCCGGACGGCACATACTCGAGTACGAAGCGCTCGATCAACGGTCGACCGTCGGCGCCCGGTTCGAGCAGCGCCGCGAAGGGCAAGTAATGCAGCTCGACATGCGGCGCGATCAGGAGGCGCTTCTTGCCGACGAGCATTCCCGTCGCTTGCACCGGAGCGATCAAATGCTGGAACAGCCGACGCATGGGCGCGCGCCACGCACTCCGCGCCGCCTCCGACTTGCTTGCGAGCGTGCCGCGCGCGAAATCGATCAAGGCGTAAAGCGTCGCACGGCTGACATTGAGGTCGAGTGCCGCTACGCTGTCCCGCGTGACGATGAACACGATCGTCGTCGAATCGCCGACCAGATACTCGAGCAAGGCCTCCTCGCGCGTCAGCGCGGTCATCACGTCGCGCAGTGGCGCCGTCTCCGCGCGGATCAGCGCCGCATAGGCCGGATTGGATTCGCGCAGCTCGAGCAGCAGCTCCCCGTATTCATCCTGGGCCTGCGCGAGCGCCTCGCGCGCAGTTGCAGCGGCCTGGAGCGCGGGGCCGCGCAACGCGGAGCCGCTGTCCGTCCCGGTTTCGATCTGCCGCGTCAGCTCGTCGATACGGCGGCGCAGGTCCTGTTCGCGATCGGTCGGATCAGCTCCCGTATCACCGGCGATGCGACCGCGCGCCAGCACGTCGAGGAACTGTCGGGCGCGCAGCTGCTCGCTCGCTTCGAACGCGGCTTGGGTCTCGCCCCGCGCTCGCTCGACGAGCGCGAGCTCGACGTAGACGTCCCACTTGTCGGCGAGGAACGTCGCACGGCGCTCCTCGGCCGAGAGTCCCTGCGCCACGCGCTCGATTTCGGCCGTGCTGGCGCGGAGCTCGCGGGCGGCATCCGCGAGCGCCCCACGGCTGCGCAGCGCGCGTGCCAGGCCGGCGTGTAGTTGCCAGGCAATCGCCGGAGCCGGTTTGGTCCCCAAGCGAGCGAGACCGCGCTGGTAAAGCGATTCGGCGGTCAACGGTCGACCGGCGCGAGTTTCCAGATCCGCGATCGCGCCGAGCGTCGCGGCCTCGGCGCCGGCGTCGCCCAGTTGCCGCAGGGTATCGAGGGCCTGAGCCAGGACTCGACGGGCCCCTGCTGTATCGCCGCTCTCCTGCCTCCCGTATCCGATGAGCAAGCGCGTGAGCGCGGCCCCGCGCCGGTCGCCTGCCGTCTGTTGCGCCTGAAGGGAGAGCGCGAGGGCGGGCAGCGCAGCGGTATAATCCTCGCGCGTCAACAGCACCGTGCCGAGTCCTTGCTGTGCCGCCGTTCGGGTTTCTCCGTCGCCAGTGCGCTCCGCTAGGTGCTTCGCGCGCGCGAACTGCCGCTCCGCTTCGCTGAGCCGGTTGAACTGCAGCGCGAGATCGCCGCGTGCCAGCGCGAGCCCCGCACTCACGTCAGCGCCGGCAATCCGCTCGGCGCGTTGCAGCTCGGTGCGGGCGCCCTGTAAGTCACCGACAGCGGCGCGCGCATTGGCAAGTGAACGGCGCACGGCGATCTCCTCTGCCGGCGGTCCCAGGCGCCGGTAAATCGAGGCGGCCTCAAGCAAGGTCGTCACCGCGTTGGGGTAGTCACCCCGCTGGAGTGAGAGCAAGCCGAGATTGTGCAGGACGGATGCCGCGTCCAGCTGGTCGCCGAGTTCGCGATAGATCGAGAGTGCTTCGCGGTAAAGTTGGGACGCCGTCGCGTAATCACCGGTACTGCTCGCGACATTGCCAAGGTTTTCCAGATTCGTGGCAGCCGGGGCCGGCCGCCCGGCGGCGCGGTTCGCGGTCAACGCAGCCTCGTACGCGCGGCGGGCGCCGGGAATATCCCCCAATTGCTCGGCGATCAAGCCGAGATTGTTCTGATCGGCGGCGAGCCCCCGCAGATCTCCCGTGCGCTGCCGGTTCTCGCTCGCGCGCCGGTACAGCTCCGCCCCCTGGCGCAAATCGCCCCGATCGGCGCTGACATTGCCCAGCGTGCCAAGTGCATTTCCGAGCGTGCGATAATCACCGATCGCATCGGCGATCTGCTACGCGTGGGTGAGGTAGACCTCGGCGCTGTCGAATCGCGCTGCGCGATAAAATCCCGCGCCGATGTTTCCCAGAGCGGCCGCGATTCCCGCCGAGTCATTCAACACTTCGAAGCGTCGTAGACTCTGCCGCCAGGTTCGCAGGGCGACTGCAATCCCTCTGCTGCCGAGTGCCTCGTTGCCCGCCCGGCGCACGCTGTCGGCCGCGATTTTCGCGGATCGCGCGCCGGGCGAGAGTTGCTGAAAGCGCGCTACCTGGCGGAGATGGAACGAATCGCCCCATGCGATCGCGAAGGCACTCGCGAGACGCTCCGCCGGCGCCAGCGGGTCGCCGCGGCTCGCTGCAACCAGGAGTTGCCGCAACGCCTCGCGCGCCGCATCTGGCTCGCGACGGACGCGCTCGATGAGTGTTGAATCGGCGCCGCGGCGCGCGAGCAGCTGCAGTGCGTCCGCGCTGTGATCCGACTGCATGAGTAGAGCGGCTGCGACAACCAGCGTGATCAACGGGCCCGCTCAGTGATCCGGATGGGGATGAGATCGGACGCTGCCCAGCGCCGGAATTCCGTTTCCGCCTCGACGCGCCAGAAGTAGGTGCCGGGTGTCAACGTGACGGCGGCCGGTGGAGTGGCGAGCGTATCCTTTACATCGATCAGCCACAGCACGGTCCCTTGCTCGTCATAGAACCGGACCCGATACCGCGCCGCGTGCGGCACGCTCGACCAGACGAGCTGCTCGAGGCGTGGGACGGAACCGCGGGGGAGAATGGGTCTCGGCGCGACGCTATTGGTGAGCGGCGGCTCTCGCAACGTTGGCTCAGACCGCTCAGAGAACGGGCTCGGCAGTATGAAGAGGAGCACCGCCGCAGCAGCCGCAATCCCTAGTGGGAGTACCCACCGGGGCCGCGGTTTTTCACCGGGTTCGGCGGACACGTCAGCCCGCGCCACCAGATCCGCTGTCGCCCGGACGGTCGCGCGGCACCGGGCGCAAGCAAGAAGGTGCGCGACGACCGGCGCGCGGGCTTCGGGACCCAGCCGTCCGTCAACGAAATCCGCGAGGACGAGCTCGTCGGGACACTCCGGCGTCTCCATCCGGCGCTCGAGCAGGGTCGAGGAGCGCAGTAACCCGGTCGACTCACGCATCGTGTCGACCTCGGCGCGACATGAGGAGCACGTCGCGACGTGTGCGGCGGTGGCCCCATCTCCTTCGCCGAGGGCGAACGGCAGGAGAACCTCAGGCGCGGGGTGCGTCACGCGCCGCTTTCGGAGCAGAGTCTTGAACATCGTCCCCGTGGTACGGACAGGGGGCGGCGGCCTGCTCGGTCGCTCACAGATCCCCTCCGCGGATGCCCGCCTGCTCGAGCAACGCCCGGACGTCGGCGAGTGCACGATACACGCGGTTGTAGACCGTCTTGGCACTAGTAAGCCCGAGCGCTCGAGCGACTTGATCGGCGGGCATTGCGTCAACGATGTAGAGCTGCACGGCAAGTCGATCTTCCGGGCTCAGTGACTCGAGCGCGCGTGCCAGGATCGCCTGTTGCTCACGCGCAACTGCAGGATCGTCCGGAGCGTCAGCACTCTCCGGTGGCGCAATGGCAATCTCGCCTGAGACACGGCCTCGACCAGCGGCTGCCAGGGCCGCGTACGTAGCCTTTAGCTCTCTGAGGAACTCGCCGAACGAGATGGCGGGGGCATCGCGTGAATGCAGGAGCTCATAGGCCTCCACGTGCGAATGCCCGCTGTGAAAGACGTACTCGAAGATGCGCTGCTGGAGCGGCGGCAAGGCTGCCGCGATCGTCGACAGTCGCTTCCGGCCATCGCGATGGCGGAACCAGTCGATCGTGAGGTTATAAACGACGGCAACGAGCCAGGTCGAAAAGGGGCGATTTGGGTCGACGCGCTCCGCGCAACGGCGGAGTCGGGCGAAGTCGTTCGCGCGCAACACCTCGCAGACTCGCGCGAAGACGTCCATCACGTCGTCGGGTTCGCCGGTGTAATGACGGATCGCGCCAAAGATCAGGCGGCGGTACCGCGTGATGAAGAGATCCCACGCGCGCTCGGGATCGCCACTCTGGAGTGGAGCGATCCATGATTCCGTCATGGGTCCTCCGACCGGCCGACGAGAGCGGATATACCGCCGGCCATGACGATGTCAACGGCGGCGTCGAATTGGCCCTCGGCGCGAGAAAACGATGACGCTCGCCGGTCGCCGCGGCCTAGCATCGGGGCATGCCCCACGAGTCGGTCATCGTCGTGCTGGCCACCACGGGCGCGACCCTCGAACCTGACGCCCTCGACGCGTTGGCGGGCGCGACCGTCACCTGGTCGCGGATCGAGCGAGAGGGTCGCGTAGCATGTTTGGCAGCCCGCGTACGTCACACAGAGCCGGTGACGGAATTCCGAGTCCGAGTCAGGCAATGGGGTGCGGCACGCGGATGGGCCGTAACTGTTGCGCCGTGCGGGCCGGCTTGCTAAGATAAGTCACATGCATGACTTGGGGCCCTCCGTGGCTGGAAACGGCGCAGACACGCCACGGTTGCCGTCGCCCTCGGCTCCGAGGCGCTCCGTTTTAGCTCGCTGGTTCGATAGTTGGATGCGATCGCTCGGCATGGCGCTCGTGCTGTTCCTCATCATTCGCACTTTCCTGCTCGAAGCGTTTCAGATCCCCTCCGGCAGCATGGAACGCACGCTGCTGGCGGGGGATTTTTTGTTTGTGAACAAGGCGGTGTACGGGGCGCAGATTCCCGGCACCAACGCGCGCCTGCCCGGCTTCGATACGCCGCGGCGCGGCGACGTGATCGTGTTCGCGTATCCCAAGGACCCGACCCTGAGCTACGTGAAGCGCGTCATCGGCGTGCCGAGTGACATCGTCGAAATGCGGATCGGGCAGGTGTACGTGAACGGCCGCGCGCTCGAGGAGCCGTACGTGCAGCGCGTCGACCCGCTGCATGACGGGTTCGATCCCGAGTTCAACTGGCAGCGGGAGTATCTGGTGCGGCGCGGCGACGAGCAGCTGCGCCGCTATCATCCCACGCGCGATACGTGGGGTCCGCTGCGTGTCCCGATGGACAAGTACTTCGTGCTCGGGGACAATCGCGACAATTCGGCTGATTCGCGGTATTGGGGCTTTGTCGATGCGAGCGCGGTGAAGGGCCGCCCGCTCGTCGTCTATTTCAGTTATGATCGCGGGACGCGCGATGCGCTTCCCTGGCTGACCGACATTCGGTGGAGCCGGCTCGGTTCGCTGATTCATTAAAGTGGTAGCTACCGCTCAAAAAGGAGTGGCCACCCAATGCAATTGAATACGGCGAAGCGCGCATCATTTGACGAGGGATCTCTGGATCAGTATCTGCGCGAAATCAGCCAGTATCCGCTGATCACGCGAGAGGAAGAAGTCACTCTCGCGCAGCGGATCAAACAGCAGGATCCGGAGGCGCTGGACAAGCTGGTCCGGTCCAACCTGCGTTTCGTCGTGTCCGTCGCCAAGAAATATCAGAATCAGGGCGTCTCGCTCTCCGATCTGATCAACGAGGGCAACCTCGGTCTGATCCGCGCCGCCCACAAGTTCGACGAGACCAAAGGGATCAAGTTCATCTCGTACGCGGTGTGGTGGATTCGCCAGGCGATCCTCCAGGCGCTCGCCGAGCAGTCGCGCATCGTGCGCGTGCCGCTGAATCGCGCCGGCACGCTGCACCGCATCGGCAAGCGCTCGGCGTCGCTGCTCCAGGAGCTGGGCCGCGAGCCGACCGTCGAAGAAATCGCCGAGGGGATGGACATCTCCGAGGAAGAAGTCGCCAAGACGCTCTCGATCTCCCAAGCGCATCTGTCGCTCGACGCGCCGCTCACCCCGGGCGAAGACAACAAGTTGCTGGATTATCTGCCCGACACGACGAATCCCGGTCCGGACGACGAGATCTTCGAGCACGCCCTGACCGAATCGATCGAGTCGGTGCTGGCGACGCTGAAGGAGCGCGAGGCCAGGATTCTGCGGCTCTACTTCGGGCTCGAAGGCCAGGAGCCGATGACGCTCGAGGAGATCGGCTCGCAGCTGGGCATCACGCGGGAACGCGTGCGTCAACTCAAAGAAAAAGCGCTTGCCAGATTGCGGCACGTCTCGAGGGCACGAGCGCTGGAGAGCTTCCTCTCCTAACAAACGTGCGTGGTGCGTAGTACGTGGTGCGTGGGAATGCGACCCACGTACCACGCACCACGTACCACGCACGCTTATATTTCCGGCCCTATGGCCTCTCAATCTTCATTCGATATCTCTACGGGTGCCGACCTCCAGGAAGTCGACAACGCCGTCAATCAGGCCCAGAAAGAGATTATCCAGCGCTATGACTTCAAGGGATCGAAGGCGTCGATCGTGTTCGATCGTGCCAAAGCGACGCTCACCCTGGTCGCCGACGATGACTTCAAGATGAAGGCGTTGTTCGATGTGCTCCAATCCAAGATGATCAAACGCGGCGTCCCGGTGAAAAACATGGAGCTCGGCGCAATCACGCCGGCGGCGAACGACACCGTGCGGCGCGAGATCAAGCTCACCCAGGGCATTCCCCAGGAAAAAGCCAAGGCGATCGTGAAGGCGATCAAGGACAAAAAATTCAAGAAGGCCCAGGCCTCGATTCAGGGGGAAGAGATCCGCGTGCAAGCGCCTTCGAAGGACGAGCTGCAGGAAGTGATCGCATTCCTGCGCGCGCAGGACTTCGGCATCGAGCTCCGGTTCGGGAACTACCGCGGATGAAGCTGGGCGTCATCTCCCTCGGGTGCGACAAAGCGACGGTGGACTCCGAGCGGCTCGTGGGCGAGCTGGTCGGCCACGGCGCCGTCGTCACGCCCGAGCTGCCGGCGGCGGACGTCATTCTGATCAACACCTGCGGCTTCATCGACGCCGCGAAACAGGAATCGATCGACGCCATCCTGAGGGCGGCCAAGCTTAAAGAGGAAGGCGTCAAGGCGGTCGTGGCGGTCGGTTGTCTCGTGCAGCGCTACAAGACGGAGCTGCAAAAGGAAATTCCCGAGGTCGATCTCTTTCTGGGGTTCTCCGAGCTGCATCATCTCGTTCCGGAGCTGGCACAGCGTGGGTTGATCGAAGACCCCGTCGCGTCGCATCCAGGCGTGCGGCAGTTCCTCGGTGAGCAGTCACACGTGCGCTACTTGAAGATCTCCGAAGGCTGCGACCACACCTGCGCCTTCTGCGCCATTCCGCTGATGCGGGGGAAGCATCGCTCCGAGCCGGTCACGCGCCTGGTGCGCGAAGCGCAGCAGCTCGAGGCGCAGGGAGCGAGGGAGATCAATCTTGTAGCACAGGACCTTGGTCACTGGGGCCGGGATCTAGGAGTCGGGGGCCCGAAACTGCCCGATCTGCTCGAGGCTTTGCTCCGCGAAACCCGCGTACCCTGGTACCGGCTGCTGTATGTCTATTCCGCCGGCATCAATCAGCGCCTGGTCGACCTCATGGCGCGCGAATCGCGCATCGTGCCGTACATCGACATGCCGATCCAGCACGCCACCGATCGGATGCTCGAACGGATGCGGCGACCGGAGCGTGTGCACACGCTGCGGGAGAAGCTCGCGTGGCTCCGCGGCGCCATTCCTGATCTCGCGATCCGCACGACGTGCCTCGTGGGATTTCCGGGAGAAACAGACGAAGATTTCCGCGCGCTGCTGGCCTTCCTCGAGGAAGCACAATTCGATCGTATGGGCGCGTTCGCGTATTCGCCGCAGGAAGGGACGAGGGCTTTCAACTACGAAAACGACGTCGAGGAAGGCGTCAAGCGAGATCGTCTAGAAGAAATCGTCGAGGTACAGCGTGCCATCTCGGCTGAACGACTGGGGCGTTTTGTGGGACGTGACGTGGACGTCCTCGTGGATCGGTTGGAAGAGGAAGACGGCGTCAAATCTGGACGCGTGCAATGGCAGGCGGATGACGTCGACGGCGTGACATACCTGGAGCGTGGTGGCTGGGCCCAGCCGGGAGATTTCGTGCGGGCGCGAATCATTGCGAGCGAGGACTACGACTTCCAGGCGGCCGCGCTGACGTGACGCGGTCAAGCGAGCTTTTCGACCGGGCGAAACGGGTGTTGCCCGGTGGCGTGAATTCACCCGTACGGGCGTTCCGGGCAGTCGGCGGGACGCCATTTTTTGTCGCCCACGGGCACGGATCCAGTCTCGCGGACGTCGATGGCGGGGAGTATGTCGACTACGTCTGCTCGTGGGGCGCCCTGATCCTGGGACACGCCCATCCCGCGGTGCTCGACGCCGTCCGCCACGCGGCCGAGCGCGGCTGGACGTACGGAACTCCGTGTGAAGCCGAGGTCGAGCTCGCCGAGACGGTGCGGCAGCGCATGCCGAGCCTCGAGATGATGCGGTTCGTGAACAGCGGGACGGAAGCGACGATGGCTGCCGTGCGGCTGGCGCGCGCGGCGACCGGGCGCGACCTCATCGTCAAGTTCGAAGGCTGCTATCACGGACACGCTGACGGCTTTCTGGTGAAGGCAGGCTCGGGCGTCGCAACGCTGGGTCTGCCCGACAGTCCGGGTGTCCCTGCGGCACTGGCGCGTCTCACGCTCACGGCTCCGTTCAACGATGCCCGAACTGTTGCGGACTTGTTTCGCGAGCACTCGGGCCGGATCGCCGCCATCGTCGTTGAGCCGTTTGTCGGCAACGCCGGGTTCATATCGCCCGAGTCCGACTTTCATGCGGCCCTGCGTTCGCTGTGTGACCGGCATGGCACGCTGCTGATCTTTGACGAGGTGATGACGGGATTTCGCGTGGCGGCAGGCGGTGCGCAGCAGCGGCTCGGCGTGGAACCCGATCTCACGACACTCGGCAAGATCGTTGGCGGCGGGTTTCCGGTCGGGGTCTACGGCGGACGCGCCGATCTAATGAAACGCATCGCGCCCGAGGGCCCGGTCTACCAGGCGGGCACGCTTTCGGGCAATCCGGTCGCGATGGCTGCGGGTCTGGCGACCCTGCGTGAGACGAATCGCCCCGGGTTTTACGAGGAGCTCGAGATGAAGACCGCGCGCCTGATCTCCGGCCTCGAAGCTGCCGCGCGACGTCATGGCGTTATGCTGACCGCCGGGCATGCCGGATCGATGTGGGGTGCGTATTTCACGGCGGGCCCGGTGCGCAATTACGCCGAAGCCCGAAAAGCGGATACCGCATTATACGCGCGCTGGCACAAGGCGGCGCTGGCCCGCGGTGTGTTCCTCGCGCCGTCCGCCTTCGAGGCGGGCTTTGTGTCGTCCGCGCATTCCGAGACCGATATCGATTTCACAATCGAGCAGCTCGATGCGGCATTGGCCGAAGCGCGCCGCGGCTAGCCTTGTCGCGGCGGTGATTCTGGGCTGCCCGGGAAGGCCAGCCCAGGAAGCACCGTCACCCACAGGTGAGCCGGAGCTCCGCGTCGGTCTCGCGGCGGGCGCGCCGAACGCGTCGATCGGCGGACCCGAGAGCGGCGAGCTGTTCATCAGCGAAGCGGCGAGCGGCGCGCCCGTGGGCTCGATTCCAGCCGGCGCGCGCTGGGTCGTCGTCCCTGATTCAGCCGATTCCTCTCGGCTGCGGCTCATCCGGCCCGATAGTACGCGGACCGATCGGCTGCGCGGCATCGCCGCCGTCAACGTGACCGAGAACCGTTTTGTGGTCGCCAACGGCCGCCGCTATCGTGGACGCATCAACATCACGTCCGGGCGCGGCGGTCTCACCGTCGTGAACCGCGTGAGTGTCGAGAGCTACATCGCCGGCGTGGTGGGTCCGGAGATCGGTGCGCGCCGACCCGACGAGATCGCCGCGGTGCTGGCGCAGGCGGTCGTGTCTCGCAGCTTCGCGCTCAAGAACCGCGGCCGCTGGGAGGCGTTGGGGTTCGACGCCTACGCCGACACGCGCGACCAGGTCTACCTCGGCGTCGCGGTGGAGACTCCGCAGGTCTGGGATGCGGTGCGGCGAACCTCCGGCGAGGTGCTGCGGTACCATGGCGATGTCATCGACGCCTATTTCCACTCGACCTGCGGGTACAGCACCGCGGGGATCGAGGAGGCGTTTGCGACCGTTCGCACGCGTCCCTATCTGCGACCAGTCTCCGACGACCGCGGCGGAGGTCATTACTACTGCGACATCTCGCCGCGATTTCGCTGGCGCGAAGAATGGGATGCCTCCAAGCTGCGCGCTATATTGTCGCGGACGCTGCCCAGCGTGACGCCACTGTCCGGCGACGGGCTGCAGCGCATCACCGATGTGCGGGTGAGCCGCACGACACGATCGGGGCGGGTTGGGGAATTGCAGATCGTGTTCGAGCGCGGCGATATCCGCATTCCGGGCCCGGACGTGCGCGCCGTGCTGCGGCCGGAGGCGGACCGGATCCTGTCCAGCGCCGCCTTTCAGCTGACGGTCACGAAAGCCAATGGCGAGGTCACGCGGGTTGTGGCCGCCGGTGCGGGATCGGGACATGCGGTCGGGATGTGCCAGTGGGGAGCGATCGGTCGGGCGAGGGTGGGGCAGGACTATCGGGCGATCCTAACTACTTATTTCCCAGGAACCAAAATTGAACGGCTCTACTAGGTTGGACGGTTGGAAAGTTGGAAGGTTGGAATGGGTTGTCGTGCTCTTACTTTCCATCATTCCAACATTCCAACTTTCCGCTCAGGGCGTCCTCAACCAGTTCTCTTACGAGAACCTCCGCTTCTCCGGTATCCAGCTCGACCTTGGCGTGCTCGGCGCCTCCGAGCTGACGGGTGCGACGGTCGGGGGGTTGCGGGTGGACTACGGGCGCATCGCGCCGAGAGTGCGGCTGCTCCTCGGGGTCTCCTATTTCAGCTCGCAGTTCGATCAGCAGGCGCGCAACCGCTTTGAGCAACGCCTCGAAAGCATCATCATCGATCCCTCCGGCGATGACAGCATCAACGTCGGCCGCATCCGCTTGAGCGATATCGTCGGCGACATCGATCTCCAGTACGTCTTTCCGCAGGGCCACGGCATCACCGCCTATCTCGGCACCGGCATCAGCGTTCACGTACGCAATGGCAGTGGCGCCGCGATCAACGGCACGTTTGTCGAAGACGCGCTGGATGTCATCACGGCGGGATTGAACGGCACCATGGGTTTTGAATTCAATCTCTCCAACGCCTGGCGATTCACCGTGGACGGTCGCGGCGTGGTGTCGAGTGGCTTGAAGACGGTGAGCGTGCGGACGGGGTTCATGTACCGACTGCGTGGGAGCCGGGAGTCAGGAGCTGGGGGCCAGGGACGCAAGTGAACGATCCGATTCGCGTCGGAGTGCTCGGTGCGGGGGCGATCGCGCAGGTCGCACATTTGCCGGTGCTGCGCCGGCTCCCTGGCGTCGAGGTGGCCGCGATTTGCGACAATGACGTCGGCAAAGCGCAGGCACTCGCCGCCCGCTTCGAGGTGAAGGACACCTACGACGACATCGAAGAAGTCCTGCGCTACGCCAACGTGGACGTCGTCGTCATCTGCACGCCCAATCACTTGCACGAGATCCACGTCACGTCGGCGCTGGCGGCCGGCGTGCACGTGTTGTGCGAGCGGCCGCTGGCTCTGACGGTCGCGGGCGTGGAGCGCGCCCTCGCGGCCAGCGAGAGGTACGGCAAGCGGGTGATGGTCGGCATGAACCACCGCTTCCGCTCCGACGTGCAGGCGGTGCGGGGGTTTCTCGCCGGGGGCGACCTCGGCGGTTTGCAGGCGGTGCGCGGCGGCTGGTACACGTTCCAGCCGAGCCGGCAGCTGCTGGGGTGGCGGCTGCGACGCGAGCAGGCTGGAGGCGGCGCGGTACTCGACCTCGGCCTGCCGCTCATCGATCTGGGACTGTGGCTGGCCGGTTGGCCGGCGCCCAAGCGCATCTCCGCGTATTTGACGCGGGCCGCGAAGGACGGCGTCGAGGACATGGGCTCGGCGCTGATCGTGTGTGAGAACGGCGTGTCGCTCACCGTCGACGTCAGCTGGCGCCACCTGGGGGAGGGCGAGCGGTTCTGGTTCGATATCGTCGGGGCGAAGGGCTCGGCGATGATCCAGCCGCTGCGCATCTTCCGCGAACAGCACGGAGCCGCGGTCGACGTCACGCCCACCGGCGCCACGGGACGCGAAACGCAGTTCATCCAGTCCTATCGCGCCGAATGGATGTATTTCCTGGCGGTGATCAAGGGCGACGTCAACGCGCCGCCGCCGCGCGATCAGCTCGCGCTGCAGCGCGTGCTCGATGCGGTCTACCGCTCCGCTGATGAAGGGCGCGACGTCTTGTTGTGAGCCGGCGCCGGTTGATAGTGCTCGTCGCGCTGGGAGCACTCGCGCTCACCGCCAGCTATCCGCCGTTTCCTCTCCCGATTCTCAGCTTCTTTGCCATCACGCCCGCCGTCCTGCTGATGCGGCAGGCCGTGCTCGACGCCAATCCTCGGGCCGCGTTTCGCTGGGGGTGGTGGTACGGGCTGTTCACGAACGCGCTGGTGCTGTACTGGATGGTGATCGCGCTGTGGCACTTCACGCCGTTCTCCGCCCTCGGGTACCTCGCGACGATCGCCATCATCGGCCTGCTCACCGGCGCGATGTTCTGGTTCGTGGTGCGCATCCGGCTGGCCGCGCCGACGGTGCCGTTCTGGGTCGTGGTTCCCGTCGCCTGGACGATGCTCGAGTGGGTGATCGGTCACCTCGGCGACCTGCGCTTTCCCTGGCTCGGGCTCGGAACATCGCTCGCGGACGCACCGATCCTCGTCCAATGGGCGGATATCGCCGGCGCCCGCGGCGTGACGCTGTGGCTGGCGTGGTGCAATGTGATGATTGTCGAGACCACAACGGACGTGCGTGGTGCGTGGGGCGTGGTACGTCGGCTCGGCCCCGTCGTGGGGACCATCATGTTGGCGCTGGCGTATGGCGTCTGGCGCATGAAGACGCTGCCCGTCCGCGACGTCGGGGTGATTGGAATGGTCCAACCCAACGAAGCGTTCAGCGAGAAATGGAATCCCAAGCACGCCGACAGCGCCATGACCACGTTGTTTGCATTATCCCGCACCTTGATGGCCCGAGCGCCGCGGCCGCAGCTCCTGGTGTGGCCGGAGGCCGCGGTCCCCGGATTCTTCGTCGACCATCCGCAGTGGGACGCCGCGATATCGGCATTTGTGCGCGAGAACCAGGTTCCACTCTTGACCGGCGGGCTCAACTTGGAGCCGGAGGGTCCGCGGGCCTATCGCATCTTCAACGCCGCGTTCTACTTTGATTCGACCGGCGATCGGATGCGCTATCCGATCTATGCGAAGCATTATCTCGTTCCGGTGACGGAACGCGTGCCGTTCGTCCCGGTGAGTTTCTTCCGCGCGATCCCGGGATTGGCGCGTTGGTCCGGCGGCTTTCGCCCCGGGAAGGAATCACCCGTCTACGCTTCTCCGGTCGGGAAGTTCGGGGTCGTGATCTGCTACGAGTCCGCGTTCGAAGATGCCGCGCGCATCTATCGCGCGCATGGAGCGGATTTCTTCATCAACGTGACCAACGACGCCTGGTTCGGAAATACCAGCGCACCGGCGCAACACGCCTCGCATTTGGTGCTGCGCACCATCGAGACGCGCATGGGCGTCGCGCGCGCCGCGAATTCCGGCATTACGGAGTTCCTGGATCCCTTGGGCCGTGCCTATGCCGCGACGAAGCTCAACGCAGCCGCAGCGATTGCGGGCGTGCTGCGCACGAGTGACGTAATCCCCCTCTACGTCCGGCTCGGCGATTGGATGGGGTCGCTGGTCGTCGTGCTCACGCTCGGCGGCGCGGGGCTGCTCCTCAAGCGTCGTTTCCGTCCATGACGCGCGTCGGCGTCGACGTCGGCGGGACGTTCACCGATCTCGTCGCGGTCGGGCCCGATGGCGTTCTCGAAATCCGCAAGGTGGGGAGTACGCCGCGGGATCCGTCCGTCGGCCTGTTGCGCAGCCTGGAAGTGCTGGCGACCGACGGCATCGATGTCCTGGTGCACGGCACCACGGTCGCGACGAACGCGCTGCTCGAGCGCCGCGGTGCGCGCGTCGTGCTGGTCACGACGGCCGGCTTCGAGGACCTCTTGTGGCTGCGGCGCCAGGACCGGGCGGCACTCTACGATCTGGCGAAGGAGCATCCCGCGCCCCTCGTCGCCCGCGGGGACGTCGTCGGGGTCCGGGAGCGCATGGGACCGGACGGCGCGATCCTGGCGCTCTCCGACGCCGAAGTGTCGCGCGTGACGGCTCTCGTCCGCACATTCGCGCCGGAATCGATCGCGATCGCGCTGCTGTTTGCGTTTCGACATCCCGCGCATGAGCGCCGCCTCGCCACGGCGCTCCGCGCGGCGATGCCCACCGCTCCGGTCACCGCCAGTCACGAAATCCTGCCGGTGTTTCGCGAATACGAGCGCACCAGCACGACCACCGCCGAGGCCTACCTGCGGCCGAACGTCGCGGCATATCTGAAGAAGACCGCGGCGGTGCGTGCGCGACAGGGAGTGAAGTCGCTGCGGATCATGACGTCCAGCGGCGGAACACTCGCGCCGGAACAGGCGGCGAACCGCGCGGCGAGTCTCGCGCTGTCCGGTCCCGCCGGTGGCGTCGTTGGTGCACGACTGATCGGCGCAGCCGTGGATGCCCACGATCTCCTCACGCTCGATATGGGCGGCACGAGCGCCGATGCCAGTCTGATCAGCGGCGGCCTCGCGCTCACGGAAGGCGCGGAATCCGTCGCCGGGGTGCCGATCGCGCTTCCGGCGATCCTCATCGAGACGGTGAGTGCGGGGGGTGGCAGCATCGCGTCGGTGGACGAGGGTGGCGCGCTCCGTGTGGGCCCCCGCAGTGCCGGCGCGGAGCCCGGGCCGGCGTGCTACGGACGCGGCGGAACGGAGCCGACGGTCACCGATGCCTGCCTCGTGCTGGGCTGGCTCGATCCCGATTATCCGCTCGCCGATTCCGTCCGTCTCGACCGGGCTGCGGCCGAACGGGCGCTCGCCGGCCTGGCACGGGCGATGGGGGATCGGAATCTGCGCGATGTCTGCGAGGTCGCGGCGGGCATCGTGCAGGTCGCTACCGCCGTGATGGCGCGCGCGCTGAAGCGTGTGAGTGTGGCGCGCGGCATTGACCCGCGCGGGATGGGGCTGCTGCCATTCGGCGGCGCGGGACCGTTGTTCGGATGTGCGTTGGCGGATTCTCTGGGAATGTCGCGCGTCATCGTGCCGCCACATCCCGGGGTCTTGAGCGCACTGGGACTCGCTGCCGCCCCAGAGCGGGTGGACGTACTGGCCTCGCTGCATCGCACATTGGCCGATATCGAGGACGGGGAGCTGGCGCACGCGTTTCAACCACTCGCAGTTGCGGCGGCTGCTGCGCTTCCCGACGCTACGTTGACCCGGTTTGTGGACTGCCGCTTCGCGGGGCAGGGCTATGAGATCACGGTGCCGGCGCCGCGCGACGATCCGGCGACGCTTGCCTTCGCCTTCCGCGCGGCCCATCGCGCGCGACACGGCCACGGCGACTCGGATCAGCCGGTCGAGCTGGTCAATCTGCGCGTAGTGGCGGAGCGCGCTGCGGACGCACCTGCTTTCGGTGGGCGGCGATGGGGCGGCGAAGGGGCGGCGATGGGGCGGCGCATGATTGTGACGCGCGACGGCAAGCGCGTGCGAGCGGACGTGTGGCCGCTCGGCGAGGTGCCTACGCGAGATCGCCACATCAACGCCCCCGCGGTCCTGGCTGGTCCCGATGCCACCGGCCTGATCGAGCCGGGCTGGCGTGGCACCGTGCATCCTTCCGGCGCCGTGATCCTGGAGCGCACGTGAGACTCGACTCCGTCGGCCTCGAGGTCATGGCGCACGCGTTCGCATCGATCGCGGAGGAGATGGGACTCGTGCTGGTGCACAGCGCCCTGTCACCGAACATCCGCGAGCGGCGCGACGCCTCAGCGGCGCTGTTCGATGCCGAGGGGGAGATGATCGCCCAGGCCGCGCACATTCCCGTGCATCTGGGCGCGCTGGCTGACGCCGTTGCGGCGGTGCGCACCCTCGAGCCTAGTCCCGGCGAGCTGTTTCTGCTCAACGATCCCTACGCCGGCGGCAGCCATCTGCCCGACCTCACGCTCATCGGCGCGATCGACATCGAGGGTCGCGTCGGAGGATACAGCGTGGTGCGGGCGCACCATTCCGATATCGGGGGGATGACGGCGGGGAGCATGCCGGCGGGCGCGCGCGAGCTGTATCAGGAGGGCCTGGTCATTCCACCGCTCCGTCTCACGCCGGATCTCGAGCGCCTGGTGCTGGCGAATGTGCGCACGCCGGCGATGCGGCGTGGCGATCTCGCGGCGCAACGGGCCGCCGTGGAGCGCGGGGCAAGCGGGCTGCGTTCGCTGGCGCGGCGCCACGGCTGGGCGGCGCTGCGCGATGCCGCGCGCGAGCTACTCGACTACGCGCACCGTCGGACCAAATCAGCCCTCAGCCGTCTGCCATCAGCCATGCCGATGACCGCCACAGATTATCTGGAGGGCGATGGCGTCATCGATGACGATCTCGAGATTCGCGTGCGCGTCACCATCGAGGACGGAGTGTTTCACGCCGATTTCACCGGGACGCGCGAGGCAGCGCCCGGCAACGTGAATTGCCCGATCGCCGTGACGCGGTCCGCGGTGCTGTTCGTCGTGCGCACGCTCCTGCCGGACGACGTGCCGATGAACGGGGGCGTGTCGCGCGCCATCCACGTGCAGGCCCCACCGGGATGCCTCGTCAATGCGCGGGCGCCGAGTGCGGTGGCAGCGGGGAATGTCGAGACGTCGCAGCGCATTGCCGACACCGTGTTTCGCGCGCTCGCGGCCGCGGGCTGCGTCGTGCCGGCGCAGGGGCAGGGCACGATGAACAACGTGACGCTTGGAGGAATCGGCAGTCGGGAGTCGGGAGCCTGGACTTACTACGAAACGATTGGCGGTGGGCAGGGCGCGAGCCGGGGAGCGAACGGGCCGTCGGGCGTGCACGTGGGGATGTCGAACACGCTCAACACGCCGATCGAGGTGTTGGAGATGGAGCATCCGATTCGCGTGCGGACCTATGCGCTTCGCCCAGGGAGCGGGGGGCGTGGGACGTGGGACGGGGGCGATGGCGTGGTGCGCGAGTTCGAGGCGCTCGCGCCGATGGAGGCGACGCTGCTCACCGAACGCCGGCGGCACGGGCCTGCCGGTGGAGCGGGCGGACAGGATGGCAAGGCGGGAGCGAATCTGCTCAACGGGACGGGGTTAGCGTCGAAAACCACTCTGCGACTGGCCGCGGGGGACGTCCTCCGCATCGAGACCCCAGGCGGTGGCGGCTGGGGGAAAGGACAGGAGACATGACGTGGGCTTTGGTATCGGTGCTGGGCCTTGGCGCGGGCGTCATCTCGGGGCTGTTCGGCGTGGGCGGCGCGGTCGTGATCATCCCCGGGCTCGTGCTCATCGCCAAGCTGCCGCAACACACGGCGCATGGAACGTCGCTGGCGGCGCTGCTGCTGCCCGTCGGGTTGCTCGGCGTGCTCGAGTACTCCAAGCGCCAGCAAGTGCATTGGGCCTATGCGGCGGTCGTCGCCGTGGGGCTGCTCGTCGGGGCGTATTTCGGTGCGCGGCTCGCGGGATCGATCTCGGATGTGACGCTGCGCAGGCTGTTCGGCGGGTTCTTGCTGCTGATGTCGGCCAAGCTGCTGTTGTCGTGACTCAGGGGTGCGCCGCGTCCTCAACCTGACGTTGGAATATCTTTCCCTCGATGAACAGCTTGAAGAGATCCGCGTCGAGCTGTCCTTCTTGCACTTCCGTCGTCAGGATGTCGAGCGCCCGGTCGATCGAGACGGCGCGCTTGTAGGGGCGGTCCTGGGCCGTCAGCGCGTCGTAGATGTCGCTGATCGTCATCATCCGCGTCTGAATGGGGATCCCATCCGCGGTGATCCGCCGTGGGTAGCCCCGGCCATCCATCTTTTCATGATGGCCGTACGCGATGAGCGGAATCTGCTGCAGCTCGCTGGTCCACGGGATCCGCTGCAGGAACTCATACGTGTGTGAGACGTGACTCTCGATCTCGTGCCGCTCGGCGTCGTCCAGGCTGCCTTTGCGGATCGTGAGATAGCGCATTTCGTCGGGTGAGAGAAACGGCTCGGTGGCGCCGTCGAACGCGAGATAGGTGCGCTTCGACCACGCCTTGAGCTCCTCGAAGCTGCCATCGGGGACAATCGTGGGCTCGTTCGCTTGCAACACGATCTCGAGAAAGCGGTCGAGCTCCTGCATCTCCTCGTTATGGGCCGCTTCGAGATCCTTCACAAACCCTTCGTAGCCCTTTTTCCCGTTGGACTCGAGAAACTCGGCCCGCTTGCGCCAGAACTCCCGCTCGGCCGTGCGCCGGATGAACGCGTGGCGGTGACGCACCAGCCCCAGATCGGACGGATACAGCTTCTTGGCCTTGATGAGGACTTGTTCGCGCACACCGACCTTGCCGAAGTCGTGCAGCAGGGCGGCATAGCGGATCTCCTTCAGCTGCTCGCGCGAGAATTTCACGCCGCGATACGGGCCTTGCCCGATGCGGTCGACGATCTCGGCGAGTCCCACGGTCATCCCGGCCACACGGCTGCTGTGGCCGTACGTCGTCGGATCGCGCTGCTCGATCGCATGCACGGCCGCGAGCACGAAGCCCTCGAACAGCTTCTCGATGTCGTCGTAGAGCCGGCTGTTCTCGATGGCGACCGCGGCCTGACCGGCCAGTGCGGTGACCAGCTCGACGGTGCGTTTGGAGAACGGCACGACCTGCCGGTCGACGTCGGCGTGCGTGGACACGATCGCGTCGAAGTTGCGCTTGCGGTTGATGAGCTGGAGGACGCCGATGATCTCGTCCTTGTGATCCTTCATGGGGATCACGAGCATCGATTTGGTGCGATACCCGTACCGCTCGTCGAAGGTGCGGTTGATCGTATACTCGACGTCCGGCGGCAGGAAATAGGCGTCGTCGATGACGAGGGGATCGCCCGTGACGGCGCAGTAGCCGGCCAGGCTGGTGCGATCCACCGGAATCGTGAACTCGACGAACGGCGCCTCCGGCTTCGAGTAGGTCTGGGCGAGCCGGAAGCGCAGCCGTTTGGTCCCTTCCTCATTGAGCTCGACGAGGTAGAGGCTTCCGGCATCTGATTGGGTGATCCGCCGCGCCTGCGTGAGGATCAGCTCGAGGAGCGTCTTGGTGTCGCGCTCGGTGCCGAGGGCGACGCCGATGCGCGTCAGCTCGCCGATCTCCCGGGCCCGCTGCGCCGCCTCGCCCCGTGCCCGTGCCGTCTCGGCGCGCGCCGCGGCCTCGCGAAAGCCGGCGCGGATCGCGACCAGCAGCCGCCGCGGGCTGGTCGGCTGGGTCAGAAACCCCGACAGGAACTCCGTGGGCAGGCCCTCCGGGACGTCGGTCTCCCCGTTGCGACCCAACGCGACGATCGCACCCCCGGCGTCCACGAACGAACGCATGACGTCGAGCGGAAAACTCGAGCGGCTCTCCGCGTCGAGCAGGAACACGGTCGGCCGGTCGTCGGTGACGGCGAGGTCTCGAGCCTGTCGCACGACTCGCGCCTCCACCTGCGATGTCTCGAGCGCGGGCGCGACGGCGTCGGGTCGCCACATCGGCGGATGGAGGAGCAGGTATCTCACGGCTTGGCACCCACCTGGCCACGCGCCCTATCGATTGGGCCCGTTAGGACGACTTCACCCGCTGCAGGCCGTCCTCTGCCTCAGCGAAACCGGGGAAGATGTCGATCGCGTGCTGGAACATCTCGGCCGCCTTGTCCTTCTGCCCGCGATCCTGATACAGCAGTCCGCGCGAATAATACGTCAGCGCTTCCGTTGGCACCTGCCGGCTCATGCGCTGATCCCCGGCCGGCCGCTGCAGGGTCGGGAGACTGGCGTCCTTCATGAGTCGCGCCGCGATGTTCCGAATGATGTCGAACATGTGCTCGCGCTGCATCCGCTCCGATTCGGTCTTGACGATCTCGCTCGTCTCGGTATTCACGAGCCGCACGTCCACGCGGAAATCGCCGTAGAAATCGACGAACGTGCCGAGCACGACGTAGCGCGCGCCGACCAGCTTGCCCACCTTGGACGCGGTCTGCGGATCGACGCGGCCCTGGGCGCCGAGGTTTTGCTCGTCGATCAGGCGCTGCACGTCTTGGCGCTCGACGACGCGCGCGGCCGGATTCTGGGACAGCTCGGAGATCATCATGCCGGCGATGCCGCGCTCGAGGGCGTCGAAGTCTTCTTTGCCCTGGCCGTAGGAGCCGCCGTTATTGAAGGGGAGAACGGCGATGCCGGGGCGGGTATCCTGGTTTCGCTGCTGCGCCCCCAGGAGCACGGGAACCAGGCTCAACACCGTCATCACTGCACGCGCGCGCATACGTACTCCTCGGGTCACAGGGTCACCTGCATGCCTTCTTGTGCTGCGTCGATCTCGGGTGTGCCGCCGCGCGTCTTGGTGAACTTGCGCGCCGCGGCCAGCAGTCCATCCATGTCTTTGTCGCTGTGTTCGGGCTCGTGGTGAAACAGCACGAGCCGCTTGGCGCCGGCATCCTGCGCCAGCGCCACCGCTTCTTCATATGTCGAGTGGCCCCAGCCGCGGTGTTGCTCGAGCTCGTGCGGCGTGTACATGGCGTCGTGAATCAGCAGGTCGACGCCCTTCAAAAACGTCACGAAATCCCGCCGCCAGGTCTTGGAAACGTCGTATTGCCCGCCACTCCCCAGCTCGTTGTCCGTCACGTAGGCCATGCTCGGCGCCCCGGTGCCCTTCGCGGGGGTGAGCCGGAATCCCAATGTCGTTCCCGGGTGCCGCAGCTTCGTGGTGCGGACACGGAACTCTCCGATCGAGAACTCGTCCATATCCACCTGCTGCACCGTCAACGACGCGGACAGCGCGTCGAGCGGGACGGGGAACACCGCCGGATCCATCTGCTGTCGCAGAATCGCTTCCAGCGACGCCGTCCCCTGGCGGGTTCCCCAGATGCGGACGGTGTTGCCCGGAGCGAAAAACGGTTTGAAGTGTGGCAGCCCCTGGATGTGGTCCCAATGCGCGTGTGACAGCAGGATTTCGACTTTCACGGCGCCGTTTTGCTTCTCGACCAGCTCCAGCCCCAGCGCGCGGATGCCGGTACCCGCATCGAGCACGACCAGCTGGCCGCCGGCGCCTTCCACCGCGACGCACGGCGTGTTGCCGCCGTAACGCGCGGTCGCGGCGCCGGGAGTAGGAATACTCCCGCGGGTTCCCCAGAAGGTCACCGTGTAAGTCATGCGTGTCGCGCCGAAACTCGGGCTAAGCTACTGGCAATTAGTGACGTAGAGCCGTGACGCCAGTCACGACCGGCCCGCCGCTTGCTCGAGCGAGCCGCGGTCTTTGATCACAATGTCTTTGCGACTTACGTCAATCATTCCCTTATCCACGAGCTCACGCATCGTGCGCGACACGGTCTCGCGCGACGAGCCGATCATCTGGGCGATGGTGTGATGGGTGAGACGGCGCGTGATGCGCTGGCCGTCCGTTTCGTCGGCGAGGTCGAGCAACAGCTGGGCCACGCGTCCATGCACGTCGAGCAGCACGAGGCTGCCGACTTTTTCGTCGACCCGCCGCAGCCGGCGCGACAGCTCGCGCAGCAGTGCGAGCCCGATGCCGGGCGAATGCTCGAGAATGCCCTGGAAGTCTTCGCGCCGCAGCACGTACAGCGTCGAGTCTTCCATCGCGATGACGTGGGCCGAGCGCGGCTCGTCGTCGATCAACGCCATCTCGCCAAAGAACTCACCCTCACCGAGCACCGAGAGAATGACTTCGCGCCCGTCCTCGCCGATGAGGACGACCTTGACCTGACCCTTGGCGACGACGTACAGCGCGTCGCCGGGATCGTCTTCGAAGAGGATGACGGAGTTCTTGGGGTAGGTGCGGTCGCGGGCGACCTCCACCACCCGCTGCAGGTCGGCGGCGGAGAGCTGGCTGAACAGCGGGACCTTTTGCAGCACGTCGGTCGCAGACACGCGAACAGCTTACGACGTGTCGCAAGCGGTGTCAATTGAAGCCAAAGCCCAAGCCTTGCCGCCAAGTTGCTGTGCTAACTATATTTCCGCACTTCGTTCCGTCCGACATTCAGGCAAGGATGTGTGCAGTGAAACCCGGGATCCACCCCAAATACCAGCGGGCAACCGTCCAGTGCGCATGCGGTAACACCTTTGTCACGCGCTCGACCACGCCTGTGATTCACGTCGAAGTCTGCGCCAGCTGTCACCCGTTCTTTACGGGCAAGCAGAAGCTGCTCGATACGGCCGGCCGCGTGGAGCGGTTCCGCCAGAAGTACGCCACCAAGGCGAGCTGATCCCGTGGAGACCCGACTCCGCCAAGCGCTCGCGCGGGCGGAGGAGGTCGCCCGGCAGCTGGCCGACCCCGCCACCGCGCGGAATCCGGCCAAACTCAAGTCACTCGGCCGCGAACACGCCCAGCTCGAGGCCATTCGTCTCGCGGCCCAGCGCTTGGAGCGTCTGGAAAGCGACCTGGCCCAGGCGCGCGAAGTGCTCACCGACAAAGACCCCGAGCTGTCTCAGCTCGCGCGCGCCGACGTCGAACGCCTGCGCCCGGAGATCGAGCGGCTCGAAGCGGAGCTCGACGAGCTGGTGACGCCGGCTGACCCCTTCGATGACCGTGATGCGATCGTCGAGATCCGCGCCGGCACCGGGGGCGACGAGGCGGCGTTGTTTGCGGCCGATCTGTTTCGGATGTACACGAGGTTCTGCGAGCGACACGGCTGGAAGGTCGAGATCCTCTCACTCTCCGAAGGCACACTCGGCGGCCTGAAAGAAGCGGTGTTCGCGGCACGCGGCCCCAAGGCATACGGGACGTTGCGCTACGAGTCGGGCGTCCACCGCGTGCAACGGGTCCCTGAGACGGAGCAGCAGGGACGCATCCATACCTCCGCCGCCACGGTCGCGGTCCTCCCCGAGGCGGAAGAAGTCGACGTCAAGATCGAGGACAAAGATCTGCGCATCGATGTGTTTCGCTCGGGAGGTCCGGGCGGCCAGAGCGTGAACACCACCGACAGCGCGGTGCGCATCACGCATCTGCCGACCGGCCTCGAGGTGAAATGCCAGGACCAAAAGTCACAGCTGCAGAACAAGATCAAGGCCATGGAGATCCTGCGCTCGCGCCTGCTCGACCTCAGGGTGTCTGAGCAGGAGGCGGCCCGCTCGCGGGAACGGCGCGCGCAGGTGGGCACCGGTGACCGCTCGCAGAAAGTCCGGACGTACAACTTCCCGCAGAACCGGGTGACCGACCACCGCGTCCACTTCACGACGCACAGCGTGGATCAAGTGCTGGACGGGAAGCTCGACGATCTGATCGCTGCCGTGAAACAGGCGCAGGAGAAGGAGCGGGCGGGTGTCTGATAACTACGGCGGTCAAGAGGCAATGCGGCGGTCAAACAGCAAAGGCGGCGGTCAAGAAACACGGCGGCGGTCAAGAGGCGACGGCGGCGGTCAAGAAGCGGCGGCGGCGGTCTGGGCGGCTGTGTCCGGGATGACGATCGGCGAAGCGTGGCTGCGGCGCGACGCACCGAAATCGCCCGAGCTCGTGGCCAAGTATCGGGATGCGATGGGGCAATTGGAACGTGGTGTCCCCTTCCCATACGCGGTCGGTCGAGTTGGTTTCCGCACGCTCGACCTGGCGATCGATCGGCGCGCGTTGATTCCGCGGCCGGAGACCGAGGGCTTGGTCGACCTCGTGCTCGCGAATACCAGGAACCGGGTACCGAATACCGGGGGTCGTGTCGCCGACATCGGCACGGGGTGTGGTTGCATCGCACTGGCGCTGGCGGTGGAAGGGCGGTTCGAGAAGGTCGTCGCGGTCGAGCAGTCGCCGGCGGCTGCCGCGCTCGCGCGTGAGAATGTGGAACATGTCGGTCCCAAGACGCCGGTCGAGATCCGCGAAGGGAACCTGCTTGCTCCGCTGGTGGACAAAGGGGAACGGGAGTTGTATCGCGCGATTGTGTCGAACCCGCCGTACCTCTCGGCCGCAGATTACGCAGCGCTTGACCGATCAGTCGCAGATTATGAACCGCGTGACGCCTTGGTAAGCGGTCTCGATGGTCTCGATGCAACGCGGGCGCTCTTCGCGGGGGCGGCCGCGCTGCTCGAGCCTGGTGGCTTGTTGGCGCTCGAGATCGACGAACGGCGAGCCGATGCCGTGCACAGTGTAGGCCGGACCTTTGGGTGGGGCGTTGAGGTTTATGACGATGTGTTCGGTCGTCCGCGTTATGCGCTCTCTATAAAGGAGGAGTAGTGCTCGAAGAGAAGGCAGAAGACCTGGGGCGCGTGCTCGGCCAGACCGACGAGTACAAGGCGTTGCGTCGTGCTACAGAAGCGTTGCGGGAAGATCAGGCGGTGCAAACAGTGCTCGCCGAAGCAGAGCGACTCGCACAGGACATCGAGCGCGTGGCGCAGCAGGGGAAAGAGCCGACCAAGGAGCAGGTCGAGCAGTACGATCGTGCGCTCCAGAGCGTGCAGGGAAACTCGGTGTATCAGCAAATGGTCGCGGCGCAGGCGAATTTCGAGAAGCTGATGACCCGGATCAATGCCCGGATCTACGAGGGCATCAAAAAGGGCGCCGCGAGCCCCATCATCACACTTGGATAGGGACTCGGGATTGGGGCCTAGGGCCTCGGGCCTGTTCGTCGTGATCGAGGGGCCCGAAGGAGCGGGGAAGTCCACGCTCGTGCGCTGGCTTGGTGGTCAGCTCCGGGCGGATGGCCAGAAAGTCGTCACGGTTCGGGAGCCAGGCGGTACACCCATCGCGGAGGCTGCGCGGAAGCTGGCGCTGAAATCGCGCCACGACCGGGCATTCGGCGCCGAGCTGTTCCTGTTTCTGGCGGCGCGCGCGGATCTAGTGGAGCGCGTGATCCGGCCGGCCCTGGCGAACGGCCAGGTGGTGATCGCCGACCGATTCGGCCTGTCCACGATCGCCTACCAGGTCGCCGGACGGGGGTTGCCGCGGGCCGATGTGGAGGCGGCGTTGCGCGTCGCGACGGGCGGTTTGACCCCCGACCTCACGCTCATCCTCGATGTCCCGGTGACCGTCGGGCGGGAGCGCCAGCGGACGGCCGGGAAGGCGCAAGATCGTATCGAGCGCGAAGATGACGAGTTTCACACACGGGTCCGTGAGGCATATCGCAGCGCATCTGGACCCGGGATTGCTCATATTGATGCCAGTCAGCCCAAGAAGGCCGTCCAGGACGCCGCCTGGCGGGAAGTCGCGGCGGTCACGAGTGGGACGCTCTCACTGAGGGGTACATGATGATTCGTCATAAGGGGTTCCTCGTCGGGGCCGTCGTTCTCGCCGCGTTGGTCAGCGGCGGCTGGCTCCTGCAGCGCGAAACGGAGCCGGCCGGATCGGTCTACCAGCAGGCGCGGTTGTTCGACGACGTGCTCGCGCACGTCGCCGACTACTACGTCGATTCGCTCGATGAGCGCCAGCTGTACCAGATGGCGATCGACGGCATGCTCGACCAGCTCGGCGATCCCTATTCGGTCTTCCTGAAGCCGGACGACTTCCGGCAGCTCTCCGAAGCGACGACCGGCAATTACTCCGGGCTCGGCATTCAGATCGACGTGCGCGACGGCTGGATCACGGTCGTGGCGCCGCTGCCCGATACACCGGCGGAGCGCGCCGGCGTGCAGACCGGGGACCGCATCATCCAGCTGGACGGCCGCTCGACGGAAGGGTGGAAGCAGGATCAGGCGGTGAAGGAGCTGCGCGGTCCGGCCGGCACGACGGCGGAGCTATTGATCCGCCGCACCGGCGTCGACAAGCCGATCACCTACAAGCTCACGCGGGCGACGATTCACATTCGCTCGGTCGATCCCCGAATCACGATGATGCTCGACGACCGCGTCGGCTACATCGCGCTGTCCCCGGTGAGCGAGAGCTCGGCTCGTGAGGTGTCGCAGGCGATCGACACACTGCTCAAGCAGGGTATGAAATCGCTGATCTTCGACCTGCGCGGCAATCCCGGCGGGCTCCTGGATCAAGGGGTCGCCGTCTCGGATCTGTTCCTCGATCCCGGCAAGGCGATCGTCGAGACGCGGGGACGCGCTCCCGGCTCATCCCACGAGTTCAGCGATTCCAAGCCGCAGGCGTGGTCGCGCCTGCCGATCGTGGTCATGGTGAACGGCGGCTCGGCGAGCGCCGCGGAGATCATCGCCGGCGCGCTCCAGGATCACGACCGTGCGGTGCTGGTCGGCACGCCGACCTTCGGCAAAGGGCTGGTGCAATCCTTCTGGCGGCTGACGCCGGAAACCGGTCTCAAGCTCACGACAGCGCGGTGGTACACGCCGAGTGGCCGCACGATTCAGCGCGTGACGCGCAACGAAGCGGAACAGGAAGCGCAGGTGATCGCGGCGCAGCGCGGGCAGGATACCAAGGTCGATTCGACCGCGGTGTTCCACACCGACGCCGGCCGTACGATCTACGGCGGCGGGGGGATCCGGCCCGACATCTACGTCGTGGCCGATACCTTCACGACCGCCGAGCGGACGTTCATCAGGGCGCTGGGCGACAAGATTCCGCTGTATCGCGACGCGCTGACGGCGTACGCGATCGAGCTCAAGGAAGGCAACCGGCTGGCGTCACCGACCTTCAGCGTCACGCAAGCAATGGTGGACGAGGTCGTGCGCCGCATCCGCGCCAAGGGTGCCGACCTGCCCGATTCGGTCGTCGGCGGTGCACGCACGCTGATCACGCAGGAGCTGGGATACGAAGCGACGCGCTACGTCTTCGGACGCACGGCGGAATTCCGCCGCCGCATGGCGGATGACGAGCAGGTGAAACGCGCCCTGGCCTTAGCCGATCGCGCCCGCTCGCCCCAGGATCTGCTCGCGCTCGCCAACCCGCAGCGGCCCACGCCAGAACGCAATCAGTGAGCCAACAGTCTTCCCGCGCGATCGGGCTCATCGGACCCGGTCGCGCGGGAGTAGGACTGGCGTTAGCGCTGGCCCAGGCAGGCTATTCCGTCCGCCTCCACGGGCGCAATAAAAAAAGTGTACCGGCACCTCTGAAGCTGACGGTCGGCGACGGTGGGAAACCGCCGCCGTGGATCGGCGAGACGGACGTCGTCATCCTGACGGTCCGCGATGACGCGATCACGCCACTCGCGACATCCCTGGCCGACTCCCGCGCGATCGGCGAGCGCCACGTCATCCTCCACCTTTCGGGCGTCCAGGGGCAAGAGGCGCTCGGTCCCCTCGTCACCACACGCGCAGCACTCGGCTCATTTCATCCACTGCAAACGATCGTCGAACCGGAGTTGGCGCCGGCTCGGCTCAAGGGCGCGTGGGCCGCCGTCGAAGGAATGCCGCGCGCGGTCGAAGCGGGCGAGCGGATCGCGCAGGATCTCGGCATGCGCCCGTTCCGGATTGCGACCAAGTCCAAGGCGATCTATCACGCCGGCGCGGTGTTCGCGTCGAACTACCTCGTCGTCGTGGAGGCGATCGCGCAGCGGCTGCTGCGCCATGCCGGGCTTTCGGATGCCGATGCCTGGGCGGCGCTGCGGCCGCTCGTGGAGGGGACCTTCGAAAACCTGAGCCGGCACGAGCCGCGGGAAGCGCTGACGGGCCCCGTGGTGCGCGGTGACACGGCGACGATCATCCGTCACCTCGAGTCGCTCGCCGTCGATGATGCGAAGTTGTATCGCGCGCTGGGCCGCGCGGCGTTGGAGCTGGCGCAAAAGCAGGGGATGGACGAACGGAGTGCGGAGAAGGTCGCCGAGGCGCTAGCTACTGATCTACCACCCGTACTCCGGAAGTCGGGGAGAATCTGAACTCACGGGAGGGAATCGTCCGGTTTACCGTGAGCCGCTGCAACGTGATCGTGCGCTTCTGACCCGAATTCTCGACAATCTCGATCCGCCGAACTAATGCATCGCGCTTCGCGATCCACACCGTCGCCTCGGAGTACGGAAGGTCCGTCGCACGCGGCGTCAGCGCGATCACATCGACGTCCCCGTCCGTTAACGAATCGGCGCGGACGTACGAGGCCTGGTAGCGCTCGCGCGGATGCTCGACGAATTGTCCGATCAAATTGGGTCCCGTCGTTCCCGTTCCGGGGATCGTCGTCCGTATCACCTGCCCGGGCGTCGTGCTGGGGGTGAAGAGCCAGAGGCGCCGGCCATCGGCGACAACGCGGTCGTTCTTGGGCTCGGTGAATCGCATCGCAAAGTAGTTGGGCCGTCGTTGATACAGCCGCCCCCGCGTCGTGTCCGGATCGCCGAGCATCGGGTTGTCGACGATCTGGACGAAGTCGGCCTGGAGAGTGCGGACGGTATCGTAGGAGGCCGAGGCGCGGTCAAGGATTGGCGCGGGATCCTGCGTTGCAAAGTTGGAAAGTTGGAATGTTGGAATGAATAACAGCATTCCAACCGTCCAACATGCCAACATTCCAACATTCCATCGTTCCATCATTCCAGCGTTCAGGCGCCCACCGCGGCCGGCTCAGCCACCCGTCGCCCGATAGCTTCAGCGATGATGCGGACCTCACGCATCAACTGCGCAAACTGGTCCGGATAGAGCGACTGCGCGCCGTCCGACAGCGCTTCTTCGGGATTCGGATGGACTTCGACCATGATGCCATCGGCCCCGGCGGCGATCGCCGCGCGTGCCATCGGGATCACCTTGTCGCGCAAGCCGGTGCCGTGCGATGGGTCGGCGATGATCGGCAAATGCGACAGCTTGTGCACGACCGGAATGGCCGTGAGATCGAAGAGATTGCGCGTCGCGGTGTCGAAGCTGCGCACGCCGCGCTCGCAGAGAACGACGTCGTGATTACCCTCGGCGAGCACGTACTCCGCCGACAGCAGCAGCTCCTGCACCGTCGCGCTGATCCCGCGCTTGAGCAGCACCGGCTTGCCGCAGCGTCCGGCAACCTTGAGCAGCGAGAAGTTCTGCATGTTGCGCGCGCCGATCTGCACGATGTCCGCCATCTCGGCGACCCAGCCGAGCCCGGTCTCGTCCATCGCTTCGGTGCAGATCAGCAGCCCGGTCTCTTCACGGGCCTTCGCAAGCAATCTGAGGCCCGGTTTGCCGAGTCCCTGGAATGAGTAGGGCGAGCTGCGCGGTTTCCAGGCGCCGCCGCGGAGCACGACCGCGCCCGCTTCTTTTACTTGTCGCGCCGCCTCGATGATCTGCCGCTCGGTTTCGACGGAGCAGGGGCCGGCGATCGCGACGACCTCCGTGCCCCCGAATGCCACTCCGCCCGGCAGTCGAACGACGGTGGGTTCGGCCTTCCACTCCCGGCTCACCTGCTTGTAGGGCTGAGAGACGTGAATGATCTCGTGAACGCCGGGCAGCCCTTCGAGCCGTGACGCGTCGACGCGCCCGTCATTGCCAACGAGCCCCACTGCGGTGCGCTGATTACCGGGCATGGGCTGTGCCTGATAGCCCATCTCCTCGATGACAGAGATGACCTTCTGGACTTCATCGGGCGTTGCTCCATGCCGCATCACGATCAGCACGTCTTAGCGTCTCCCGTCTCCGATGGTAAAACGATCTCCGTCTTTCGCCGCGGACACCGGTCCCGTGAAGCGCGTGCCGGCGAGCTTTGCCGGGTCCGAAGTTTCTACAGGAGGATAGAAGTGCGTCAAGACTAATCGCCCGGCTGCCGCTTCCTGCGCCAGGGTCCCGGCCTGTTGGGGAGTCAAATGAGTATCCATGGCGAGCTCTTCGGGGAGCGAGCACTCCGCCAGCAGCAGATCGCAGCCGCTCGCCCACCGCGCCAACTCACCGCTGGGTCCGGTATCGCCGGTGTAGACCAGACGGCCCTCTGGTGCGACCAGCGAGACGGCCACGCTCTCGGTGGTGTGCGGCACGGGGAACGTCTCGAGGCTCACGTCGGCATTCAGAGGAAACGGCTCGCCGTCGCGCAGGTCGAGAATGCCGATCGGGAATCCCGGGTCGAGCAGCCAGGCGCCGTAGCCTTCGGCCAGCGTGCGCAGCAGCTGCACGACGCCCGGGGGCCCGAGAATGACAAACGGCTCCTGCCGCGGCGGCTGGGTCGTGTACTTCAGCGCGTACACGAGCATCGGCAGCTCACCCCAGTGGTCGGGATGGAAATGCGTCAGGATGACGTGCGACACCTGCTGCCACGGCAGCCCGAACTCCGCGAGGCGGTGCAGCGAGCCGGCGCCGCAGTCGAGGAGAACGCGCAGGTCGCCCCGCGCGACCCAGTGACAGGGACAGGTGCGGCGGGCGGAAGGTGCGACCGTGCCGGTTCCTACAGTAACGAGCTCCATAGTTACCTCAGTTACCTCCACGAACCTTCACTAACCTCCACCAACCTCCCCGCCGGGCTCACTTTCCCCGAAAGACGATCCGCTTGAAGATGAGCAATCCCGGCGCCTTGAGCTTGGCGAGATACACGCCGGCCGGCAACGGGTGCCCATCATCGGCGCGACCATCCCACATGAGCCGCGGATCACAGATGCCCCCGCCCGAAGCGCCGCGGCCGTAGCGGCCGGCCGGCAGGACGCCCACGAAATCGGGTCCGGGGACGAAGCGCCGCACGCGGTTGCCGCGCAGGTCCAGAATGTCGAGTTCGACCGCTCCGCTCAAGGCCAGATCGAACCAGAGACAAGTCGAGTCCCGCCCCGCGGCGGGGAAGGGATTGGGGAAGTTCTGATAGAGGAGCGTGGAGGTCGGCATCCCGAAGTCGATGACGAGGAAGGACCCCTGGCTCCGAATCAGGGCCGTATCGGTCCCAGCATGCACGGTGAGTATCCACCGGTACGCCGTGTTGAGCTCGAGCGGTTGCGGCAGCTTGAAGCTCGTATCGGGTAGACCCGGGAACGTGAAGTCGATCACTCCCGTGGTTGCACGCTGCACCTGCACGTCGTAACTCAACGGACCGGGCGGGCTCGCAACGAGCGCTGGTTTCCAGGTGAGCGTCGGCTGCTCGGAGTCGGTCACGGTACCGGCCGGATTGCTGAGGGCCGTGAGCGTGGCCCAGACCGGCACGAGGATGGGCCCGATCACGCCGCTGGTCGCCGTCTCGCCGCTCGCCGCCGTCGCGTCGACCCGCCAGAACACATTGCCGGTTTTGAGCGCGCGCGGTGGCACGAATGTCTCCGCGGTGAGCGACGTATCGACGATGGGATTCGCGAGTGTCGTGTCTCGGCTGATGTGCAGGTGGTACGTGACCGGCATGGCGGACGCCGGCACCGTGCCGACGGTCCACGCGAACACTGGCGTGATCGTCGTCAAGGGGCCGCCGGGCAGCGGGGCCGTGGCCGTCACACCGCTCGGGAACACGGCGGCGGCGGCGACGTCCGGACGGCCCCAGCCATAGATCGTGTCGGGCGCGGCGCGCTTGGTGGCCGTGCTCCGAAATGCGGCGCGCAGGTCCATGGGGAGCAGCGTCGGATGCATCTGCTTCACGAGCGCCGCACTGGCCGCGACGAGCGGGGTGGAGAACGACGTCCCATCAAGCCGCCGTACCTTGCCGATATCCGTCACGACACATACGGCGGAGCCCGGGGCCGTGAAGTCCGGTTTGATCCGGCCGTCCGCCGTCGGACCGCGCGATGAGAAAAAGGCGATCGTGCCCGTCGAGTCCTCTGCGCCGATGGCGAGCACGGAATCGCCGTCCGCGGGCGTCCACACCGAGCGTGAGCCCGGCCCTTCGTTGCCGGCGGCCGTCACGACCAGGATGCCGCGCTGCGCCGCCATATCGGCGGCGACGGTCGTGACGGCCACATCACCATTGAGCTGCGACGGCGTGTAGCTGAAACCATTGTCGAAGATGAGGTACGCGAGGCTGGACGAAACGATGTCGACGCCGATCGAATCGGCCCACTCGAGCGCGGCGACGTAGTTGTCTTCCTCGACGCGCGTCTCGGTGCGGATGTCTTCGGTCTTGGCCAGCAGGTAGTGCGCGCCCCGCGCGATGCCGTGGAGCCGGCCCGACACGTCTCCTGCAAACAGCGACCACGTGGCGGTGCCGTGGAACTGGGCGCCGGGGTCGTCCGTTGGCTCGTTCCGCACCACGTCATCATTGAATACGAAATCGTGCTGGGCGGTGATCGTGATACCGGTGAACGCCGGATTCGACGTATCGAAGCCGGTATCGAAGATCGCGATGCGGACGCCCGTCCCATTGATCCCCTGATCGGTGAGCGGCCGGAGATGAAGCTGTCGGTACGGCATCTCCGAGGGACCCAGCACCGGATCGTCGCCGGGAGTGACGCCGCAGGTATCGCCTGGTGCTCCCGCCGTGATAATGCGGGGCGCGAGATCCACCACGCGTCCCGTGCGGGGAGACGGGCGCAACTTGAAGCGTCCCAGCGGCTGGATGCGCTTCAGGTCGCGATCCTGTAGCAGCTGCCGCAGTGCCGCCGCGGGCACATCGGCGCTGACGGCGTTCAGCCAGCGGCTGCGGACGCGCACGCGCGCTCCGATCGCGGCCACGCGATCGCGAATGGCATCGAGCGATGCCGCCGGTCGCGCGAAGAGCCAGACGGAAATGGTGGTGTCCTGGACGCGTCCGAGGAGCCGCGGCAAAACCGGCGATACCGCAGGCCGCTGCGCTGCTAACCCAGCAGGCAGAAACACGAGCCAGATGAACCGCCGCACAAAAACGGGGAAGGGGGAAGAGGGACGGGGGACGGGCGATCTCGAGCTACACGGGTTCCATCTGACCCAGCCGTACGCCGACGATCGTCGACACGCCGGGCTCCTGCATGGTGACGCCGTAGACCGCATCGGCGGCCTGCATCGTCCTGGGATTGTGCGTGATCACGATGAATTGCGTCTGGTCCTTGAACTCCGCCAGCAGGCGGACGTAGCGGCCGACATTCGCATCGTCGAGCGGCGCGTCGACCTCGTCCAGCAGGCAGAACGGGCTCGGCTTGGCGAGGAAAATCGCGAACAGCAGTGAAACCGCAACCAGGGTGCGCTCGCCCGAGGACAGCAAGTGGATCCGCTGGGTGCGTTTGCCACGCGGCGCGGCGTGGATCTCGATTTCGCTCTCGAGTGGCTCGTCTTCGTTCGCCAGGCGCACGTCGCATTCGCCGCCGCCGAACAGCGTTTGGAAGACCGACCGGAAGTGGTCCCGGACTTTGGAGAACGACTCGAGGAAGAGCGTCTTGGCGGTCTGATCGATTTCGCGCGCCGCCTGTTGGAGCGAGCTGCGCGCGGTGACGAGATCGTCTCGTTGCGTCTGTAGGAAGTCGAGACGCTTCGTTTCCTCCGCATGCTCCTCGACCGCGAGCGCGTTGACGGGGCCGACGGCGTCAATCGCGCCGCGCAGCCGGTCATTTTCCTGCCGCAGCCACTCGAGGTCCCCGGCGACTTCCGGGGCGTCGGCGAGGAGCTGGTCGAGCGGCTTGCGCCATTCGGTTTCGACGCGCTCCACGAGGCCGCGCTTGCGTCCCTCAACTTCGGTCTGCTCGAGCTTGAGGCGATGCTCGTCCTCGCCCAGTGCGGCGAGGGCTTTGCGAGCCTGATCGAGCGCGCCTTCGGCCTGTCCCAGGTCGGCGTCGCTCATACCGACGTGCGTCTGGGCGTCGTTCGCGGCGGCCTCCAGCTCCACGACGGCGAGCCGGCGCTCCTGCAGCGTGTCTTCCCACTGCGCGCGCTGCGTCGTCACGGACGCCGTCTCGCGCTCGATCCGCGCAATCTCTTCGGCTCGCGCACTGGCCTGTTCGCGTGACGTCTGGGCGTCGGCGGCGGCGCGCGTGGCGCGGTCCTGCGCCGCAGCCAGGCGCGCTTCCACCTGTGCGGCCTCGACCTGCCAGTGCACGCGCTGCTCGCGCGCCGCTTCCTGCTGCGCCTCCAGATCGGCGAGCCCTGAGCGCTCGACGCCCAACGCTTCCGCCGACCGGACGCGCTCGACTTCGCGCTCCTGCAACTCGACGTGCAGCGCACGGAGCCGCGCTTCGACCTCAGCGAGCCGCTTCGTCAGCCGCTCGACCTGTGCGGCCGCCTCTTCGGCCTGGCGGCGGGCGTGGATCAGCCCTCGGGCCGCTTCTCCCTGCTCGGCGCCGGCTTCCAGCTCGATGCGCCGCGCGTGTTCGGCCTCGTGACCGGCGGTCATCAGGGCAGCTTCGGCTACCGCCTGCTTGTTGACCGTCGACTCTTCGGCGCTCCGCGCGCGATCGAGAGTCGTCGTCGCCTCGCGTGCCTCCTTCTCCAGAGCCTCCAGCTCGGCGCGCCGCTGCAGCGGTCCCGCCGCCGGAGTCGCGCTGTCGAGGAACACCGCACCGTTGGCCCGGCGCAGCGCTCCCGCCCCGATCACCTCGTGGCCCGCGAGCAGCGCCCGTGCCCACGCGGCGGCGGGGCCATCGACGCGCAGCGCATCCTGCAGCGGATGGCCATCGGCACCGAGGCGCGGCCCAGGGACGGCGGGCAGCAACACGAGCGGACCTGGCTGGGTCTCGCCATGCCAGGCGCGGATCGCATCGATGACGGCAGCGTCGCGCACCAGCACGGCATGCAGCCATTCGCCGAGCAGCCGCTCGGCCAGCTCGGCATCGCGCCGGCTGGTGCGGACGAAATCGGCCAGTGGTCCGAGCACGCCGTCGCCGAAGTGTTTACGGACCTTGAGCAGCGCCTGCGCCGCGGGCGCCAGGCCGACGCGCTCGCGGTCGAGCTCGCTGAGCGCGTCGCGACGTGCCTCGAGCTGCGCGAGCGCAGCCTCGGCCTGGCGGCGCGCGGAGCGCGCACTCAGCTCCTCCTCGTGCAAGGCCGCGAGATGGCGGCGCGCGTGCTGCAGCGCCTCGACGGCCTGCACTGCCGCCTGCGCGTCCCGGGTGGCCCGCTGCGCCGCCGCTGCGGCCTCGCGGCTGGCTGCCTGCGCCGCCGCGTCGCGCTCGTGGCGCTCGTCGCTCGCCAGCGCCAGCTGCTCGCGCAGCTCGCTGCGCTCGCGATCCAGGGCAGCGCCCTCGATTTCGAGCGCGCGCGCCGCCTCCGCGCGAGTCTGGAGCGCTTCCTCCAGGTCGTGCACGGCGAGACGCTCCGCCGTAAGGCGGCC
>DASXTV010000002.1:0-82983 GCA_036505175.1 Gemmatimonadales bacterium
CTCTACCGGGTACCGGAGACTACACTGGCAGAGCTCGCCGCCACGATTCGCCGGCGCCTGCCGGCGCCGACGCTCCGCGTCGTCGGCGACTCGGCACTACGGGTCACGAAGATCGGGTTGTCGCCCGGTGCCGCCGGATTCGACACGCACCGCAAGCTCCTGCAGCAGGACGCCGTGGAAGTGCTCGTGATTGGCGAAGCACGCGAGTGGGAGACCGTGGAGTACGTGGCGGACGCGGTCACGGCGGGACGGAAGAAGGCGCTGATCATCCTGGGACATATTCCGTCGGAGCAGGATGGCATGGCGGAGTTCACGCGGTGGCTCGTCACGTTAGTGAAGGAAGTGCCGGTGACGTTCGTACCGGCGGCGGATCCTTTTTGGGCGCCGCGCCGCTAGTCGCGCATGTAGTGACAGGTGTACCCGCCAGGGTTCTTGCGCAGATAATCCTGGTGATACGCCTCGGCGCTGTACCAGGTGGAAGCCGGCTCGATGCTCGTCGTGATCGGACGCTTCCACTTCCCTGAGGCTTCAACCCGTGCCTTCACACGCTCCGCTGTGGCCTGCTGCTCGGGCGTCTGCGGAAAAATCGCCGAGCGATATTGCGTGCCGATGTCGTTGCCCTGCCGGTTGAGCGTGGTCGGGTCGTGTAGCTTGAAGAACCACTTCTCGAGCAGGTCTTCGTAGCTGAGGACTGTCGGATCGAACGTCACCCGGATCGCCTCAGCGTGCCCAGATTTGCTGTCATGCGTGTCGTGGTACGTCGGATTCTCGAGCCAGCCGCCGGTGTAGCCGACGTCGGTGTCGATCACGCCGGGAACGTCGCGCAGAATGTCCTCGACACCCCAGAAGCAGCCGCCGGCGAGCACGGCGACCTCCGTCTGTTTTCCCGTCGCCACCGCCGAGCCTCTAGTTCTGATCTGGTCAGTCATGAGCTTTCGGATGAGTTGAAGATAAACTCGCAAGCTGTAGTATGAGTTGACCATGCATTCCGAACAGCGCCTGATCCGGTACGTTAAGCTACTCACGCCAATCCTTCTCCGGCTCGCCCTCGGCGTGTCATTCCTGAGCGCCGTTGCTGATCGTTTCGGCATCTGGGGCCCGCCGGGAGCGCGTAACATCGCGTGGGGAAATTTCGCGCGCTTCACGCAGTATGCTGCGCAACTGAACCCCTGGGCGCCCCCCGCACTCGTACCCGTTCTCGCTTGGACGGCAACGGCGGCAGAACTCGTATTCGGCGTTGCTCTCATCCTCGGCTTTTATGCGCGGGAGGCGGCGCTCGCGAGCGGCGTGCTACTGCTCTTGTTCGCCTTTGGCATGACCATCGGGACCGGCGTCAAGTCCCCTCTGGACTTCTCCGTTTTTTCCGCCGCTGCTGCTGCCTTCGCCCTCTCGCTTCTGGGACCGGGCTCCTGGAGCCTCGACGGGGTGCTGCCGTGGCGCCATCGCACGGGAGGCGCCGCCTAAACTGGGCGTTAACCAGCCGCCACGGTGGTACGAACCGGATTGCTAGCCGTAACACGCTGCGCCCACGACAGCGCGAAGTCCGCCACCTCCTCCCAGCGCTTCCCACCGATGATCGAGTAGTGGTCGCGTCCGGCGAACTCCTTGAACTCCGTGATCGAGCTCGAGTTCTTGTAGCTGCGATAATTCCGCCGGTTCAGCGATGCGGGCATGAGCGCGTCTTTCTCGCCCGCAATCAGCAGCAATGGCGCATGCGGCTTCTTAAAGTTGACCCGGGCCGCGAGCGAGAGACCGCCCCGGGACAGACGCCGCGATTCCGGCACGATGTCGAGTTCGTACGCAACGCGCTGCTCGCCAAGCGTCAGTGTGTTGGCAAAGTGGCGCTGGAAATGCTTGAACGACATCAGGTACGGCTTCGACGCCGGGACGAACGGATTGATCACCGGCCAAGTCCCCAGGAGAAACGCCAGCTCGAGCGGCAGCACCCCGAGCGGCGGAACCGAATCGATGACGATGGCGGCCGCGGCGAGATCGCGCTGCACCATGAGCTGCGTGATCAGCCCCCCGAACGAGTGGCCGATGATAATCGGCTTCTCACCGAGCGCACGAATCGCTGCGACGTGATGATCGATTGCGCGCTGGAGCGTAAGCGAGCCAAAGAGCTTGCCGTCGGGATGTTGGCGGAGCACGTCGACGGGTTGCTCGCGGCCCGGATACGCGATCGCGGCACACCGGTATCCCCTGCTCTCGCAGCGCTCGATCCACGGCTCCCAACAGCGGCGAGACACGAAGTTTCCGTGGATGAAGGCAATCGTATCGGACATGGCATACCTCCTGTTATGCGTTGACGGCGTGTAGGACTCGAGATGGTCAAAATTCTCCGGCCGCCTGGCGAATCACTCGCACGACGGCTTGCGGATGCGACAGGAAGATCACGTGGCTCGATTTGATCTCGGTGATCTTGGCGTTCATCCGCTTCGCGAAGAACCGCTCGAGGTTCGGGTTGATGATGCTGTCGTCCTGCGCGACCATGAACCAACTCGGAATCGTCCGCCACGCGGCGGCCGGGTTCGTCTGTGTGAAGGCCGCCCCGCTGAGGGGCTTCTGGGCCACTGCCATCGCCTCCGCCTGCTTGAGCGGGATGTCCGGGGCGAAGAAGACCGGATATGCGGCGTAGTCGATGTACAGAAACCCGGCTGCGTCCGGGACGAACTTCGCGAGCACCGGGGTCGGGTATTGATTGAGCAGCGGACCGAGGACTTCATTCGCATCAGGCGCAAGCGCGGCGATGTACACCAGCGCTTTCACGTTCGGGTTTCCCGCCGCGGCCCCGCTGATCACCGCTCCACCATACGAATGTGCGACCACCACGACCGGCCCCGTCTGGGCGTCGATCAAGCGCTTGGTCGTTTCCACGTCGTTCGGGAGCGAGCTCAATGGGTTCTGCACGGCGACGACCTTGTACCCCTCCTGCTGCAACTGCAGGATCACCGTCTGCCACCCTGAAGCGTCGGCGAACGCGCCGTGCACGAGCACGATGGTCGGTTTGGCGGCGGGCTTTCCATTCGCCGTTTGCGCCAGCAGCGCGGTCGGCTGTAACGCGTCGGGCGTCGAGCAGGCGACGACCGCGGCGAGCAGCACCGCTTTCACAACGGTTGGGGCGCGCATCAGTCCTCCAGAAAAAAGTGTAGAGATTGAAAGCATGTGCGATGATGCACGCGCGGCGAGGGCAGGTCGATTGTCCGTTGGTATCAGCGAGCGATACCAACGTCTTATTAGTGAAGTAAGCGGAGCTGGTCCTCGAAGTGAGCCATCGACGCGAAGTACAGGTACAGGGCCCAGCTCACCCGCGACACGCCGAGCGCTGCAAGGTCGGCGACCGAGGAGACCTGCGGCACGCGGGAGATGTTCACCGGGCCGCGCACGTCGGACATGAAGCGACCGAGGGCGTCGGGTTCCCAAAGAGCGATCGGGTAGACGCAGTCGGCACCGGCTTCGAGATACGCGCGCGCGCGTTCCAGAGCATCCGGGACGAGTTTTCGTTGAGACCCCGCCTCGGCACCCGCGATAAAAGGACTGAGAAAATTGTCGACGCGGGCGTTGATCACGAGCGGGTAGTCGCTCTCCTCGGCTGCCTGACGGACGGAGCGGAGCCAGTCCGCGTGCCGGGTTGGATCTTGAAGCGTGCCGGCCGCGTGGTCGTGGGGGATGCCGGGCGTGTATTCGGTGTCCTCGAGGTTGCATCCCGCTGCTCCAGTGTCTCGAAGCGCAGCCACCAGGGCTCTCGGCTCCATCCCATAGCCGGCCTCGGCGTCGACCGTCACGGGGACGTCGACGCACCTCGAGATCCGCGCGGCCGCTGCCAGCATCTCCGCGGCGGGGGCCCCTTCGTGGTCCTCGTAGCCGAGCGCGGCAGCGACGCCCCAGCTCGTCGTCGCGACCACGGGAAATCCGGCTTTGACTACGGCTCGGGCCGTGGCCACGTCCCAGACATTTGGGAGCAGGAGGGGCTTGCCGGGTTGGTGCAGCGACCGGAGGCGGTGACACCGATTGGGGAGATCTGCCGCGGCTGAGGAATTCATCACATTTCTCCGGTCTGAGGAAGCGCGTCCCGAAGCTCCCGCCGACTGGCGATCCCGAGCTTGCGGAACACCTTGTGCAGGTGGTACTCGGCCGTGCGCGGGCTGATGAACAACCGGGCGCCGATCTCGGGATTGCTGTTCCCGTCGCGGGCCATCCTCGCGACGTGGACTTCCTGAGGCGTCAGGGCCTCCACGGGCTTCCCGGTACGCTTGCGGACCTTTTCACCCGTCGCGAGGAGCTCGTGGCGGGCACGCTCGGCGAACGCAGCGGCACCCATTCGGCCGAAACTTTCGTGCGCAGCGCGCAGCGGCTCGCGTGCGTCCGAACGGCGGTTCACGCGGCGGAGCCACTCCCCATAGCAGAGTTGGCTTCGCGCGAGCTCGAGTGCCGCCCGGCTCTGCGCGAGTCGCTCGGTCGATTCGCGGTAAGAGGCCTCGTCGTCACTCAGCAGCGCGCGACAGCGTGCCTCGACCCCGAGCGCCCATTGAGTGCCGCAGGCCCGAGTTCGTTCGCTCAGACGATCCAACGCCTCGACCGCCTCATCCCGGACGCCGGCTCGGACGCCGGCCTCCACCAGCTCGGCCAGCGCCCACGCATATGTGATGATGTGGTCGTGTTCCCCCGCCCTCCGCGCGTCGGCGAGCGCCTTGTAGTACTGGCCGTAGCTGTTGTGGAGACGTGCGGAGAGACACCAGTACATGCTGAGAGCCACGCCTTCGCCCCGTGCAGCTGCGCCCTGAAGCGCTGTGTTCCACAGCATCTGCATCTGGGCGCGATCCCCGCGTGCCGCCGCCAGCACGCAGGCCGAATACTTCAGCGGTGGGAGCCCCGTTGCCTGTTCGATCGCGTCGACTTCGTCGATCTGCACCCCCGCGGTGGCGAACGCTCCCGAATGGACGTGGAAGGCGGCGAGATGGTTCATCGAGTAGGCGAGGAGACTCAGCCTGCCGGTCTGGCGTCCGATCCGGGCGCCGCGGGTCGCGATCGCGTGCCAGAGACCGTCGTCCCATAGATCCTGCGCGAGGCGGCACCCTAGCCACAGCCAGCGCTGATCCTCTCCAACATCGTGGCGTTCAGCGAGGGAGCGAAGCGCGCGGGTGAGCGGCGCGACCGACGCCGCATACCCCTCCGTGAATCGCTTCACGAGGCCATCGAGCAGCATGTCGGCTACGCACAGAGGCGTCGGCCGGGCGAACGCGCGCGCGCGTTCGGCGATCTCGCGCTCGTGCGGACCGGTACCGAGCCGTCCGGCGAACATCGCCGACGAGATCGCCTCGACGTAGGTGTCGCGGGCCAGCGCGTCGTCCAGCGGCTCGAGCCGCCTGGCCGCCTCCAGCAGCACCGCCGGCGCATCGCGTCCGCGTTGGGTGGCGAACAAGATCTCCGCGCGCAACCGCTCCAGACGCCCCCGCTGGAGCTCGTCGAGCGGCCCGAGCCCGGCCGCGTCAACAAGGGAAGACGCCGACGTGAAGTCGGCGACGTCGAGCTTTGCCTGCGCGGCGGTGAGCGCCCGCTCGACGCGCACGCGTGCATCCGGCGTCAACTCGGCCGCCCGTTTCAGGAACGCTGCCGCGGCGGCCAGCCCGCCACGGCCCTGCGCGCGACCGGCAGAGCGAATCATGTCCGTGGCCACCTCCTCGTCCGGCTGCACCGACCCATGCGCACGATGCCAGGCGCGCCGGTCGGGATCGAGCACCGGATCGGTCGCGTCGGCGAGGGCTCGATGTACGTCACGACGGTCGCTCGGGTTCGACGCGACGTAGATCGCCGAGCGAACGAGCGGATGCGGGAAACGCACGCGCACGTCGAGCTCGATCAATCCGGCGGTCTCGGCAGGCGCCCCGGCCTCGGCGCTGATCCCGAGGCGCTCCGCCGCACGCCACAGCAGGCGCACATCACCCGCCGGCTCGGCCGCCGCTGTCAGGAGCAGCAGCCGAGAGTCGCGCGGAAGTTTCTCAACGCGCTGAAGGAAGCTGCCCTCAATTCGCCTCGTCAATTGGTGTGCGTCCGGGAAGCCGAACCCGCCTGCCAGCTGTGCCGGCGTCAGGCCACGCGGCAGTTCGATCAAAGCGAGCGGATTGCCGCGCGTCTCGTCGAGGATACGGGCCTTCACCTCCTCGTCGAGCGGACCCGGGATCATCGCATCCAAGAGCAATCGGGCATGCTCGGGACCCAGTCCCCCGATCGCCAGCTCCGGCAACCCCGCAAGGACCTGCTCGCCGCCCTGCTCACGCACCGCGAACACCAGCGCCACTCGTTCCGCCAGGAGGCGGCGCGCCACGAAGGCGAGCGTTTGCGATGACACACGGTCAAGCCATTGCGCATCGTCCACGATGCAGATGAGCGGCTGGTCCTCAGCCGCGTCGGCCAGAAGGCTCAGCACCGCCAACCCAACGAGAAACCGCTCAGGTGGCGGTCCAGCGCTCATGCCGAACGCCGTGCTCAGGGCCTCGCGTTGCGGTCCCGGCAGTTGCGCGACACGGCCCAGCAGACGTGCGCATAACGAATGCAGACCGGCGAACGCCAGCTCCATCTCAGACTCGACGCCCGTCGCCCAGGCGATCCGACACCCCTCGGCCGCTGTGGACAACTGCATCAACAGCGCAGTCTTTCCGCAACCCGCTTCGCCGCGCAGAACCAGCACCTGACTACGGCCCGCGCGCACGCCCGTAACGAGCTGGCCCAGCAGGCCGCGTTCGCCCGAGCGGTCAAGAAACTCTGTAGATCGCTGAGGTGCGCCGGGCATGCGGAAGTATCGCCTTCACAAGGAGTTCGGCAAGCAGCCCGCGACTGGGGATTCGACTGGGGTGTTCAACGGACGCGACCACCGTACGAAGGGTTGATCTTCGTCTCTGCTGATCACCCTTCAAGGAGCGTGCGCATGGGACGGGCTCCCACGGTGTTCGTCGTTGATCCGGACGCGTCGATGCGGCAGTCACTGGAGGGCGCGATTCGCCGGGCCGGCTGGAGCCCCGAGATCGCGTCATCCCCTCGACCGTTCCTCGCCCGGCCGCGGGTCCAGACCCCGAGCTGTCTCTTGCTGGATGTGGGAGACTTCCTGCCGGACCTCAGTGGCTTCGAGCTGCTGCGGCGAGTCGCGACAGACCGGAAAGAAATCCCGGTTGTCGCCATGTCGGGTGAGCCGAACATTCCGTTGGCGGTTCGGGCGATCCAGGCGGGGGCACTCGAGTTCTTGACGAAGCCGCTTACCGACGACGTCCTGTGTGCGGCGGTGGGACGCGCACTCGCCCAAAGTCAGGCCGTCCTGCGCCAGGAGGCCGACTGGCTGCAGCTCCGCCAACGCCTCGACTCGTTGAGCGGACGCGAGCGGGATGTCATGGTGCGCGTCGTGTCGGGCTTCCTGAACAAGCAGGTCGGCGCGGACCTCGGCATCAGCGAGATCACGGTGAAGGCGCACCGCGGCAGAGTGATGCGCAAGATGGGCGCGGACTCGCTGGCCGAGCTGGTCAGCATGGCGCTCCGGCTCCGTCTCCCGCGAGTGCCGATCGCCCGAGAGACCAGACCATCGATACCATCGTCTACTAGATCGCAGCGGCGGTTTGTGACAGTCTGATTCTGTACCGAACCACCACCGGAGGCCGCATGAGGATCGTGATCATCGGCGGGACCGGGCTCATCGGGTCGAAAGTCGTGGCCCGGCTGCATGAGGAAGGCTACGATGCCTTCGCGGCATCGCCGGCCTCAGGCGTCAACACGATCACCGGCGAGGGGCTGGCCGAGGTTCTCGCGGGCGCGGCCGTGGTGGTGGACGTTTCGAATTCGCCGTCGCTCGACGATGCGGCCGCCCTGCAGTTCTTCCAGACCTCGACGACGAATCTGCTCCAGGCGGAAGCGACGGCGGGGGTCGGGCACCACGTCGCCTTGTCGGTGGTGGGCACCGATCGCCTCACCGAGAGCGGCTATTTCCGCGCGAAGATCGCACAGGAGCGGCTCATCGAGCGCTCGCTCGTCCCACATTCAATCGTCCATGCGACGCAGTTTTTCGAGTTTATCGAGGGTATCGCCGATGGAGCGACCGAGGGCAACACCGTGCGACTCGCGCCCGTTCTGATTCAACCGATGGCGGCCGCCGACGTCGGGCGGGCTGTGGCCAGCGTGGCAGTTGGCGCGCCGCTGAACGGGATGGTGGAAGTGGCCGGGCCGGAGCAATTCCGTCTCGACGATCTGGTCCGCCGCAAGCTCAGCGTGCGCGGCGATCCGCGTGAGGTCGTCGCCGATCCGGGCGCGCGGTACTTCGGCGCCGCCTTGGGCGAGCAGACCCTCCTCCCGGGTGAGGACCCGGCGCTCGGTGAGATCCGGTTCGTCGACTGGCTCGGCCTGTCCGTGAACACGCCGGGCCAGCTGCTGCATTACCGCTGGGTCGTCCAAAGGTCCTGAACGTCTCTCTCACGCCTCGACCAGCAGATCCTCGCCCGCGATTTGTACTGACCGGGATCGCACAGGCCGCGGAGCCGGTCCGCGGATGACGGCGCCAGACGTCACGTCGAACTGGCTGCCGTGGCAAGGGCAGGTGACGGTCGTGCCGTCGAGCTTGCCCGACGCGAGCGAGCATCCCCTGTGGGTGCACGTGTCTTCCAACGCATACAGGTGTCCGCCCGCATTCGCCACATCGACCTTGGTGCCTGCGACGTCGAACGCACGCATCTGTCCCGCCGCGACGTCCTTGACGCTTCCGATGCGAATCAGCATGACGCTCACCTCCTCGCAGTCTGGACTTTGGGGAAGTAGCGGATCACGAGTACCAAGTACACGAGCCAGAGTCCGAGCCAGGCGGAGCCGACGGCAGGAAGCCCGACCAGGATGAGGATCAGGCTCGGATCGAGGAACAGCAGCGTGTAACCGAGCAGCCAGAAGCGATCGCCTCGCCGGGCGTACAGCGCTCGTTCGTCCTCGGCGATCCGGCTGTCCAGCGAGGAGGCGTAATAGTAGAAGGAAGCGAAGACGAATGAGAACGTCGCCACCCCAATCACGACCAACGTGACCTGAAACAGCACGGGGTTGATCTCGCCAGTCTGGAACCTCGGATACAGAAAAAACAGCATGAACGTGAAGATCGCGATACTCGTCGCGCCGAGCGAGTAGGAGCGATTCGCGTTGGTCGTTGCAAGTCCGTCTTCCATGATGGTTCTTCAGTCGCCGGTGAAGTCGGCCTCTGAGAAGGCTGGGAAGCCGTCGCGCGTCGCAGAGGCGATCACATGCCGATGTATGGCTCCGGTTGTATGTCAAGACTCGGCGCATCGTTGTCCACCGCGAGGCGCAGCGTGTCGCCGGTCATCGAACGGATCTGCAGCGTGCACACATACCCGTCGCCGTTGCGGTCCGCCATGACGTCCGCTGGGTCCGGCCGCATCGGTCCAGCGTCGGCGGGGCAATCGCCGGCTACCCCGATCACGGTGGGAGGGGGCGCAGCGGCGGTGCTCGTCTGCGCGCCGGCGCGGGCGCAGCCGGTGGCGAGCGGAACGAAGAGGAGGAGACTGGCGGTCAACCTATGGGTACGCATGGAGCACCTCGGGTTGAGAGGTTGTCGATCGTGTGCGGAGTTACTCATCAAACGGACCGTTCATCAGAAAGTCCACCGTCGACGACGCTTTGTATCCTGGGACAAACCGGTCCCCGAAGTCGCGCGCGAAGTTGTCGTACGTCGTCTCGGGCCGGGTCTTGACGATGCGGCAGACCGAATCCGTGAAGGACTGCTTCAGATCGAGCCGGGGAAATGCCGCGAGAATGGCCTTCATCTCCTGCGGCGGAATCTGGTCGTACTGGAGCCCGCCGAAGTCGAGCGCAATTCCCGCCGTGGAGAGCGCGACCTCCGTCTCCTTGTACAAGGCGAGTGACGGCGTGGAGTTCAGCGCGACGGTATCCCAGACCAACTGCACCCGGCGGTCGTCGAAGCCTTCGCCGCGCGCGAACTCGCGCGCGGCGTCCGCTCCTTCGACCTCGAAGCGCCGGTGACCACCTGAGAAGTGATCCGTGAGCCCGAGGTCGTGGAGCAGTGAGCTGACGGCGACGACCTCCGCATCGTGCGCGATACCTTGTAGCTGTCCGAGCCGGACGGCGAAAAGCCAGGATCGGACGGCGTGGTTGAAGAGCACGGGCTCCGAATGTGTTCTCACAAACTCCATCGCCCGACTGACCAGCGGCGAATCGATGACGGTGATGCCGCCCAGGACTCGCGTCTTTTTGCTGGTCAGGGTGAGCTCGGTTGTGGGCGCCATCGTCAGCTCAGCCGCTTCTTCAGCGCTGCGCCCACCTGCAGCAGCGACGCGCGAACGCCGGGCAGCTGGCTGATCGGATTCAGCAAGCCCCAGTCGTGGATCAAGCCGTCGTAGCGAACGTGCGTCACCTCGACCCCGGCTGAATCCAGCTTCCGCGCGTACGCCTCGCCTTCATCGCGCAGGACGTCGTTCTCGGCGACTTGGATCAACGTCGGCGGCAGGCCCTTGAGCTGCGCGATCGTAGCCTGGAGCGGTGACGCATAGATGTCCCGCCGCTGCCGCACGTCGGGGGCGTAGTTGTCCCAGAACCATCTCATCATGTTCCGGCTCAGGAAGTGCCCCTCGGCGAGATCGCGGTAGGAGCCGGTCTCGAAGTTCGCATCTGTGACCGGCCACATCATGACCGTGAAGCGGATGGCGGGCCCGCCCTTGTCCTTGGCCATCAAGCTGATGACGCCGGCAGCGTTGCCGCCGACACTGTTGCCCACCACGGCGAGCCGCTTTCCGTCGACCTGGATTTCGGCGCCGTGCTCGGCGACCCACTTGGTTGCGCCGTACATCTGGTTGATTGCGGTGGGGTACTTCGCCTCGGGCGAGCGCGTGTAGTTGGGGAAAACGGCCACCGCCCCCGACGCAGCCACCAGGTCGCGGACAAGGCGTTCATGCGTTGGGAAGTCGCCCAAGACCCAGCCCCCGCCGTGGAAAAACATGAAGACGGGAAGGATGCCCTTCACGCCCGCCGGCCGGACGATCGTGAGCGTGAGCGGTCCCCCATCGACTGTGATCGTCTTCTCGGAGATGTCAGCTGGCGCGAGCGGAACGGTTACGCTCTTTTGCAAATTGACGAGCACCGCACGCGCCTCTTCAGGGGTCAATTGCTCCATCGGCTTGCCGCCGCTGGAGTTCAACCCGTCGAGGAATTCGGCAATGCGCCGGTCGACGTTGGGACTGACGATGCTTGTTGCGGTTGCGGTCATTGGCTTATCCCCCTGGCCTGTGAGTGGAGGTGTCGCGGTGAGAGCGGCGCCCGTCGCACAGATCGTGACGATGAATAGGCGCGATGAAACGGTCATTGCTGTCTCCCGTGGAGGTTCATAGCCACAGGATCGGTTGAGCGGTCGCTTGCGACAATTGAACGAAGGTCTGTTGTACGAAGGTATTGATGACGGTAATCTTCCGAATGCTCCGCTCGCTGCTCTTCATCTGTTGTTTGGCCGTGCCGGCCGCGGCACAGACGCCGGCGGCGCATCCATTAGGCGCCGCTCGAGCCACGCAGAAACCTCGGGTCGTCGTCACGACCGATCCCGAGCTCGACGACGCGAATTCCCTCATCCGCTATCTCCTCTACAGCACCGACTTTCAGACCGAAGGGCTCATCTACGCCAGCAGCCAATTCCATTGGAAGGGTGACGGCACAGGAAAGACACTCTCGGTCGCGAATCGCGAGTACTCGCGCTGGGGACTCAACCTCTGTCCCTGCGAGTCGTACCGTTGGGCGCGGGACGAGCGCTTCATCGACCTCGCTGTTGCAACCTACGCGCAGGTGTATCCGAACCTCCGGGTACACAATCCGCATTACCCGCCGCCCGCCGAGCTGCAGTCGAAAATCCGATGGGGGAACGTCGAGTTCGACGGGGACATTTCGCGGGACACGCCAGGATCAGACTTGATCAAAGCGTTGCTCCTCGACGACGAGCCGGGCCCGGTCTATCTGCTCGCATGGGGCGGACAGAGCACGATTGCGCGGGCGCTGAAGTCGATCCAGGAGCAGTATTCGGCGACGCCGCAATGGGCCGCCGTGTACCGGAGGGTCTCGCACAAGGCGATCCTCTCGCCGTCCGGCGATCAGGACGACACGTACGCGACCTACATCCATCCGAACTGGCCTGACATCGGGATTCTCCCGGCCGGCGTGGGCGGCGTTCCGCTGGGGTACGAGGGGCAAGCCACGGTGAGCGCCGAGGATTCCGTCTACTACAGCACAGAATGGACGCGGGCGAATATCTCGAGCCGCGGGGCGTTCGGCGCGCTGTACCGGGTGTGGGGCGACGGCAAGCAGATGGTGCAGGGCGACATCTTCGACTACTTCGGGCTTTCGGGCTTCACCGCGAGCCAGCTCAAAGCAAAAGGCTACATCGTCTGGACGCCGCCCCGCCCGAAGGGAGCGTTCCTCGGCGAGGGCGACACGTTCACCTACCTCAACCTGATCGACAACGGACTGCAACGAGACGGCTGGGGAGGGCATGGGGCCGGTGCAGCGACCGCAGCCACGGGTCAGCGCCCGCTGCTACAGATCGCGATCAACTCGTACGACGATTTGCTCCGGTTGCAGGAGATGGCCAGCGCCCGCCCGAGACCACCGTCACCTGACCCAGACTTCATTCCCGCCGCGCAGAACGACTTCGCGGCGCGCCTCGCGTGGTCGGTGACCAGCGCGTATGCAGGCGCGAACCATCCGCCGACAGTCGCGATTCGCGGGAGCTCGCGGATCTCCGCTCATGCCGGCGAGACGGTTCGTCTCGAGGGTGCCGTGTCGGACCCGGACGGAAACGCGATGGCGCTGCGGTGGTGGCAGTGGAAGGAAGCGGGTACCTATCCAGGCGTCATTACCATCACGAATCCCACCGCGCTCACCGCGAGTGTGCAGATACCGTCTGATGCAGCCGCGGGGCAGACGATCCATCTGGTCCTCGCGGCAACGGACAACGGGGCTCCGGCTTTGACGCGTTATCAGCGTGTAATCGTCTCAGTGACGCGATGACCCGGGTGTCGGTTCAACGTTACGTTGCCTTCCTTTGCTGCGCGGCCCTGCCGGCGATGGCGCATACGCCCGCCCCTCCGCGTCCCGTCCTCATTCGCGGTGCCCTTGTCGTGGATGGATCGGGCGGCCCCGCCCGTGCTGTGGACGTCCGGATCGTCGGCGCCGTCATCCGGCAGATCGGCCACCTCACGCCGAGCGCCGGTGATTCCGTCGTCGATGCGCGCGGGCTCGTGCTCGCACCGGGGTTCATCGACACGCACAGCCATCACGACCGGGGCCTTGCCAAAGAGCGCACCGCGCTCGGCGCCGTGAGCCAGGGCATCACGACCATTGTCGTCGGCCAGGACGGATGGTCGAATTTCCCGCTCGCCGATTGGTTCGCGCAGATGGAGGAGCGACCCGCGGCGGTAAACGTGGCGTCCTACGTCGGTCACGGCCGGCTGCGCGATGTAATCATGGGCGACGACTTCAAGCGCCAGGCGACGCCGGCCGAGGTGCGGTATATGGCCGCGCTGCTCGACGGAGAGATGGCGGCCGGCGCGCTCGGTCTCTCGAGCGGGCTGGAGTACGACCCGGGCATCTATTCCGCGACAGACGAGCTCGTCACACTGGCGCGCGTCGCCGCCCGACACGGCGGCCGCTACATCAGCCACGTCCGCAGCGAGGACCGCCATTTCTGGGCCGCGATCGACGAGCTGATCGCGATCGGCCGGCGGGCGGGTCTCCCGGTGCAGCTCTCGCACGCGAAGCTCGCGATGCGAACCGTGTGGGGCCGCGCCGACAGTCTCATTGGGATCCTCGATCGTGCGAGGGCGTCAGGCGTCCGCGTCACGCTCGACATTTATCCCTATACCTACTGGCAGTCGACGCTCACGGTGCTATTTCCCGAGCGAAACTTTCAGGACACCGCCGCGGCGTGGTTTGCGCTGACCGAGGTCACGACGCCGGACAGCGCCATCCTGGGCGACTTCGAGCCGGACACAACGCTCGCGGGGAAGAGCATCGCCGAGCTCTCGACGCTGCGTCACACCGAGCCCGCGGTCACCCTCATGGACCTGATTGCCGAAGCAGCGAAACCCAAGCCGGGCGGCGGCAGCTACGACGAGAGTGTTGTCGCGGTAAGCATGGTGCAACCGGATATCGACCGCCTGTGGCGCTGGCCGTTTTCCAACGTGTGCAGCGACGGTGCGCTGCAGGGCGCGCACCCGAGGGGCTTCGGCGCCTTTCCCCGGTTCTACCGGATGGCCGTGCGGGAGCGGCATCTGCTGTCGCTCGAAGAGGCCGTGCGCCGGATGACTTCACTCGCCGCCGCAAATGTGGGCATCACGAACCGTGGGCGGATCGCTCCGGGGATGTTTGCCGATCTCGTGCTGCTCGATACAGCTGCGCTCGCGGACCGGGCGACGCCCAAGGAACCGCACGTCACCGCGACGGGGGTGCGCGCGGTGTGGGTGAATGGCGTGGTGGTGTACAATGGAGCGGTGACGGGAGCGTTTCCGGGGCGGGTGATTCGGCGGCGGTAAAGCTTGCAAAAGCAGATCCCTCGCTACGCGCGCGATGCGCGCTTCGCTCGGGATGACAATGAGCCCTTCTTTTTTGGGGGGGAGGGACGCGATGAGCCCTTCAGGGCTCGCGCTCTCGCCGAGCCGGCGTCCTTCGCTCCGCTCAGGACAGGCTTTCAGCGCACGGATCACGCAACCCTTTCCCACCATTTTTTTTGTGAAAGCGCTCCCCACCTGTCATCCCGAGCGAGCGCGCACGCGCGAGCGAGGGACCTGCTTTTGGGGAAAGCGCGCGAGCGAGGGACCTGCTTTAAGGGGAACGCGCGCGAAGCGAAGGGACCTGCTTTTTAGGGAACGACGGGCGGCGGGGCAAACGCCAGCAGCAGCGCGCCACCAGCCGCAGCCAGGGCTGCGGGGATCAGCAGCTCGACCCGCTGCGCCGCAACCGGGATCGCCATCAACGCCATCACCGTCGCATGCGCGATGTTCGCCCATCCGCCGTACAGGATCAGGCTGCGATAGGCCGGTGGGTTGCGCGCCGCGAGCATGAGGAACACGCCCAGCGTCATCATCACGGATTCGAGCATCGGTGTGGCGATCGACCGGGGCAGACGCATCCAGGCTCCCACGAACGAGTAGGCCGATGTGGCGAACTGCGCCACGCCCAGCACCACGAGGATGATTTTGAGTGTGCGTTCGCGACTAGCCGGAGTCACTGGTCTACGTTCTTTCCTCTACAAGGGAGCCGTGGAGCTCAATAAATGAATGGAATCAGGCGCCGCCGCGTGGCCATGAACTCGCGATACAAGGAGCCGCCGACCCGACCCACGTGCCGACATTTGTTTCTCCAAAGAAGCAGGTCCCTCGCTGCGCGCGCGTGCCGCGCGCTCCGCTCGGGATGACATGCTTGCGTCGCTTTTCTATAAGAAGCAAGGACAGACGAAGAAGCAAGGACAGACGGCTCATCACCATCTGAGTGCGTTCGGAATCGGCGGCGTCGCCCCCGGCTGCGAGCAGACGTACGCTGCCACCGCGTTCGCGCGCTCGCTGACCTCGGCGAGCGACCGGCGGTCCAGGAGTCCCACGAGCAGCGCTGCCGTGAACGCATCGCCCGCGCCGACAGTGTCGCAGACCACCGTCGCCGGCGCGGCGGACTCATGGACTTCGTCCGGGGTTGCGAGCACCGAGCCGGCTGCGCCCCGTGTCAATGCCGCGAGTCTCAGCCCGAACCAGTCGCACAACATCCGCAGCTGATCCACCAGGCCCGTGGCGGTGAGCTTACACAGTCGCGCGACGACGGGTAGCTCGTCTTCGTTCAGCTTGACGGCGTTCGCCAGCTCCAGCGACGACATGACCACTCGCTCATCGAAGTAATTCTGGCGCAGGTTGACGTCGAAGAGCCGCCACGTCCTGCGGTGTGTTGCTTGCACCGCGCGTTTGATCGTGGTACGGGAAGCTGCCGCGCGCTGTGCCAACGTTCCAAAGCAAATGGCGTCCGCACGTTCGGCGATCACTTCGGCGGCTCGGGACCACGGCAGGTAGTCCCACGCGACATCGGGGGCGATGTCGAAGGTCGGCTGGCCGGTCGCGTCGATGGTGACATTCACGACGCCCGTCGGACGTCCGAGCAGCTGTGGCACCGCGGTGCGGTTGACGCCGGCCGCGTCGAGCCGCGCCAGTGCCGCGTCGCCGCGCGCGTCGGGTCCGACGGCGCTGATCATGTAGCTCTCGGCACCGAGCGCGGCGGCATGGATCGCAACGTTGGCGGGTGCCCCGCCGAAGTGCTCGCCGTGGGGAAAGACGTCCCACAGTACCTCGCCGATGCCCACCACCACTGGTCTCGGCATCCGGTCTTCCACCCACTCCCCAAAGCAGGTCCCTCGCTACGCGCGCATTCGCGCGCTTCGCTCGGGATGACATGCGTTGCGCCGCTTCTTAAAAGCAAATGGGTATTGAAGGGTGGGAAAAGTTCATCCCACGAGGCCCAACCGGCGCTGAATTTCCTCGAGCGGGACTCCCTTCGTTTCAGGCACCATGGTGAGGACCCACACGAGCTGCAGCGCCATCATGCCGCAGAAGAACAGGAAGATCGTACCCGGCGCGAGCCGGCTCACCATGAGCGGGAACACGGTGGTGAGCAGCGCGGCGAACACCCAGTGCGTGGCGCTCCCGAGCGACTGGCCCGCCGCGCGGTAGGTGTTGGGGAAGATTTCGGAGATCAGCACCCAGATTACCGTGCCCTGGCCGATCGCGTGCGCCGCGATGAAGGCGAAGATGCACGCCGGCACGATCGCGACGTGGCCGGTATAGAACGCCCACGAGCAGAGCCCGAGTGACGCGATGTAGCCGAGCGAGCCGATGAGCAGCAGCGTGCGCCGGCCCAGCCGGTCGATGAGCCACAGGCCCACGAATGTAAAGACGAGGTTGGTGATGCCGATGCCGACCGATTGTAGCAGCGCGGCTTGCTGCCCGAGGCCCGTCATGCTGAAGATGCGCGGCGCAAAGTAGAGGATCGCATTGATGCCGGAGAGCTGGTTGAAGAACGCGACGAGGAACGCGAGCGCGATCGGCACGCGCAGCCGCCACACCGTCCTCACCCCCTGACCCCCTCTCCCGTCGGGAGAGGGGGAACTCTCGGCGCCTTCCACGATCGTGTCGGCCGTCGATTCCAGCTCGTTCAGTGAAGCGCCGGGCATGACGAGCGACAGCACGTGCACCGCGGCGAAGCGATTCTTCCTGCGCGTGAGCAGCCAGCGTGGGGACTCGGGAAGGCCGAAGGCCATCACCATGTAGATCGCGGACGGGATTGCGGCGACGCCGAGCATCCAGCGCCAGGCGTCGGGGCCGACACGGGCGAGCGCGGCGTTCGACGCGAACGCGATCACGATGCCGAGCACGATGTTGAACTGGAACATCGCGGCGAGCCGGCCGCGCCGGTCCGGCGGCGCGATTTCGGAGATGTAGAGCGGTGCGGCGACGGTGCTAATCCCGATGCCGACGCCGCCGATGAAGCGCGCGACGATGAAGAGCTCGACGTTCGGCGCGAGCGCGCTGGCCAGCGCCGAGACGAGGAACAGCGCGCCGACAGCGAGGAGGGTCGGGCGGCGCCCGAAGCGATCCGCGGGCCACGAGCCGAGCAGGGAGCCGAGCACAGTGCCGTACAGCGCGGCGCCCATGGCGAAGCCGTGCACGCCGGGGCTCAGGCCCCACAGGTGTTGAATCGTCTGCTCGGCGCCGGAGATGACGACGGTGTCGAAGCCGAAGAGGAAGCCGGCGAGGGCGGAGGTAAGGGAATAATAGAAGAGTCGGCCCGCGGGGCGGGCGACGGGGGTCGTAGTCGTCACGGATGAAAGGATGAAGCGGTCGGCGGCGTTACGCGAGTCGCTTACTGGGCGCCTGAATTGGCGGCGCCCGACACTAGGCGCGATCGCGTCGACCCTCTAAGGAGTCTGCTTTACCGCGATCCAAATCTCGACCGCCTCGGCACTCGGATAGATCTCAAAATCACACGAGTACGCGCGCGCGACATCGCGCGGCCGCTCGAAGTACGCCCACACCTCCTGCCACCCCTTGACGACGGATTGCGGCAGCTGCCCCGCGCTCTCGAACACGAGATACGTTCCGGCCGGAACCGAAACGACGTACAGCGGTGCGGCGACGCCAGCGGTCGCCGGGACCTCGCGGCCCGCGAGAATCTGAAACGATCCTGAGACGTCGCTCTCGTACGCCGAATAGACGCCGATCGGCGGTCCAAACGCGCCCAACGCTTCGAGTCGCCCAAACCAGTCTTCGGTCCTGAAGCGTTGCCACAGGCCTGGGATCTTGCCGCCGCTCCCCCCGGCACGCGACTCCGTCGCGTTGTCGGTGCGCAGCGCCAGGCCCGCGACGCGCTTGGCCTCCGTCTGGCGGAGCCGCGGCCCTATGGTCACGATTCCGCGGTAGCGGGAGACGTGCTGATCAACTCGGAGAACTTCTCTAGATCGATATTTCCCCCGGAGACAATGGCGACAATCGGCCCCTGACCCGCCTTGCCCGTGAGCGCCGCCGCCAGGCCGAGCGCACCAGCTCCCTCGGCGATGACGCGCGCCTTCTCCGCCATGAGCCGCATGGCGCGCTTCACCTCAGCGAGAGTCACCACGATGGATCCATCCACCACGGGCTTCATGCGCTGCCACATCCGCGGAAACACGCTCTTGCCGCCCGCGCCGTCGACGAACGTGGCTTTCCAATCCGAAAACACCTGCGCCGAGCCTTTGGCAAACGAGAGCGCCGCGGGCGCGGCGGTCTCCGGTTCGGCGCCCCACACCTTGATCTCCGGCCGCAACGCCTTCACGGCACTGGCGAGTCCCGTGATCAGGCCGCCACCGCCGATCGCGGCGACGATGGCGACGGTGTCCGGCGCATCCTCGAGAATCTCCAGGCCCATCGTCGCGTGACCGGCGATGAAGTTCTGATCGTCGAATGGATGGATGAACGTCCCTACGACGCCCGGATACGAGCGGTCGTCGAGCGCCTGCCAGGCGACCGCATACGGCACGAGCACGAGCTTCGCGCCCAACGCGCGCATGCGCTCGAGCTTCGCGGCGGGCGCCGTCTCGATCGCGACGACGGTGCAGGGAACCCCCGCGGCCCGCGCGGCGTACGCCACACCCTGACCGGCGTTGCCGGCGCTGATCGTCCAGACGCCGCGGTGCCGCTCGGCATCGGACAACAGCGCGACCGCGTTGGCGGCGCCGCGCAGTTTATAGGCGTTGATCGGTTGCAGGTTCTCGAGCTTGAGCCGGACATCTGGGAATCCCGGCCCGAGCTCCAAGCGAACCAATGGCGTGCGAACGATGGTCCCAGCGATGCGCTTCCCGGCTTCTCGGATCTCGCTCAGTGTGATCGGACGAACCGGTTCGAGCGACGTCGTCACCTGGCTCCCGACTCCCGACTCCTAGCCCCCAGAACAAGCGCCGCCGCCGCCACGTCCTCGACTGCTACACCCACCGACTTGAACAGCGTGATTTCCTGCGCGCTGCGCCGGCCGGGACTGGTCCCCGCCACGACGGCTCCGATCTCCGTCACCTCGCTCTGCGCCGCGATGACGTCGCCCGATTCGCGCAGCGCGGCCTCGCGCGAGTCGACGAAGACGCGGGCTGTAGTGACGAGATCGTCGTCCAGCTCGCGCCAGTCGGGGCGAGTTGCACCGATCGCATTGACGTGAGTTCCGGGGGAAAGCCAGCGCCCGTGTAGTATCGGCGTCGTGGCACTCGCGGCGACGACCACCACGTCCGCACCGCGTACGGCATCCTCCGCGCCCGCCACGGCCTTCACGCCATGGCGCTCGGCGAACGCCGCAGCATTCCGGGGACTCCACACGCGCACTTCCTTGAATGAACGGACGTGGCGCAGCGCGGCGAGGTGACTCTTCGCCTGCACGCCGGATCCGAGGATCGCCAGTACCGACGCGTCCGCCCGGGCGAGCCGCTGGGTCGCCACCGCCGACGCCGCGGCGGTTCGCATCTCGGTGATGAGCCGGCCGTCCATCATGGCGAGCGGCTCCCCCGTCTCGGCCTTGAACAGCACGATGACCGCGTGGTGCGTGTGAATCCCGACGTTCTGCGGATAGAACGTGACGAGCTTGGCGCCGAGGGCGCCGGCGTACGCCGGCATGACGGCAAAGAATCCCTGATGCGGAGCCACGGGAAGCACCGAGCGCACCGGCTGCACAACCTTGCCCGACGATAACGCCGCGAGCGCCTGCGCGATGGCGGGAATGAGATCCTGATAGCGGAGCCGTTGCTGTACCGCCGGCTCGTCGAGGACGAGGATGTCCATTATATGGAACTACGTCTCTAGAGCCGGTCTGGCTACTCTACGGAGAGCAGAGCTTCTCACGGGCTGGCGGCGCCAATGCGGTCATTCCATGACCCTGCAGCGTCCGGTTAAACGTCGCTAGGTCCAGCCGAACGAGCTGCCTCCAGCGCTCGACAAGCTTCCTTAGCTCCTCGCAGCTGGACTGCGCGGCAGACAGCGCAGCCCGCGTCGGCGCGTGGTCGGCGTTGTCCTGCGCCTCGAGCTCGATCGCGAACTCGTCGTTCAAGCTCGTGAAACTCCACACCTTCGGCTGCGGATCCCAGGGCTCACGCGCGGTCTCGAGTGAATCGCCGGCGATTGAATCCAGTGCTGCCGTGAGCGCCTTTGCGGTTTTCGCGAGCTCCGATGTCGTATCCTGCCCCACCAGGTTGGCGACCGCAGCGCGTAGGTCGGCCACCGGCCGGAAGTCGTCCCAAGTGGCCTGCAGTCCTGAGTAGAGGCGCTGCAGGAGCGCGTCTTGCGCGGCGAGAGTCGCGCGCGAGACGCGTGAGCGTGGATCGGGACGGACGATCAACGGTTGCGTATAACGTTGGCCATCGACCGTCAGCCGAACGTAGTAGGTCCCCGGGAGCACCAGCGGCCCTTCAGGCGCCATCGGTGTGACTCCGGGATTGCCGTTGAACTCGAATCCGTGCGCGAAAGCCGGCGGCGGATCATACCGCAAGTCCCAACTGGTGCGATTCAAACCGGCGTTGGTGGGCAGACCGCGCGGCGCGGCGAGCCAGAAGCCTTCCATCGGCGCCCGCGCCATTTCGCGGACGGGCCGTGATGGAACGCTGGACATGTGTCGCACCACGCGGCGCCGCGCATCCAGCACGTCGATCGTGACCTCGGATGCCGGCGTCGTACCCAGCGCGTAGTAGATGATCGCCCCATCAGGAGGGTTTGGCGCCTGCGGCTCCTCTTTGGGCAACGGCGTGTTGTACATCACGTTCCGACGCACGCGCACCGCGCCACTCGGCGCGAGGAGACGAGTTGGCATCGTGCTCACGACCGGGCCAACCTGGCGCAGTACCGCATAGTCGTCGAGCACCCAGATCCCGCGGCCATACGTGCCGACGATCAGGTCGTTGTCATGAATGGCGATGTCGTTGATCATCGTCGTGGGCATGTTGAGCATCAGCGATTGCCAATGATCGCCGTCGTCGAACGAGACGTACACGCCACTCTGGGTACCCGCGAACAGCAGCCCACGGCGCTTTGGGTCCGCTCGCACTACACGCACGGACGCGCCGCTGGGCGACATCGCCGGCAATCCCGCCATGATCTTCGTCCACGTCTTCCCGTAGTCGCTGGTACGGTAGATGTGGGGGCCGAAGTCGCCGCGATACTGCATGTTGAAGGCGGTGTACGCCGTACCCGCGTCGAAGGGCGACGCCTCGACCCAGGTGGGCGTTACGCGCAGACCGACGCCGATATCCCGGATCGTTACATCGCTCCACGTCACCCCGTGGTTTCGCGACACCTGGACGATGCCGTTGATGACCCCAATCCAGATGACGTCGGGCCGCACCGTCGATGCCGCGATCGACCAGATGCACGCGCAACGTGGAATGCTCGTGTCGCTCGGGGCCGGGTGGGCTCGTGTCTCACTGAGATCAGGACCCAGCTTCGTCCAGGTCACACCGCCGTCCCTCGTCGCCATGAGATACTGGTAGCCCGCCAGCAGCTCGCGCTGCCCGTGCCACGTCGAGAAGACGATGGGGAGGTTCAGTGAGGCGCGCAGCTTGAGAGACCGATCCTGCTCCGGGCCCACATTAATCCACGCGCCACTGGGATAGCTGATCTTCGAGATACTGAGTCCGCTCGAGAAGACGATGTTGGGATCGGTCGGATCAGGAAGAATCGTGCCCCACTCCCAGCCTGGTACCGGCTTCCAGTCGATGGGTGTGATCGTCCCCAGGTCGCCACGGCTGCGCGTGGCGATGGCGCCGGCGTCCTGTTGCGTCGCGTAAATCCAATAGGGGAAGGAGTTGTCCGTGGCGATGTGGTAGACCTGCTCCGTGGACTGGTTGTACCACGAGCTCCAGGTGTCGCCGCCGTCGAACGAGACGATCGCCCCCTGGTCGTAGCCCATGAGGATGCGCTTGCCGTCAGTGGGGTCGATCCACATCACCTGCGGATCGTCGCCGCCGGGCGGGCCGCCCTTGAAGGCCGCGAAGCTGTTACCGCCATCGGTGGACTTGTACGCCGTCACATGGAACGTGTAGACGACGTCGGGGTTTTTCGGGTCGACGGAGACCCCGGAGTTATAGCCGCCTTGGGCGTTGGTGATCCGCTTGTCGTCCGCCGCCATCCGACGCCACGACGTCCCGCCATCGTCGGAGCGGTAGAGTCCAAAGTCGCCGATCAGATACATGCGCTGAGCGTTTGTGCCCATGGCGATCGCGAGCGAGAGTCGACCGGTGAGGCGGGGCAGCCCTCCGCTTGAAACCTCACGCCAGGTTATCCCAGCGTCCACGGATTTGTAGAGCCGCGTGCTGGTCTGCGCCGTGTCGGTCCTCTGCCCCCACAAGATACCGGTCCCTGGTGCGACGGAGCGGAACATCGTGGCAGCAAAGATGACGTCGGGCGCGTCTGCCGCGCGGGCGAGCGTTCCGATGCCGGTCTTGTCGTCGACGTACAGTGTCTTCACCCAGTTCGCGCCGCCGTCGGTCGAGCGGAAGACGCCCCGGGCGTCGCTCTGGGTCTGAAAGAAGCCTCCCAGGGCAGCCACCAGGACGAGATTTGGATCGCGTGGGTGAATCAGGATCGACGTAATCTGCTGCGTAGCCTCGAGGCCGATGTGACGCCAGGTGCGTCCGGCATCGGAGGACTTGTACATCCCGTCGCCCCGCCCGTCGAAGTAGGAATTCAGGTCGCCCGTGCCGACGTAGATCACGTTTGGGTCCGAGGGCGCTACCTCCACGGCGCCGATGGAAGAGACGCCCTTGATGGAGTCAAAGATCGGGTACCACGTCGCTCCCGCGCTTGTCGTCTTCCAAACGCCGCCCTCGGGCGTGCCGACGTAGAACACGCCGGGTTCTCCGATGACACCCGACGCCGCCGAGATCCGTCCGGCGCGGAATGGGCCGACGTTGCGCCATTCCAGGCCGGAAAGGAGACGAGGATCGAGGGACTGCGCTCTGAGCGGTGTAACCGTGAGCGTGGCGGCGCAGAGCACCAGCAGAGATGGTGCGCGCATGACGAGATCCGATGAGGAAGAGGCTGTGAATGTATCCTGCCGGTTCGGCCTTCGCACACGTTCCAGATCGGACTACGGCACCGCACACCTCACCGGATCGCTCTCCGCCACCCCAGGAATGCGAACGCGATAGCTCCGGCCCGTCACCCCCGACCATCGCACCTCCCACCACGCCAGGCCAGCGCGCCGCGACCGCAAGCGCATCTCCAGCGCGGGATCGTCGTCCCAGCTCACAACCGCGCGGGTCGGGTCGTCGACGACGACCTCGACGCGCGGCCCGGCGGCGACGTCACCGGTGGCCACGGGCCACTCCGCCGCCCCGCCGAGCTGCAGCCATGCATACAGCGTGTCCCCTGAGCACCAGACCCGCTCGATCCGCGGCGGCGGCACTCGGCTGGACGACTTGCGTGGCACGACGTGCCGCGCGTGACCGACGACGAGATCGAGCGGTGGCGCTGCGGACGCCGGCAGACTGTCTCCGGTGGAGACCGATGCTGCGAGCCGGGCCAGCGCGCGGCCGAACATCGCCGCCTCGCCCGGGCCATAGAGGGTCGAACCGCCTTCGTAGTATTGCGCGGTGTATTCCTCGGCCGTGGCGATGTACTCCACGTAGCCGTTGGCGTGACCGAGGATGAGCGCGCCACTCACCGGCAGCCCGGTGCCGCGTGCGGCCGTCAACATCTGCTCGCGCATCCGCCTGCCCGCCATGGTCGTCGCTTCCCCTGGCACCGTGCCAATCACCCGATTCCCCAGTCGCAGCACGGTGAGCTGCGCGTAGGAGGGCAGATTGCCGCTGACGAACAGCCGGTTGGGGAGGTTGCCGAACCATCCGTCCAGGAGTTTGCGTTTGTGCGCCTGGCACCCCGGCACGTCGGGATTGGGCGAACCCTGCTCGAGCCCGATGTCGAACAGGCCGAACAGTCGCCACCCCTGCATTCGCGTATGGGCGTCGTCCGCACCCGCCAGCGTGCTCATGCCGACGGCGGGCTCGGGGCAAATGCCGAGCGCGCGCGCGCTGTCGCGCAGTGCCAGCGTCGCGAATGCACGCCCGAGCTCCAGGCGGTCGGATAAGACAGCGCCGAGCGCATCGAACAACGCGACCGCGCTGTCTCCCACGGCCCTACCGATCAAAGTGATCGCCTCCCGCGCCGCATGCTGGCACGCGGCCAGATGCGTGGTGGTGGGAGGGCGCCATTGCCACAGCGGCCGCGTGAACGGGCCGTCGAGCGCGGGGAGCGCAGCGAGCACCGGAACGTCGCAGCGACTCTGGGGCGGCCACGCCGGCGACACGTCGCCTTCGGCCCCGTTCGCGAACAAGTACACGGCGCGCGGCACGAAGCCTCCGTCCGGGTCGATGTGGCGCTCCAGCCGCCGCTCGACGAGGCCGTGAATGTCGGCGTCGAGCAGGTCGTTCGACGGAGCGTTGCCCGTGCCGTGCATCGCAAAAATGCTGAAGGCCCCGGCGGGCCGGAACGCGCCGCTCGCGGGGTCGCGCAGATCGACCCGCAGCATGGCGAGCTCCGGATCCACCAGCCGGTATTCTTGCGGCAGCCCGGTGGGCGCGTCCGCGGGCGCGGTCGGCAGCGGCATGTTCCGGAGCATGGCGGGAAGACTGCGGATTCGCGTCTCGCCCCAGACCGCCCGACTTCCCCACGCGACACGCGCCGGCCGCAGGTCGGTCACGGCGGCGTGAATTGCCCGCGCAATGCGAGCCGTGAGCGAATCGACCATCACGGGGTCGAAGCCCACGACCGAGCTCCCTTGCTCATTGTAGGCAGCCGCTTCGAAAAAATGACCGGGGCCGGCGTGCGTGTGTGTCACCGCGATCACAAGACGATCCGCGCCGATCCCGTCCGTGCGGCGGGTTAGCTCCGCGACCCGGCGGTGTAACAAGGCCGAGCTGAGGGGGAGATCGGCGACGACAAGGGCGAGACGGTTCCCGCCGCCCTCGGCCAGCACAAGCACGCGCGCATAGAGGCGCAGGCGATAACCGCGAGCCTCTGAGCCCTCGGGGCCGTTGCCCGCCAGCCCTACTCCCGGCGGCGGCGTGATGTCGACTCGGGCAAACCCGGCCTGCAACAACGCGTTCGTTCCGGGTCGCGGCGCCGGGCTGAGCGCCGCAGGCACGCGCAATCGCGTCGGGCCGCACGCCGCCAGCAGGACGGCGCAGGCCTGGAGCAGAACCGCTCGGCGTCTCACTGCCGGCTCTGCGCGTCGCTGCCAAGCACGATCGTGAACCCCGTCCACAGCCACGCGCTGAAGTCCCGATTCCTGCCCGCGCCGTTGAACCGCGTGGCATCGTCGAGATTGAGTTGCGACCGAAGCCCGACGCCGAGCGTGGTCCACCCGATTCTGGAGAGGCGCCCCGTTCGCACCTCCGCCCCCATCCCCAGGCCGACGTGCGTGATGCCCCGGCCGGCGAAGTTGGCGAGCTCGCCGGCCCGGGCGGGGTTCGGCCCCTGCCCGACATTCAGCCCGACGTCTCCCTCGACGAAGCCGAAGGCGAACGGCGGGAAGGGCCATCCGAGAACGGGGAGATCCAGGGACGCCCGGAGAAACGCTCCACGCACCCGCTCCACGTCGAGCCAGGCTTCCAGAGATGCGTTGACGGCGCTGGTGGCGGATAGCGCGGCGTAAACCTCCGTCGTGTTGCGCGCCCTGCCGAGGCCGCCTCGGGTGGAGTCGCCGCGGAAGCTGTATCGCACGACGCCGGCGTCCAGGCGTGTCGGTCCGACGACGAGCGAGGCACGCCCCCAGAAGTCTGCCTCTCCGAGGAGTCGCTCACCGGCGCCGGTCTCGGACAGTTCCCCTGCCGATGCGCGGTCCAGCTCGTAGTGGAGGACGGCGCCGCTCTCGAGGGAGAAGCCGCGGTGGCGGACTCCAGCGGCCAGCGACGGTTGCGCAACGAGGCCCGCTGCGCGGGAGACTCCGTGCCACACGTAGCGCCCACCGCTGGACACATCGGCGCGGGCAGAGAGCTGCGCCGCGGCGGGCGCGGTCACGATCCAGCAGACGAACAAAGCCGCGAGCGCCCGCGTGACGAGACCCATGTCTCTACTTGCGGGCTCGCGGCCCTGACTGTCAAGACGGCTACTTGGTCGCCGGGTCCCGAATCACTCCCATGAACAGGATCGTGCCCGACAGATTCTCGCGCAGCGCAAAGACGAACGGCCGGTCGATGATGATGGGCTCTGGCCCCACGCTCGTGATTCCCATCCCCACCGACGTCACCGCCGCGGCGACGGTGCCCTCCTCGTTGACGTCGACGTAGCTGTTGTGGTTAACCTCACTGATGTACATCTCGGAAGGTGTATGGATGCGCGTGAAATCCGCCTGGCCGGTGAAGGCCACGCCCATGCCGAGCGCGATGAGGGAAGGGGCTAGGGACAGAGCGTTCGTCAGCTTGAATTTCGGCAAGAAGAGCTCCGATTCGCTCGGCTCCAAGCTCGCCGTCCAATCACTCCATTGCGCCGGGGTAATCCCGTCCACGAGATGCTCGACGCTGCTGGTGTCGTCGGGTACGACGATCGTCATCGAGAATGCGGCGCCGCCGTAAGAGAGATCTACGATCGTGGCGTTGGGACGCCGGCCCGTGCGCAGCTCCGCTGCCGCGCGGGCCATCGTCGGGACGGCGACGGTGGTGCCGTCGGCCAGATGAAACGGCCTCGGCTTCGTACGATCCGGATCGAATTGGTACGTCCAGTCCCCTTTGAAGTAGATCGCGTCGATCAGATACATGACCATGTCCCGCGGGATCGTTTCGAGAATCTGCTTGATCAGGCCATTGGTCTCCTGATCCACCCAACTGTTTATCGCTGCGGGCGCCGCGGGGGAGTCGAAGTCGAGCGCCGTCACCCGCGCGTCGTAGTACTCACGGTTGACATCGAGGAACGATTGCTCGACGGGGAGCCCCTGGCGATACCAAATGGAGTTGGCGATCTGAAATCGCACGTGCGAGTCGAGATTGCGAAGCAGCTCAATGAGACTGCGATACGACTCGTTGACTTCCGCCACGGACATGCCGTCGAGCTGGAGTGTCGAGCGCATCGCCTCCTCAGTCGTTCCCGCCGCGCCGTTGTAGGTCATCGCCAGTGCCGTCGCCACCGAAAGCGGCGAGATGAACAGATTCGGCAGAGTATCGCGCGTATCGGCGGTGACCTGCTTGAGCAGCGTGATGGCAAAGCGGTTGTCGGCATCGATCAGCTGCTGCTCCTGTCCCGTCAGCGCGCGCGGTAACGCCGTGATGCGGGGCGGAGCACCAGGACCACCAGCAGGATCCTTGGCACAAGCCGCGGACAGTAACAGCGCGACAATCGCGGTCAGACGTAAAGGCTTCATGACGGCCTCCTTGTCTAGGCTATACCCGCGCGATGGCCGTGGTCGTCACTGTGGCAGGCACGCGACAACGGGCCAAAACTCCCCGGGCTGAGTATCTTCGGAGGTACCGCATGCACACCCGGACGTGACCGCAGCCGAAGCCGCCATCTTCGCGTACGCCATTCTCAGTCGACTGGCGTACGTGCTGTTTGTGGGCGGCGCGCTGCGGCGCGAGGACAGCGGCGGCGTTTACACCAAGCGGTTCGGGCGGGCCGAGGCGTTTCGCCGCTTCCGGCGCATGGCGGCGTTGGTCATGAACAACGACGCCTTCGCGTTCGTGGTGCTCTGTGTCGTGACCCGCAATACGTGGCAACTCCCACTCGCTCCGGTTGCTGCCTTCGCGATCGGGGCGCTGCTCGTCATCATCGGCCTCGGGACGAAGCTGTGGGCCGCGCGCACACTGGGAAGCAACGCCTACTACTGGCACAACTTCTTCGATCCCGACTCGGCGATTGGGCCGGTCTCGACCGGTCCCTACCGTTTCATGTCGAGTCCGATGTACACCGTCGGGTATCTGCCGACGTACGGGCTCGCGCTGATGCTGCGGTCGCTGCCCGGACTCATCGCTGCCGTTTTCTTCCACGCCGCGATTCTCACTTTCTATTTGGTCATCGAGAAGCCCCACTTCAACCGCCTGCATCGCTCTAGCTGACTGCGTCCGGAACGCGTCTATTCTGGCGACGATGCGACGCATGGCCCTTCTACTATATGTCCGGTTGGATGGTCCACGTGATGGCGTTTTCCGGCGACGATCCCTGGAATGCGCACCATCACTAGCGTCGCTTGACGGTCCCGCCGCCCGGCGGTAGCACTAGGGCGACGGTCACTCCTTTTTAGAGGAATGATTATGCGACGAGTTGAGAATTTACTCGCGGTGTTGTCCTTCCTGCCGTCGATCGTGCTGGCACAGGGCGGCTCCATCCGTGGTCGAGTCGCCGATGCGGCGGGCGCGCCGCTCGCGCGCGTGGCGATCGCCGCCGAAGGCAGCGGTCTGCGCGCAACGAGCGACGAGCAAGGTCGTTACGAGATCCGCGGCCTTTCCGCGGGCACGTACACCCTGCGCGCGCGGCTGCTGGGCTACGTGCAGCAGTCGGCGCGCGTGACGGTGGGGCAAGGCGCGGTGACGCAGGACTTCACGCTCGCCGCGCAGCCGATCAGCCTGTCGCCCGTGGACGTGGTCGTCGGGTCGCGCGCGCGGCATACGGCGGCCGAGCAGCTCGCCGTGCCCGTCGACGTGTTCACGGCGGAGGACATTGCGAAGCAAGGTACCAATGAGACCAGTCAGATCCTGCAGAACCTCGCGCCATCGGTGAACTTCCCGCGTCAGAGCGTGACCGATGCGAACGACATCGTCCGGCCGTTCACGCTGCGCGGCCTGAGTCCCGATCACACACTGGTGCTGGTGAACGGCTGGCGCCGCCATCAGATGGCGGTGCTCAACACGTTCGCGTACGGCATGGGAGCCGGATCGAGCGGCGTGGATCTGAATGCGCTGCCTGGCGGCGCGATTGATCGCATCGAAGTGCTGCGCGATGGTGCGTCCGCGCAGTACGGCTCGGACGCGATCGCGGGCGTGGTGAACGTCGTGCTCAAGGACGCCGGGTTCTCGCCTTTCCTCAACGTCGATGCCGGGGAGTACCACACCCGCGATTATCCGATCGACGGCACGACCGGCGACATCAACGGCGGCTTCGGAATTGGCCTCGGCCGCGCCTCGCTCGCGGTGTTCGGCGAGTATCTCCACCGCGATCCCACCAATCGCGCGTGGCCGGATATCTTCCTCGCCGATGCCAACGGCATCACCGATGTCATCGATACCCTCACTGGCCGCGTTCTTCAGAAAAGGAATTCGATCCCCCAGCCCAACTATCACTGGGGCGACGGGCTGGAGAAGGACGCCATGACGTTCGCGAACTTCCGGCTGCCGCTCAATGACGCCGGCACGAGCGAGGTCTACGCGTTCGGCGGCTACAGCAAGCGCATCGGGACGGGCAACGGGTTCTGGCGCTACCGTGAAAGTGCACGCAACTGGCCTGAGCTGTACCCGCCGGGGTTCCTGCCCGAGTTCCATCCTGATGTGCGCGACTACTCCGGCGTGGCCGGATACCGCGCGAACATCAGCGGATGGTCGCTCGATCTTGGCGGATCCGTTGCCGGAAACCGTTTTGACTACGACCTCCGAAACACGAATAACGCCTCGCTCGGCCCGTGCCTCGACACGCCGTGCGCGCCGGGCGCCGACGGCGTGCTCGGCAACGCGGATGATCCGGGAATTCCCAACCAGCTCTCGTTCTTTGCAGGACGTCTCGAGCGCACCGAGGCCATCGGGTCGCTGAACCTGGCGAAGCAGGTGCCGCTCGGGCTGTCCGCGCCCGTCAACGTCGCGCTCGGCGTGGCGGTGCGGCGGGAAGCGTTCAAGATCACCGCGGGGGAGCGGGCGTCCTACATCAACGGTGGACACCTTGCGCAGGACAGCAGCGACCTGGCGCCGGCCGGATCATCGGTGTTCCCCGGCTTTGCGCCGAGCGACGCGAGTGATCACAGCCGGAGCAACATCGGGGCGTACGTCGATCTCGAGAGTCAGCTGAACCGCCAGTTCCTCGCCGACGTCGCCGGACGCTTCGAGCACTACAGCGATTTCGGTCAGCGCGTTACCGGGAAACTCGCGCTGCGGTATCAGCCGACGCCGCGGTTCGTTGTGCGCGGCGCGGCGAGCACGGGATTCCGGGCGCCGGGACTCAGCCAGAGCTTCTTCAGTCACACGACGACGAACGTGATCGGCGGCCAATTCGTCGAGGTCGGTAACTTCCCCGTCGACAATCGCGCCAGTCGGATTTTCGGCGCGAAGCCTCTGAAGGACGAGACCTCCGTGAACCTGAGCGGCGGGTTCGCCTTCACGCCGCGCGAGAACGTGACGTTCACGGTCGACGTTTTCCACATCACGATCAAGGACCGCATTCTCCTGGGCGCGACGTTTGGAGACACCGTGTCGCAGCGGATTCTGTCCGACTCCGGATTCCCGAACATCGGCGCGGTGCAGTTCTTCACCAACGGACTCGATACGCGGACCCAGGGTGTGGACATCACGGGCGGTGTTACGGTCCCCGCGGGCGCGGGCACGCTAGATCTGAATGCCGCAGTGAACTACACCAAGAACAAGATCACGCGCGTCGCGCCGCTGCCGCAGATTCTGCAAGGCACAGCCACGGACCTGACGAGCATTCTCGACCTAGTGACGAAGGTCGGGATCGAGGAGGAGCGGCCCGACTGGCGGGGCACGCTGACGGCGAACTACAGCCTGGTCCGCTTCCACGCGCTCGGGCGCGTCTCGTACTTTGGCGGCTTCGCGTCCGCGCAGCCGAGCTTCACCGATCGCGAGACCTACGGCGCCAAGACGCTGGTTGACGCCGAGCTCGGCTATCAATTCAGCGACGTGAATCTGTCGATCGGCGCCCGCAATCTGCTCGACGTGTATCCCGATCGCCCGAAGGCCGAGTACAACAACAACGACAACACGTTCCCCTGGGCCGCGGCATCGCCGTTCGGCTACAACGGCCGCTATCTGTACGCTCGCGCCGAAATGCGGCTCAACAAGTGACACTTTTCTCGGAGGAGGGTTTTATGGTCAGCCCCGCAAGCCGTCTCGTGCGCCTCGTCGCCCTCGTCGCCCTGGTGTTCGGGGCCCCGGGGATGGCGCTGGCCCAGAACGGTCGGATCAGAGGCACCGTGCGCGACGCGAGTGGCGACGCGTTGTCGGGCGTCACGATCAGGGCCCAAGGGGTGGGCGCGGCACATCGTGCGACCACGGGCACGGACGGCAGTTACAGCATCACGAACCTGTCCCCCGGCAGTTATACGGTTTCGGCCGCGGTGCCCGGCTTGCGGACCCAGGCGCAGCAAAACGTGCAGGTCCGGGCTAACGGTGAGACTGTCGTCGACTTCGTGATGCAGGCGGTGCAGCTGGAAGCGGTCACCGTCACAGCGATGTTGCGCGAGCAGCGGCTGGAGGATGTCCCGTTCTCCATTGCGGCGCCGACAGAGCAGGCGCTGCGCCTTCGCGGGGCGGACAATATGGAGGCGGTGGCTGCGAACGTCGCGGGATTCAGCGTGCAGAACCTCGGTCCTGGTCAGAGCCAGGCGGCGATCCGCGGAGCCTCCTCGGGTCAGATCGCGCGCGATCAGCCCGGGGTGAAAGAAGAGGTGGGCGCCTATCTCGATGACGCGGTTATTTCGCTCTCGCTGTTCACACCGGACCTCGATCTGTTTGACGTCGGGCGGGTGGAGGTGCTGCGCGGACCGCAAGGCACGCTGTTTGGTGCCGGCTCGGTGTCGGGCACGGTGCGGTACATCAGCAATCAGCCCGAGATCGGCGCGAGCAAGACATTCGGCGAAGTCGGAATGAATTCGATCGATGGCGGCGACCCCGGCAGTGTCGCGAAGCTCGGGTTCAATGCGCCGCTGGGGGAGCAGGCCGCGTTCCGCGTTGTGGGCTACAGCACGCGCACGGGCGGGTTTATGGATGCCGTACAACCGACACTGCGCGTCAACGACGACGTCAACGGCAGTGGCCGCGCGGGCTTGCGGGCAGCGCTGCGGATTGGGCCAACCGAGCACTTCAGCATTACGCCGCGCGTGGTCTATCAGCAGGTGAAGGCAGACGGGTGGAATCGTATCGATGCTTTCAACATTCTCGCCAACCCCTTCACCACCACTCGCGATTCGATCACGCTGGGCCCACGGGAGCAGTACACGCAGATCCGGGAACCGTTCACGGACAAGTTTCTGCTCGCGGACGTGAATCTCCAGTACGACCTCGGGTCAATGAAGCTGACGTCGATTACGTCGTACACGCACCGCGATATCCTAGTCGTCCGGGACGCCACGGCGTTGACGGCGAGCGTGACGGGCGGCACCATCCCGCTTCCGGAACGGATCTACACACTCGATACGCCTCTCAATGACGCCACGCTGTCGAAGGTCTGGACGCAGGAGGTGCGTTTGTCTGGCGCAGCGAATCGTGTACGCTGGGTCGTCGGGGGGTTCTACAGCGCCAACAAGCGCGATTACGGCCAAGACCTGAGTGACATCGGGTTCGACACTGCCGCGGCACCAATCCTCGGCGCGCCCTATGGGTTCACGCAAGGACTGCGGGCTCCCAAAGATCACCTCTTCTGGTCCGACCTCCACAACGACCTGAAACAAGGTGCGCTATTTGGGGAAGCCACGGTGTCGGCGACGCCGAAGCTCGACCTCACGGCCGGCTTGCGCTACTACAACTTCACCGAGGACCGCGGGCTGATTTTCGACGGGATTTTCACTAACGATTTCACCGGGGATTCGCTGGTTACCGACACCGGTTCGACCAAAGCCAACGGCGTGGTTCCGCGCATCATCGCGAGTTACAAAGTGTCGGACGCCGTGACCGTGAACGCGCAAGCCTCCCGTGGATTCCGGCTGGGCGGCATCAACGACCCGCTCAACTACGCCATTTGCTCGACAGCTGACTCGATCACGTTCAGCGGACGCAGAACGTTTGGCGACGAGAAGGTCTGGAATTACGAGGCCGGGCTGAAGTCCCAGGTATTCGGCGGGCGCGGCACCCTCAATCTGTCCGCGTTCTATATGGACATCCGCGATCTCCAGCTGAACGTCACCGCGGGTTCTTGTTCCTCGCGATTGGTCTTCAATGCACCCAAGGCTCGCAGTCAGGGAGTGGAGTTGGAGGTCAACGCGACACCAAATAACCACGTGGATTTCGGGTTCTCGGCCGCCTACAACGATTCCAAGCTGCAGTCCAGCGACACCGCGGCAAATAACGACGTTATCTCGGGCATCCGGGCCGGTAACCGCCTGCCCAGCGTGCCGAAGATCCAGTTGACCGGCTCGCTCACATATGGGTGGGACGTCAGCCAGGGGTCGCGCGTCTCGATCACCGGCAGCTTCCAACACGTCGGCTCACGGTTCACCGCTATCAATGACCAAGGAGTGGGCGTCTGCAGCGCGGCAACGCCTTTGAGTTCCTGTCCCTTCGGCACGGTCGACCTTAACAAGTTCGCCGAAGACGGCGGAGCGACCATCGGCGGTCCGCTGACCGATACGCTCTTCACATTCAAGCCAGAGCTGCCGGCGTATACGCTGGTCAACGTCCGCGTAAGTCTGAGGCGGTCCGGCTGGGAGGTTGGGTTGTTCGCCAACAATCTGACCGATGAGCGCGCGCTGCTCGCGCTCGATCGGGAGCGTGGCACGCGTGCCCGCGTAGGCTTCCTGACCAACCAGCCACGCACGCTGGGCGTGTCGCTGCGGTTCGACTACTGAGTCTCGGTCCCGAAACACAAACCGCCGGACGGCAGCAGCCGCCCGGCGGTTTTGTTTCTCATGAGAAAACTACATCCTCGAGCCCATCCCGGCCCCGGCACCCATGCCGGCTCCCATGCCGGCACCCTCGGTATAGAACTTGGCGCCGATGACCGCCGCGAGCGGCCATTCGACGAGAGTGACCAATGTCGTAATGATCGTGAGGTTCTGTGGCATCAGATGCATCGGCCACATGAACAGCGTGACGAGCAAACTGCCGAGGAACCAGGCCGCTACGCCCGCTTTTGCCGCGGTCGCCGGACCTGCGCCGTAGCGCGGCCGGATCGCCGCATACAACCAGACGAGGAACACGCCCGCGACGAAGTCGAGAAACACGAACCAGGGAATCTGCGCATTCGTCATGGCGGGCCGGTTGATCGATGTCATGGCGGCGGCCATCTGATCCTTCAGGAGGACGCCGAACAACACCGAATCAATCACATTCAGTACGACGCCTGCGATCAAACCGCCGACGAGCACCTTCTGCATGTTGATCTTCCCCATCGAGCACCCCCTCGAGCGAGAGGACAGCATCGAACCGGAGCTCACTGCTGCCGCCACGGTATGGAGTCGGACGGGAATCGTCAAGTCACAGCACGTTCAAGACCGCCAGCAGTCCCCCCATCCCATCCGAGATCGTCGCGACGCCACCGGGCACAACCCATTCTCCCCCATCCACTACCAGGTTGAAGTAGTAGGTGCCCGGCGGGAGGCGCAGCGCGGCCTCCCAAATGTCGTTGCCGAGTCCCTGCAGCGATGCGGGGGTCCACTCGTTCCAAGTGCCGGCGATCGCGACCGACTTCGCGCCCGGCATGTGGAAGCGCACCACCACGGTGTCGCCGCCGCGATGCTGGGCGATGAGCGGTTGTAACACGGGAGTGGACTTCTGAGACGCAGGTTGTGACGCTGCCATCGCGCGCCGCGACGCGAAGACGCGGACGCCACCGGTGACGAACCCGGCGCGGGGCAGTCCCTGGAACGGATCACGCAGGTAATTGCCGCCCGCAGCTTCGGCAGCGACGGACGGAGTCACGAAGTATTGCAGCGAAGCGCTCGCGGCCCCCGTTGAGCCGTACGTGCTGCTGAACCGCCCGCTCAGCCAGAGCGAGCCCACAGTGCGGGTGCCATCATACGACAGGCCTCCGAACACGTCCGAATACCAGGCGCCGAGAAATCGTGTCGCTTCGGTGGTGAGCGAGAGTTGCGCCGGGGATGTACCGAGCTGCCACCACGCGCGGCCACGCACGCGCAGCGCGCCCACGCCCGGCTCTTGTTCGATCACGCCGGTGACAAACCCCACGCCGACCGCGACGTCATTTCGCACAGCCTCGATCAGTGCGACTCCCGAGCCGGCCGCGATGCCATCCGAGCGTGTGCTGGTCGATAGCGTCGCATTGATCGCGGGCCGCACCCCGCCGGCGCGCCGGGTTAGCGCTGCCCAGACGTCAGCTCGGGCTTGGCTGGCCCACACTCCGCCTTCGAGCAGCGACACCGACCCCGCTGCGCCGAGATACGTAAACGGAGACAGGCGCTGTGCAGCTGGGGAGACAATGAAAGCACTGAAGCTCGAGCCACCGGCGTAGCGGACCACGCCCGCGCCCACGCCCAGCGACGCCTGTCGCTGTGCGGAAACGGGGACGGCGATGACGGCGAGCAGCACCGAAAACGAAACCGGTCCCATGCGCATGGGACCGGTAAGATACAGCGCGGCAGGATCTGTCTACTTATGGTCGGCGCGGGTTATTCCCACGGCCTTGCCCGCCCAAGCCGGCATGGTCCGGTCGGTGAGACGGAGACGCCGGGGTGGCTGGCGTCGCTGGTGTGGCAGGTGTCGCCGGGCCGTCACCCGTGCCCGTTGCGGGTGTCGCGGGTGTCGCGCGTGTCGCCGAGGTTGCGGGTGTTACCGGGGTCACCGGCCTGTTGTCCAGCCCGACGGCCTCACCAAAAACATGCGTTGCCCGGCGGGCCGCGACTTTCGGGGCCTGCGCCGCCAACAGCGTGGGTACGAGCAGCGCGGGACCGAATTTGAGGATTCGCTTCAACATGCTACCTCCCACGTACATGCGAATCATGGAGTGCTCGCTCGGCGCGCGCCAGCTCTCTCGCCATGTCTCGCAGCAGGGACAACGTGCTACGGCCCCCGTTGTACTGTGTAGCGAGAAACCACAGCTGTGAGAATGTATCGCGCACGACCCGCTCAGCCAGAGTGGCATCCATGAGGATTCCATAGGCTTGGGCGTACAATGACGCGTGATGGCGACGCTCCAATTCGACGAGCGCGGTGGAATCCCGCTGCGCCAGTCGATTCATGAGGACGGTATCCGCTACCACGGGGGGTTCGGGCTCTAGCATCGCGGACATAGCGTCGTAAAGATTCCAGAGGAGCACCGAGGTAACGCAGGTCACACGGCAACGTGGGGTTACGTGTTACCAATGCTGTGCGCGGCAACTCTTTAGGAGGTCGGTTGAGGTCTGAAACAGGGGCGGCGGACGGCGATATCGTGCGAGCGGTGCTCGCCGGAGATCACGAACGCTACGCCCTGCTGGTCGAGCGATATCGCGACCGCTATGCGCGCTACGCGGCGCGCATGCTCGGGTCGCCGGACGCAGCCGAAGATGCCGTGCAAGACGCGTTCGTCCGGGCGTACGATCAGCTGGCACAGTGCAAGGACCCCGACAAGTTCGTCGGTTGGTTCTTCCTGATTCTGCGCAACCGCTGTTTCGCCGAGCGGCGCCGGAGCCGAACCGAGACGTCGCTGGAAGCCGCCGACGAGGTGGCGGCGACAGATCGCACGGAGGGCGGAACGGAGACGGCAGAGCGGCGCCGGGCGTTGCAGCTGGCGCTGCTCGAGTTGACGCCGGATCAGCGCGAAGTCTTCGTCTTGAAGCACGTCGAAGGCTTGTCGTACGGAGAAATCGCGGAGCGGTTGAGCACCTCCGTGCCGTCACTGAAGATGCGGATGCACCGCGCGTATGATAAACTGCGGGAACAACTGAGAGACCACACATGAGCGAGCACGCCTTTCATCCTCTGGTGAAGCAGCTGCTGGACGGCGACATCACGCTCGCCGACCTGCCTGCCGAGCTGCGCGCGGAGGGCGAAGAGGCTGTACGGTTGCTCGCCGGCGTCGATCGTCGTCCGGTCGAACTCCCTGCGGTGTCCCGGCGCGTCATGCGGGAGATCGCATCACGGCCAGCGCGCTCCGCGTGGCGGCGCGTCATGCAGCCGCGTGAGATCCGGCTGCGCGTCCGCCCCTGGCTCCTCGCTCCGGCACTCGCGATCGCCGCGGCGCTGATCCTCTGGATTGGGCACGCGGCCCCGGTCACCCAGGCGTCTTTCGTCACGGTCCGGTTCGTGCTCGTCGCGCCCGAGGCGCGCGAGGTCAGTCTCGCCGGCACGTTCAATCAATGGGATGCACATGCCACGCCGCTGGTCCGTACCAGCCCGAATGGGGTCTGGACGGCGACGCTTACCCTCCCGGCCGGACAGCACCAGTACGCCTTCGTCGTCGATGGCGCGCGCTGGGTGCCCGATCCCGGCGCTCCCGCCGTGGACGACGGCTTCGGGCGGCGCAATAGCGTGCTGACGCTGTGATCATCAGCCTGCTTGCGCTCCCGCTCACGCTGATTGGCATGCAACAGCGGATCGCCGAGCGGCTGACCGGACGCGTGTCGCCCGACGTCGCCGCGCTCGTTACACAGCTGGGCACGGCCGCCGCGGCGCGCGGGCTGCCGGTCGATCCGATGATTCAAAAGGCGATCGAAGGGAGCGCGAAGGGTATTCCATCCGAACGCGTCGTGACCGCCGTGCGCCTGGTCGCGATGCAGCTGGATACCGCCGCCGCCGCGCTGCGGGAGGGTGGACTCGTCGGCGACACGCTCATGATAGCCGCCGGCGAGTTCGCGATCACGGCGGGATTGAGCGCCAACGATATCACGGCACTCGCGCGCACCAAAGCGAGCGCTTCCGCCCTGACCGTCGGGCTGCGCGTTGCCGGCACGCTGGCGGCACTCGGCGTTCCGCCCGCGGAGACCATTGGGCTCGTCAGCGCGACCCTTCGGTCGGGCCAACCGGCGGAGAGCTTGCTCCTCTTGCCCGCCCACGTGCAGTCAGAGATGGCGAAGGGGATCACTCCGGCGCAGGCGGCAGCGGGACTCGAGCGGGCGGCTGCTGCGCAGGCGCGACATGGTCCCCCCCCAAACCGCGGGCAACCTCCTCCGCACCCCGCACCCCCTCCCCATCCATCACCCCCTCCCCATCCATAGGGCAGAGCCCACACATCTCCAAGCCTCCAGTCGCCCCGCGCCCGTCAAGCATTTAGATTCCGCACCTCTATGACAGTCGCCTCGAATTTGGGTTTCCCGCCGCTCGGCGCCGCGCGCGAATTGAAGCGCGCCACCGAGGGCTATTGGAGCGGCAAAGTGAGCCGCGCCCAACTCCTCACCACCGGCGCCGAGCTGCGCCGCCGCCACTGGCAGCTGCAGCGCGATATCGGCGTGGACAAGATCCCCGCGAACGATTTCTCGTTCTACGACCGGATGCTGGATACCTGCGCAATGGTCGGCGCGGTGCCGCCGCGCTACGGCTTCACGGGCGAGTGGGTCGATGCCGACACCTACTTCGCGATGGCGCGGGGTAGCCAAGGCAAAGGCCGCGACGTCACCGCGATGGAAATGACGAAGTGGTTCGATACGAACTATCACTACATCGTCCCTGAGCTGGAGCGCGGGCAGCGCTTCCGCATGGCGTCCGCGAAGCCCGCCAACGAGTACCGCGAAGCGAAGGCGGCCGGCATCGACGCCACGACCGTGTTGATCGGGCCGCTGACGTTCCTGTTGCTTGCCAAGTCGAAGGGTGCCGCGTTCGACCGTCTGTCGCTGCTCGATGCGCTGCTGCCGGTGTACGGGGATGTGCTGGAGTCACTCGCGGCCGCGGGGGCGACATGGGTGCAGCTCGACGAGCCGTGCCTGGCACTCGATCGCAACGACGCGGAGCGCGACGCATATCGGCGGGCGTACAAGTTCCTCGCGTCCCGCGCGGGCAAACTGCAGCTGCTCGTGGCGACGTACTTCTCGGGACTGCGCGAGAACCTCGAAACGGCGCTCGCGCTGCCGGTACAGGGATTGCACGTCGATCTCGTGCGGGCCCCCGAGCAGCTCGATCCCCTCCTCGCCAAGTGGCCGAAGGGGCGAGTGCTGTCCGCCGGTGTGATCGACGGCCGCAACGTGTGGCGGGCGGACCTCGAGAAGCAGTCGGCGTTGCTCGAGCGCGCGGTGGCGACGGTCGGCAAGCACCGGCTGTGGGTGGCGCCCTCGTGCTCGCTGCTCCATTCGCCGTTCGACCTCGATCTCGAAACCAAGCTGGATCCGGAGCTGAAGAGCTGGCTGGCGTTCGCCAAGCAGAAACTGCAGGAAGTCGTGGCGCTGGCGCAGGGCGATCGCGCGGCCGTGGATGCCAGCAGCAAGGCCGCCGCGTCGCGCCGCGCGTCGAAGCGCATCAACAATGCCGCCGTGCAGCGGCGAGCGGGTGCGGTCACGGAGAAGGACCGGGTGCGCGGTACGCGATTCGCCGAGCGCCGGAAGTCTCAACCGGACCTGCCGCCGTATCCGACGACCACGATTGGGTCGTTCCCGCAGACGGCCGAGGTGCGGGCGGCGCGCCGCAAGCTGCATGATGGCCAGCTGACGGCCGATCAATACGATCAGTTCATTCAAGCACAAATCACGAAGACCGTCGCGCTCCAGGAAGAGATCGGACTGGACGTGCTCGTGCATGGCGAGTTCGAGCGTAACGACATGGTCGAGTATTTCGGCGAGCAGCTCGCCGGGTTCGCCTTCACCGAGCACGGCTGGGTCCAGTCCTACGGTACGCGCTATGTGAAGCCGCCGATCATCTTCGGCGACGTCTCACGCCCGCGCGCGATGACGGTGCGCTGGAGCAAGTACGCGCAGTCGCTTACCAAGCGGCCCATGAAGGGCATGCTGACGGGACCGGTGACGATTCTGCAATGGTCGTTCGTCCGCGACGACCAGCCGCGTGCGGAAACCGCCAAGCAGCTCGCGCTGGCCATTCGCGACGAGGTGATCGATCTCGAGGCAGCGGGCATTCGGGTAATTCAGATCGATGAGCCCGCCCTACGGGAGGGGTTGCCGCTGCGGCGCGCCGATTGGGCCGGCTACCAGCAGTGGGCCGTGGACGCCTTCCGGCTGGCGACGGCGGGGGTGCGTGACGGCACCCAGATCCACACCCATATGTGCTACAGCGAGTTCAACGACGTCCTGCGCGTGATCGAGCGCATGGATGCGGATGTGATCTCGATCGAGAACGCCCGCTCCGGCTCGGAGCTACTGCAGGGCTTCGAGCACTACACGTATCCCAATGAGATCGGGCCGGGCGTGTACGACATCCACTCGCCGCGCGTGCCGTCGACCGCGGAGATCACCGGCGCCTTGAAGAGCATGACCCGGGTGCTGGACGGCGCGCAGATCTGGGTGAACCCCGACTGCGGGCTCAAGACGCGGGGCTGGGAGGAAACGTTGGCGGCTCTGAAGAACATGGTGGCTGCTGCAAAAGCGATGCGTCAAACGAACGACGTCAAACGCGGGACGTCGAAGAAACATCGTCAAGCGGAAACCGTAGAACGAGAGGTTTCGTGACGCCCGAGATCCGGATTACCGCCGAGCCGATCGATAACCAGCGCTGCAAGTTCGTCCTGAACGTCCTGGTGCTGGCCGGCGGTGTGCGCCGCTTTTCAACGGCCGAGGAAGCGAAGGGGTCGCCGCTCGCGGAAGCGATCTTCGCCATTCCGGGCCTCGAGATCAGCGAGCTGATCGTGTCGGGCAACCTCGTGACGGTGGTCAAGCGGTCGCCGGTGCCGTGGCAGGCGGTCGGTCAGGCGGTCGGTCACGCTATACGATCCACATTGACGGCTGACGTGCCGGCGGTCACTCCGGCCGCGAGACCGGCTTCCGGTGATGGATTAGCGGTCAACGACGATGCATTGTATGAGCAGGTCGCGAAGGTATTCGACGAGCAGGTGAATCCGATGGTCGCGCGCCACGGGGGCCGCGTCGAGCTCATCGACGTGCAGGACGCCGTCGTGATGCTGCGCATGGGCGGCGGCTGCCAGGGCTGCGGCATGGCCGATGTCACGCTGCGCCAGGGGATCGAGGGGATGCTCGCGCAGCTCGTCCCGGCGGTGCGCGGGATCGTGGACATCACCGATCACACCTCGGGCGCGAACCCGTATTTTCAGGCGTCGAAAAAATGATTGGATCGGTTCCGTGACGCCGGAATGGTAATGTAGGGGCGCAGCATGCTGCGCCCCTCCGACATTTTGCGCGGATCACGGTTATCCCCCATGTCCCGCCTGCTGTTGTTGTTGCCGACCACGACGTATCGCACCGCGGCGTTCGTGGAGGCTGCACGGCAGATTGGGGTTGAGCTGACAGTCGCGTCCGAGCAGCGCAGCACTCTCGAGACTGCGAACCCGGCAGGTCTTCTTACTCTCGATTTCGCACAGCCCGAGCGCGCCGCGGACATGGTGGGTGCGTTTGCCCGTGAGCACCCGATTCACGCCGTCGTCGGTGTCGACGACGACACGGCGATCGTCGCCGCGGCGGTCGCGGAACGCCTGAAGCTCAAAGGCAATTCCGTGCCGGCCGCGCTCGGTGCGCGCGACAAACACCTGCAGCGTGAGCTCCTGGCCAAGGCCGGCGTACCGATCCCCCGATTCATGTTGCGCAGCTTGGATGAGGATCCGGCCGCAATCGCTCGCACCATCGCGTATCCGTGTGTCGTGAAGCCGTTGCGGCTTTCGGCATCGCGGGGCGTGATGCGCGCCGATAATGCGGCGGGCTTCGTGAAAGCACACGCGCGTCTGAACGCGATCGTGTGTGAGCCGGGTGCGGGGTGTCTCATCGAGGAGTTCATACCCGGCTATGAGGTCGCGCTCGAGGGTCTCGTGATCAATCGGCGACTGCACGTGCTGGCGATCTTCGACAAGCCGGACCCGCTCGATGGGCCATGCTTCGAAGAGACTATCTACGTGACACCGTCACAGGTTCCCGCCGGATTGCAGAAAGCGATCGCCGACTGCGCAGACCGCGCCGTGCGCGCCCTCGGCATCACCGAAGGCCCCATCCACGCCGAGCTGCGCTACAACGAGCGCGGGCCGTGGCTGATCGAGCTCGCGGCGCGGCCAATCGGCGGCCGCTGCTCGGCGGTGCTGCGCTTCGGCGAGACAGGGGTGACGCTCGAGGAAATCATTCTGCGCCACGCGCTCGGCATGCCGATCCCGTCGTTGCAGCGTGAACGGCAAGCGGCGGGTGTGATGATGATTCCGATTCCCGGCGCTGGAACGTTGCAGGAAGTGCGGGGCCTGGCCGAGGCGAAGCGCGTTCCGCTCGTGGAGGACGTCCAGATCACCGCGCATCCGGGAGAACGGTTGGTGCCGTTTCCCGAAGGGTCGCGCTATCCAGGGTTCATCTTTGCGAGGGGAGAGACACCGGCGGTCGTCGAGTCGGCGTTGCGCGACGCGCATCGACGCCTTGAGTTCATTTTGGTTTGATTGCGCGAGTGAACTCGCGGCTCGACCATGCCGATCTCAAGAATGTGGGCTCGCTCTTGGCGAGCAACGCCTCGAAGGAACCGACACAGAAAAAGGGCCAGTCCGGCGTCAATGAGGTGTTGCCGCTCTCGCGTCGTCCACGTGATGTGGTAGTAAAGGCGGTGCCACATCAGCAGAAAATGTCAGATCGAAATAAAGAGTGGGGATCCGTAATTCGCGAGGCGGGCCAAGTTATTGCGAAACGTGCCGCATTCGCGGCAGCTGCCGAGCCGCGGCTTACGCCGCGCAATCAAACACGCGACGCTCTAGACTGCTTCCGCCACTACCTCCAGCCAATGCCGCGGCACCGACTCAACCTTGAGCTCTTCCATGGTGCGCTCGAGGCCTACTTCGAGGGCCTTGGCGCCTTCCTCGAGCGGCGCGCCGGGCAGCGCACCCTCGATGAACAGCGAGAACCGGCCGATATCGATGAGCGCCTGACGCGTCATATCCACGCGGAGCAGCTCGACGGTTATCGGTCGATACCCGGCGGCGATCAGGGCGTTCTTGTACTGATCCGCCGAGAACCATTCCATCGCGGCAGCGTGACCGCTGTGCTTGACCTCGATGCCCTTCTCCCGCAATGCCTGCACCGAGCGCACGATCCAGCGGCGCCAAAAGCCGCTCGTGCCCTCGACATACGCGCCGTTAAAGAACGTGCTGTTGAAGGCGAGCAGCCCGCCTGGCTTCAACACGCGGCGGATTTCCTTCAATACCTGTTCCTTGTCCGGCATCAAGTGAATGGCGTTGAGGAATACAACCGCGTCGGCCGACTTGACGAGTTTCGAGAGCCATTCGGCACTGCCCTGAACGAACTCGGCGAACTTCGAAGAAATCGCGGCGCGGGCTTTGGCGAGCGCTGATGGAGAAGGATCGACGCCGATCACACGGGGCGGTGGCTGCTGGCCCCCGACGCGCTCGAGGATCAGCTGCGTGACGGCACCGGGGCCGCACCCCAGGTCCACGATGACCTGACGGCCCGGGCAAATAACCCGTTCCAGAATCCAGCGGTTGACGTACGTGAAAAACGGATGCCGCGTGAAGGGCGTGAACGAAAACCGTTCCTCGTCGTCTGCTGCCGGGTTGAGTGCGGTCACATCTTGTGAATCCCGAGCGGCCCCAAATGGACGTCGAGATTGTGATTGACCCGGTAGCCGACGACCCCATTCACGTCGAGGTTCGCCGCGTCGCCGGTGTAGACCTCTTTCCCGTTCACCATGAACTTCGCCTTGCCGCCCTGGACCAGAATGCTGAGCTCGTTCGTCGCCTTACCGCTCGAGTCGGCCTTGGTGACGGCGTCGCTCGCCATCCATTCGACCACCGCGGTCGGCCGCGTCGTATAGCTGGCGCGGCGGCGGATCGAATACATCCCGTCGATCGGACGAACGAGGAAATACGTGTACGCCTGCCCTGAGTCGGCGAGGTTCTTGCCGCCAATCAGAATGCCGAATGCCTCGGGGTGCGCGGGGTTTTTCATCTGCGTCATCTTGGCGACGACGTGATAGGTGCCGGAGATCGTATCGCGATCACGCCAGTAGATGGCCGCCGGCCCGACAGTCGTGTGCAGGCCATCACCCATGTTGGTGAATTTCACGTTGTCGAGCGACGCAGGTTGTCCGGTCTGACGGTTCGGCTCGGTGCGCACGTGCCAGCCGGCGGGCAACGGCCCGCCGCCAGCGACCGGATGGTCGGGATCGGCTTGGGCCACGAGGATCGGCGCAGGGGCGAAAAGCAAGAAGACCGCCGCAGCGGTCAGCAGGCGAATCGAGATCATGTCCTCTCCCCCAAGCTAAGCGATTTGCAACGTTGGTGTAACTGACATCATGAAAACATTTTAGTCAAGAGCGCCGCGCGATCAACGCCGCTCCGCGAGGTCGTGCACCGTGTCCAAACCCACAATTTTGAGCTTGCGCTTGCCCATCGGGAGTGTGATGTCCACCTTTTGGCCTACCTTCCCGCCTAGCAGCGCTTTGCCGAGCGGTGATGCCATGGACACCGGCATTTCTTGCCCACCATCCTCACCCTCGATGAACTCACCAAGGGTCAAGGCGTACACTTCCTGCTTCTTGGTATCGACATCTTCGACGGTCACGCGGGACCCGAAGCCGACACGATCACGCGGGATGTCCTGCTCGCGGACGTCAGATAGTTTTGACAAGCGCAGCCTGAGATGATGCACGCGTGCCTGCGCGAATTGCTGCCGCTCGAGGGCGGCCTTGTACTCCGAATTCTCACGCAGGTCGCCATGCGCGCGCGCCTTCTCGATCTCCTTCGGCAGTACAAACGAGATCTCGTGATTGAGGCGTTCGACTTCCGCCTGAAGCTTTTGCTTGAGTCCTTCAATCATGCAGGATACTAACCGGCGGACCGCCCAACCGGCTAGCTTTTAGTCCCCATGCGCACCTACCACCAGCTGACTGATCCCGACCGCTCGGGGCTGGCCGACCAGATCGGTGCCCAGCGCAAGCGTGTGGCGGAGCGCCTGGCGGGGGTTGGGCGCCTGGTGGTGGTGATGAGTGGGAAGGGTGGCGTGGGGAAGAGCTACGTGACGGCGCACCTTGCCCGAGCGCTGGCCCGGGCCGGGCACAGCGTCGGTGTGCTCGATGCCGACCTGAATGGCCCGACGATCCCGGGACTGCTCCAGGCACCACCCACCGTCCAGCCGCCCGCGATTGGCTTGGATGGTGTGAAATGCATTTCCATGGGCCAGTTTCTCGATGAGGGCGCTCCCCTGGCGTTCAACGGTCCGGCCGCCGAGAGCTTCGTGTGGCGGGGGGCGATGGAGGCGTCGGCGCTGCGGGAGTTTCTCGGTGATGTCGAATGGGGCACGGTCGATTTCCTGCTGCTCGACCTGCCGCCAGGTATGCAGCGTTACCTGGAGCTGTGCGATATCCTCGGCAATCCGCCAGCCGTTCTGACGGTGACCATCCCGACGCCCGAGTCCCGCGACGCCGTGCGCCGCGCCATGCGCGCCGCCGTCGACCACGGCTCGGACTTGCTCGGCATCGTCGAGAACATGGTCGGAGGGGAGCTGAAGGGTAGCGCCGGAGACGATCTGGCGGCGGAGTTCGCGACACCGGTGGTGGCGAGGATTCCCTGGCACCCGACACCAGACACCTGGAACCGCTTGGCGGCGCAGCTGTGAAATTCCTGTGCGTCGAATGCGATCAGCAGATGGCATTCGGGGAGCGCCAGCTTCCCGGCGATGGCACGTTGGCGGCGACGTTCAAATGCCCCAAGTGTGGCCGCGTCGTCGCCATGCTCACAAACCCGATGGAGACGCAGCTCGTCTCGTCGCTCGGGGTCGAAATCGGTGGCCGCACCGTGCCGGCTGAGCCTTTCGAAATGGTGGGTAGCATGGTGGTCTCGGGCGCAGGCGGTCCCGCCTGGTCGAGCGCTGCACAGGAACGCCTGTCGCGCGTTCCTAGCTTCGTGCGTGGCATGGTGAAGAAGATCTACGCGGACTACGCGCGCGAGCGAGGCATCGCCGAGATCACCCCCGCCATCATGGATACCGCGCGTGCCGAGCTGGGGCTGGAAGGGATGTGAGCGACTTCGCGGAGCGGAGTGTCGGGGACCTGCGGGTCAGGATCGATCGCACGCTGTGCGTCGGCTTCGGCGATTGCATCACGGAAGCGCCCGAAGCCTTCGTGCTCGATGAAAGCGGCACCGCCGTGTTCGTGAACCCCGATGCGGTCGAGCGGGAGCGGCTGTTGCGCGCCTGCGACGCCTGCCCCGTGGATGCGATTACGGTTTGGAACAAGGACGGCAGCCAAATCGTGCCCGCGGCTTGTGAACAAGTTCCTTGACAGCATCCAGCCTCGCCTGCATATCCCTTAACTCTGACGGCATCCACACCGACATCGAGACTTTAGAGGCCCGCTCGAGCGGCGTCACTCGGGGAGGTTGCGGTGTACCGCGAGATTTTCGTTCCCGTCGACAACTCGCAGCACTCCGATTGGGCCGTCGACCGCGCCATTGAGATGTGTAGGAGAACAGGCGGCAGAATCACCGGCAACCATGTCTACGCCGCCCGCCTCCATGATGTCCGCTTCCGCCAGCTCGAGACCGGCCTCCCCGCCCAGTTCCAGACGCCCGAAGAAATCAAGAAACAGCGCAAGATCCACGACAAGCTGATCGAAAAAGGGCTGCAGCTGATCGCCGACAGCTTTCTGGATCAGCTCGGCAAGCGCTGCGAGGCGGCGGGCGTCGCGCTGACGCGGCAGCTGCTCGAAGGCATCAACTACGAGGAAATCGTCAACGAGGTGAATCGCGGCGCCGGGCGGCTCCCCGGCCTGATCGGCTTCGATCCCAATCGCGCCGCCGGCTACGATGGCGGCGATAAGGTCCGCAGCGACGTCAAGCTCGGAGAAAACGGCAGGCTCGTCGCCGAGGACGAAGATGCGGCAGCCCGATTGGTCGGATCGTCCGGTCGCCAGTATGACCTGCTCGCGATCGGCGCCCACGGTTTGGGACGGCAGCAGTTTTCGCAGCTCGGTGGTGTAGCGGCTCGCGTGTTACGCGGCGTCGAGAAAGACGTGCTGATCGTGCGCGATCAGCAGCCGCTCACCGGCGGGCGCTTGCTCGTGTGCGTGGACGGCTCGTCCTACAGCTACCAGGCGATGAAGGCGGCGCTCGAGCTGGCCCAGGAGTTCGGCGGCTCGTTGTATGTGTGCAGTGCGTTCGACGTCGAGTACCACCACGTCGTTTTCCATAACATCAAGGATGTGCTGTCGTACCAGGCGTCGAAGGTCTTCAAGTTCGAAGAGCAGGAAGAGCTCCACAACAACATCATCGACAAGGGGCTCCTCAAACTCTGCCAGGCGAACCTGAAGCGCGCCGAGGTGATGGCGCAGCAGTTCCCCGACGTGCCGATCAAGACGCAGATCCTCATCGGCAAGCCGTTCCAGGTCATCATGCAGTGGGCGGAGGAGATCAAGCCGTCCCTGCTGGTGATCGGCCGCCACGGCGCGCACCGCGTGGAAAACACGGAGCTGGGATCGCAGGCGGAGAATCTGCTGCGGCTGGCGCCGTGCTCCGTGCTGTTGACGGGTGTGGTGGGGGTCAGGCCCGAAGACATCCCCTGGATAGAAGAAGACGGTCAGGCGGGTCTGCCCTGGGCGCCCGAAGCCGAGGTGCGGATCCTTCGCGTGCCCCCGTTCGCGCAGGGGATCGCGCGCCGTGCCGTCGAGGAGTACGTGCTCGAGAAGGTCGGAAACGCCGGCCCGCCGCCGACTGTCACCAACAAATGGCTCGATGAAGCGATCCAGAAGCTGCTGCCGACGCACATGCAGCTGATCATGGGGATCGGCAGCGCCGAGGAGATCGCCCTCGCGGAGGTGAAGGCGACCGAGCAGATGAAGGCAACGAAGGTGCAGGGTTCCGATGCGGATCCTGTTCCGGCCATTCCCATGATCGAAACGAAATGTCCGGTGACAGGAAATGTTAGTGTACGGGAGCGGGTGGTGACTGATCCCATCGTATGGACGCAGGAGGCGTGGCAACGGCTACAGCTCGTGCCTCTGATCGCGCGCCCGCTCGCGCGGAACACGGTCGAGCGCTTCGCCCGTAATCACGCCATCTGGCGTGTGACAACCCCGGTCATGGACGACAACAAGCAGGCGATGATCGAAGCCGACGAGTTCGACGTCGATACGATGATGGTGATGTTCACCGAGCTCCGCGCCAAACAGATCCGCGCGGAGGCGGAAGGGAAGGACGCGCTCTCGCCCGAGATGCGCGCTTTTATCGAGGAAGCCAAGGCGCAGGGGATCACGCGCTGCCCCATCCGGGACATCGAAGCGAAGATGGAAAAGTGCCCAGTTGACCTAAAGACGGTCACGCCCGAAGAGGCGAAGCGGGCAGTCGAGAAGCTGCTGCAGTGAGCTACGTTCCTCATGTCGTCGCGTGGAACCTCACGCGGCGCTGCAACCTCGAGTGCGCCCACTGTTACATCTCGGCGGGTCCGCACGAGAGCGCCACTTCCGAGCTCGAGACCAGCGAGTGTCTGCGCATCGTGGACGAGCTGCTCGCGCTGAATCCCGGGCCACTGATCATTCTTTCCGGCGGCGAGCCCTTGCTCCGTGCTGATCTGACGCAGATCGCCGCGTATGCGGCGCAACAGGGCGCGATCGTGGTTGTGGGGACCAATGGCACACTCCTGACGGATGAGCGCACCGCGGCGCTCAAGGCGGCCGGGGTGCGCGGCGTCGCGGTGTCGATCGACTCGCTCAGACCGACCTATCACGACAACTTCCGCCACGGCAAGGGCTCGCTCGCGGATACGATAGCGGCGCTCGGCCGCCTGCGCGCCGCGCGGCTCGATTTCATCATCCAGACCACCGCAACCAAAAGCAATCGCGCCGAGCTCGGGCGGGTCGCAGCGTGGTCGGCAGAGCAGGGCGCCGTCGCGTTCAACTGCTACTTCCTGGTGGCGACGGGGCGCGGCGCCGGCATGTCGGATCTCGCGCCCGCCGAGTATGAAGCGATCCTCGCCGATCTGGCGTGCTGGCAACGCCAATACCGCGGGCAGATGATGATCCGCGCGAAATGCGCGCCGCACTTCATGCGGCACGTGCATGCCGCCGATCCCGACTCCCCAATTCTGAATTACGAAACGCGGTGCCCATGCGGCACGCAGTACTGTCGCATCACGCCCGACGGCAAACTCACGCCGTGCCCCTATCTCCCCGAGGTCGCGGGGGATCTCCGCACGCAGAGCTTCGGCGAGATCTGGCGGTCGTCACCGCTGTTCCGGCAGCTGCGTGAAGGCGCGCTCGGCGGCAAATGCGGGCGCTGCGAGTATCAGAAGCTGTGTGGCGGGTGTCGCGCGCGGGCGTTCGCGCTCGAAGGAGATGTTCTCGCCGCAGATCCCTCGTGCACGTATGAACCTCGAGGGATCGAGGTAATTGAACCGAGGAGTGTCAGTTATGGAAGCGACTTTACTCCCGCACTGACTTGGTCGGCTGATGCCCGGTCGCGACTCGCCCGCATTCCGTCGTTCGTGCGCGGCGTCGTCGCGAAGCGCGTCGAGGATTGGGCGCGCGAACGGGGTCTGCACGAAATCACGCCGGAGCTGCTGGTCGAAATCCGTAACGCGATGCCGATCGACTTTTCGAAACGCAAACCGTTCTTCGTGTCCGATGATATCTAGAACGGACAAGCAGGTCCTTCGCTCGCGCGCGTTCCGCGCGCTCGCTCAGGATGACATGCCTCGCCGCGCCTTTCAAGAAAAGAAAGGGGGGATAGAGGTTGAGCTCTCTCTCTTCTTTTTCTCTTCTCGCGAAGCGAGCAAGCATGTCATCCTGAGCGCCGAAGGCGCGAAGGACCTGCTTTTGGGGTTTGCACGAGGCATGGCGAATGCCTGATCACCTCCTCCTCCAGGTCGTCGCCGACACCGCAGGCGCCTACCGCGACTTCCCATGGATCGGGAGCCGCGCCGCCATTTGGATCGCCGCCGAGATCCATCTGATGTTCGCGGCGTTCGTGCTCGGGGTGCCGATCTTCGCCGTCGTGGCCGAGGCGATCGGCATCTTCGGGAAAGATCAGCGGTACGATCGGCTCTCCAAAGAGTTTACGCGGCTGCTGCTGATTGCCTACAGCGCGACGGCGATCTGGGGTGCCGTGTTCGTCTTCTTCCTGGCCACGCTGTATCCCAAGTTCTGGGCCTACATGACGGCCATTTTCGGCCCGTCGATGTGGGTGTACGTCTCGATCTTCTTCTTCGAGTCGTTCACGCTGTACCTCTACTACTACGGCTGGGACCGGTGGAAGTACGGCCGGGCCAAGATCGTGCACTGGTGTCTGGGCATTCTGCTCAACATCTGGGGCACGATCGTGATGTTTATCGCCGACTCGTGGCTCACGTACATGATGACGCCGCCGCGCGATATCACGCCCGAGACGTCGCCCGCCAGCATCAAGCTCTGGCACGCGATCCTCAACCACACCTGGATGCCGATCAACATTCACCGCTTGATCGGCAACGTCGTGTTCGGGGGCGCGATTGTCGGCGCGTACGCAAGCTACCGCTTCCTCGCGGCGAGAACCGACGAAGAGCGGGCGCACTACGACTGGATGGGCTACGTCGGGAACTTCATCGCAATGTCGGCGCTGATCGTGCTGCCGTTCGCGGGCTACTGGCTGGGGCGCGAGATCTACCAGTACGACCAGTCCTTGGGCATCACGATGATGGGCGGCTTCATGAGCTGGCTGTGGGTGATTCAGGCCTTCCTCATCGCGGTGCTGTTCCTCGCCGGCAACTATTACCTCTGGGTCGGGATGGGCCGCATTCCCGGCGCCGAGCGCTTCCGGCCATACACGAGGTGGCTGCTGGTCGTGCTGGTGCTGGGCGCGCTCGTGTGGGGCACGCCGCACACCATGATCGCCGACTCGCGCGAGCTGGCGGCGATGGGCGGCTCACACCATCCGCTGCTCGGCGCGTTAGGGGTGATGAGCGCTAAGAACACCGCCGTCAACCTGATGATTCTATCCACCTTCCTCTCCTTCCTGCTGTATCGCCGCGCCAACATCCGGCAAGTGGTACCGTGGGCAAAGACCGGCACGCGCATCCAGGCGGGGATGTTCGTGATCGCCGCCGCCATCGTGCTGTTCTTCGGGATTCGCGGCTACTTCGTGGAGGCGATCGTCCGGATCGGCTACTCGGTCTATCAGGTCGGCGCAGTCCTCGCATGCATCATCTTCGTCACGCTCATCGACGTGCTCATGGCGCGTGGTGCGCAGTCGCTTGGCGCGATTCAGTGGGGCAAGATGCCGGCGCGGTCGCAGTACGCGCTCTTCATCCTGGCCGTCACGTTCACGTGGCTGATGGGCCTCATGGGATTCGCGCGCAGCGGCATCCGCCAGCACTGGCACGTGTATGGAGTCATGCAGGACATGACGCCGTACGCGGCGACGCCGGCATTAGGCTATGCCGCGATCATGATCAGTACCTGCGTGTTGATCTTCCTGTCGCTGGTCGGCTTCATCTTCTGGCTCGGCGGCCTCGCCGAGAAATCGACGTTCGTGCCGTCGACCGTGGAGGCGCCGCATGTGGGCCATTAATCTGCGGATCATCGGCGTCGTGCTGGGCACACTCGCGCTGTATACGCTGATCGCGAACAAGATTCCGCAGGTCCAGTCGGAGGTGCCGCACGCCTTGACGCTCGGCGCGAATGTGACCCCCGAGCAGCTCACGAACGCCGGGGATCAGCTGTATCACGGCGCGGGCGGCTGCACTGCGTGTCACGGCCTCGGCACGCGGGCCCCGAATCTGTTGACCGACGAAAAAGGCCAGGGAACCATCGGCGCGCGCTGCGGCAAGCGCGAGGCCGGCAAGGACTGCAAAGCCTATCTCTACGAGTCACTCACCAGCCCTCGCACGTACGTCGTGACCGGCTACGAGCCGATCATGCCGGAGATGGGGCGCATCCTGTCGCCGCAGCAGCTGTGGGCGCTGGTCGCGTTCCTGGAATCAAATGGTGGGACGGTGGACGTGAGCGCGTCGGACATACCGTCCTCGACACCCTCCACACCCTCGACATCCTCGACACCCTCCGGCGGCATAGCCGGCGGATCCACCGACCCGATGACGATCATCCGCGGCGCGGGCTGCACCGCCTGTCACAAGATCAATGGTGAGGGCGGCGCGATCGGCCCCGATCTGAACCACGTGGGATCACGGCTCTCGTCCAATCTCATTCGCGAGTCGATCCTGCAGCCTGACGCGAAAGTCGCAAAAGGATTCGAGAAGTTCAAAGGCGTCATGCCCAAGACGTTTGGTCACCAGCTCACCGCCGAGCAGCTCGAAGCGCTGGTGCAATTCCTCTCGAGTCATAAATGAGAGCCTACATCAAGCATCCGTTCTGGCAGGCAGTCGGCGTGCTAGTGGCGGCCTATCTCGTCGTCGTCGTCGTGATCCCGGCGCTCCCCGGCAGTGCGATCGTGCCCAGGAGCGTCGTCCTCCAGTATATGGCGACCGTTCTGGTCGGCGTGTTGATCTGGGTGAGCGATGACGAGGCGCGCTGGACCGAGTTCAAGCAGCCGCTGCAGGACGTGCTCGTCCAGCCCGGACTGAAAGTCGTGCGCGCCGTGCTGCTCGCGGCCGTCACAGTGATTGTCGGCTGCTTCACGTACAGCCAGGTGCGAGCCGGCGTCGCGGCGCCGCCGAATTTGCGCTCGATCCATCCGGCGCCGCCTTCGCAGATCACGTTCCGCGGCAAGACGATCACGCTCGTGGGGCTCGACAATCCGCTGCGCCGCTCCGGTGATATGGCGGCGCACCTCGCGGCCGGACGTCGCGTCTACTATCAGAACTGCGTCCCCTGTCACGGCGACCATCTCGACGGCCAGGGCCACTTTGCCTCGGGACTGAATCCGCTGCCGGCGAACTTCCAGGACAACGGCACGATCGCGCAGCTCACCGAGAGTTTCGTCTTCTGGCGCGTTGCCAAGGGCGGTCCAGGCCTGCCGCGCGAAGGGACGCCGTGGAATTCGGCGATGCCCGCGTGGGAAGACTTCCTGACCGAAGATGAGATCTGGTCGGTGGTGCTCTTCCTCTACGACCAGACCGGGTGGAAACCGAGGACGTGGGAATTGACTGGGAGCCAGGAGTCGGGAGCCGGGGGCCATGAGTAATCGCCCGGCGCTCTGCGTGATTCTCCTGCTCCTGGCTCCCGGCTCCAGGCTCCTTTCTCAGGACACCACCGCCGGCAAGGTCGTCTACCAGAAATGGTGCGCTGGCTGTCATGGGGACAATGGCGCCGGCGACGGCCAGGGTGCGCGCCGCATGATCCCGCCGCCACGCGACTTCACCGGCGCCATCTACCAGGTTCGCTCGACGCCGAGCGGACAACTCCCGACCGACGCCGACCTGCTCCGCTCTATAGATGAAGGATTGCCGGGCACCGCGATGCCGGGCTGGAAGTCACGCCTTTCCGACCGCCAGCGCCGCGACGTGCTGGCGTACATCAGGACATTCTCGACGTTCTTCGCCGATACGACCCAGCGGCCACAGCCGATCGCGTTCGGCGGCGCGCCGGCCGGCGGCAGCGGTGCGGACGCGCTGAAGGTCGGCCGGCAGTTCTACGATTCGATCGGCTGCCGCAAGTGTCACGGCGATCTGGGGCGGGGTGATGGCCCTTCGGCGCCGACGCTCAAAGACGACGCCGGCCATCCCATTTTCGCGGCGAATCTGCACGAAAACTGGCGCTTCAATGGTGGCGGAACGGTCGAGGATATCTACCACCGCCTGCGCACCGGGTTAGACGGGACGCCAATGCCCTCGTTCAGCGACCTGTTGGAGCAGAAGTTTCTGACCGATGAGCAGCTGTGGCGCGTCGCACAGTATGTCCGCAGCCTCTCGCCGCAAGAGGCGCCGGCGGTACGGGACGTCGTCCACGCGCCACTGACGAAGCAATTGCCGCATGCGCCGGATGATTCCGCCTGGACGTCTGTGGATGTGTACTGGTTCCCGCTCGTGGGCCAGATCATCCGCAAGGAGCGGTGGTTCGCGCCGGCGGTGAGCGGCCTCTGGGTCAAGGCGGTGCATACTGCTGACTCGATCGCGCTGCGCGTGGCGTGGGACGACCGGTCCGAGAGTCCTGACACCGCCTGGCTGACGTACCTCGGTCACGTCCTGGGCACGCTCGACAGTGACGATTCGACGCGGGAGCAGCCCGCGCTCTGGCCTGATCAGCTGGCCGTCCAGTTCCCCGTTTCGATTCCGACGGGGATGGAGCGGCCGTACTTCTTGATGGGCAGTCCCAGCGCACCTGTCTATCAGTGGCGCTGGTCGAGCAGCTCCCGCACGACGGCTGTGGCCGGCTTGGCGCGTGGGATTGATCGCTACGATCCGCTCCCGGCGGCTGGACCGGGCGCCCGGGCGGTGTATGACCACGGGCAATGGCGGGTTGTGTTCACCCGCGCACTTGCTTCACCCGATACGGCTAGCCAGCTTCCGTTCCGGACCGGCCGTGCCATCCCGGTGGCGTTCTTCGCCTGGGATGGGTCCAACGGAGAGCACGGTACGCGCATGGCCATCAGTACCTGGTATTTCCTCGCTCTCGACGAACCGGTGCCGGCGCGCGTGTTCATCTCGCCCGTGCTCGCCATGGTGCTCACGCTCGGACTGGGTTTGCTGGTCGTCTGGCGTGCGCAGCAGAAGACTTCATTCCGGAGGCAGCAATGAAAGGCAGAATCTTCAGCGTGGTGGGCGGGATGTTCCTGCTCACCGTGTGCAGCAAGGGGGACCGCGGCGCTGTGCAGGCGGCACCACCGGCGACGCCACCCGCGGTATCGTCTGACGTTGGGGCGGCCGTGGCGGCGGGCGGCACGATCACGGGCAAGGTCAAGTTCACCGGTACGGCGCCCCGCAATCCGGCGATCGACATGAGCGAAGAGGCGGCCTGCAAGGCGAAGTACACGACGACGCCGACAGAAGAAAACGTCATGGCCGGTCCCGCCAACGCGCTGTCGAACGTATTCGTCTACGTGAGTGCCGGGGTGCCCGCGGGCCAGACCTTCCCCGCACCGGCAACCCCGGTGGTGCTGGACCAGAGCGGCTGCCGCTACCATCCGCACGTCTTTGGCGTGATGGTGGGGCAAAACATCGAGATCAGGAATTCCGATCCACTCCTGCATAACATCAAAGCCATCGCGAAGAAAAACCGGCCGTTCAACGTGAGCCAGCCCACCGCCGGCATGACGAAGACGGTGACGTTCACGGCGCCCGAGGTGATGGTCAATCTCGAGTGCAACGTGCACGGTTGGATGCACGCCTACGCCGGCGTGCGGCCCGATCCGTTCTACGCGGTCTCCGGGCCGGACGGCAGCTTCTCGATCAAGGGCCTGCCGCCGGGGACGTATACGGTCGAAGCATGGCATGAGAAGTTCGGCACGCAGACGGCGACCGTGACGATCGCGGGGACCGAGAGCAAGACGGCCAACTTCACCTTCGCCGCGCGCTAGGCGCGAGGAGAGCTCGATGCGTTGGTGGCTTCCCGACGCAGGATCGACGTTCGCCGGGCCGATCGACGCGCTGTTTCTGGCGATTCTCATCATCACGGGGATCGCGCTCGTGCTCGTCGAGGTCGGACTGGTGACGTTCGTGATTCGCTACCGCGGGCGACCCGGGCGGAAGGCATTCTACACGCACGGCTCGACGCGCGCGGAAGTGATCTGGACGGCGATTCCGGCCGTGACGATGGTCGCGCTCGGACTCATCAGCAACCATTACTGGGTGTTGATCAAGGACAAGAAGAGCGTGCCGCCCAATGCCTATCACCTGGGCGTGCACGCCAAGCAGTTCGAGTGGCAGGTGACCTACCCGGGCGCGGACGGGAAGCTCGGCACGGCTGACGACTTCACGGTGCGCAACCAGCTCCACGTGGTTGTCAACGAGCCGACCGCCGTCGAGCTCAGCTCCGAAGACGTGATTCATTCCTTCTTCGTGCCGGAGTGGCGCCTGAAGCAGGACGCGGTGCCGGGGATGCATATCACGGCATGGTTCCAGGCCACCAAGACGGGGGAGTTCGAGCTCGGCTGCGCGGAGCTGTGCGGGATGGGACACTACAAGATGCGGGCACGCGTGTTCGTGCATACGCCCGATGAGTTCAAGGCCTGGATGGCCCAACAAGCCGCCGGAGGGACCGAATGACGAGCGTCGCGCACGCGAAGCCGGAAGGGGGGGGGGGAGCTCACGACGCGCACCACGCGCCGATGAGCTTTTGGCGCAAATACATCTTCTCGACCGATCACAAGATCATCGGCATTCAGTTCCTGTTCGTCAGCCTCTTCTTCCTGCTGGTGGGCGGGCTGCTCGCGATGCAGATCCGCTGGCAGCTGGGATTCCCGGGTCAGCCGATGCCGGGGGGCAGCATCCTCCCCGAGACGATGGCCGTCAATCGCGTAATCTTACCCGAGTACTACGTCCAGCTCGTGTCGATGCACGGCACGTTCATGGTGTTTTTCGCCATCATGCCGCTGCTCGTCGGCGTGTACGCCAACTTCCTGATTCCGCTGAAGATCGGCACGCACGACATGGCGTTCCCGCGCATCAACATGGCCTCGTTCTGGCTGGCGCTGCTCGCGGGCTTGATCATGACCGCGAGCTTCTTCGTCCCGAACGGGCCGATTCGCTCCGGATGGACTAACTACGCGCCGCTCGCCGCCCGACCCGATCTCTCGGGCGTCACCGTCGGGCAGATGCTCTGGTGCATCTCGATCGTCGTGCTGGGGCTGTCTTCCGTGATGGGCTCGTTGAACTACATCACGACGGTGATCAATCACCGCGCGCCGGGCATGACGTGGTTCCGCATGCCGCTCTCCGTGTGGGCGCTGTTCATCACGGCGATCCTCGGCGTGCTCGCGCTGCCCGTGCTCCAGGGTGCGGCGATCATGCTGCTCTTCGATAACGTGCTCGGCACCCACTTCTTCGATCCGGTCGCGGGCGGACAAGCGCTCTTGTGGCAGCATCTGTTCTGGTTCTTCGGCCATCCCGAGGTCTACATCCTCATTCTGCCGGCCATGGGCATGGTGTCGGACATCATCGCCAACGGCAGTCGCAAGCCGATCTTCGGCTACCACTCGATGGTGTTCGCCATCATCGGGATCGCGTTCCTCGGGTGGATCGTGTGGGGCCACCACATGTTCATGAGCGGCATGAACCCGACCCTCGGGTCGACGTTCATGGTGTCCACGCTGCTCATCGCGGTGCCCTCGGCGATCAAGGTGTTCAACTGGCTGGGCACGATGTGGCGCGGCAACCTGCGCTTCCACGTGCCGATGCTGAACGCCATCGGCTTCGTGTCGATGTTCACGATCGGCGGGTTGTCCGGCATCTTCATGGCGGCGACGCCGGTGGACATCCCGCTGCACGACACGCAGTTCATCGTGGCGCACATCCACTACGTGTTGTTCGGGGGATCGCTGTTCGCGTTGTTCGCGGCGATCACCTACTGGTATCCCAAGATGTTCGGCCGCATGATGAACGAGGGGATCGGGAAGCTGCACTTCTTCCTGACGTTCATCTTTTATAACATGACGTTCTTCCCGATGCACATCATCGGGATGGGCGGCCAGATGCGGCGCATTTACGATCCCACGGTCTACGACTTCCTGAAGCCGCAGCAGCCGTTGAACGTCTTCATCTCGTACTCCGCGTTCGCGCTGTTTGCCGTGCAGTTCCTGTTCGCATTCAACTTCCTCTGGAGCCTGAAGTTCGGGAAGAAGGCACCGCAGAACCCGTGGGAGGACAACGGCATGGAGTGGTCGCTGCCGAACCCCGCGCCGCACGGCAATTGGGAAAAGACGCCGAACGTCTACCGCGGCCCCTACGAGTTCAGCGCGCCGGAAGCCGGCGACAAGGACTATTTGCCGCAATACACGAAGCTGCCCACCGACCGAGATCCGGTACCGGCGCCTCTCCCGGCTGGAGGACACTAGCGTGCAGACCTCGACGATGACGGACGCGATGCGGCCGCCGTACCCGGCCGAGCCGGGTGCGGGCGTTTACAGCAACAAGCTGGGGATGTGGGTCTTCCTCGCCAGCGACGTCATGTTCTTCACGGCGTTGATCGGCTCCTACATCGTGCTGCGCTTCGGCATGCCGACGCAGTGGGCGCAGCCGGGCGCCGTGCTCAACGTGCCGCTCACGGGCCTGAATACGTTCCTGCTGATCTGCTCGTCCGTGTCGATGGTCAAGGCGTACGCCGCGATCGCGGACGGCAAGAAGTACTTCTTGCGCAAGGTCCCGGGCCAACGGCTCCAGGACGGCGGGCTCAAGTTCTGGCTGCTCATCACGATCATCTGTGGTGCGGGGTTCGTGAGCGTCCAGCTGGTCGAGTACGTCAAACTCGTCGGTCATGGCTTCACGCCGAGCGGGTATCGGGAGGGGTCGCTGCTCGCCGAGCACGCGCTGGCCGATCCGGTGAAGTACGGCGCGGGCGTTGCGGGGATGTACGGCTCCACGTTCTTCACGATGACGGGGTTCCACGGCTTTCACGTGACGTGCGGTGTGATCAGCATGCTGTATCTGTACTTCACCAAAGTGCTGCCGGAGAAGTATTCGCCGCAGGACTACCGCGGCATCGAAGTCATCGGGTTGTACTGGCACTTCGTCGACCTGGTATGGATCATCCTGTTCACGATCGTCTACCTGATCTGAGGCCCAGCGCCCCATGACGACTCCAACTCCTGCGACCACGACGCACGTTCGTCCGAACTACATGCTGATCTGGCTGTACCTGTTCGTCATGACGATCGCCGAGGTGTTGCTGGCGTTCGAGCTGCCGGTGTCGCGAAACCTCAAGCTGATCCTGCTGCTCATTCTGGCGATCTGGAAGGCGCTGCTCGTCGCGTTGTTCTTCATGCATCTCAAGTTCGAGCGTTGGCGCCTGCGGTTGATCTTCATCGTCCCCTTGCCGCTCGCGGCAATTCTCGTGACCGCGGTGATCATGGAGAAAGTTTGGTAGCACTGCTCGAGCTGACCAAGCCGCGCATCACGCAGCTGGTGCTGTTGACGGCCGCCGCGGGGTTCTATCTGGGCGCGCGCGATCACGTGGACCTGTGGTTGCTCGCCAACACGTTGATCGGCACCGCGCTCGTGGCCGGTGGCACCAACGCGTGGAATCAGATCCGCGAGCGCGACGTGGATGCCCGTATGGCGCGGACGCGGCGGCGGCCGCTCCCCTCGGGCCGCCTCACGCCCCGCGCGGCGATCTGGTTCGCCACGGCGATTACCGCCGGCGGCATCGTGTATCTCGGCGCGACGGTCCATTTGCTCACGGCGGCGCTCGCGGCGCTGACATTCGCGAGCTACGTGCTGCTGTACACGCCACTGAAGCGGAAGACGTCGCTCAACACCCTCGTCGGTGCCGTGCCGGGCGCGCTCCCCATCGTCGGGGGCTGGACCGCGGCAGGCGGCAGCCTCGGCGCCGCGGTCGCCGCGCTGTTTTGGATCCTGTTCTTGTGGCAGCTGCCGCATTTCCTCGCGCTGGCATGGCTGTACCGCGACGACTACCGCGCCAGCGGGTTGCGGATGCTCAGCGTGGCCGACGATGACGGCCGGGACACCGGACGTATGGCGCTGCTGTACGCCCTTGCCCTGTTGCCGATAAGTCTCCTGCCCACGCTGCTCGGCGTGACGGGAGTGTGGTATTTCTTTGGCGCCCTCGTCCTGGGTGTGGGATACGTTGCCGCGGGCACCGGGCTGCTCGTCGCTGCCACGCCGACGCGCGCCTGGCGCCTCTTTTTCGTCTCCATCCTCTACCTGCCGGCGCTGTTGACCCTGATGGTGCTCGACAAGGTGACGGCGTAACGGATGATCCCGTTTCACCGCGTTCTGATTACCACCGGCATTGTGTTTTGCGGCGGGTTCGCCCTCTGGTCACTGTGGCGTGGTCAGATGGTCTTGGGGCTAGGCTTCGCCGCGCTCGGCGTGGGTCTCACCTACTACCTGCGTCATTTGCGACGCTTTATTGGTCGATGATGTCGATACTGGCTGTCCTGCTCCACGACGACGGCATAGATATCATCTATTTCTGGAGCTCGATCGTCATCGTGCTCCTGCCGCTCACGGTGTTTACGTGGCTGACCTGGCTGGTGATCAAGGCCTATCGCCGCGAGCATGGAGCTAGGAGTCGGGAGCCAGGAGCCGGGTGACATAGCCCCAGACTCCCGACTCCTGACTCCTGACTCCTGACTCCTGACTCCATCATTAGATTCCACGCATGGCTTCGGAAAAACGCCAAGTCGTCCGATACGCGTTTTACAAATTGGATCCCGCCTGGCGGCGGCTGACCGCCGAGCGTCAAGCCTCAGCCAAGATCGAATTCGGCGAGACCCTCGAGCGCTACCACGGACGCTTGTTGCTGCGGCCGTATGGCCTGGTCGGCATTCGGGGCGATACCGACTTTCTGCTCTGGCAGGTTGCCGAAGATCTCGACGCGCTCGTGGAATTGCAGACGGCGCTCAATCGCACCGATCTGGGCGCCTATCTCTCGATCCCGTACAGCTATCTCGCGATGACGCGGCGGTCTATTTACGAGTTCCCCGCCGATCCGGCACACGAACAGCGGCTCGTCATCCAGCCGAGTGCGGCGAAATACCTCTTTGTGTATCCATTCATCAAGACACGCGCGTGGTACGTGCTCCCCAGGCCGGAGCGGCAACGGATGATGGACGAGCACGTCCGCGTCGGCCGCAAATACCCGGCAATTCGACTCAACACGACCTACTCCTATGGACTCGACGACCAGGAGTTCATCGTCGCATTCGAGGCCGACAATCCGGGAGAGTTTCTCGACCTCGTGATGGAGCTGCGCGAGAGCGAGGCGTCGTCGTACACCCTGCGCGACACGCCGACGTTCACTTGCGTGCAGATGTCGCTGTGGGACATGCTCGATACGCTCGGCGGCGCGGGCGCGGCGCAGGCGGTGGCGCGGCGTCCGGTGCGCGCGGACGGCTTCACGCCCGTCGCGACCCTGGCAGAGCTGCCGCCCGGCGGCGCTAAACGGGTGTACGCCGCCAACGAGGCGGTCGCGCTCTTCAACGTGAACGGCACGGTGTACGCGGTGGCGAATCGCTGCACGCACGCCCGCGCCAGCCTCTCGGAAGGGACCGTGGACGCCGCGCGCTGCACCGTCACCTGCCCTTGGCACGAGGGCGTATTCTCGCTCGAGACGGGCCGCGTGCTCGGCGGTCCACCCGTTCATCCCATCGCGGCCTATCAGGTAAAACTGGACGGCGACACGATTCTCATCGCTCTAGAGGCCCCTCAGCCTGCGGTTTCTTAAAGCGTGCCGTCGGGAGCGGACCGACGTCACTCCGGTTTGGTTCATGCGGCAGGCAGGTCGTTATATGCCGCAGTACAGGAAGCTCCGCCAACGCCATTCCATCCTCGAGCTGTGTCATAATCCCGAGCTCGCCGCCGCGGTCACGCTGCAGCCGGTCGAGCGCCTCGGCGTCGACGCGGCGATTATCTTCGCGGACATCCTGCTGCCCTTCGAGCCGCTGCGTCTGGGTTTGAGTTTCTCTGCGGGAGGGGGTCCACACATCGAGCGGCCGGTTCGCGATGCGGCCGACGTCGAGCGTCTGCCGTCGTTCAATATCGATGCGGAGCTTGGCTTCGTCATGGATGCCGTGAGGCTGGCGCGTCGCGCACTGCCGGCGGACGTCCCGCTCATCGGATTTGCCGGCGCGCCGTTTACACTCGCGAGCTACGCGATCGAGGGTGGCGCGAGTCGCACCTTCACCAAGACCAAGCGCTTCATGTACCAGACACCAGACACCTGGCACCTGCTATTGAGCAAACTCGCCGATGTCGCCGGCAAGTTCTTAGCGGCCCAAGCTCGCGCTGGAGCGCAGGCCCTGCAGCTGTTCGACAGCTGGGTTGGCTGTCTCTCCCCCGACGACTACCGGACGTACGTGCAGTCACATAGCCGGACGTCGCTGGCGCTCGCGGGCGAGGCGAAGGTTCCCCTGATTCACTTCGGTACGGGAACCGCGACGTTCCTGGAAGACTTCGCGGCCGCGGGCGGCGACGTGATCGGCGTCGACTGGCGGATTCCGCTGGAGGCCGCCTGGTCGCGCATCGGCGATCGCGCGATCCAGGGCAACCTCGAGCCCGCGGCACTGCTGGCGCCCGCCGCGGAGCGCAGCCGTCAAGTCCGGGACATCCTCGCTCGAGCCGGTGGTCGTCCCGGCCACATCTTCAATCTCGGCCACGGCGTGCTCCCGGAAACGGACGTCGCCGCCGTGCGGGCCGTCGTGGATCTCGTGCATGGAGGCTGAACAGGTCGCCGTACTCGTGATGGCCTACGGCGGGCCGGGCAACATCGACGAGGTGGAGCCTTACCTGTTGGACGTGCGCGGCGGCCGGCCCACGAAGCCTCAGCTCGTCGAGGAGATCCGCGCGCGCTACGCGCGCATCGGCGGACGCTCACCGATTCTCGATCTGACACGCGCGCAGGCATCAGCGGTGGGACGGGCTTTGGGGGACCGATTTCGCGTGTTCGTGGGGATGCGCCATTGGCATCCCTACATCCAGGCGACCGTCGAGGAGATCGTGCGCGCCGGCCACCGCCGAGTCGTCGGCGTCGCGATGGCGCCACACTATTCCAACATGTCGGTTGGCGCTTATGAGAAGAAGCTGCTGCAGGCGGCTGACCAGCGGCTCGAAACCTCACTCGTCCGGAGCTGGTGGAGGCAGCCGCGCTTCCTGGACGCCGTAGCCGATCGGGTGACGCAGGCGCTGCAGCGCTTTGCTCGGGGCTCGCACGTCCCGGTCGTCTTCACCGCACACAGCCTTCCGGAGCGCATTCTCGCGTCCGCGGATCCGTACGTCGAGGAGATCAGGGGGAGCGCCGAGGAAGTCGCGCGCCGCGCGCGCCTGGCTGACTGGCGCGTCGCCTATCAGAGTGCTGGTGCAACGCCAGAGCCGTGGCTCGGTCCCGATGCCGGCGCAGTGATCACGGAGCTGGCCAAAGCCGGCAACGACGGTGTTCTGCTCGTCCCGATCGGGTTCGTGTGCGATCACGTGGAAATCCTCTACGACCTCGATGTCGAGTACCAGGCGCTGGCGAAGCGGCTGGGCGTGCGCCTCGAGCGCACCGCGTCGCTCAACGACGACCCCGGCCTGGTGGCTGCTGTAGCTGATGTCGTGCGCGCGGCGGCTGCGGAACGAAGGTGGCTGTGAAGGTTGTCGTCGTGGGCGCGGGGATCGCCGGGTTGAGTGCCGCTTGGGAGCTGGCGCGAGCGGGTGGCTGTGAAGTCACCGTGCTCGAGAGCGAGCGTCGCCCGGGTGGCGTCATCGTGACCGAGCAGGTGAGCGAATTCATCGTCGAAGGGGGGCCCGATGGATTTCTTGCGGGAGAGCCGGAGCTTCCCGCCTTAGCGCAAGACCTCGGGATTGGCGATCACGTGGTGGACCAGCGCGCCCGCGGGACTTCGGTATGGACGGGCAAAGAGCTCGCGCCCATCGAGGAAGGCCGCGCGGCGGCATTGCTCGGCATCGATGTGACTACGCCCGAGGTCGCGGCGGGATTTCGGAGCTTCGCTCGCGGCATGCGCGAGCCGGTGCTGGCGCTGAGTCAGACGCTCGGCGGGATCGTGCGGTTTGCGCAGGGTGTGGCGGGCCTGACTCGTAACGGCACGCGCTGGAGGATTGCGGTCACCGGCGGCTCGGCGCACGAGGCGGATGGCGTCGTGCTCGCCCTTCCCGCGTACGCGGCGGGCCGGCTGCTCGAGATGGTCGGCATCACACACGCGCGCGCGCTCGCCGACGTCGTCTACGTGCCGAGTATTACTGTGTCGCAGGCGTATCGCGCGGAGCAGGTCACCGCGCCGTTGAATGGGGCAGGGTTTGTGGTGGATTCACAAAACGCGTCCGCGCGTATTCGTGCCTGCACGTATTCCTCCCAGAAATTTCCCGGTCGCGCTCCCGCCGGTCACGTGCTGCTGCGTGCCTTTCTCCCACCCGTGGATACCGACCCTGGACAGGTCGCGCATGCGGAGCTTGCCGCGATTCTGGGGATTCGCGGCGAGCCGCTGTGGGCGCGTGTGTTCCACTGGACGCGGGGACTGCCGCGCTACCGCGGTCAGCACGGCGAGCACCTCGCTGACGTGCGCCGACGCCTGACCAGGCTCCCGCCGATTGCGATCGCCGGCGCAGGTTACGACGGTGCTGGAGTCTCGGCGTGCGTGCGATCGGGTCGGGCCGCAGGTCGCCTCATCGCACAGCTGACGGCTCGTTAACGAGCGGCATCACCTCTTCGGCAAAGCGCTCCATTTCCTCGAGCTGCGGGCTGAACTGCAGCAGCAGGAGGTCCACGCCGGCCTGCTCGAAGGCGCGAATCCGGTCAGCGATCTGCTCCGGTGTCCCGGCGAGTCCGGCCTTAAGCCCCCGATTCGAGACCGAATAGTCCTCCAGGCTCACCCGCTGCTCGAGCTGGGTATTGGCGAGCCACTGCTCGTAGTTCGCGTATCCCGCGGCATTTTGACGGACGTCGGTGATCCGCTCGATCTCGCGACGCGCCGCCGTTTCCGTGGCGCGGCAGACGACATAGCCCGCGACACCATACACCAACGCGGCGAGACCATTGGCATCGCGCAGTGCTTGCATGTCCGTGATCTTCGGCGCGATGCGTTCGGGTGGATCGCCGTGCATCAAGTAGCCGTCGCAGGCGCGGGCGATCAACGCTTTCGCCGCCGGCGATTCGCCGCCGGCGTAGAGGGTTGGGCGGGGCTGTCGCACCGGCTTCGGTTCGAGGATCGCATCCTCCACCCGATAGTACTTGCCCGCGAAACTGAAGCGGCGTTCGGACCAGAGGCCGTCCACGACCGTGAGCCACTCGGCCGTTCTGGCGTAACGTGCGTCATGCGTGTCGAATTCGACGCCGTATTGTTTCGCCTCTTCCGCCCACCAGGACGACACGACGTTCAACGACAGGCGGCCGCCGGAGATGTGGTCGATGTTCGCGGCCTGCTTGGCGAGCAGTGCCGGGGGATGGAACGTCGGACGTACCGCAACCATCAGCTCGAGCCGGTCGGTCACTGCCGCGAGCGCGGCAGCGGTGGACCAGGCGTCCAACGCGGGCGCATCGGGTCCCTTGATGTCGTTGAGATTGAGCTCGGCGATCAAGGTGAGGTCGAATCCTGCGCGTTCACTGGCGCGCGCGAGTTTCCGGACATAGGACCATTCTGCCTCCATGCGCTCGTCTTCGACGTTGCGCAGCCACCCGCCGAATACCGGCAACCAATATCCGAAGCGCATCAGCCGGTCCCCTCTTCCAGAAAGTCGACGAGCCGTGCGAACGGGTCAAAGCCCACGACGCGTGGGGCGTCGGCAACGAAGTTGGACAGTGCATTGATATCGTAGTAGTAGAGACGGCCGTCGCGCTCATCGGTCGCGTATTCGATGCCGCCGACCTCGATGCCGCAGGCCGCCGCGATGCGCTCAACATTGCGCACGACCTCGGCCGGCGGATCGTAGCCTTCGACGCGCAGCCCGTTGCGCGGCGCATCGACCGGGCAGGCGCTGCGGACGAGTTCAGCCCCTGCGGTTGTCTGGCAGACGTCAGCCGGGCAGAGATTGAACGTCTCGCCCGACGAGTAGACCCGAATCGCATACAGGAACCGACCGCCCAACACCTCGACTCTGGTGATGCGGCCCTCTTCGGAAGGAATGAACTCCTGCACCAGTGCGGTGTGATCGGGACCCAGCTCGAGCGAGCCTGTCGCTGCCGCGGCCGCGAGCTGCGCCGCGCTGTCGAAGCGCTGTATTCCGGCTCCGCTGCCGCCGACGTTGGGTTTTACGACCACGGGAAACTCGAGCTCCTCGGCTGCGACGGGCGCGTGTGCCGCATCATTGATGACGCGCGCCGCAGGGTACGGAAGACCGAGCTCGCGCAGCACGGACAGCTGCAACGCTTTCGACGTCTCGGCCTGAAAGGCCCGGCTGCCGTTGACGACGCGCACGCCGGAGTGCTCCAGATGCCCGAGGAAGTGGTGCGTGTAGAACACGGCGTTCCCATGTCCGCGGAGCCAGGCCGACGGACTCATCCGGTTGAACACCAGATCGTACGGCGGCTTGCTACCCGGATCGAACCGATGCTGCTCGGCGTGCAGCCGGGTGTACGCAATGCCCCGGCGATCGAGCTCGGCGAAGAGTGGCGCGAACCAATGCGGGTGCTCGTAGTAGATCCCGATCATATCGTCACCCCCGCCGCAAGTGACGCTGCTTCCAGCGCCGCTCGTTCGATCCGCTCGACCAGTGCGGGCTCCGGAGCGCCGGCGCGGAACTGCGCGTCCGTGCCGTAGACGCCGGTGGCGACGACCAGCGCCCCGACGCTCGCCAGGAGCGGTCGCAGTCCGTGGTCGACGGCAAGCAAGTGAGTCGGCCCGCCGCCGGTGGCAATCGGGATCGCGACCTTTCCAGCCAGAGCGTCCTGTGGCAGCAGATCGAAGAAGACCTTCAGCAATCCGCTGTAGGTGGCCCGGTAGACGGGCGTGCTCACCACCACGATTCCGGAATCGAGTACGCTCTGAATCGCGTTCGCCACCTCCGGAGCCTCGCGCCGGCCGAGTAATGCGTCGGATGGCAGCCTCGAGAGTTCAATTAATCGGGACGGGAGGGCGCCCTGACGCTCGAGCGCAGTGAGCGCGAGCTCGAGCAGCGTGCGTGAGCGCGATACCTGTCCCGGACTGCCGGACAGACCTACGACTGATGCGGTCACCGCTTCCTCCTGGAAAAAAACGATCGGCCGCGACTCGAATCGTGGAGTCGCGGCCGATCTGGTGCGTCGCTGTGGGGCGGAGCCCCTTGCCTACCTCATGTCATCCCACATGCCGACGCGCCTGACCGTCCGCTCCCCGTACAACACATGGGGCGGCATACCCGGCAACACATCAGCATGGTGACTGGCTTCATCTTGCGCGAAAGCTAGACCAGGGTTCGGGCTTCTGCAACTACGTCGTCCACGGTGAGTCCGAACTCTTTGTAAATCCGCTGATACGGCGCGGACTCGCCGAACCGTTCGATTCCCATGATCACGCCGTGCTCCCCAACCCAGCGATACCAGGACTGTGGCGCTGCCGCCTCGACCGCAATGCGCGGCACGCCGGGCGGCAACACAGACTCCCGATAGCCCTCGGGCTGCTTCGCGAAGTACTCGAGGCACGGCATCGAGACAGCCCTCGGCCGTCTGCCATCAGCCTTCAGCTTCTCGTAGGCTCCCAGGATCAATTCGACTTCTGATCCCGTCGCCATCAGCACGATGTCGGGGTTCGGGGAGTCGGCGAGGACATAGCCGCCCTGATGCAGACCGGTCGCCGGCGCGTACTGCGTGCGATCCACGACGGCGACTTTCTGGCGCGTGAGGATCAACGCCACCGGTCCATTGCGATGCGTGATCGCCGCGCGCCACGCCTCGACGACCTCGGTCGCATCCGACGGCCGGATGACGGTCATGTTGGGAATCGCGCGCAGCGTGGCGAGCTGCTCGATCGGCTGATGTGTCGGCCCATCTTCGCCCAGGCCGATCGAATCGTGCGTGAAGACGTAGATCGGCTTGAGTTGGGTCAGCGCGGCGAGACGAATCGAGGGCCGCATGTAGTCGGAGAAGATCAGGAACGTGCCGCCGAACGGCATGAATCCGCGATGCAGCGCGATCCCGTTCAGCGCGGCACCCATACCATGCTCGCGGACCCCGAAATGAAAGTTGCGTCCGGCGCGGGCCCCGGCCGCAAAGACGCCGCCACCTTTTATCTCGGTGTTGTTCGAGCCTGTCAGATCCGCCGATCCACCGATCAACTCCGGCAGCTTCGTCGCGATCGCATTGAGCACCTTGCCGGAAGCCGCCCGCGTGGCCTGCTCGTCCTTCGGACCGAAAACCGGCAACGCCGCATCCCACCCGGCCGGCAGTTGGCCCGCAAGACGACGCTCCAGTTCCGCGGCAAGATCGGGATGGGCGGCGCGGTAGGCATCCCACCGCTTCTTCCAGTTTGCCTCGAGCTGCGCGCCGCGGGTCTTGGCGGTACGCCACTGCTCCAGCGCGTCGTCCGGAACGTAGAACGGCTCCAGGGAAGGCCAACCGAGGTTCTGCTTCGTCGCTTTCACCTCGTCGGCGCCGAGCGGGGCCCCGTGGGCTTCGGCGGTGTCCTGCCTATGGGGACTGCCCCACGCGATGTGCGTCCGCACGATGATGAGCGACGGCCGGTCGGCCACGCGCTTCGCCTGGGTAATGGCGGCATCGATCGCCTTGAGGTCGTTGCCGTCGGCGATCTTCTGCACGTGCCAGCCGTACGATTCAAACCGCCTCGTGGTGTTGTCGGAGAAGGCGAGATCGGTAGATCCGTCGATCGTGATGCGGTTGTCGTCGTAGAACCCGATCAACTTGCCGAGCTGCAGGTGCCCGGCGAGCGAGCACGCCTCGTGCGAGACGCCCTCCATGAGGTCGCCATCGGACGCGAGGAAATACGTGTGGTGATCGATGATCGCGTGGCCGGGGCGATTGAACAGCGCCGCGAGCTGCGCCTCGGCGATCGTCATGCCCACCGCATTCCCGATCCCCTGGCCGAGCGGTCCGGTCGTTGCCTCCACTCCGGGCGTGACCCCGTGCTCGGAGTGCCCGGGTGTGCGGCTCCCCCATTGCCGGAACTGCTTGATCTCGTCGAGTGTGAGATCGTATCCCGTAAGATAGAGGACGCTGTAGAGCAACATGCAGGCATGGCCCGCCGACAAGACGAACCGGTCGCGGTCCACCCACTCGGGATTCGCTGGATTGTACCGCAGATGCCGTTGCCACAGCACGTACGCGAGCGGCGCCAACGCCATCGGGGTGCCGGGGTGGCCCGAATTGGCTTGCTGCACGGCGTCCATCGACAGCGCGCGGACGGTATTGATGCAGAGCTGATCGAGCTCGACGCGGACGGCCGTTTCGGTCATAGCAATCCGGACTTGGCCGCTTGCCAGAGCTTGTAGAGGCGGTCGAAGCCGTCGACGAGCAGCTCGACCTGTTGCGGGGACGCGGTTGCCTGCGCCGCGACCTTGAGTTCCTCGACGAGTTTGGGCATCTCACGGCGTCCCTGCTTGGCGCTTTCGACGCCGATCTGATTCAGCAGATCGAGAATCTTCTGGCGCATCGCGGCGTCCTTGGGAACTTGCCACAAATATTCGGCCGCTTGTTTCCCATCGGTACACATCTGGCCGAGCGGATCCATGAGCGGCTGGCGCGCCGGACGAGGTGCTTTGGGATCATTCATCGGAGTCAGAAATCTAATACCCACCCTAAAGGGTGGGCTCGGCCAACATTGTCCTTAAGGACATTGCCTGCCGAGCACGTTGCACAGCATACTGTTCGCCTCTAGCTTGCGAGCCGATGATAGTCTTGCTGCTGCCCGCACTCCTGCAGACGGTCTCCCCCGATTCCGGGGAAGTGCACCTGCGCAACATTCGGCAGCTAACGTTCGGCGGGCAGAATGCCGAAGCCTATTTCTCCCGCTCGGGGCGTCAGATCATTTTTCAGCGGCAGGAAGCGGATTCCGGGTGCGATCAGGAATTCGTGATGAATGTCGACGGGACGGGGCTGCAGCGTGTGTCGAACGGCCAGGGCCGCACGACGTGCGGCTACTTCTACGACGACGACCGCAAAATCTTCTACGCGACGACCCAGCATGCCGGCGCGGCATGCCCGCCGCGACCCGACTATTCCAAGGGGTATGTCTGGGCGCTGTACGACTACGACATCAACGTCGCGCACGCCGATGGCCAGGGCGCACGGCGCATCACCAACAATCCGCAGTACGACGCGGAGGGCACCCTCTCGCCTGACGGCAAGACGATCGTCTTCACGTCATTGCGCAATGGCGATCTCGACATCTACACGATGAGCGTCGATGGCACGCACGTGAAGCGCCTGACCCGGACACTCGGTTATGACGGCGGCCCGTTCTTTTCGCCGGACGGTAAACAGATCGTGTATCGCGCCTGGCATCCGCAAACGGCCGCCGATTCCTCGGATTACCGCGGCCTGATCGCGAAAAACCTCGTGCGGCCGGTGCGCATGGAAATCTGGGTGATGGATGCCGAGGGCTCGCATCAGCGCCAGGTCACGAACCTCGGCGGCGCCAACTTCGCTCCCTATTTCCATCCTGACGGCAAACGCATCATTTTCGCATCCAACCACAAGAATCCCCGCTCCCGCAACTTCGATCTGTATCTCGTTAATGCCGACGGGTCGGGTCTGGAGCAGATCACGACGAACGCCGAGTTCGACGCCTTCCCGATGTTCTCGCCGGACGGCCGTCAGCTCGTCTGGGCGTCCAACCGCAACGGCAGGGTGCAGGGGGAGACGAACATCTTCATCGCCGACTGGATTGAAAAGCCGTGAACCCTGCTCCTCCACAACCTCCGCGGAAGACCGCGCGGGACGAAGCGATCGCGTGGTTAAAGGCGATCGGCGCGGCGCTGCTGATTTGGATCGTGCTGCGCTCGTTTCTCGTCGAGGCCTTTCGCATTCCCTCGGCGAGCATGGAAAACACGCTGCTCACCGGTGACTTCCTGTTCGTGAACAAAGCGGTCTTTGGCGGCGAGCTCGAGATTCCGCTGATCGGTGTGCACTGCTGCCGGTTACCGTCGTTCGGGATACCGAAGCGGGACGAGGTCGTCGTATTCCGCTCGGTGGAAGACTCGACACCCAATCTGAACATCGTGAAGCGCGTGATTGGGACGCCGGGGGACACGCTGCAAATGGTCCACGACACGGTGATTCGCAACGGACAGCGCCTCGATGAGCCGTACGGGTTACATACCGCGTTGACTCCGGCTCCCGATGACCAGTACCGCACGCAAATCAGAGCGCTGCAGCTGCCGCAGTACATCGGCCGCGATCCGCAGCGCTATAACCCGACAACGCACGACTGGGGACCGATCGTGGTGCCGGCACAGCATTATTTCGTGATGGGGGACAACCGCGACGAGTCCTACGACAGCCGCTTCTGGGGTTTCCTGCCGCGCGAGCACATCCGGGGCCGTCCCTTGTTCATTTACATGAGCGTTGCCACGAACCCCTTCAGGATTCGCTGGAACCGGCTATTCCGGCATCCCAGCTAGGTCGACCTTGGCGTCTTGGCGCCTTGGCGTCTGCCTTTGATGTCTACTTGTATCGGTAGGTAATACGGCCGCGCGTCAGGTCGTACGGTGACAGATCAACCGCCACACGATCGCCCTGCAGGATGCGGATGTAGTTCTTCCGCATCTTGCCGCTGACGTAGGCCAAGACTTCATGTCCATTTTCGAGTTTTACGCGGAACGTCGTGTTGGGTAGGACCTCGGTGACCGTCCCCATCATCTGTATGGCGTCACCAGCCACGTTTGTCCTCGCTCATAAGCTCCTTGGATCCATGGTCGCGTCGCGCGGCGTCTCCATGCCGCGCGTGATGTAGAAAGCATGGCGGCTGCAGGCTGCGCATGTCAGGCTGACACGCTCCGGGGTAAACAGGTCCCCCGCCCGTAGCCCCCGGCGTCGCGGCGAACGCTGGATCGTGCGCGTCCCGCACGAGGGGCACACGAGCGGCGCATGCGCCCGATCCGCTGCTATGAGCGCCAGCGCTTCCGGCGCCCGATACTCCTTGATTCCCCGTCTGCCCACGGCGACTCCCCTCCGGCCAGAAATCTATACTACCCTGATCTTGACGCACTTCCCCGGGGGGCTATCTCTCCGACAACAGGAGCCTCCTATGGACGCCCGTCGGACCCCTTTTGAGCCCGTTGCAACCGTCGAAATCGATGCCGTGTCGCCATCAGATCGTGGCTTCACGCTGACTGGCCAGGGGGCTGACCGGGTGCAGTACCGCCTCGATCTGCACTTCGAGCTGCCCCTCGATCCCCGTACCCGCACGGTTCTGGGTGAGCTGCTATCGCAGTCCGACCTCACGATTTCTCGGCGGGGTAGCCGCAATTCTTGACGCCCCCCGAGGGGTCATATAGCTTGCCGCCACCTTAACCACCCCCTTCATGCCAGCCGAGCTAGGTGGTTCTCAAATCTCTTCGTTACTCGAAGCCCTCCCCGGCATCGCCAGTGTGCTGCGCAGTCCCGTGGCAGACGCGCTCATCAAGGCGATGCGTGGCGCGGCCGGGTTGGCGGATTTTACGCCCGAGGATGCGGAAGAGCTGGTGCGCTACGCGGTGCGACGGGGACTGATCGGTCCCGACGAAGGGGACCGGGTACTCGCGGAAGTGCAGGAGGGACTGCGGAAGAAGAAGCCGGTAGCCGTGAAGAAGGCTCCGGCAAAAAAGAAGAAGGGCTCCGCCCGGCGCTAGATCCGGAAGCCGCGGACCAGCCCGCGCAGTTTCTCGGCCGCCTGGAGCAGATCTCCGGCGGCGGCTGCCATTTCCTGGGTCGACGCGCCCTGCTGCTCGGTCGCCGCCGTGACCTGCTCCGCGCTCGAGGCATGCGAGACCGCACGGCTCACCACCTGCTGCGCCTGCGCGCCCAGCTGTTCCGTCACCCCACGATTCTCCTGCGCCGCGCGCGTGACGCGTGAGGCGGCCTGCTCGACCTGCTCTACGGCTGCGACGATTTCCGTGAGGCCGCGGGCCGCGCCTTCCGCAACCGATTCGATGCCGCGCACCTTCGCCTGGCCAACGGCCATTGTCGCCGTGACCTCTTCGACCTGCTCCCTGATTACGCGGGTGGTGCGGGCGACGTCTTCGGCGGCGCGCGACGATTCGTCCGCCAGCTGGCGCACCTCTTCGGCGACCACCGCGAAACCCCGGCCGTGCTCGCCGGCGCGCGCCGCTTCGATGGCCGCGTTCAGCGCCAGCAGATTGGTCTGCGACGAGATCCGCTTGATCAGATCGACAAAATCATCGATCGCGGAGCTCTGTTCGGCCAGCTGCGTGACTTCCGTGCCGGTCGTGCGCACGACCTCCCGCACGTCGAGCAGCGTGTTGCCCGCCGCAGCAATGTCGTTGCGATGCCGGTCGGCGACGGTGCGGATCTCCTCGCCCAGCCGCGCGACGCGGGACGCGGCGTCCGCCATCTCGGCGGTCGCCTTACGCTGCTGCTCCAGCGCCGACTGAGTCGAGTTCAGCTCGTTGCGTTGATTTTCGGCGCCGCTCGAGATCTCGAGCATCGCGCTCGACACCTGGCTCGACGATGCCGCCAGCTCCTGGCTGACCGCGGACAGATCGCTCGCCGATGCGGCGATCTTGTCGGCGGATCCCACGACCTCCGATACGATGCCCCGCAGTCGCTCTCCCATCAGCCGCATCGCGTCGGCCAGTACCTGGAATTCGCGCGGCATCCGTCCCGTGGTGACGGGTCGCAGGTCGCCGCTACCGAACCGCTCCGCCGCCGTCACCAGGCGCACCAGCGGGCCTTCGACCCAGCGCACCGTGAACGTGCCGACGACCGCACCGACGAGCGCCGTTGCGATGAGCACCAGCCAGAGCACGATCTCGCGCTCGCGCGCGAGTGCCGCCAGGCGTTGGCCGACCACGCCGGCCTTGTCTGACTGGCGCGCCGAGAGGTCGCGCACGAGCCGCGTCAGCTCCGTGACGGGCGCGCCTACGCTGACAGCCAGCGCTTGCGCTTCCCGCGCGCGGCCGAGATCGAGATCGGCATGGGCGAGCGAGTAGTCGACATGGATCGTCGCCTGCAGCTGCTTGATGCGGTTTACGGTGATGCGATCGGCTTCGGTCAGCCCCGGCAGGCCGTCGAGCCGTTTCTGGTAACTGAACGCAGAGTCCACGGCGGCCTGGAACTGATCGCCGACCTGCCGCCCACGTCCCGAGAGATACCGTTCCGCCGAACGGATTTCGTCGAACACAGCCGTCACCAGGCCGTTCCCCACCTCGCTCGACTCCCGGAGGTGTGCGATCTCGTCCGCCAGCGACCGCCGCAGCGTCGCAAGCGACGTGACCCCGACGACGGCGGCGATCACGAGTCCCACCAGCAGCCCCGAGAGGCCGAGAATGATGCGCCAGCGGATCGTGTCGAGTGAGCTCATTGCCCGGGCTCTGTGATCAGCTGGCCATCTCGCACGGTGCCGATGACGACCGGCTTTGCCGGAACGTCACCGCGGACGTCGAATGCGATGGTGCCGGTGACGCCCTCGAACGCCGGAAGATCTCCGCCGATGCGCGCAAGCCGGTCCCGGATGTCGCGGCGGTCGGTCCCAGCCTCCGTAACGACGTGGGCCAACATTTGGACGATGTCGTACGCCGCCGCGCCGCGGTGATCGGGGCGCTCTCCGGGATAGGCGCGCACGTACGCGCCGACGAATTGCGTGTTCCGCTCCCCGCTCTGGTCGACCAGGTAGGCGACCGACATCCGCACGCCCTCGGCCAAGGGGCCGGTACTCTCGATGCCGCTGAGCGCGTCGCCCCCGAGCGTGGTCCAGTGGACCCCCATGCGCCCCATCTCGCGCAACGCGAGCTCCGCTCCGCCACGGTCGGTCGCGAGCATGAGTGCGTCCACGCCGCCTTCCGGCTGCTGGCGCAGGCGGGAGAGGTATGGCTCGAGGCTCGGCGTCGCTGAGAGCATCGGATCCGCCTCGACGACCTCGCCGCCCAGCCGTTGGAACTCCGACGTGAAGCTGAGACGCAGGCCTCGACCGTAGTCATCGTCCAGGTAGATCACCCCAACGCGCCGCGCGCGCAGCAGCTGGCGGGCGTAACGGGCCAGCTGCGCGCCGTGACTCAGATCGCTGGGGCAGACCCGGAAGACGTACCGATTCACGCCGGACATATCGGGACTGGATGCCGAAGGCGAGATCATGGCGAGGGGACGGCGCGCCTCGCCGTACACGCGCCCCGCCGCCAGTGAAGCGCTTGATGTGAGATGCCCGACGACCGCGACGACCGCCGGATCGTCCGCCAGCTGCTGCGCAATGCGGATAGCGACGTCGGGCCGCCCGCTGTCATCCATGATGCGCAGCGCGAGCTGCCGTCCTCGAATGCCCCCGCGGGCGTTGATCTCCTTGACCGCCAGCTCGGCGGCGTGTTGCATCGAGACGCCACGAGCCTGTGAGAAGGGCCCGGCGAGCCCGAGGACAATGGCTCCGCGGCTGCTTCCACCGGAGCAGGCATTGAGCAAGAGAATCGCGGCGAGGAAGGCCCGGCACCGGCGCATCAGCGGGCAAGGTTAAGCCAGCGAATGGGATAGCGCAATATCCACGCGCTTTCCACATTACTGTATGGAAGCAATTCGGCGGCTGTGCGGGTTTGCGGCGGGGCTCGAGCGTCTCCTCGTCGCGCAGGACGCCGCCGAGTTGGAAGCAACGTGGGACGAGTCGAATCTGGGACAGTTGGGATGGGAGGCGCTCGCTCTCGCGCGCCGCGCCGACACCGAGGCGCTCGAGCGGGCGCTTGCGGAAGTCGATCGCCGCTTGATCGCCGCGCTGGAGCGGTGCCGCGCATTCCTCGATCCTCATATCGTCACGTTTCGCGTGCCGGAGCTGGAGCGCTGGCAGCATGCCGCGGCCGCTGCGCTCGTCGGCGCGCGCTGGGGCGTCGCCGGTCTGCGCACCGTCATCGCCGACACGCAGGCGCCGCTGGGCCGCCGCTATTTCGCGTTTCTCGCCCTCGCCGAGCGCCATCCGAAAGAGGCGTGGCCGTTGTTTGCGAAGTACCTGCAGACACCTGGTGCGCACCATGCCTTCGTCGCCGCCGCGGTCGAAGCGGCCCGCTACTATCCCGGTCAGGCTCCCAATGTGATTGCGCTGTTCCAGCGGATTCGCGGCGACGAGATGCTGCGGCGCTTTCTCGCGCCGAAGATTCTCGCATCGCTCTATGTGCTCGGCGACCCGGCGGCGCTACCGCTGTTCGAGGAGCTGCTGGTCGCTGGTCATACCGACCCCGATGCCGGCCGCTGCGAGGTCACGCGAGCTCTGGTTGCGGTTCGCAAACTCACGGGTCGAGTGGCGGCCAGTAGCAAGTTTCCCGATCCCGAAGAGCCGACTGTGATTCGGGCGCTCGATGAGGCACAGCGCATCTTTGAGGAGGAGAAGGATCGGCTCGAGCCGGTCGTCGTCATTTGACGAAGGCCGCGAGTTTTTGCTTGTAAGCTTTCCCGCCGATGTCATAGGTATCGTTATGTCCCGCGCCCTCGATCATCACGAACTCCACCGGACCGCCGGCCGCCGCGGCCACGTCACGACCCATCTGGATCGGGACGAGCATGTCGGCGGTGCCGTGGAAGATGAGGACCGGACAGTGGATACGGGGTATCGTGCCGATGTTATCCAGCCGCAGCCGGACGAGGAACCTCGGAAAAATGCGGTAATGGCGAGCGGCCATCCCATGTGCGCTCGTCAACGGCGATTCGAGGATGAGGCCGGCGACGTCATGCGTGGCGGCGGTGTGCGTCGCCGCCACGGACCCCAGCGAACGGCCGTAGACGTAAATGCGCTTCGGATCGACGTCGGGGCGATTGCGGAGCGCATTGAGCGCGAGATCCGCCGCTTCATACATCCCCGCTTCCGTGGCTCGGCCCCCGCTTGCGCCGTAACCCGGATAATCGACGACGAGTAGCGCCGCATGGGGCGGCCGGAAGTCCCGGATGATCGGCCAGATAGCGGCAATTGTTTCGCCGTTTCCGTAGAACCAGAGAAGGGCGGCTGTTTTTGCCGCCCCTCGCCGCCCTTCGCCGCCCTCCGCCGCCGGTGGTAAGTACCAGCCCACCAGCCGCGTCCCATCCTGCATCCGCAGTTCGATCTTCTCACCGTATCCGATTGTGGTTGCGGGATCCGGGAGAGCGGCCCGCGGCGCCGGAAACGTGATCTTCTCCTGCAGCGCCCACAGCACCACGGAGAGGACCACGTAAAGACCCGCGAGTCCCAAAACGATGGCCATGGCCGGTGTTAATTTGTGGCCCAATGGACCCGGGGGGGGACCCACAGCTCGTCTCTCGCGCTCGAGGCGCGTTGTTGGGCCTTGTCGCTGGTAATCAACTGGGTGTCCCCACCGAGCACCTCGGAACGCCTGAAGCAATTCGAAAGGCGTTTCCCAACGGCGTGGTCGATCTCACGCCGCCGCCCAAACACTCCCCCTACGACGACGACGCGGCGATGGCCCTCCTGCTCGGCGAGTCGCTGCTGTCGGCCAGAGGGTTTGACGCGAACGACGTCGCGCGGCGCTGGGTGAAATGGATGAAGGTGGACGGTCGCGGCATCGGCCTCACGACCAAGCGGGCGCTCACGTGGATCGACCGCGGCAAGGAGCCGTTCGAAGCGGGCCGGCTGACGAATCAAGAGAATCCAGGCCGTTCGGCCGGGAACGGCAGCGTCATGCGCTGCATCCCCGTCGCGCTGCTCTATCACGGCGATCCCGACCGCTTGATTCGCGTGTCGACGCAGCAAGCCGCGATCACGCACGCCGACGAGCGCTGTACCTGGGGCGCCGCCGCGGTGAACCTCGCGGCCCGGGAGCTGCTGCACGGCAACATCTACTTCATCGACGAAGTGATGCACCGGATTGGCGATCGCGCGCCGCGAGTGTTGCGCGACGCGATCCATCGCGTGCCGCGCGAGGGCGAGAGCGATCTCCCGATCGCGCGCCCCGGTGAGGCCGGCTACGTCGTCCACTGTGTCGAGATCGCGTTCTGGTTCGTGACCCACGACCGTTCGCTCGAGCAGGCGCTCATCTCTCTCGCTCAGGCCGGCGGGGACACGGACACGAATGCCGCCGTCGCCGGCGCATTGCTCGGCGCACGGTACGGAGAGGTCGCGTTGCCGCCGCGCTGGGTGAAACAACTCGTTGGAGCTCAGGGGATCGCGAAGCTGGCGGAGGACCTCGTGTGCGGTGCGCCGTAAGCCGGCGCACCGCTCACGGCGTACGCTTCGCTGGGGTGGGCCGATACCGCGCAATCCGGTCCATCACATCCCGATCGTTGAGCGTGATCGAAATCACGCGCCAGTCGCTCCGGCCTCGCCAAGTGAGCCGGATGAAGCGCCGGCCCTTGGTCCATTCCCACGTGCTGCGCTCGCGCCGTTGCGGCGGTCCCAGGCGTGCGCGCATGTCGTCCTGCCGCCGTTTCAATAAGGCGACCTTCCCCGAATCGACGAACGCAATGACTGACGTCCGTCCCTCGATGACATTCGCACTCAAGTAGAACCGCGCGCTATCGACCGGGTCGCGCACGCGCACCCCGCAATCCATCACCTGCGCGGTGCGGCGCATCGTCTGACACGCCAGGAAGTCGCTGTCACTCTGCGTCATGCTGCGCGCCTGAGCAGCGAAATCGCGGTAGGCCATGCCCGGCGCGAATCCGCGATACGCAAACGGTCTAGGCGTCTGGGGAGCCTGTACGAAGAGGAGGAGGAGGCCAAGGTGCGGAGTCATGGCGCCAATATATGAAAAGCAAACGAGCCCGGTGTGACCCGGGCCCGTTTCGCTGAGCTGGACGCGCTCAGACCTTGCGAACGTTCTGCGCTTGCAGCCCCTTGGGACCCTGGGCGACATCGAACTCCACGTTGTCGCCCTCGGCGAGGCTGCGGAAGCCCTCAGCCTGGATCGCCGTGAAGTGAACGAACACGTCTGGACCCGACTCCTGCGCGATAAAGCCAAAGCCCTTCGCGTCGTTGAACCACTTCACCTTACCCTTAGCCATACTGTTCAGACCTCAGCACAATGGGGCACGGCCCCGGACTGGAACGACCCAGGCCACCGCGGCCTGGGACGGGCTCAAACAAAAATCCGCGAGACATGTGGTCCTCGCGGAAGCGCAGACAGCCGGTGACGGTGCCACGTATGCTTGAACCGGGGCCAAAAGTATGAACCCACCTAGACCCTGTCAATCAGGACTGCCTTTTCGTCCTGACTTCAGCATGCTGACACTTTCGTGACACCACGATGTGGCGGAGCCACTCTTCCGTTCTCTGTGTCGGGCCGATAACCTCAGTCTTCCCTTTAACCGCCGTCGGATGGAGGCGTTCTCATGTTGCTGCCAGCGTTACTGTCATTAGTCGCACTCCAGCAGACTACCAGCACTACCGCCCCGCAACCACAGATCGCCAAAGTCGAAGTCCAACCGAGCGGCGGCGAAGTGCCGGTCGGCGGCAAGCTCAGGTTCACGGCGCGCGCACTCGATGCAGCGGGACAGCCGGTACCTGGCGCGCAGATCGGTTGGTACGACAACGCCATGCAAGGTAACGTGGATTCGACGGGCGTATTCACGGGCGGCTATCAAGGATATTCGCGTGTTACCGCCGTCGCGTACGTCCCCGGTGTGGCGGGAAGTCAGGTATTCGGCACCGCCCTCGTCCACGTACTCCCCGAACCTGCGGTGCGCATCGACCTCGATCCACGACCCGCACGTCTGGTCGCGGGCTCGCGACTCACGGTATCCGCGACGGCGTTTTCCCGCCACGGCGACCGGCGTTCCGATCCGGTGACGTTCACCTCGAGCAACCCCCGCGTCGCGACCGTGACAAACGATGGCCGGTTGCGCGCCGTCGCGGCGGGCCGCGCCACCATCACCGCAACCGCGGGTCCGGCGACGGAAACGCTCGCGCTGCAGGTGCTGCCGAATAACATCGCCCGCGTCATCATCGAGCCCGCGACGTCAACCGTGCGCACCGGTGATGTCGTGAAATTCTCCGCTACGGCCCGCACCGCGGCCGGCCGCCCGGTCGGCGATGCCGCGGTGGACTGGGCGGTCTCGGCGGGGTCCGGTGTGTCGGAGATCGACCCGAGCGGCACGTTCGTCGCCGAGCTCGCGGGCGACTACACCGTCACGGCGTCGATCGGCGGGAGGGAGGCGGACGCCGTGGTGCACGTGGCGCCGCGCGAAGTCGGGCGGGGGATCGAAGTCCGGGGTCGCGTGCCGATCACGATGAGCGCGGCTGAGGTCTGGGTGCATCCGTCGGGGACGTGCGCGTACCTCTCGACGATCGCCGATCGCGTGTATGCGATCGACATCACCGATGTGACGCATCCCAAGATCGTCGACTCGATGATGACCAATGCGCGCATCGTCAACGACGTCATGACGACCGAGGACGGGAAGTACGGCGTCTTCTCCCGCGAGGGCGCGTCGGACCGCAAGAACGGCATCGTCGTCTTCGATGCGAGCAACCCGTGTCATCCCAAACCGGTTTCCGCGTACGCGGAAACCGTGTCGGGCGGCGTGCACAGCTCGTACGTCTACAAGGGCTACGCCTATATCACCGACGACGCGACCGGCTCGATGCGTGTGATCGACATCCAGGATCCCCAACACCCCAAGGAAGTCGCCCGCTGGCAGACCGAGCAGACCGAGGCGGGCCGATACCTCCATGACATCATGGTCGTCGACGGGCTGGCGTATCTGGCGTACTGGAACGACGGGCTCGTGATTCTCGACGTCGGCAACGGCATGAAGGGCGGAAGCCCCACGAATCCGCAATTCGTCTCGCAGTTCAAATACGATTTGACGGCGACGTATGCGCGGGTGTGGCAGTTGTTTGGGCAGGGATTCGTGCGGGGGACACACACCGCGTGGCGCCAAGGCCGCTACGTGTTTGTCGGGGATGAGGTGTACGCGGCGCATCCGTACAAGGGCCTGCAGGACGGCAATAACCTGACCTTCGGACGACTGCACGTCATCGATGTCTCGGACATCACGAAACCGCGGGAGGTCGCCTGGTACGAACCGACCGATGGCGGAGTCCACAATGTCTGGGTGGTGGGCGATACGCTGTACCTCGGCAACTATCAGGGCGGCGCACGCGCGGTCGATATCTCGGGAGAGTTGAAGGGCGATTTGCTGCGGGAGGGGCGAGAGATGAGCTGGATTCTGACGGTCGACTCGCTCGGGCATCGGAGAGCGCCATTTGCCTGGGGCGCCGTGGTACGAGACGGCAACATCTTTGTACCGGACATCAATACTGGTCTCTGGATACTGCGACTCGAGGCGAAACTGCAGCCGGTACCATAAAAGAGGGCTAAGATACTAAGAGGCTAAGTGGCTAAGTGATTCCCCCTTAGCAACTTAGCCTCTTAGCCTCTTAGCCTCTTAGCCTCTTGGCCCTGTTTTGACCTACTGCTGACTGTTTGCCTTGGTGCTGTCCGGTTTCAAGGCGGTTCGGAAGGCGAGCAGCGCATCATCGTAATTCTTCAGCCGACCTGTCAGCGTCGTCGCCACCGTCGGATCGCGTCCCGCCGTCTGCTCGCAAATCGGCAGCGTCTTCGTCAATGAGTCCAGCCGTGTCGTGAGCTGTTTCGCCAGCACCCGCATCGAATCGGCATAGGCCGTCGCCTGCATCTTCGGCCGGCCGCTCGCGATGAATGAGCGCGCGGTGCCGCACAACCCACCGAGACGCCGAGCCGCGCGGCGCCGCGTCAAAGAGTCGGCCCGCTGCGTGCGCACGACCCGGTTCAAACCGTCGCGGATCTGCGCCACACCCCGCGTCGCGGTCTTGAGTCCCTCCAGGTATCGAATCTGCTCGATCGTCGGCGCAGCCGACGGCGGGGGGGCCACCGTTGCCGGAGGCGGCACCGTGTCCTGGTGTGTCGCCGTATCCTGCAGCATGAACGGATACGCGACAGTGGTGACGACCATCACTATTCCAGCGAACATCCTCTGACACGCTCCTCTAACAGTTGAATTCCTGCCCCGTTATTATCTCGGGATGGCTGTTCCCGCAACTACCCGGATTATACGGACGTTTGAAGACCGCGCCGATGCGCTAGCTCACTTTTTTCAGCGCGCCGGCGAAGCGCCCCGCTTGATCGCCTATGACGACGCTGTCGGTCTGCCGCTCGACCAGGCCCTCGCGGCGCTCGAGTGGACGGCGCAGGTTGGTATTCTCGCCGCCGAAGATCTCGTGCACGCTGCGCGCCTCGGTCCGGATTCGGCCGCCGTGGTCGTGGAACGCAGAGACGGCGACAACCGTGTCTTCGTCTACTTCGGACCGCGGATGGATGCGCCACCCGCAGATCCATACGAAGGTACCCTGCTCTATGATGAGCCGGGAGTCCGCTCGTACATTTTCGCGCAACGGGGCCACGCGATGGCCCACTTTCTCCGTGCGACGCACGGCCTCGGCGCGGCGTTAAGTCTGTTGTCGCGCCGCGCGCCGGAGCTGCGTCACATTCGCCGCTGGACGCAGGCATTGTTCGCCGAGCCCGCGGTCGGCCGCTCGACACAGCTGCTCGCCGGTTGGTATGCGACGAGCGGCGCCGGATTCCTCTTCGTTCCCGCCGAGTCGGACCAGCCTTTTGCCTACTGCGAAGTGGCGATAGAGGGGTAAATACCCCGATGTGGGAACGTGCGCGCTGTGGATTCACAACTCCACACAATGTGGATGATCACTGGAATAGAGGCTAGGACCGTCAGTTAGCATCCACAAATGATGCACATCGGAATGAGCTAACCCGAAGAAACATCGGCACTTGCGCGCTTTTTGGGCACTCCTATATTGATGTCACGCGAGTTGGAGGGAAGGGTTGGGACCTGGCGTCTCAACAACGCCTTTAACTCGAGTCCGAACGGAAATTCCGGGGAGGGCGCCGATGCAACCAAGGGCTCAGGCGCTCGTTGATCCGGGAGTCAACTCGCCGGGTCGGACAGCTGGGGCC
>DASXTV010000003.1:0-45753 GCA_036505175.1 Gemmatimonadales bacterium
GATCCCCGCCGTGCGAGAGTACCTGACGCAGCACCGGCTTCCGCCGGAGGCGCTGTGCTTCGAGGTCGCCGAAGCCGCCGCGCTCGGGAACTTTGCGCAACTGGTGCGCCTCATTTCCGAAATCCGGGCGACGGGGTGCGGAGTCGGGCTGGACAACTTCGGCAACAGCTTGGCATCGTTCGCCCACCTCAAGGCGCTGTCGGTCGACTACGTCAAGATCGGCGGGCACTACGTCCGGGGCGTGGCCGACGACCCCGTGTACGGCACGCTCGTGAGCGCCGTCAACGAGATCGGTCGGATCATGGGCATCACCACGATCGCTGAAGAGGTAGAGAGCGAAACCATTCTGCAAACGCTGCGGGGCCTCGGGGTGGGTTATGCCCAGGGGCATGCGGTGGCGCCGCCAGTGCCGCTGGTGGACAGGGACGGACAAGTGGCGCTACCCCACGTTCAACGATCGGGTTGATCCAACAGCCCTAGTCCGCCCTCAGCGCCAGCATCGGGTTCACCGCAGCTAGGCCCTCGCGTTCCAGCCTGCCACGGTTACCGGGATAGCCGTGCCAGCGTCTTCACTTAATGCTTTCCTTTTATACAGGCGCGGATGTGACGGTGATCGTGCCCGCCTTCAACGAGGCGGCCAGTGTGGCGGACACGATCCGGAGCCTCCAGGCGCAGACGGCGCGGCCGCGTGAAATCATCGTCGTGGACGACTGCTCCACCGACGGGACCGGCGACGTCGCCCGGGCGCTCGGGGTCACGGTGGTGCGCCCGCCGGCAAACACGGGCTCCAAGGCCGGGGCGCAGACGTTCGCGCTCCGCCACGTCCGCACCCCACTCACCATCGCCGTCGACGCGGACACCGTGCTCGCGACCGATGCGATCGAGCGGCTGCTGCCGGCCCTCGCGAAGCCGAACGTCGCGGCCGCGTGCGGCTTCGTGGTGCCGCGGCGCGTCCGCAGCGTATGGGAGCGCGGGCGCTACATCGAGTACCTGTTCGCGTTCACCTTCTACAAACAGGTGCAAGAGTACTACGGGAGGCCGCTCATATCCTCCGGCTGCTTCTCGATGTACCGGACGGCCATTTTGCGCGCGCAGGGCGGCTGGTCCAACCGCACCATGGCCGAAGACATGGATCTCACGTGGAGCCTGTATCAGGCAGGGTACCACGTGCGTTTCGTGCCGGAAGCGGTGTGTTACCCGATCGAGCCCCGCACCTTCCGCCTGATGGGGACCCAGTTGCGACGGTGGTCGCATGGGTTCGTCCAGAACGTGAAGCTGCACTGGCGCGACGTGCTCGCGGTGCCGTACCTCCGCTCCGCCGTCGCGGTGGCGTTCTGGGATGCCACGGTCGCTGCCGCGCTGTATCTCGTCGCCCTACCGGCCCTCGCCCTCCTGCTGGCGAGTCCCTGGATCCTGTTGGGCTATGTGATCGACGCCCCGGCCGTGCTAGTTCCCGTGCTCGCCGGTGCCGTCCCGCGGCGGGAGGTCCGGCGGGCCCTGGCGAGCGTCCCGGCGTTCTTCCTGCTCCGCACCGTCAATGCTGTCTTCTTCCTGCGCGCGGTATGCGCCGAGCTGCTGCTGGGTCGGCCGCTGCGGCACTACGAGAAGGGACACTGACGGTGAACGCCGGGCTGCCGGGCACGGGAATCGGCGGGATCTTCTACATCGCGAGCGCGCTCGCGATGCCGCTGCGCGAAGCGTACCGCCGTGTCCGCAGACGCGCGGGAGGCCGCTGGCGCGTCGTCGCCGTGCAGCTGGCGATCGCCGGCGGGATCCTGGGAGCGATGTGGGTGACGGGGTGGTTGCTGGGCATCGCGCTCGCGGCGGCGCGGCCGATCGCCCGTCTCGGCACCTCCCTACCTCCAGGCAACGTGCTTCGCATCGCGGCCTTGGCGCTCGGTCTGGGCACGCTCGCCGTCGTCCTCGCGGGCGTCGAGTTGCTGCGGCTGTGGGTGCACCGTGACGGGCGTCCGTTGCTCCGCGGGAAGGCCACAACGGCAGGCCGCACCGTCGCGCGGGAGCGCCAGCGCGTGGCGCTGCTGCTCATCCTCGGGCTCGTCGTCCCCGGCCCGCGTGGGGCGTTGGCGCAAAGTCCCCGCCGGGTGGCTGCTCGTCTGGCACGCGCGGACTCGGCCTGGGCAGCGAGAGCGGAGAGCGTGGCAGCCCGGGAGTACGCGGCCGTGCTCGCTGCGGATCCGGAGAACTCCCACGCGACCTATCGTCTCGCCCAGCTCACGCGCGACGACCCCGCCGCAGCGCTGCGGCTGTTCCAGCGCTACGTCGAGCTCGAGCCCGAGGATGCGTGGGGCTACATGGCGGTGGCCGAAGCGCTCGCCCGCGCCGGCCGGTACGGAGATGCGCTCCGCTCGTACGACGCCGCGCTGCAGCTCGCGCCCGCCGAGCCCGAAGCCGTCGCCGGCCGGGCCAAGGTATTCGCCCGCGCTCGCGCCGCCGCGCCGGCGGTCACGCCGCTCGTGAGCGGCACCCGTGATTCCGACGGAAACACGACGTTCCGTCTGGGTGGTAGCGCCGAGCTCCAGGCGGGGGGGCCGTTGCGGCTCGGCGTTGAAGCGAGTCGTGATCGCGTGACGGACGGCGTCGCTACCGCTGGGCTCGCGCAGCTCGCGCTGCGCGCGGCGTGGCGGCCGGGCCGGCTCGCGAGCGTGGAAGGCGCCCTCGGAGGGACACGACTCGAACCGAGCGACAGTGGGAGCACGACTGTTGTTCCCACGGGCCGCGTGCGCGCGCGCTGGCGCAGTTCCGCCCACGGGCCCACGGTGGATTTCCGCGCGCAACGCGGCGTGCTCGCTGCGAGCCCGTTGCTCGTGGACAACCACGTGGTGCGAACCGACCTGCGCGCGGTGGTAGAGATCCCCGTGACACGCGCGCTCAAGCTGCGTGCCCTCGGGCGGACTGCGGTGCTGCGCAGTACCGCGGATCTGAATCATCGCAGCACGCTCGGCGGGGTACTGGCGGTCGCGCTGTCGCCAGTTATCGAGCTGTCGGGTCAGGTCCACGAGATTCGCTACTCGCACGCCAGCACCGCGGGCTACTTCGCGCCGCGGCTCGGCCAGATAGTGGAAGCGGGGTCCTACGTAGAGCTCGAGGCCCCGAGCGGCTGGCTGCTCGCTCTTGATGTCGGCGCGGGAGCGCAGAGGGTCGCGGAGTTTGGGAGCCAGCCGGGGCCGTGGAGCCGCGCGCTGCGGTGGTACTCACTCATCACGGCACCCCTCGCTCCGGGACGCGCGCTCCAGCTCGAGCTTGAAGGGGAAGACTCGATCGTAGCGCGTGAAGCAGCGACGACCGCGGGGGCTTGGCGCTATGGCTCGGCGGCCCTGTCGCTGAGGTGGGCGCTCTAGCTGGAGACTGGTATCATTAGAACGTGCGACGAGCGCCCCTGTTTCTTTTCTTGCTGCCAATTCTCCAGGGAACTCCTGCTCGCGACGACGGGCAGTGGACCATGCCGGCGAAAGACTACGCCGCGACGCGCTACAGCGGCCTCGCGCAAATCACTCCGGCGAACGCCGCGCGCCTCCGTCCGGTTTGGAGCTTTTCCACCGGCGTCCTCGGCGGCCATGAGGGACAGCCGCTCGTCGTGGGCACCACGATGTACGTCGTCACGCCGTTCCCCAATGTGCTGTACGCCTTCGATCTGACACACGAAGGCTATCCACTCAAATGGAAGTATCGGCCCGAGGTGAATCCCACCGCGGTCGGTATCGCGTGCTGTGACGCGATCAATCGCGGCGCGGTGTACGCCGACGGCAAGATCATCTACAACCTGCTCGACGGGCACACCGTCGCGGTGGATGCCGTCACCGGCAGCGAAATGTGGAAGACGCAGATCGCGGACATCGGTCAGGGTGAGACGACGCCGATGGCGCCGTTCGTCGCCAAGAATCGCGTGATTGTGGGACCGTCCGGCGGTGAATTCGGGATTTGGGGTTGGGTCAAGGGACTCGATCTCGCGACCGGCAAGATTCTGTGGACAGCCCACAACATGGGCCCCGACTCGTCGATGCTCGCGCGGCCCGGACGCGGCCACTATACCGGCGATGCCAACATCGGCGTCTCGTCGTGGGAGGGCGATTCGTGGCGCCGCGGCGGCGCGCCGGTGTGGGGCTGGATTTCCTACGATCCGCAGCTCGACCTCATCTACTTCGGCACCGGTAACCCCGGACCGTATAACACCGAGCAGCGGCCGGGCGAGAACAAATGGACGAACAGCGTGCTGGCGCGCCGGCCGGGTAACGGCTCGCTGGCGTGGGCGTATCAGTTCACGCCCCACGACAGCTGGGACTACGATTCGAACGCCGAGATGATTCTCGCCGATCTCGTGGTCGGCGGGCGGCTGCGCAAAGTGCTGGTGCATTTCGACAAGAACGGCTTCGCGTACACGCTCGACCGCGTGACGGGCGAGCTGCTCGTGGCCGAGCCGTTCGCGAACGCCACGTGGGCGAAAGGGATCAATAAGCGAACCGGCGTGCCAATCGTCGATACGACCAAGACGACGGGCGTCTCCCGCGGCAACGTGAAAGGGATCTGCCCTAGTCTCGAGGGCGGCAAGAGTCCCGCGTCGCCGTCCGCCTACTCGCCGCGCACCGGGCTGTTCTACACGGCGACCAATAATCTCTGCATGAATTTCGAGGCGGCGCCGGTGACGCGCATCCGGGGCACCCCGTACATCGGCGCGACGACGCCGTATTTCGCGGGGCCCGGCGGCAACATGGGCGAGTTCATCGCCTGGGACGCCGCACGCGGCCGCAAAGTCTGGGGGATCAAAGAGAGATTCCCGGTCTGGAGCGGCAGCGTCGTCACCGCCGGTGACGTCGTCTTTTTCGGGACGCTGGACGGCTGGTTCAAGGCCGCCAACGCGCGCACCGGCAAAGAGCTCTGGAGGTTCAAAGTCGGTTCCGGTGTCGTGGGCGCACCGATCTCGTTTCGGGGACCCGACCGCAAGCAGTACATCGCCGTCTACGCCGGCATCGGCGGCGACTGGTTTCTGCTCTCCGGCGACGTGCGCTCCGACGATCCCGCCGACGTCCGGCCACCCGCCGATTTTGCGCCCGACCTCGCCCGCCACACGAGCCAGGGAGGCATGGTCTGGATCTTCGGCCTATGAAGCCGTACGTGGTGCGTTGTGCGTGGTGCGTGGGCTTGGCTGCTCTGGTCGCCGCGTGTGAGCGTTCGAACGCCGGTGGCGTGCCCGTGTCGGTGCGCTATCCTGATCACGTCGCCGCGGGTGGCAACGAGCCGCCGGCCGTTGAAGTCAGGAATCCGATTGCGTCTGATTCCACGGTCGTCGCGGATGGCGGCAAGATCTTCAGCGCCATGAACTGCGACGGATGCCACGGTGGCGGCGCGACGGGGTGGGTGGGACCGAGTCTCGTGGATGGCCGCTGGCGCTACGGTGGCACGGACGGCGCGGTGTTCGAGTCGATCTTTTACGGCCGGCCGCGCGGGATGCCTGCCTACGGCGGCATCATGTCACCCGGCGCGATCTGGAAGGTGATCGTGTACATCCGCGCGCAGCCAGTTCCCAGTGTCGTTCCGACGCAAGTGTGGCCGAGCACAGAGACAGCTCCCCCGCCTCCGAGAAGCCGGCGCCCCTAGAGCCAAAGGGGGACTGTGATCCAGGTCCCCATCCATACCGACGGCACGCATTATGTTGGTGCTCCGAGTCTCCACCGACAGAGGTGCCTATGCGCGTGCATCGCAGCCTCATCTGTTCCGTCGTTCTGTTGGCGCTTATCGGCTGCGGCGGAGGGCGCCGGCCGGTCCGGCAGCGCGTGCTGCTGCCACCGACACTCAATCTCGTCCCGTATCACAACATCGGGCTGTTCCAATTCTCGGTGGAGAACGCCAAGGGCAATGTCCACCAGTTCGCGACCCAGCGTTTTGAGGAATATGTGCTTGCGGCACAGAGCGACATCGAGATGCGCGAATTCACCTCGGCCGATTCGAGCCGCGTCTTCGCCATGGCGCCCGACAGCAACGGCTGCCCCGTCGCGTTCTTCGGACATCTCAAGATCTCCAATGTGAAGCCGCGGGGCGGGCTGACGTCGGGCCTGGCGCCCGTATTGCGAGCGTCCGTGACGGTCGAGCTGTCGGTGTGGCTCATGAACACGCGCACCGGCGGCGTCATGTGGCGGCGCAGCTCGTCGTCGAGCGAAGAAGTCGGCGGTCTGTCGTTCAGCGGCGGCACGCCGTCGTTCTCGGCGCGGGACCCGAACGATGCGTACGGGCATCTCATCAATGAGCTGGTGTATAACGTGACGTATGACGTGAGGTCGACGTGGGTTGACCAATAAAACCGGCGGTAAGGGGCGGTAGGGGGCGGTACCGCCCCTTTACCGCCTCCTACCGCCCCTGATTTGTCATTTCAACGCTTCAACAAAACTCGTCGCCCGCCTCGTCAGCTCGGCATCTGTAATCATCTTCCGTCCCGACCGGATAATGGCGACATCCAGCGCCACCCACAGACTCCGTCGATGCGGATCGAGCTGCAGCCCGCGAGCGAGGGGTGCAATCGCGGCGTCATAGGACCCGTTCGACATGTACAGCGCAGCGAGGTGCTCCATCGCGCCGACATCCTCGGGAGCCTCGCGCAGATGTTGAGTGAGAGATTCGACGCGGGCGATATTCATCTGGACCTCGGTCTGTGGATCTGGAGCGGGGCGGGGGCCCAGCGCGACCGCCGGATTCCCCATGATCCAGCCCAAAGCGAGCGCCAGCGAGACGGTGACAGCTTTCCAGTTGGTCATGGTCCCCCCTTTCACCGGGGGGGGAAAAGCACGAGGCGCGCCAGGCAGATTCAGCCTTGGCGCGCCTCGCGTTGTGTTCGGGGAGACACTATGCCGCGGGTGGCGGCGTGTCCTCCTTACCACGGGACTTCTTATTGAAGAACCAGAAGGCCAGCATGACCAGGGCGACGATCAAGCCGATCTTGAAGACGAAGAAGAACACCGGGAGCAGGAACGCCGCGGCAAGTTTCCAAGCGACAATGCCGGCAAGGCCGACGGCGGCAAGTTGCAGAACGGGCTTCATGTCACGATCCGGGAAAAGGGGACGATGCCACTACGCGAGAATAACGAGAAGGTGTCAGCGGCGGTAGTAGAGGATTCCGCCGCCCGCTGCGCCCACGAACAGATCGGGCACGCCGGTGCCGCGGAGATCCGCAAACGCCGGCGCCGCGTATGGCGGCAAGCGCACGCCGAGGACAGAGTCACGGCCCCCCTGCTCCGTTCCCACGACCAACACGTTGCCGAGGAAGCGCGGCACCGCTCGTCGGCCGGGACGCTTGCCGAGATAGTCGTCGCTCACCAACACGAAATGCGGAGCCTGTCGCGAGCCCTCGTTGCGAAAGAAGGCGATCCGCCCCGCGGCGTCGCCAACGAAGAGATCGAGATCGCCATCGCCATCGATGTCGTGCAGCTCTGGCACCGCGTTGCTGCCGCGCGGCAGTCGCACGACTGCCGAATCCACTAACACGAAGCGGTCGGCGCCGGCCTTCCCACTGTTGTGGTACCATGCCACCGCGTCTTGAAACTGCCCGACGACGAGATCCGGCAGGCCGTCGCCGTCGAGATCGCCAAGTGCCGGCGCGTCGTGAAATGCGGGCAGCACGTTGAGGTGGCCGCGCAGCGTGAGCGACGGCGCGATGCGTGAGCCGACATTCTCGAACCAGTACAGCGCGCCGGTCCGAGGGTTATCGGGCTCGATCTTCGTCCCTACAACCAGATCGAGATCGCCGTCGCCATCGATGTCCGCAAACGCGGGGATGGTTTCGGCGCCGACGTCGATCCCATCGAGTAGATGCGTCGTCACAACCGACCAGACGCCAGAAGCGGTTTGATCGAGCTCGTACAGGTTCGCGGTGCTGGTCTTCACCGGATTGAAGGCGCCACCCAACACCCCGACGACGAGATCGAGCCTGCCGTCGCCGGTCAGGTCGCCGGCCGCGGGTGCGTTGTAACCGCTCGTCTCGAGCGGTGCACCAGGCGGAAATGGAATCCGGTCGCCATGGAAGTCGGGGTGGGTGCACGTCCCCTGGTTGCGAATCCACAGCAAACCCGGTTCGAAGAAATCGCCCCACAGAATGTCGGGATCGCCGTCGCCATCGACGTCGAACACCGCCAGGGTATTTGCCCCATGCATCGAGGGTTGCCGCTGGCCGATGATTTGAATGTCCTCGAATCGCTCGGTTACCAACTGGAATCGAGGTGCGTGGAGGTTGTCGAGGTTCTGAAGTTCGTACCGGGTGATCGTGCCATCCACGCGGCCGAGCAGCATGTCGAGCTTGCCGTTGCAGTCGATGTCGGCGAATTGCGCGATGTTCTGGCGGTCGGCGTAAATCGCGACTCCCTGCACATCCTTCAGCGTGTCGGCGGCGACAACAAACCGCGGCGCGGTGCGCGTCCCGGCGTTGCGGTAATAGCGAACCCCGCTGAGCGGCGATTCCGTGAAGAGGTCGTACAGCCGATCGCCGTCCAGATCGACGAACCGGTACCACTCCCCGATGTCGATGTTTTGGAAGGAGTCGGAGGTTAGGAGCCAGGAGTCTGGGCTGCGTTGGAAGAGCTCCAGCTCGCCCGAGTTCTCTTGGATGAAGAGATCCAGAACTCCATCGCCGTCGATGTCGAGGAGCTGCGGGCGCGGATGCTCGAAGCCGCCTAGGAATGGCAGGGCATACTGGCGGCCCGTTGAATCGAGCACTGGAAAGGGAGTCTGGCGGTCAAAAAGCAAACTGCGGCGGTCAAAAACAACTGCGGCGGTCGAGGCGGTCGGTGCGCGGTGCGTGCAAGCGGTAACCGCGAGCAGCACCGCGACCAGCCTCAGGGCTTCCCTCCCCCGATGCCTAGACCCGAGCCATCGGGCGCTGTATCGACGCGCCGCACGACGGCGCGCTTCTTCGCGTCGATCACGATCACGCGACCCGGTGCCGCGGTCGCGCCGGGCATCGGCATCGCCATGCTGATGCCACCCATGTTCATCACGTTGTCGGTATTGTGATTCGCCACGAACACGAGGCGGCCGTCGCCCGAAATCGCGATGCCGTCGGGCTGCGCGAAATCACCTTTCACCGTCGTGACGACACGCCAGCGTCTGGCGTCCACGACGGTCACATCGTTGGACCGCTGATTGGGCACCCACACCTCGGCGCCGTCAGGCGTGAACGTGACGAGCCACGGCCAATCGCCCGTCGCCACCTTCTGCACCAGCTTGGGCTTCGCCGGGTCGGCGAGATCGAACACGAGCAGTCTGCCCGTGAGCTGCGCCGTGGCGACGAGGGTGCGGCCGTCCGGCGACACCGCGAGCCCGACGATGACCTGGCTGGTATCGCCACCCGGCACGTCCACGATGCCGACGTGCTCACTTTTGGCATTGTAGACGGCGAGCTGGTTCGCGCCGAGACTCGCCACGTAGGCGTGCTTGCCATCGGGGGCGACTGCCAAACCATGCGGACGGGGGATCAGAACCTCCACCTCCTCCACCGTCATCGACTTTCTGTTAATCACGGCGATCCGCGCCGGCGCATTGACCGCCGACATCGAGCGCGTTGCGTACAGCATGTCACTCTTGGGGTCGAGCGCGAGCAACCCAGGCGTGACCGTCTCCGCTTTGGCAACGATGTGATTGGCGCGGTCGAGCTTCACAACCGCGTTGTCGCCGACGAGCGAGACGTACCAGTACGATCCGTCGGGCTCGACGACGATGTGATGCGGCTTGGGGTGGGACGAAAAGCCGAGAGTTGTGAAGTCAACGATCGAAACAACTGAGTCACTAGACGCATCGATGACCGTCACTTTACCCGAGGCCTGGTTAGCGACGTAGACGAGAGTTGGATGGGCCGATGGGCCGATGGGCTGATGGGCGGCGGAATAAGCGGACGGCCCATCTGCCCATCCGCCCATCCGCCCCACGGCAATCAGTAGCGCAACGATCAGCATCATGGCACCGGCGGCGTGGGATGCTTCTTCAAAATGAAGAGGCCCTCACTCATGCTCGACACGGCGACCACGCCGCTCTTGAAGAACGGATAGTTGCCCCACGTCCCCTCGAACCCCGGCTCATCGGGACCGACGGGATGCGTGTCGAAGAACCCGATCTCCTTCGGGTGCAGCCGATCGGTGATGTCGAGCACCCGCAGGCCGCTGACGTAGTTGGACTGGTACATCGTGTTGCCGACCAGCCAGAGATTGTGGTCCGTGGCCTTGTTCTTCGAGATGTACTGACCCGCCAGGACCGGGTTCTCGAGATCGCTCACGTCCCAGATCAAGGTTCGCGTCCCGTCGACGAAGCCCTGGATCTCGTCCAGCTCGTCGTCCTCGTAGGCGTAGCGGTGGTCGTCGGTGAGCCAGCCCTGGTGCGCGTACCCGACGTTCGGGTACGTCGCGCGCGAGATCGCCACCGGATGGGCCTTGTCCGTTACATCGGCGATCGACAGATGCGTCTCGTTCCAGCCGAAGCAGATCTGGCGTCCCTGATACTTCGTGGTGGGACCGTGGTACACGACGCACTGCGCGTCGTGCGTGTAGCCGGTGCCCTGGCGGCCGGTCGCGGGATCGGCGAAACAGCCGGCGAACTTGGGATGCAGCGGATCGTGCACATCCACCATATGGAGCCCACCGCCGCATGTCTCGCCGCCGGAGTTGGAGCCCGTGAGATAGACATAGCCGCTCACGGTATCGGCGACGATGTCGTGCACGCTATGCGCGAGGCCGTAACGCGCGTCCTCGGTGAACGTCTGCGGAGTCCGTACGCCGCGCAGCCGGTCGAGGTCGAACACTTGCATGCCGTGATCGCGCGCGCCATCGGAAACGATGAACGCGTAATGCTTGTACGTCTTGATCTCCCGCCAGAACGTCCCCGGCGAGCCGGCGGTCTTTGGCAGATCGCCGAGGTAAACGGGATGGCTCGGATCGGTGATGTCCACGAACGACGTGCCGTCCACGCGTCCCACGATCGCGATGGCTCGGCCGGTCAGCGGGTCGTCGTAGCCCCAGATATCGCTGAGCTGCGCGCCGCGCTTGCCGCCGATGGCGGACACCGGCAAGAACGACATCAGGTCCACTTGATTGCAATCGAAGATCTGGACCTTGCCGTTGGTGCACTCACGGTTCGCGCCGGTGATCGCCGGCAGGGTCGATACGTCGCCGACCAGATGCCCGGCGACGGCCCACGTGCCGGTCGGCCGACGGCTGTACAGCATCACGCCGCCCTCGCCGTAATCCTCGTTGGCGATGGCGATCGCAACGAGCGGTCCCGCGGCGGCGATCTTCGCGCCGAATTGCGCACGGCCACCCGCGGCACTCGCGGGAGGCCCGACCTTGGTGGCGCTCGGGAAACCGGTAGAGTCGCGGGTGACACGGAACACCCGCCCCTCGAATCCGTTCGCTCCGTCGGCGCCGACCCACAGCTCGTTGCCTACTTCGGCGAGGGCGATGCCGTAGCGCGTGCCGAATCCGCCGTCGAACGGCAGGGTGCGCGTCACCGGATTCCAGCGGTTGCTCGCAGGGTCGCGGGCAAAGACCCACACCGCACCGGCGCCGCGGTCGTTCATCGCCCCGATCAGCGCCGTGTCGCCTCGCAGGACCAGCGAGCTGCCGAACCCGCTGTTGCGTCCCGTAACCGGTCCCGGCGGAGAGATCTTGCTCTCCATTTTCCAGCCGTTCGTGGCGTCACGATTGAACACATACACCGCGCCGTTGCCCGAGTCCGCGCGAAAGTTCCCGATCAGCAGCCGCGAGCCGGAAGCCGCGGCCGCGTTTCCAAACGTCGCGCTGTTTGTCGTATCGCTCGGGGGCGGCGTCAGCGTGGTCTCCGCGGCCCACGTACCGCCACTCGAGCGGAAGACGAAGACCGAACCGCTCCGGCGCGTAAACACCATCGGTCCAAAGCCGCGGATTCCCGTCGAGATGTAGGCGCGGTCCCCCGCTAACACGATGGAGGAGCCAAACGCATCGGCCGGATGACGCTCGCGCGGCATGATGGTCCCGGTTTGCCGCCAGGCGCCAGTCGCGTTCCGTGTGAAGACGCAGACGACGCCACTCTCGGAGTCGGCCTTGGCGTCTCCGACGAGCAGCATGTCGCCATCGATTGCGAGCGCCGATCCGAAGCCGTCGTCGTTCGCGGCGTTGGATCGCGTGATCTTCTCCGCCGCGCGCCAGACGCCCCTGGCGTCGGCCCGGAAGCGGTAGACGACTCCCGGTCCATAGGAATTGCCCGGCTGGCCGACGTACACCTCGCGACCACCGATGGCGAGGGAAGAGCCGAACGCGCCCTGAGCAGTGAGGGCGGCAGGCATGACGGCGAACATGACGGCGAGCAAGGAGACGTTGCGATGCAACACGGAACGATGCTCCGAAGCGTGAGGGACGTGAGATATGAACTGAAACCGACAGTGCTGCAAGACAGCGTTACGCGAAGAGCTGAGAGGATTGAGAGCTGGACGGTGGAGGCGGTCGCATCCCCGCCAGGGCGCGACCCGCATCGCTCCAGCGCGAGCGCAGCCATTCGGTGAGCCACAGCGGCAGCGTCCGCGTGTGCTCGAGCGGCTCGTCCCCAATCGTCGGCTTGGAGCCCGTGAGCATCTCGCGCGCGAGCGTCTGGACCGCCGCCATGTCGTTGCGGGGCGTCGCCGGCTTGCCGAGCGCGCTCGCGATGCCGGTATCGGCCACCAGCACACCTTCGTCTGCCAGCAACACATTCTCGGGCTTGAGCTCGCCATGCGAGATCTCGGCGGCGTGGGCGTGCGCCAGGCCGCTCAGGACGCCGCGCAGGATCTCGACGGCCCGCGCGAGCGGGATCGCGCCGTTGTTGCCGATCCAGGCACGCAAGGTCGTACCGGGAACAAAGGGGCGCGTGTGATATACGAACGAACCCGCGCGCCCAGCGCCGCGCTGGCGCACGAGATTCGGATGGCGCAGCCGCTCGCCGATGAGCAGCACGGCGCGCTCGAATTGCAGATCGTTGATGCCCAGGGACAACACGGCCGGCAGAACTTTGACGAGGAGCTCTGTGCCGTTTTGGGATTGAGTTGCGACAAAAAGCCGGTATTCCCCTACCGGTCGCACTTCGCGCTCAATCCGATACAATGGGCCGAGCGCGTCCGCTAGGGCATCGCGGAGTTCGGACATGGTCGCAAGTTAGCCCGCGTATTCAATATGGGAAGGGACTATTCCCCCGTTTCCCGCCTAATCCCTAAGTACTGGTTTTTCGCCTGCACACGCTCGGCCGCGGTGCCGAAGATCTTCTCACCGTCAAAGCGGCCGTTCTCGATGAAGATCTCCGAGATCTTGTTGCCCGCGATCACACTGCCCGCTACAAAGACACCGGGCACCGAGGTCTCGAGCGTTTCAGGATCGACCTCGGGCCGTCCGGTTTGTGGATCGAAGGCGATCCCGATGCGCTTGAAAAGCTCGAGATCGGGGTGGAATCCGATCAGCGGATACACGCGATCGGCCGCAATGCGCTCCTCGTTGCCGAGCCAGCCGCGCACGATTACCTCGCGGGGCGTGATCTCAATCACCTGACTCGCGAGGCGGGCCTGGATCTCACTCGCCTTGATGCGATTCTCGAGGTCGGGACGGAGCCAGTACTTCACGCTCTTCGGCCAGGTCTTGCCGCGATAGACGATCGTGGTGCGCGCCCCGGCGCGAAACAGCTGCAGCGCCGCTTCGACGGCGGAGTTCTTGCCGCCGATCACGACGACATCGCGGCCGTAGGACAGATGCGCTTCGTCGAAGTAGTGACGGACGTGCGGCAAGTCTTCGCCCGGGACGCCGAGCCTGTTGACGTGGTCGAAGTAGCCGGTCGCAAGCACGAGCTTGTCCCAGGAGATCGGCTCACGCCCCCATGGGGTTTCCACGACATCCGGATCGATCAGTTTCGTAAACGTGCGAACACGAAGCCCTTCGGCTCGTGCGATACCGCGGTAATACTTGAGCGCTTCTTCGCGCGTGGCTTTCGCGCCGGCGCAGACCAGCGGGTGATCGCCGATCTCGAGCCGCTCGGGGGTCGTGAAGAAGGTCATGTTGATCGGGTAGCGCACGATCGAATGCGCGAGCGCGCCGGCGTCGATCACGAGGGGGTCGATGCCGCGGCGTTTGGCGGAGATGGCGCACGCCAGACCGATCGGCCCGGCGCCGGCGATGATCACGGCTTCGTGCTGCATGGAAGAGAGAATCTAGTTGTCGGGGCGCCGCATGCTGCGCCCCGACGCTAGCGTGGATTCGTGTAGGCGCGCAGCAGCTCGTCCAGCCGTTCCCGGAGATCGGGGCGAATGGTGTCGTCCAGGTTGATGCTGTGCGTGGCGAGCATCTCCTGAATGTCGATCGTGTCGAGCCCCGCCATGCGGGATTCCTCGATGACATTGATGAAATGGAGACGGGCCTCTTGAATCAGCGTGCCGAACTGGTTGGGGCCTCGCTCACCTATGGCTAATGCCAGCAGATAGAGGTCGCGGGAGGCATCGAGGCGCTGGGCAAGAAAATCGATGGTTTGGTCGGGAATTGCCTTCATGAAGGAGCGACCTTTCATATATGAGAGCCTGGCCAGGTTGGATCAGTTCTCGGGGGTCGTACTCGTGGCGCGCAGCGGGGTTCCGCCTTGACTTCTCGGCTGCGCAACAATATTGTTGCGCATGGCCAGACGCGTCCGCGCCAATAAGTCATCGATCAAGCAGCGCTACCACATCGCCAAGGTCGCCTTCCCTGACGATGCCGACCTGGCGCGCAGCCTCGGCGTCCACCGCAGCGCGGTGGTCCGCTGGAAGCGCGGCGAAGCGCCAACGCCCGAGAACTGGGAGCAGCTGGTTGGCCTGGACACCGTCGTGTCGTTGCTGGAAGGGTTCCTGGAGATCGGCTCCATTCCCAAGTGGCTCCGGGGAGTCAACGCACACCTCGGCGACCGCCGCCCGATCGACATGATCCGCCAGGGACGGCTCTCCGCGGTCGTCGCCGCGATCGAGGCTGAAAAGGCCGGCGCCTTCGCCTGATGCCGTGGCGGGTCTTTCCGTGGGACCCCGCCGCCAACGCCGGCGAGCCATTCACGCCGAGCTACATCCATCCGACTCAAGGCTCCGGCCGGTTTGATCTCGCGGGACAGCTGGTCGTCTACCTCTCCGAGTCTGCCGTGCACGCCGTCGCCGAGAAGCTGCAGCGATTCCGCGGCCAGAAGATCGATCGCAAGGACCTGATCGAGTCCGGAAAGCCGTTGGCGCTCGTCGCATGCCGGCTGCGGAAGATCAAAATGGCCGATCTCTGCGATCCCGCGGTACTCGTGAAGCACGACATCAAGCCGGACGTGCTCGCGAGCCGAGACGTGTCGAAGACTCAACCGATCGCCGCGGCGCTCTACGAGGCGGGATATCAAGGACTGCGATGGTGGTCGGCCCTGTCGGGCGATTGGCATACGATCGTCGTGTTTCAGGGTGGGGGCGGGGGCGGGGGCGGGGGCGACATCGAATACGACAAGCCGGAGCAACTGACGATCGACCACACGATCGTGCAGGAGGCTAGTGAGGCCCTGGGGATCCAACGCTCCGTGCTAAGCCGCGGATGATGTCGACACGGAGCTCGACCCACCCCTCCACCTGTTTGTATTCGACGCGCACATCGTGCGTGCCCGCCGAGAGCGGCGCGTAATCCACCTGCGATTCGTGCGGCGTCCAGTTGTCGATGACCAGGGCGCTATCCACCCACACTCGCACCGCATCGTCGCTGATCGTGCGCAGTGAGTAGGTGCCCGCAGGCAGCGTGACGGTGCCGGTCGCTCGTAATGACCAACGATTCTGCGGGAGCGTTGCGAACGCGGCCGGTGGCCGGTACCACAGCAAGTCGAGCCTCGGCTGACGCCCGGCCGATGGCCCGGAGGGGGGGGGATCGAACGCAACGTCCCAGGTCATCGCCGGCTCGAATCGTCCGTACGAGAAGCGCGTTCCACCCGACTCGAGCGTTACCTCCCAGTCCCCCGTCGCGTCACGCTGCGGCGTGACGGCGATGGTATCGCCGATCCGGCCTGCGGCGCGCGACAGCCCGGCCACGCCCCGGGTCGAAACGAGCCTCCACCGACCAGCAGGACCGAGTGTGGCCAGGCGCAACGGAACCGCACGCGTGGAATCGACGGGCCAGAGCTTGGGAGATTCCCGGTCGTACGGTCCCCACTCGTCGACGATAATCGCGGCGCGATCCAGCTGCGCGAGCGGCGGCGACGGGCGGCGGAGGCGGGCGAGAAACGGCGGCGGCACGGGGCGACTGATGACGGCCAGCGTGTCGACGCCGGTCGTGTTGCGCACGGTGAGACCCGAGCGATTGCTGATGAATTCGTTCCCGCCAATCCTGTAGTCCCTGCTCCGCGTGTCGTGATGCTTGGGGTAGCCCCAGTCGGAGGGCTCGATCGAATCGGCCCACAGCCGAATCGCCGTCGAGTCATAATCGAAGCGGTTGTTGGCGATGACATTGTCCTGGCCGTGTTCGATGGCGACGCCGGTGCGGTTGCCGCGGAAATCGTTGCCGATGATTTCGGTCTGGTAGCTATACCCCCCCCACACACCATACTCGCTGCCCCAGGCGCGGTTCGCGATGATCTCGTTGCGGCTGAAGGTCGCCTCGACGCCGTTCGCCGTCGCATAGCTGACGTCGTTGCCGTAGAAGAGATTGTCGTTTGCGCCGCCCGTCCCCGAATCCATCGTCGTCTGTCCCGCCCACAAGAACACGCCGTCGCCGCCGTGCGTCATCGAGTTCAGTGCCACGAGGTTGCGGGAGCTCTGCTCGAACAGCAGCAGATCGGCCGAGTCCTGGCCCCGGGCATAGAAGCGATGGCTGTACCCGCGGACGTTGTAGTCGAGCTGGTTGTGAATGATCGTGTCGTCCGACGAGCGATACAGACCGATGCCGAGCCCAGAGTTGAACGAGAAGGTGTTGTCGCGAATCATGGCGCCGTTCGTTCGCACGAGCAGTAATCCATTCATGCCACCGACCGCGACGTTATCGCGCACGTCCGCGCCGGTGACGTCCTGCAAGTAGATCGCGGCCCCGAACCTCAGCCATTCATCGTGTTCGTTGTGGTGGAACGACAGCCAATCGACCAGGCTCTCGTGCTCGACCAGACTGAACAGCCGGGGCTTCCAATTATCGCTGAGATCGTTGTTCCGCAGCGTCAGCTGCCGAGTGCCGCGCGCGAGGATGCCGATCTTGTAGCCGTGGATATTGGCCTGGACGATGCGGATGTTGCTGCCGCCGTCGATCACGATGGCGGTGTCGCGGGCCTGATCGGGATCCGCGTGTGGATCGATCCCAACGAGGGTCGCGCCGCGGAAATCGACCGTGATGCTGTCGCCCCGCACGATGATGGGCGGACCGGCAAAGCGATACGTCTTGGGGATCACACGCATCGATTGCGTGATCACCATCCCCGGCTGCAGCTCGATCGGGGCTTGCGCAAGCGCCAGCACTAGCAGCAGCATGAGTCCAACTTATGCTTGGCGCTGAGCTTCCGCTCGTCACTGCCCTGCCCTTCGTGGTGCTGCTCCTGGCGATCGCGCTCGCGCCGCTCGCCGCGCCGAGTTGGTGGCATCACAACCGCAACAAAGCACTCGTGGCGCTGCTCGTGTCCGCACCGATCCTCGTGTACTTCGGCATCAACGCTCCCGCGCTGCTGCACGAGAAGTTCCACGAATACCTGGGCTTTATCGTCGTCATCGCCGCGCTCTTTATCGTCACGGGCGGAATTCACGTTCATGGCTCACTCGCCGGCACGCCGCTCGTCAACACCGGCCTGCTTGGGCTCGGCGCGGTGCTCGCGAACCTGCTCGGCACCACCGGCGCCTCCGTGCTGCTGATCCGGCCGCTGCTCAGGGCGAACAAGCAGCGCCAGCGCGTCGCCCATATCGTCATCTTCTTCATCTTTATTGTCGCCAACTGCGGCGGCCTGCTCACGCCCATCGGCGACCCCCCGCTGCTCCTCGGCTACCTGAAAGGCGTGCCGTTCGACTGGACGCTGCGCCTGTGGCCGCAGTGGCTCGCGCTCAACGGCATCCTGCTGGTCATCTTCTACTTCTGGGATGTGTGGGCGCTGAACCGCGACGAGCAGGAGCTGCCCGGCGATCAACATCAGCAGGTGCTGATCCACGAACCGCTGCGCATCACAGGCGGCCTGGAAATGCTGGTGTTGCTGGGCATCATCGTCACCATCGTCGTGGCGGGACGGGCGGCAGCGCTGGGGCGGCCGTGGGGGCAGAACATCCGGGAGCTGTGCATCGTGCTGCTGGGGCTGTTCGGCTATTTCGCGGGCTCGCGCGAACGCCGGGCAAAGAACGTGTTCACGTTCGGGCCGATCGTGGAAGTGGCGGTGTTGTTCGCGGCCATCTTCGTCACCATGACGCCCGTGCTCGAAATGCTCAATGCGTGGGCGCAGCGGCCTGACTTTGCCTTGAGCAAACCCTCGCATTTCTTCTGGGCTACAGGCGGGCTTTCCAGTGTGCTCGACAATGCACCGACCTATCTCGCCTTCGCGGCGAGTGCCGCGGGACTGCAGGGCGTTGCGCCGCACGGCGCCTACATCGGTGCGCTGGCGCTCGATCCGACGGCGGCCAAGCTGCTCGCGGCGATTTCGACCGGCGCGGTATTCATGGGGGCGAATACCTACATCGGCAACGCGCCAAACTTCATGGTGCGCGCGATTGCGGAGGAGCACGGCGTGAAGATGCCCTCCTTCTTCGGGTACATGGGGTATAGCGTGGCGATTCTGCTGCCGCTATTTGTCGTGGTGTCGCTGGTGTTTTTCACACGCTAAAGCGTGCCCTTTAGGGTGTGAACAACGGCGGCGACGCAGTATCATAGACTCGGATGGATTTCACCCCACTCCCCCAGCAGCGCCTTGCAATCGCAGCCCCGCTCGGACCTGTCCTTGTGGTGGCCGGACCCGGTGCGGGCAAGACGTTTTGCCTCGTGAAGCGAATCGAGCACCTCATTTCCCACCTGCATATCGATCCGCATCGGATCTGCGCGGTCACATTCACCAACCGCGCCGCCGAAGAGATCGCTGAGCGGCTGAAGCACACCCTGGGCGAGAAGGCTGAGGCGATCACGCGCGGGACGATCCATGCGCTCTGCCTCGCGCTGCTGCGCGAGCACGCCGACGCGGCCCGGCTCCGGAAAGGCTTTGGCGTGGCCGACGACGATTACCAGCGCGTGATTCTCAGCCGGCTCAGGGTCCCCGCCGACCGGCGCGGCCAGCTGCTGACACTGTTCGGCAGGCATCGCTTTCAGGGCTACCGCCTCACGCCGAACGACCAGCGGCTGTTTCACGAGTATCAGAGCTGGCTGGCGCACCGCAACATGGTGGACTTCGACGAGCTCATCACCAAGGCCGAACCGCTCGCCGATCGCATCGCCGACCGCTGGGACTACCTGCTGGTGGACGAGTTCCAGGACGTGAACGCCGTACAGTACGACTTCCTGAAGAAGCTGGCGGAGCCCCACGGCAGCTTTTTCGCCGTGGGCGACGACGAGCAGTCCATCTTCACCTGGACCGGCGCCGATCCCTATGTGCTGGTGCGCTTCAAGCGCGACTACGACGTCGAGCCGATCATTCTCGAGAAGAACTGCCGCTGCTCGCGGCAAATCTTCCAGACCGCCCGGCGCGTGCTGGCGCAGAATCCGCAGCTCTTCCAGAAGCGGCTTTCGGCGGATCGTGAATCGCCGCATGAAGTCGAGGCCCATGCGTTCAAGGATGAGGACGAGGAAGCCGCGTGGGTCGTGAACGACATCGGCAGCGATCGCGACGTGGCCATCCTGTATCGCAAGCACCGCGTCGGCGAGTTCATCGAGGGGCGGCTGCTGCGTGCCGGCATTCCCTGCCGGCTGGCGCGCGGCCGCTCGCTGATGGAAGACGACGTCATCAAGTACGTCGTCACTGCGTTGCGGGTGGTGCGCTTTCCCACCGATCCGGTGGCGCTCGAGGCGTTCGCGCGCTGCGTGTTGTCGGAGCATTTCCTGCAGGAGGTCGAGGCTGCACTGAGCGACTCGACCGACGACTTCCTGACGTCGGTCCGTACTCTGGCGCGCCGCCGGCCGAGCCAGGACCCCGACACCAAGAAGCTCTGGCGGCTCGTGTATCAGGTCGAAAACCTGCGCGCCCTGCCCCGCTCGCACGGCACACTGCAGGCCGTCGTGGACGAGCTGCTGTCGCAGAGCATCGGCCCCTATCGCAACACGCTCGAGGAGCGCCACGACGAGCTGACCGATCCCGCGGAGCTGCCGGAGGCGGTGCGGCTGGCGGAGCAGCTTCAGGAGGCGATCGACAAGGAAGAGTCGATCGCATTCGAGGCGAGAGGAGGCGTGGAGATTGCGCTGCGCGGCATATGCATCGCTGCAGGGATACGCCGGGTGGCGAGCCCCCCGGCCACGCCGCGGGGAATAAAGGCCGACCCCCTCACCCTGTTCAAGGCTCTCCAGCTCGTCCACGCCCGGGACTTGGGCGCGCGGCTAGGGCGCTATGTCACGTTCGACTTCGAGACGACGGACATGGACGTCGCGACCTGCGGCGTGGTGGAGATCGGCGCGGCGCGGGTGGTCAACGGCGAGATCGTCGACCGGTTCCACTCGCTCGTGAATCCCTACAAGCCGATTTCTCGCCGGGCGACCGAGATTCACGGCTACACGGACGTCGACGTGAAGGACGCACCGCCGTTCAACGCCGTGTTCACGCAGTTTCGCACGTTTGTAGGCTCGGATATTCTCGTGGCCCACAACGGCCAGAAGTTCGATATCCCCGTGCTGCGCCGCCTGGCGGCGGGACACGATGGCGTGGACGATTTCGTCTTCTACGACACGTTGCCATTGGTGCGCTCGCTGTCGCAGGACTCGGGCAAGCTCGAGGACGTCGCGGTGCGCTGCGGCGTCGACGTCGGTCGCGCGCACCATGCGCTGGACGACGCCTGCACGCTGGCACGCGTGTATCGCGAGCTCGAGGCGCAGCGGGTGGTGCGCGCGCGCAAGGCGCTGCTGAACAACGTGCTGGACTATTTGGGATTGGCCTTTGGGATAGAGCACGGCGCACGCAGCAATGAGCAAGAGCTCCTGTTCAATATCGGGCGCTTCCGGGCGCTGGGCCGCTACAGTGATGCACTCGAGTTCTACACAATGGAACGCGAGCGCAGCGGCGCCGCGGCGCCGGATATCGAGGACGTGATTCGGAGGCTCGGCGGGCGGGGGTTGATGACGAAGCTGCGGGCGGAGACTGATCCGGCACAGCGGTATCCGGCGGCAGTGGCTCGGCTCGGTGCGCTCATGGTGGATGCTGGTTCGCTCGATGCCAGCATCGACCAGTTGCTCGAGCGCGTCGCGCTCTCGACGTCCGATGGCGTCGACCTCGCGCCCGACCGGGTCAATCTCCTCACGTTGCACTCGACCAAGGGGCTCGAGTTCTCGCGCGTCTACATCGTGGGCGTCGAGGACTACGAGATCCCCGGCTACCAGGCGGCGACCAACAACAACACGGACGAGATTGAAGAGGCTCGACGCTTGCTCTATGTGGGGATGACGCGCGCCCGAGACCGTTTGATCCTGACACGATGTGAACGGAGATTTGGACGCGACACCGGCGGCAGCACGTTCCTCGAGGAGATCCAGCTCACCCGTGATGCAGTCGCCGCACCGTCTCGATAGTGTCGGCCTCTTCGGGCTGCTTGTCGTCGCGATAGCGAATCACGCGCGCAAAGCGCAGCGCCAATCCCCCCGGATAGCGCGGGCTTGCTTGTAATCCGTTGAATGCGATTTCGACGACGAGCTCGGGCCGCACATAGACGACGATCCCTTCGCGCCGAGTTTCGATCTCCTGCAGCCGTTGCGTTTGCCATTCGAGTAAGTCGTCCGTCAGGCCTTTGAACGTTTTGCCGAGCATCACGTAACCACCGTTCGGATCGCGCGCGCCGAGGTGCAGGTTGGACAGCTTGCCCTGCCGGCGGCCGTGGCCCCACTCGGCGGCGAGCACGACGAGATCGAGCGTGTTGGCCTGCTTGATCTTGAACCACGCGCCACCGCGCCGGCCCGCCGCGTACGTGGACTCGAGACCTTTCGCCATCAAGCCTTCCTGACCGGCGGCGATCGCGGCATCGAAGAAGTCTTGCGCCTGCTTCGCGTCGGCTGTCACGAGCCGTGGCGGCCGCTGCGAGGCCGGCACGTGCTCGGCGAGCACCTTGGCGCGTGTCGCGTAGGGCTGGTCGAGCAGCGAGGTGCCGTCGAGGTAGAGGATATCAAAGAAGAAGGGGATCCCGCCGCCCAGACGCTTCATGGTGTCCTGGAAGCGGACGGGGCGCTGGTCGGCCGCCAGCACAATGGCTTCACCATCCAGTATGACCTCCTTCATATCCATAATTGTCGATATGTCGACGACCTTGGGGAGCTCGGTCGTGATGTCATTCAGGGTTCGCGAATAAACGCGCACCTTTTCTGCGTTTTTGTGTACCTGAATCCGAATGCCGTCGAGCTTGTACTCGAAGGACGCCGGTCCTAGCTCGGCGAGCGCCTCCTCGACGTCGTTGGCCGTCTTGGCCAGCATCGGTTTGATCGGGCGGAACAGCTGGACCGCAAACGTCTTCACATCGCCCTTGGCGACGGCGCCAAGGTTGCCGGCGAGCATCACGGCACGGCGCACGTCGCTCGCGGGAAGCTCGCGCGCTTTGGCGAGCGCTTCGACCATGATGCCTTCGAGCGCTCCCTGACGCAGCTCACCGGTCAGGAGACGAAACAGAAAGTCTTGCTCCTCAGCGGTGGCTTGGGAGAAGAGCTCATCCAGGAGGCGCTGCTTTTCGCCGGCCGAGCCTTTGCCGGATATCGTCGTGAGCTTTTCAAGCGTCGCATCGACATCCCGGATGTGCAAGCGTGCCGACGTGCCGACGTGAGACTTGGCCTGCCGCAGTGTCGCCCAGCCAACGCCCACCTTGCCCTGACGCACAGCGCCGGACAGATAGGCGATCGCGATTTCGATTTCGTCGGGCGAGGCTTGTTGTAGGAGATCAGCGAGGAGCGTGATCTTGGCCAGGCGCCTTGACGTCGACGCGACCTGGCCGGATGTGGCGACCAGTTGGGCGAGAAGCACAGCGTCAGCTCTCGAAATGGAGTGAATCTCTCAAGTTCTGCAGCTCGCGATAGTAAAACAGCGCGGTCGGGCGGCGGCCCTGGAATTGCAGGGCCTTGAGGTACTCGAGCTCCGCATCGGTTGCCGTGCCGGACAGCGACTCATCGGCGAGAAATTTAGCGAGCCCGGGTTCTGGCGCCGCACTGCGTTCCACGATCTCGAACCGCCGGGTGCGCTCGGTCCCCACCCGCGGGCGCAGCACGATCTCGAGCGCGAACGTCGCGAGATCGATGTCCCACGACTCGACGCGCGACTCGAGCAGCGCGACCTGTTTCGCGCTGAGGTGGAAGATGTCGGTGGCGATGCCCACCACGTCGAGCAGCTTGCTGGCGACGAGCCGCTCCAGCTCTCCGAACGGCTGCCGCTCGATGATCGCGTTGAGCTGGGTCGCTTGTTCCGGCCGGCAGGTGCGCAGGATCAGCTGGCGCACGCGCGGGAACAGCGGCTCGGGCCGCCCGCCGAGCTTGCGCTTCAGCTCTTCGATGCGCTCGCGCTCGGCGACCTTGGTCAGCTCGCCGGGCGGCAGCTTGAGCACTCGGTCCAGCCGCTCGTAAATGGCGGTGCGGTGCGGCGCCGGCGGCGCTTTCTTGCCGCTCAACAGCTGCGAGACATACGACTCCGTGACGTGCGCCGCGCGCGCCAGGTCGCGCTGCTCGAGTCCGAGCTCTTCCAACCGCTCCCGAATCACCAGCGCTACGTCCATACGTCCCCTCTACTTACCGAATGTGGTTAACCGTGTCAGTTAATACTAATTATGCAGATAACCTGCACTTGACAAGTATAGTACACTCTGGTATCCTGGACCAGTCGGGAAGTGTCAGCCGCAGCAGCAGGTTCATGGAGGTTGTCGAAGGAGCTGGTCATGTATTCACGCAACGTTACGCTGCACCTGAAGGCCGACTCGGCGCGCGAGTTTACGCGCATGCTCGAGACGGACATCCTGCCGGTTTTGCGCAAGCAGAACGGCTTCAAGGATGAGATCACGTTCGTGGCAGCCAACGGCACCGACGCACTGGCGATCAGTTTGTGGGACCGTCAGGAAAGCGCCGACGCCTATAGTCGCGACACGTATCCCACAGTGCTGCAGAGTCTCGCGAAAGTCGTCGATGGCACGCCCCGCGTCGAGGCGTTCGAAGTAGCGAATTCGACGTTCCACAAGATCCAGTCGAACCAGCCGATCCTGTCGAGCAAGTAGGATCAGCGAAGCGAAGCCTCCGAACGAGGAGTCGGTGATGAATGAGACTCACTGTCACGCATGTGGAGGGTTCATCACCGACCCGGCGGCTGTGTCGTATCTGCCGCCGGTCGCTGGTGTTGTCGCCGCGGTGCCCCGCACCGCGTTGTGCGCCTGTAATCCCGCGAAGATCTACGGGCCGCCACCGGGAAGGGTGAGCGCCGCGATGAGCGCGCGCCGCAACTAGAGGACACCGATGCCGAAGGAAGAAGCGATCGAGATCGAGGGACTGGTCCAGGAGCTGCTCCGCAACTCCACGTTCCGCGTCACGCTCGCCAACGGCCATTCCGTGCTCGCGACGATCGCGGGCAAGATGCGCCGTTTCCGGATTCGCGTACTCGCGGGCGACCGCGTGACCGTCGCGCTCTCCCCGTACGACCTCACCCGCGGTCGCATCACGTACCGTCACAAATGAACCGCGCGGCGGAGCGGCTTCAGCTCGTCAAGGACGCCGGCGCGCCGCGCTGTCCCACGTGCGGTGGGTGGCTCGAGTTCGGCACAGATCGGCACGGCCGCGCGACCGCGCGCTGCAAAGGGTGCGGGTATCGAGCGTTTGTCGAGCGGCGAACCGGCAAGCGGGAGGAACCGACGCCCTGAGTTCTACTCTCGCGACTTGATCTTCATCGGCACGACCATCGTCCCCCATTGCAGCCGTAACAATGCCGAATCGGCATCCACCATCGGGAAGTAGTAGGTGAGAGTTTCGAAATGCGACCCGGTCTCGGTCGAGACTTTGACCCGCAGCGCATCCTGCGACTCACCCGGATAATTCGTATGCCATCCGCCCACGCCCCTATTAAAGATCACCGTCCACTGCTCGGGCGGCTTGTCGGGGATGGTCCACAGCGAGTACCGTCCGGCGGCGAGATGCTGGCCTTCAATCATCACGTCCTTACTGAACGAAATCGTCGTGGCCGTGTCGGCGCCGGGATGCCAGCGGCGCCCCCAATGGACGACGCCGTCGTCTCCGAACAGGGTGCGGCCGCGCGCGACGGGGCGGTTGTAGGATATGGCGATATCCGTCGTACCAACCCGCTGCGTCACGGAACCGTGCTGGCTGCGGGGGACTTGTAGGAGGAGCAGCAGGAACCAGAACATAAGCCTCCGGAGAATCTATGTCCCAGACAGTGTTGGTCACGGGCGCCTCGTCCGGCATTGGTCAGGCGACGGCACAGCTGCTCGCCGAGCGCGGGTTTACGGTGTTCGGCACGGCGCGCAAGCCCGAAGCCGCGAAGTCGGCGGGAATGACCATGGTTCCGCTCGACGTGCGCTCGGACGACTCCGTCCGTGCCTGCGTGCAGCAGGTCGTGGCCAAAGCCGGGCGCATCGACGTGCTCGTCAACAACGCGGGATATCTCGTCACCGGCGCCGCGGAGGAAACGAGTGTCGAGGAGGCCAAGGCCCAGCTCGAGACGAATTTCTTCGGCGTCGTGCGCATGGTGAACGCCGTGCTGCCCGCGATGCGCGCCGCCCGCGCCGGCAAGATCATCAACATCAGCTCGCTCGCCGGCAGTACTGCGATTCCCTTCAGCGCCTTCTACACTGCGAGCAAGTTCGCGCTCGAGGGATATTCCGAGGCGCTGTGGCACGAGGTCCGACCCTTCGGCATCAGTGTGAGCCTAGTCGAGCCGGGATTCGTCAACACACCGATCATCGGTGAAGCCTCGCCCGTCGCCGCACATACGCTTCCCGCCTACGACACGACGCGCGAGCGCATGCTGGCGGCGTTTGGCAAGTCCCTCAAGGGAGGCATTCCGCCCGAGCAGGTGGCGCGCCGCGTGCTCCAGATCATCGAGCAGGCGAACCCGGGATTGCGCTATCGTGTCGGCACTGACGCGACCTGGTTGCCGCGACTGCGGAGTGTCCTGCCGTGGAGCCTGTACGCGGCGGGGGTGCGGAAAACGTTCGCCGTCTAGCCCAGCCTGAGCAGCGCCCCCTCGTGTTCGAGGAGCCAGCGCTTGCGCTCCAATCCCCCGCCGAACCCGGTGAGGTCGCCGTTCGAGCCAATCACGCGATGACACGGCACGATGATCGGGATCGGGTTCTTGCCGTTCGCGGTGCCGACCGCGCGGGCCTGGCTCGGATCGCCCAGGCGTTTCGCCAGCTCGCCGTAGCTGGTCGTCGCGCCGTACGGAATCGTGCGGAGCATATTCCAGACGCGGTGTTCGAATGCCGAGCCCAACGCTTCGAGTGGCAGCTCGAACGTCTTGCGCGTGCCGGCGAAGTACTCGGTGAGCTGCTCTCGCGCCCGCGCCAAGATGGCGCTGGCGGGTGCCTGGCCGTTGTCCAGGTGCCAGTCACCACGATGGGTCGGGGCCGCGCCGCGCCGCGACGTGGGGAAATACACGCCGGTGATGGCGGTATCGGACGCGGTGAGGACGAGCTCGCCGAGCGTGGTGGTGAGGCGAGTGAACGTCAGAGGCATAATGGATAATAATGCCAAAGACTAGCGCCGGTCTGCTACTCTATCGTCGTACCGCGAACAGGGGCGGGGGCGGGGGCGGGGGCGGGGGCGCGCCGCTCGAAGTGTTTCTCGTCCACCCCGGCGGGCCATTCTGGGCGACGAAGGACGTCGGCGTGTGGTCGATCCCCAAGGGCGAGTTCGAGCCCGGCGAGGACCCGCTCGCCGCCGCCCAGCGTGAGTTCACGGAGGAGACGGGCTTCTCGGCCGAGGGCGACTTTGTGCCTCTCACTCCTCTCAAACAGCGCAGCGGCAAGATCGTGCACGCGTGGGCGGTCGAGATGGATTGCGATCCGGCAGAGGTGCGGAGTAACACGTTCACCTTCAAGGGACGGACGTATCCGGAGGTCGATCGGGCGGGATGGTTCAGCGTTCCCGAGGCTCGGCAGAAGATTTTACCGGGCCAATTGGGTTTCCTGGATGAATTGATGCAGTGACGATTCTCATCGAAGCTGCGGTCCAATCGGTGGACGCTGCGCTCGCCGCCGCCGAGGGCGGGGCGCACCGCATCGAGCTCTGCACGGATCTCGCCCATGGCGGCACCACGCCCGATGTGAAGGTGCTCCGCGCGTGCCGCTCGCAACTCCTCATTCCGATCTTCGTGCTCGTGCGGCCGCGAGCCGGCGACTTTGTGTACTCGGCGGCCGAGCACGACGACATGCTCGAGCAGGTTGTCCGGGCGAAGCACGCGGGCGCACGCGGGATCGTAACAGGCGCGTTAACGGCGCAGCAGGAGATCGACCAGGTCCGCACTCACGAGCTGATCGATGCGGCACGGCCACTGCCCGTGACGTTCCATCGGGCGTTCGACGCGTGCCTCGATCTCGCGGTGGCGCTGCAGCAACTCATCAACCTCGGCGTGGAGCGCGTGCTGACGTCGGGTGGCGCGCCGACGGCGCTCGAGGGCGCCGCGCGGATCAGCCGGCTCGTGATCCAGACGGACGATCGGATTGGGATTCTGGCCGGTGGTGGGATCAATGCAACGAACGTGGCTCAGGTGGTGCATGACACCGGCGTGCGCGAGGTGCATTTCAGCGTGAGGGATGCGGAAAAGGTGCGGAATGTGACCCGAGCCCTTGTGATTAATGCCCTGAAGCTGCCGCGGCTTTAGCCGACGGAGCGACTTGCGGCTACAGACCCCCCCGTTTAGCGTGATCCTAGCTATTCCGCTCTCTATTATCCCTGCGCCCTGCTAGGAGGACTTGATGCGTCTCTCCTCGCTTGCCCGGCTTGCCGGCCTTCTCGTGCTCGCCTCGTGTGTCGCTCCCGTGGATTCGGACCAGGCGGTGGGTCCACTCTCGTTGTCGGTTGTGTCCGGCGACAACCAGACCGGACCACCGGGGACGGAGCTGCCGAGTCCGATCGTCGTGCTCGTGGAGGACTCGCGCGGCCACGCCGTGAGGGGCCAGGTCATCAATTTCCGTGTCGTCTCGGGCGGCGGCAGCGTGTTCGCCGGCGTCGCGCTCACGGGCGGCGATGGCATCGCCCGGGAGCGCTGGACCCTCGGCCTCTCGGGACCGCAGCGGGTCGAGGCACGCGCCGTCGATAATGTGACCGGCGAAAAGCTCACGTTCGCGATCTTCACCGCGACGCTGACCGAAGTCCAACCGCCCGTGGTAACCAACGTGGCGACATCGCCGGCCAATCCGACGACGGGAACGCCGTTCGACCTGACCGCGGTCGTCAGCGACAGCTTGACGGGCGGCTCGAACATCGCAGGGGCGACCTACTCGGTCGACAGTGGTCCGCCGGTGGCGATGTTCGCGCAGGACAGCGCGTTCAATCAGCAGATCGAAGCGGTGCGGGCCCACGTGCCTGCATTCGCGAGCGCCGGTGCCCATCGCTTTTGCGTGAGCGGCCGAGATGCCGCCGGGAACGTGAGCAGCCCGAGCTGCATTACGGTGGTCGTCGCCCAGAACGATGTAGAACCGCCAGTCGTGACCAATGTGGCCACGTCGCCTCCCGATCTGACCCTGGGCAATCCCTTCGACCTCACGGCGGTCGTGAACGACAGCTTTACGGGTGGTTCCAACGTCGCAGGCGCGACCTACTCGGTCGACAGTGGTCCGCCGGTGGCGATGTTCGCGCAGGACAGCGCGTTCAATCAGCAAATCGAAGCGGTGCGAGCCCACGTGCCTGCATTCGCGACTGCCGGGGCGCATCTCATCTGCGTGACCGGCCGTGATGCTGTGGGGAACGTGAGCAGCCCGAGCTGCATTACGGTGGTCCCCGAGAATGCGATTTTCGTGAGTCCCGCGGGCAACGACACGGGGAACGGCACACGCGCCTCACCGCTGCGGACCATTGGTGCGGCGCTCGCGCTGGCGGAGTCGTTCGACAGGACGCGCGTGAACGTCGGTGCGGGAACGTACGCCGAGAATGTGGAGCTCCGCTCGGGGATCAGTTTGTACGGCGGCTACGATCCCGCAACCTGGACGCGCGACCCGGCGACATTCGTCACGACCATCGGACCCACCGCTACACCTCTCGCGGTGCATGGCGACAGCGTGTTCGGTATCACGATCGACGGCTTCACCATCAGGAGCGGCGACGCGGGCCTTGCCCGACAGAGCGCCGTCGGGATCGCGTTGACTCGCAGCGTGGCGACGATCTCGGGCAATCACATCATCGCGGGCAACGGCGCCGCGGGCACGGACGGCTTCACTGGTGTTGCGGGACAGAATGGCATCGCCGGCTCCGACGGCCAGCCGGGGAGCGCAAACGGACCAGAAGGTTCCGGTGGTTTTGAGACCGTGTTCGTGTGTCACGGCACCACCCTCATCGGTGGCGCGGGTGGGCAAGGCGGGCCGCCCGGCGCCCCCGGCCAGGATGGCGCACCCGGCAACTCGCCCAACGGCGGCAGTGGGGGAGCTGGTGGACTCGGCGCAGACACAGCCCCGGTACCCCCTGGCGAGAATGGGCAGGCCGGCCTCGCTGGGATCCCCGGAGCCGCGGGAACCGGCGGTGAATCCTTTGGTGGCCTCGACTTCTTTGGGCGCTACGTCACCGCGGACGGCTTTGCCGGAGCGACCGGCCAACACGGCGGCGGTGGTGGCGGCGGCGGCGGCGGTGGCGGGCTCGACAGCACTGGCGGCGGCAATGGGGGCGGCGGTGGTGGGACCGGCGGTTGCGCCGGGAGCGGCGGTGGCGGTGGCAGTGGTGCTGGCGGCTCGTTCGGCATCGTCGGAGTGGCCTCGACCTTGACGATCAACGGCAACACGATCGAAACGGGCAACGGCGGCGCCGGTGGCGCAGCCGGCGGCGGGGCGCCGGGTGGCGCTGGCGCCGCGGGTGGCCTCGGTGCCACGACTGACGTTCCGCAAGTTGGCGCCGGCGGCAACGGCGGCGCGGGTGGCGCCGGTGGTGCGGGCGGTTCGGGCGGCGGCGGGGGCGGTGGACCCAGCATCGGGATCGTCTCGCAGGGAGGATCGTTGGCGCAGGGCGGGAATACCTTTGTGCTCGGCATTGGGGGCACTGGCGGGAGCAGCGCTGGAGGGAATGCAGGGAGCACGGGGTTGCGGACGCAGGTTCACTAGCTCGTCTCGACGAGCGAAAAACGAAAGCCGGGGAGCGAGAGCTCTCCGGCTTTCTTGTTATCGTGGCCTAAAGATCATCAGGGGCACGGACCTGGCCGGACGTGCAACTGGATGTTGCCACCAGCGAGCGGGCCCGACGCACTGTATCCGTTGTCCAACGTGATCGAGAACGTGTCCTCGCGGCCGGGTTCACCGGCGTCGGTCACGTCCACCGTGTAGCCGACGTCGCCCACCCCGTCTACCTCGGCCCTGCCCGTGATGCGACGCGACGTCGGGCCTAGGACGTCGTACGACGTCACGCTCGTGCCCTTCACCTTGATGCCACCGGGGCCGTGGTCGATGTAGATCAAGTGGCCCCAGAGCCCGCCATTCTTCACGCCCCCCGCGACGCCGAAGTTCGCCCGGGCTCCCGACGGGGTGCCGGTGATCCAGCCGCCTCCGGTCACAAAGTCGCCCACGGGCTCGGTGCAGGCGGCGCAGGTGATGTCCGCGTGCGCCGAGGAGATGACGACGTCGGCGACCTTCTCCCCGGTCAACAGGTTGAACGCCGTGATGTGCAGCGCGTTGACGGTGATGTCCGCCTGGTTGCCGCTCGCGGAGCCGGATTGCTCGTTGATCACGACTCTCAAGCCCGGCAGGTCCACCGCCGTATCGTTGGGGCTACCGCTGACCGCGATCGGGCTGCCATTGATGACCAACCCGGCGACCTCCGAGCTGCCGCTCGCGCTCGCTTGCCCGCCGTTGCAGCTCGCCTCGGCCTGAGACCGCAGGACATCGGCCTCGATGGCATTGCCGGCCACCGTCAGGCTGGGGTTGGCAACGAACACATCCGCGCTGCTGCTGTTTCCCTGGCCCACAGTGGCGGCGTGGACGACTTCGGCCGAGGCGAGGCCGAAGGTCTCATCCCGGCTGACCGACAGCACCGAGGATTCCTCGGCTCCTCCCGATTCGGGCAGCGGGCCCGCTCGACCTACGACGATCGGCGGCAGGCCCAGCACCGTGGCCTGGAGCACTGTCGCTTCCCCACTGAATGTTGTGTGGGTCGCAGCCGTCGTCGCGAAGGCCGGCGGGCCGTGCGTGGCGGGCCCCGTAGGCCTCTCGCAGCTCGTCAGCACTGACGCCGCGAGCGTCAGGAATACAATGCGCTTCATGATGCCCTCCCTCGTGATGTCCCGAGTTAATCCTCGGTAGGGGCAGGGTAGCAAGCAGGAGGGCCGGCGTCTGTCGGGAGGATTCGTCAGTCCGTGTGGGAGGAACTACCTACTCCATTGTGAGGAGGCCCGCGCGGAGCGCGAAGCGGATAAGCTCGGAGCGGTGCTGCAGGCCCAGCTTGTCCATGACGCGGGCGCGATAGGTGTCCACGCTCTTCGGGCTGAGGCGCAACAGCTTGCCGATTTCGGTCGAGGTGTGCCCCTCCGCGGTGAGGCTCAGGACTTCGCGCTCCCGCACACTGAGCCGGTTCAGGGCGCCTGTCCCCTTCGCACGCGGCTGCTGCTGGTGCTCGACCAGCACACGGGCGGCGCTCGGGTCGAGGAAGAGCTCGTTCTGCGCGACGGTGTGGATCGCCCGCGTGAGGTCCTCAGGGGGGCTCCCCTTGGTCACGAAGCCGCTGGCGCCCGCCGCGAGCACATCCAGCAGCCTATCCTCCTGGAGGTAGCCGCTGAGGACGAGAATCTTTGTGCCGGCGTGGAGGGCGGCGATGCGGCGCACCGCCTCGAGACCGCCGATGCCCGGCATGACGAGGTCCATGACCACGACATCCGGCTTCAGGGCCCGGGCCTGCTTGACCGCTTCTTCCCCGGTCGCCGCCTCGCCTACCACACGCAGGTTGTCTTGGCGATCGAGCAACGCGTGCAGGCCGGCGCGGACGACCCAGTGGTCGTCGGCGAGCAGGATGTGGATCGGCTTAGCCGCGGGCGCCGCCGCCGACCGGAGAGTTCGTCTCACGGTCCTCCGTATCCGGGCGCCTGTGAACTGCGGTGAGGTGACCCCAGGATAAGAGACGTCAGTCGGTTACCGCAAGCTGGGGGAGCACAGTAGCCCGAGGGCACGTGACTGCGGTCACTCCCCTAGCTCCCCTGGCCATAAGAGTCATTGCGCGTTTTCCCGCCTTCGGGTGCGACATACGGATACCGTATGCATATTGTACGTATCCATATTGGGAGGTCTCCCGATGGGGCGGAGGGTGCGCAAGACACTGAACATTGATGCTGAGAAGCTCAAACGGGCGCAGGAGTACCTGGAGGTCGCGACCGAAACCGAGGCCATCGAGCGGTTGCTGGACAACTGTGACTTCGAGCGCGAATTGGACGAGATCAACCGAGAGTTCGCGCCGTATTTCAAGAACTTTCGATCGCCGCTGGTGGACCGGTCCCCCCGGCCGCGCCGCTCGCGCCGTCGCCCGTGAAGGTTTGCCCTGACACGACCTGCTGGATCGCCCGACTGATCGATACCGACCGATGGCGAGCGTCGTACGAGGGCGAGCGTGGACGTGTGGAGTTCCTCCTCACGTCCGTCGTGCTCCAAGAGCTGTGGATGGGGGCGGGTACGCTAGACCGACGAGCCTATGCGGAGCGCATCTATGACGCAGCTCGCCGGCACCGACGCTTTCTCAATCCGCCGGCGGTGGCGTGGATTCTGTCGGGTCAGGCCCTGCAGATCCTAACGCGGCGGCGCCAGTTCGGGGCCGCGCGACTGCGGGCCTTACGCAACGATGTCCTGCTCGCCGCCACCGCGTATCTGTACGGTGCCGCCGTGATGACACACGATGCCGCCGATTTCGCAGCGATCGCCGAGGTGCTGCCGGTGCGCGTCGTGGGTCCCCCGTAGACGCTCTGCGCATTCGACCCCCTTGCTGGTCGTCCATGGAACTTAGCGATGGGAGCGCGAAAGGCCGCTCCACCACCTTCGGGGTAGCTTAATGGCATGTCATCCACGCTCACCTTAGCCGCCGGAGGTTCGCGATGCGCTTCCCTGGTCTGGCAACGCTTGCCGTTGTCGCGCTGTGTGCATGTGGTGGTGGTGGCGGTGGTGACGGAGGTCCGCAGGCGAGTTCGATCGCGCTGAGCGCCGGCGACAATCAGGTCGGGGCGGCGGGCGCGGCGTTACCTGAGTCGTTGGCGGTGATCGTGCGCGATAATGCCGGCGCGGCGCTGCCGGGTGTCGCGGTGACATGGTCGGTGACGGCAGGCGGCGGCAGCGTGTCGCCCACCACCCGCACCAGCGATGCGGGCGGAATTGCCAAGACGCGCCGCACGCTCGGGCCGAACGCCGGCACGCAGACGGCGCGCGCGACTGTCGCGAGTCTCACTCCCGTCAATTTCAGCGCCGTTTCCCAGATTCAAGGCGCCGTCAACATCGCCAATGCGACCACGGGTTCGCTCACTGATACCGTGCTCGCCACCAAGGCCGAATCGCTCGACGTCCTCGTGACCAATCAGAACGCCGCCCCTGTGCAGGGCATCGCCGTGGCGTGGGCGGCCCCGGGCGGGACTGTGTCCGGAAACAATGTGGCGACGAGTGCGACGGGTCATTCGAAGGTGCTCTACACGTACGGAACCACGGCCGGCGCGCAGACGGCCACCGCGACGGTGACGGGGCTGGTCGGTTCTCCCGTGACCATCACGTTCCAGGCGACGGCCGGAACCGCCACGAACATCGTCAAGACGACGGGTGACGGTGGCACGGCGGCCCCCTCGGCGCAGGTGACCTATACCGTGACCGCGCGGGACGCGAACAACAATCCGAAGCAGGGTGTGACGATCGACTGGGCCGTCGCGACCGGTGGCGGGTCGATCACGCCGGCACAGAACACGACCGGCGCGAACGGCACCGCCAGCGCACAGCGTACACTCGGGAGCGGGGAAGGCGCGCAGACGGCGACGGCCACGGCGTCGGGGTTGACCGGGACGCCGCAGGTGACGTTCACGACCAATGCACAGCTCATCACGACGGTCGACGTCGCGGACAATAGCTTCACGCCATCAGCGGTGACGGTACCTCTGCATACGACGGTCACGTGGTCGTGGGGTGGCGTGAATACCCACAACGTCACGTTCACCGCGGCAACGGGAGTGCCCGCGGACATTCCGAACCAGACGTCGGGAACCGTCGACCGGACGTTCAACACAGCGGGGACGTTCCAGTATCGGTGCACCAATCACCTGGGGATGGAGGGGTCGGTCACTGTAAACCCATAGGCTTCAGACGAACGGCACCCCGTTGGGAGAAGACGCCAAGACGTAGCTGTCAGCTACCCACTGATCACCACTGCTGCGTCTTGGCGTCTTAGCGTCTTCTACCCCCGGGGTGCTGTCAACTTGCTTGCTCTCGCAGCTCCCATGCCGCCCCCGGCTCGAGTAGACTGGGTTGCGCGAGCACGGGCTTCAGCAACGTCGCGGCTTCGGTATTGCGACCCAGCGCCTCGAGAATCCGCGCGCGGTGAAAGTTCATCGTCGGCGTCGGATTGCCGAACCGGCGCGCCTGGTCCGACGCACCGAGGGCTTGCACGATGTCGCCACGACGGAACAGCACCCAACTGAGCACGTCGTAGCTCTCGACGGCAGGTCGCCGAGCGACGTCACGCCGCGCGATCGCCAACGCGGTGTCGATCGTCACTGGGCTGCTCGCGTAATAGAGCGCGAGCGGATGGGCGTAGAGCGCTTCGGCATCAGGCGCGCGGGCGACGGCAAGAAACTGGCGCTCAAACCGCTCTGCCACGGCGGGCTCGCCGAGCGCACGGTGCACCTCGGCGAGCCGCAGGTACAGATCGGGATGCGCGTCCACCGCGATCTGACCGAACAGGTCGCAAGCCTCGCGCCAATCGCCCCGCGCAAACGCCAGATCGGCCAGGCCTTCGATGCCGGCCCGGTAGCCCGGCTGCAGCTGGAGCGCCTGCCGGTAGAGCGCGGCAGCCGCCGGTTCACCTTCTCCGTCGCGCGCGAGCTGAATCTTTGCGAGCTCGGTCAGGCACCACGCGAGCGCCTGCGGGCGCGCCGCGGCGCTGGCGAGCTGGACGCAAGCGTGGTCGAGCGCATGATACGCGCCGTCCATGCGGCCATGCATGGAGAGCATGTGCGCAGCCCGGAACTGGTATGGTAGCCGGCCGGGCGTGAGGCGGGTCAGCGCCGACTCTGCCACGGCGTAACGCCCGGTGGCGACCGCGGCGTCGAACAGCACGCCGAGTGCGCCTTGATTGGCGGGATTCCAAGCGACGCTCCTGCGCGCCGCGGCGTACGCCGCGGCGAACTTGTGTTGCGTGAGATAGACCGCGCCCAGCCGCGCGTACGCGCCCGCCGTATCCGACACGAGCGGCAACACCGACCGCGCGAGCGACTCGGCGCGCCGCACGTCGGCCAGGTTCGCGGAAACTTGAAACCGCAGCATGTAGCGGGCGACGAGCTGCCCCGCAACCATGAAGTTGTCGGGATCCTGTGTCAGCCTGCCCTCAAAGAATGCGATGCTGCGCGACGTGATGGCCGTGTCGCTTGCAGCCGGCAGGGCCGCTGCCGCGCCGTGCACGGCGACGCGCGAGATCGTAAGTACGATCCCGAGCGCCGCCATGCTCCCGAGCCAGAAGCGGACGCGGTTCATTGAACGTGCGGCCCGGCGAGATACGGGAACGTGGTCAGAAACGGCGTGTCGTTCGCGTCGACGTGGTCGTCGTTCAACGCCGCATTCGCGCCAAAGATCAGGTGCAGCTCGCCGGTGATCACATCGTCCGCGGGCTTGCGACCGTTGAGAAACGCGCTGGGCTGCGACAGATCGACCGGCTGGATGTCCGGCGCGAGCGCACTCGCCAGCGCTTCAGCGGAGGCCGCGTCTTGTCCAAACGCCATGAGCTTCGAGACGATCAGGCTCTTGTAGGTCGCGACGTCGCCGCTGGGCGAGGCCGTGTTGTAGGCGTCCTTCAGCGCCGTCGGAATGAACACCGTGGCGATCGCGGGCAACCCGAACCGGTCTTCTTGCTGCAGGTCCTTGTTCATCAAGACGCTCATCGCGATGTCCCGCGGAGCGTAGGGGCTCTGGCAGCCGAGCGCGCCAACCACCGCGAGCGCGGCAAGTTTCGCAATGCGTGTCATGGTCAATCTCTCCTTGAGATCCGTGTTAGAGCTGTGGCCGGCTGGTCGTGCCCCAAACGCCGAGCTTCGAGTTGCCCAGCAGCGCGCTTGGGAGCTCGACGACGATGGCGAGCACGTTGGTCCCGGCGAACGTGTCGATGCCGGGGTTGCGGAACGACGTCGCTTCGCCCGCGATGATGTGCTTGAACTGGACGAGATCGAAGAAGAACGGATCATCGCGCACGCCGGCGAACACCGTCATCCCGTTGCGCGAAGCCATGATTGGCGTCGGACTGTTACTGACTGCCACCGTCGCCGTCTCCACACCACCGCTGACGCGGTTGTCGGACGGCGCCGCGGGGCCGCGAAAATGCATCACCTGATGCCCGCCGGTGCCGGTCACGAACGCCTGGATCACGAGATCTTCGACCGCGTCGCCGTTGTTATCGATCTTCCACTGGTACAGCACGTTCGGATCGAAGTACGTGGTGCTCGCTTCGGACGGCGGGATGAACCCCGACACCGTCATCGCCAGCACCGTGTTCACCGGATTCGTGGGGCTGCGGAAGGTGTAGACGTCCGCGATGTCGGCGGCAGGATCGCCGGCGAGCAGCATGCTGTCTTTGTGGTCCGACGCGCTGATCAACCGCGTGACGCCGATCGCGACGGCGCCCGCGAGCAGCAAACTCAGCACAGCCTTGCGGGACATGATGGGCTCCTCCGAAAAAAGAAACGGGCGTAGAGTGTCATGCTCTCTACGCCCGTCGCTGGAGATCGGATTGATCTACTTTCCCGAGCCTGGGCCCAGCCATGTTGGTTCCCACTCTGAAGAGTGGGCCCAGTAAAGCACTGCGCTTCAAGCGCAGTGATCTGCTGGGCCCACCCTTTTAGGGTGGGATCATCTCAGCTGGGTGCCTCTTGTTCTGCCCCTCGATGTAACCAATTGCCGCTTGTAACAGCTTCGGACTCACGCTTGTCACTGAATACTCCCGATTCCACCTCAATCCGAGCTTGTTGTCAGGTTGTCGGCTGGCGGCGTAGCTGCTTCCTCCTTTCAGCAACTGCACCAATCTCGACAAATCGACTCGCGGACCGGTTTGGAGCAGGAGATGGACGTGGGTTCGGAGAAACGCCATCGCGATTATGGTTACGCGCTCTTGGATTGCCGTTCGCCGGAAGAAGCCATCGAGAAAACTCCGTGTCGGCTGATCGATCATGGGCATGCGCCGATGCGTCGACCACGTGATGTGGAGGAAGATTTGGTGAGCGGCCACAGGACATCTTGGTCCACATCCATCAACGCAAGATCAAATGGGCCCACCAACAGAAGATCAAGTGGAACCGCATGTTGTTGTTCCCACTCTGAAGAGTGGGCCCAGTAAGGCACTGCGCTTCAAGCGCAGTGGTCGATTGGGCCCACCCTTTAGGGTGGGAACCCCACTCTCGGGATTGGGATCACCTGCCTCCGGACCACGATCCCACCAGGAATGGTTGTTCTGGAGCCACCTGTTGTTGTTCCCACTCTGAAGAGTGGGCCCAGTAAGGCACCGCGCTTCAAGCGCAGTGGTCTATTGGGCCCACCCTTTAGGGTGGGATCATTCACCGGGCCCACTTGGGGAAGTGGGGGTCAGCTGCCTTCACTGAGCCAGGCTGACGAGTAGGATCACCTGCCTCCGGACCACGATCCCACCAAGAACGGCTGTTGCGTCGGCTGCGGCGAGCCGCCGGCTGGTTCTTCTGTGACCGCGCTGACCTGCGGGCGCACGGCGGTGGGCATCGCCAGCGTGATCACCGCGCGTCCCGTGGGCGACGTGTTGAAGATTCCCACACTCACCGGCGCGTGGCCCTTCTCGATCGCCCAGAGCTGATAGGTCCGGCCCGCCGGCGCAGGCGGCAGGTCGAACGCCGCGACGACCACGATGTTGCGCGCGCGGTTCCAGTAAAGCCGCATGGACGGCGCTTTGCCGGTCGCGGCGAGATCCGTGATGGCGACGGAGGAATCGAGCAATGCCGCCACGACGTATTTCGTGCTATCGAGCTGACTTTGCGCGACATCGAGCCTGGTCCGCAGCACGCGAGCTTCGTTCTCGGCTCGCCAGTAGCCGAATCCGCCGAGGATGGCGAGCACGACCGCGGCCGCCGCGGCCCACGGCAAAATCGTACGGCGGCGCGGCGTGAGCGGCCGGACCTGGCGCGCGGCGCGCAGGATGCGTTCGCGCAGCTCGGCAGGGGGCGTTGCGGGCGGCACCGTCTGCGCCAACAGCCCTGAGACTTCGCGGAACGACTGCACTTCCGCGCGGCAGCTCGCGCAGGTCTCGAGGTGCCGCTCGAACTCCGCCCGCTCTTCGGCGTCGAGGCTGCCCAGTGCGTAGGGCGCGGCGAGTTCCGTCCAGCGGTGCTCGGTCATGGCTCCACCTGCGAGATCCGCGGGCTGAGCGCGTCGCGCAGCTTCTCCATGGCAGCCCGCAGTCTGGTCTTCACCGTTCCCAGCGGCTCCTTCAGCTCGGCGGCGATCTCGCTGTGCGAGAGTCCGCCGAAGTAGGCGAGCTCGATGACGCGGCGCTGCGCTTCCGGGAGCGCGCCCAGCGATCGCGTCACGAGCTGCCGCGTCTCCTGTCGCTCGACGTCGCGATCGGGCGCGTCGCTCGAAGCGAGCGGAGTGGCGAAGCCGGCGTCGCTCTCTTGTGCGGCGCGCGCCAGCACCTTCGACCGTCGCCCGCGCGCGCGCACGAGATCGAGGGCGCGGGTGCGCGTGATCGTGGCGAGCCAAGCGGTGACAGTGCCGCGCGCGGGGTCGAATTGGCCGGCCGTGCGCCACGCCTGGCCGAACGCGTCCGCGACGACTTCTTCCGTGTCCGCGCGTTCCCCGACGATGGCGCGCGCCAGGGCGTAGACGGTGCTCCCGTGGCGGTCGTACAGCTCGCCCAGGGCGCGCTCGTCGCCGGCGGCCATCCGCTCAATCAGTGGCCGGTCCACGGTCTCGAAAGTGGTGGCGATTCACAACCAGTGCAAACAGTACGTGCGGCAGGGGTTAGTGGATTGGTGCTGGCGATCAGCACCCCGTTGATAGAAGACGCCAAGACGCTAAGACGCAGCGGTGGCTATCAGTGTGTAGCTGACAGTTACCTCCTACAAACCGCTACGGCGTCTTGGCGTCTTAGCGTCTTCTCCCAACGGGGTGCTGTTTGCAAGGTCTCGCAGCTTCTCGAGTACCTTGACCATGGCCCAGGTATCTCTTTCACAATAGTTCAGCAGATCCCGCCGCACCCTGTCGTGCTCTTCCTGCGGAATCTTGCCCGCCACAAACAGCAGCCGAGCGATCTCCACGCTCGCCACGAGCCCGTCCACGATCACGAGATCGTCGTAGGTCAGCTCCGGAACCAGCGGATGCAGCACGTATTTGAGACTGAAGCTGCCGAGGAACTCCGGGTGGTACACATTCTCCCGAACCACCGGCAACAAATCCACCAACTTCCCTTCGAGCGCCTCGAGCTCAGCCCGTAGGTCCGGCACAGCTTCCTGTAAACCTCGGATGCGCGTCTTCTCGAAGTGCGAGTACGTCGCGACCTTCTCGGCGTGCTTCGTCGCGTCGACCATGCGCTGCGCCAGCTCCGGCCGGCAGTCCTTCGGGCCCTCCGCGAGGTACTCGGCGTGCGTGTATGTCCCGTCGCCGTTGGCCTCGTGATAGCTGAACTGCGCCGGCGCCTGCTCCCACGGCGCCATGCCCGGCCACACCGGCACCGCGCGCTGAATCGTTTCGAAGTCGAGGTAGCCTAGCCTCCCGTCGAATGCTTTCAATGCTTTCCCGATGCCCGGTTCGACAATGATCCGGCCCTCCTTCATCGCGCGGATCTGGCGCTTCTGCGTGACGTTGAGCTTCTGCGTGGCGGAAAGGTCGGAGATCCGATTCACGCCGGTCACCAGGAAGTCACAGCCCTTCTTCGGCCCAATGTTGTAGAGCCGCATGATGTGATCGGGATCTTTGGGCCAGCAGCGCGCCATGAACGGACACTCGTACGGCTCATGGCACTGCAGGCCGATCGGCACATCGGGGAGCGGGCCGGCGAGCATCTCGAGCTGCGCGTCGATCTCCCAGCCGACTTTGTTGAGGAGTGGCTGGACTGCGGCGGTCACATCAGTACGCTGGAACAGATTATCGAGATCGGGGAAGTGACACTCCCGATTCAGATGCATCACGTCCGCGCCCGTGATCCTGACTCCAGACTCCTGAAGCACATGTATCTGCACCGCGACGTCGGGGAGGTGCTCCTCCTTTTGTGAGGACGACGACTTCACCTCGGTGAGGTGATAGCCGTTGTCCTGTCGTGTGAGGACGTCCACAGCGACGAACGTGTTGTCGGCGAGGAAGCTGGCTTCGAAGATCGCCGGCGCCCTGTCGTCGATTAGCTTGCGCGTGAGCGCGACCCGCTCGGCGTAGGCATCGTGGGGAAGATCGACAAGAACGCCGCCTGGGAAGCGGTCGCGCGCGAGCGTGCCTACCTGACGGCCCTGATCGAAGCGGTCCTCGAGCACCTTGTTGGGTTGTAACTCGACAGCCAGGGGCTCGTGAACCTTCCACCACAGCAGCTTGTGGCACTGCACACCAGCGGTGTAGCGGGATTTAGACAGACGGTGAGGCATGACTCAAATCTTTCTATTTTGATTCTCAAAAAGCGAGCGAGCGTGTCATCCTGAGCGTAGCGCGCGGAACGCGCGCGTAGCGAAGGACCTCCCTAGCCCAGCGAAGGACCTGCCGAGCGCAGCGAGGGATCTCCCGAGCGCAGCGAGGGATCTGCTTTTCAAGTCCCGACGTGAGCCCCAAAAGCGGGTCCCTCGCTCCGCGCGCTGCGCGCGCTTCGCTCGGGATGACAGCGGTGGCCCTTCTTGAAAAAGAGAAAAGAGGGGACAGGGGGTTAGGCCCCGAACCCACAGCCCACGCCGGTGTAACCCGTAACCATGCGCGTCACCACCCTCATTGCCGCGGTCGCCTTCGTCGTCGCAGCTTGCCGGCGACCACCCCCACCGGGTGGAGAGCCCTCCCCGCCGCCCTCGCCGCCCCCGCCGCCACCCGAGGGCGTGCGCGTCGTGGACATGATCCCGGCGTCGCTGAGCGGCGAGACGTGGCAGGACGCCGAGCCCTTCCTCACCGTCTTTGCGACGAACCCCAACCTCCTCGCCGCCTCCGCGTTCACGCCAAACCCCGGCGGGCCGGCGAGCACGACGGCGCCGATCTACGTCTCCGCCGACAGCGGCAACACCTGGTCGCTCCGCAACACCTTGCCGAGCAACGCGCAGACCGCCGACATCACGCACGCCGCGGGCGAGTCGCCCGCGCTGTACGCCACGATCCTCAGCGCCCCCAGCATCGCGCTCAAGGATCTCGAGACGAACGACGTTCTCTCGGCAACGACGATGACGCAGGACGCGATGCGGCCCAACGTCGACCAGCCCTTCGTCCGCGCCATCCGCGCCGCGAACACCGACCGGCTCTACGTCGGCATCAACGACTTCGACGCGCCGAATGGCCGCACCGCGACCGTGGATGTCTCGCTGAACGGCGGCACGACGTTCACCTCGCGCCGGATCGAGTCCCGCAACACGCTGGGCCAGAACGGGCCCTCGATCCGCCCCGCGGTCGCGCAAAATGGCACGGTGTACGTGGCGTACTTCGGCTGGCGCAGCAACGCCGGCGATACGATCACGGGCGACATCGTCGTCGCCCGCGACGACAACGGCGCCACCGGCACGACGCCGTTCCGCGACCTGCGCGACCCGTCGGACAACCAGCCCGGCCGCCTCGTCGCCACGAGCCGCACGATCGTCTTCTCGAACGGGCCGACCCTGGGCCAGGAACGCATCGGCTCGACCCTGTCGCTCGCGGTCGACGCGACGCACAGCGACACGGTCTACATCGCCTGGGCGGATCGAGTCGGATCAGGCGACGTCCAGACCGTGCACGTGCGCCGTTCGCTCGACCGCGGCGCGACGTGGAGCAACGACCTGCGCACGCTCCCGAACACCACGAACCCAAGCCTGGCCGTAGCCGACGACGGCACCGTCGGGCTGTTGTATCAACAGCTGACCGGGACAGGCAACGCGAGCCGTTGGGTGAACCGCTTCGAGCAGTCGCGCGACGGCTTCGCGACACACAAGGACCTCGTGCTCGCCACCGTGCCCGCGAACGCGCCGGCCTCGCAGTTCCTCCCGTACCTGGGCGACTACAACATGCTGCTCACGCGGGGGACCGCATTCCTCGGCATCTTCTCGGCAGCCAACACGCCCGATCCCGCAAACTTCCCGTCAGGGGTGGTGTTTCAGCGCCGCGTGAACCAGGCGACGCACCAGCTGCTCGATGGCTCGGGATCGCCCGTGGACGTGTCGATCGATCCCTTCTTCTTTAGTGTCCCCGTCATGCCGTGAGCGTCACATGCGCACTCGATCCCTGATCGTCCCGCTCGTTCTGACATCGCTCGTGGTGCCGCTCTCGGCGCAAACGAGCCGTGCGGCGCTGGTGCGGCAGTCGGACATCATCTTCGCGGGAACGGTCACTCGGCCAGGGGTCGTGCGCGTGGATCAGGTGTTCGAGAAGCCCGCCGCAGTCTCGCTCGCAAAGGGCGACTCGGTCACCGTCCTGCCCGCACGCGCGGGCTCCCTGAATCCTGGAATGCGGGCGACTTTCTACACGACGGGCTGGATCTACGGGCGCGGCATCACGGTGCGTGAAGTTGGTCACGAGACCATCGGTCCCCAGCTCGCCGCGGTGGCTGGCAGCAGCACGGCACAGCAAGACCTCGTCGCGAGGGCTCGGCAACAGGTGAACGACGCGGATCTCAAGGCGCGCATTCAAGCGGCGGTGATGGTGGTCGTGGGTCGGGTGGAGCAGATCCGGCCCCCGGCATACACGAGCGCGCCGGCGCGGCCGAAGCGCTTCACCGAGCACGACCCCGACTGGCAGGAAGCGATCATTCACGTGGACGAGCTGCTCAAGGGTGCGACCGGGGGAGAGCGCGTCGTCGTCCGCTTCCCGGGCTCGCGCGACGTCGCCTTCGTCGGCAAGCCGAGATTCGCGGCTGGCCAGGAGGGCACGTTCCTGCTCCAGAAGGACACGGCCACGGGCTCGCCGCTCTCGGTGATGGCCGGCCAGTCGGTGCAGGCGTACACGGCGCTGCACCGGCTCGACGTGCTGGCCAAGCAGGACGCGCAGCACGTGCGCACGCTGATGCGAGGACCCTAACCGCTCTTCCTTTTTTCTTTCTCGTAAGCGAGCACGCATGTCATCCCGAGCGCCGAAGGCGCGAGGGACCTGCTTTTAATCTCCTTTTTTTCTTTCTCAACAGCGAGCACGCATGTCATCCCCGAGCGAGCGCGCACGCGCGAGCGAGGGATCTGCTTTTAGGCACGTCTCGAACCTCGCCCAACGAAACAGCAGGTCCTTCGCTCGGCGCTCAACGAAAAAGCAGATCCCTCGCTCCGCGCGCTGCGCGCGCTTCGCTCGGGATGACAGCGCTGACCTTATTTTTGAAAGAGAGACAAGACGATTAGCACTGGGTCATGCTACCAGTAGTGCGTGAGCGTCACCCCGACCAGATCGTCGCGGAACGTGTGGTCCGGGTCGTTCGACCGGTAGTACTCGTAGCGGTAACTGGCGACGACGTCCCACACCCGAGCGATCCCCTGCCGCCACGCGAGCGTCGCCACGAAATCGGCGTCCCGGCGCAACTCTTTGCCCGCAGCGACGGTGATTAGCCGTGACACGTAGCGCCTGATGTTGTACCGCAAGCTCGACGAGATCCGGCCGGAGCCGCCTACCGGGAAGCCGACGTCCGACGTCGCGGTGTACGCGTTGTAGCGGTAGCGAGAGCTGTCGGCGCCGTTGTAGTCGTAGCGGCCGCCGACGCCCCAGGTACCGCTGGCACCGAGCACGCGCCGGTATTTGAGACCCACGCGTGGATCGCTGGCATTGTTGCCCCTCGGATCGGGATAGCGCTTCAGCATGTACACGCTGTAGAGCTCAACTCGGCTCGCGCCGGTGAGGCGGTATTCGAGGTTCGCCTCCGCGGTGTACTCATTACGCAGCACGCGGTCCTCGGAGGACCCGTTGAGCTGGATCCCTGCTTCGGCGCCGACGGCCCACCGCCGCGCCACGCGGTGCGAGACCGCGACGCTCGCCGCGTGCCCGGGCACATTCCAGAGATCGGTGCCGGTGTAGCGGCGGAACACGCCGTCGTACTGCGCCTCGAGCGTGGTGTGCCCCGAGCGATAGCGGAAATCTCCCCCCCCGCCGAGCAGCACGCCGTAGGAGTCGAGGCCAGCCGGAGCGTGGGTGAGGTTGGTCTCGTACACCGTGGACACGCCGGTGTACAGCGTCACGTCCGGCCGCGTGACTCGAACCGAGCGCTGGGACGACGAAGACGGCGGGGACGGCGGAGGCGACGAAGAGGCGGAGCTTGCCTCCTCGGTGGAGAGTCGAAACCACTGGGATGCGGCGAGGATGTTGCGCACGCGCTCCAGCTCCGGCAGGGCGAACGAGTTGGTCGACGCCGCGACCTCCCGCAGCCGTGTGATCTGGTCGCCGGTCAGTCCGAGCACACCGTACCGCCCGAGAATCGTATCGATCGGGTTTACGAAACCCGCCAGGTCCAGGCGGATGCTCGCGGCGCGGCGATCGTCGCGCGCCCATAACGGCACCACCCCCGGTCCCCGCACCAGCCCGAAGTAATACGCGGTGAGCTGGTACGGCGCACGTCCGGGGAAATAAATCGTGAACCGGCCGGCGGCGTCGCTCGTCTGCCAGCGGGACAGGCCCGTGACCGCTGACGTCGCCTGTACGATCGCCCCGGCCAACGGCCTGCCGCCGGCCCCGGTCACCATGCCCGTGATGGTGTCCGTGATGGGGGTCCTTCCCGTCTGCGTGACGAGTACGACGAGCAGTGTCAACACGCGAGTCTCTCTTCACACAGCTCGAGCAGCCGCGCGGTGAACGATTGGCGGTCAACGCGCTGCGCGCTCAGCGAGACATGCCGCGCCAGCGTGAGCAACGCGTACGCCCGCACGGCAGGGCGCGTCTGCTCACCGGCGAGGGCGACGAAGCGGTCTTCCAACGCCGCTTCGCGATCCGCGAGCGCCAGCGGATCTCCACGGGTGCGCACGGCCTGCTCCGTGATGTGACCGATGCAGTTCCCGATATCGAGCGCCGGGTCGCCATGAGAGTACAGATCGAAGTCGAGGAGATAGAGACGTTCGCCGGCGACTAGCACCTGGTCTGGATAGAAGTCGCGGTGGATCCCGCACGGCTCGGGGGGGGGCGCCGGTATCGTGGCG
>DASXTV010000004.1:0-46507 GCA_036505175.1 Gemmatimonadales bacterium
CGGCAGGTGCCCGGCGATCGTCATGTCGCGCAGCACCATCTCGTCGCGGCTGTCCTCGCCCACCGAGAAGAATTCGGCGAGCCCCTCGCTCCACCACAGCGGCATCCCGGTCTGCCGAAAGCGCGGGTAGCGCGCGAAGACTTGAGCTGCCAGGCTCAGCTGGAAGACGTGCACCAGCTCGTGGCGGATGGTATGCCGGAATTCGGCATAGCTGCCGCGGAACGGCAGCGCGACGCGGCGCCGCAGGAACTCCGTGACACCCAGCAGGCCTTCGGGCGGGATGAACGGCAGGATGTTGGTTTGCTCGAAATCGCTGTGCGACGCATACACAATCAATGGAATACGTCGAGTAACGGCGTGGTTAAAACGACGTTGCAGTGAGTCGTAACTCTCCTCCGCGTACGCCAGCGCGACGCGGCCCAGCTCTTCCTCTTCGGGATAGTAGTAGAGATCCACGTGCTCGCCGCGCAGCACCCGCCAATCAAAGCGGCGGTACTGAATCTTGTTTTGGCCGAAGTAGCCGTATTGGGCCGACAAGTCTGATCGAAACGCGATCCCCAGAGCAATCACACAGACTAAAGCCTGTGCCCAATACAGCACTGCCGTTACCGGCAGTGATTTGTTGGGCCCATGCTTCAGCATGGGATTCATCGATGTAGGCTCCGGATGCGATCCCCCTGCCCGATCGCATTCAGCACACCAGTGCTGCGTCCCCCGACGACACGGCCAAAGATCGTGTAGATGCCATCCAGATGCGGCTGCGCGGAATGCGTAATGAAGTATTGGCTGCCACCGGTGTTCGGACCCGACAGCGCCATGCCGACGGTGCCCGTTTCGTAGCGGACGGGATTGATCTCGTCGCGGATCGCGAAGCCGGGCCCACCCCACCCGTCGCCCCGCGGATCACCATCCTGCACGACGAAGTTCGGCACGACGCGGTGCCAACGCGTCCCGTCGAAGTAGCGGCGGTTGACGAGGTCGAGGAACGCCGCGACGGTGAGCGGCGCCTCGGCCGGCAGCAGCTCGATGTCGAGTGTGCCGCGATCGGTCTCCAGAAACACGTGGGGGCTCGAGCCCGACAGCGCGGGCGCCAGCCAGCGGCGCGCGACGTCGCGATAATCGGCGAGCGTGCGGCCCGTGGCGATGGGCAGGACCGGCCCCCAGCCATCCCGCGTGTCCGGGAGCGTATCGGCAGCGAGCCGCCGCACCAGATAGTCATCGGGCCGGGGAGTCACCGCGGTGAACTGTGAGGCGACGCGGAGCCGGCCGGCCGTTGACGACGCGGCGATGGCGCCCAGCGCCGAGACGGCGGACAGGCGGGCGTCGTTGAACGGGTCGCGCTCGGCACGGGCGTACGCGGCGATCAGGAGATCGACGTCGTCGACGCTGGGGTGGCGGGCGATGAGATCGGCCGCGACGCTGCGCACGGCAGGATCGGGATTGGTGAGCAGTCCGCGCGCGCGCGCGAGCAGCGACGAATCATCCGCCGGTACGATGCGCTGCAGCATTTGCAGCGCCTGTGCCACGACCCGGCCGTCGGGATCGGCGAGCTGACGTTCCAGCCGGTCGCGCGCGCGCGCGGCACCGAACACCTCTGCGGCGGCGCTGCGCCAGCGCCAGTCGGCATCGTTGCCGACGGCGACCGCCGCCGCCACGCCGGCGCCGCTGTCCGCCTGCGCGATGGCGATGAGCGCCTGTCGCTTGAGCGCGAAGACGCTGCTGGTGAGTCGAGGACGCAGGGCGGCGAGCGCCGCGGCGCCGCGCAGCGCACCCAAGGTCGTCTCGGCCTGCACGGCCACCCCGATGTCGCGATCGGCGAGCAGCGGCACGACCGCGCTCGCGAGCCCGGAATCATGGAAGGACGCGAGCGCGCGCAGCGCATTGATGCGGATGTGGGCGTCGCGATCATCGAGCAGCCGGCGCAGGCCGGCAATCGCGTCGCCGGCAACGAGGCGCGCGCTGTCTACCAACGCTTTACTGAGTCCCCGCGCGGCCACGGTGCGCGTTGGCGCGTCCCCATCGCTGAGCGCGCGGATCAGCGGCGCGGCGCCCGCCGCGGCGCGCAAACGCGCGAGCGAGTAGAGGGCACGCCAGCGCGTCGCCGCGTCCGCAGCGTCGGTGAAACGCACCAGCTGGGCGACCGGCGCCCGCGCGCCGAGCCGCCACGATTCGAGCAGCGCGGCCTTCACGACCAGCGTCGAGGCACCCGGCGACCCGCCCGCGAGGATGTCGGTGAGCACTCGCGCGCCTTCATCGCCCCCGATCTTGGCGATCGCCGTCACCGCCTCGAGCTGCGGGCCCCCCCCCTGGTCCGTCGCTGACGCGGCGCGAACTTTTTCCAACAGCGCCGGGAGAGCGCGGGCGTCTTTGAGCAGGCCGAGCGCAAAGGCGGCGGCGGCTTGGACGGTGAGCACGGAATCGTTGAGGACCGGAATCAGGAGATCGACCGCCGCGCCATCGCCAATGCGGCCGGCGGCGAGCGCGCCCTGGCGCCGCACGGCGGGATTGGCGTGGCTCAGCGCCTCGCGCAGCGGCGCGGGATCGAACCGGCGGGCGTCGGAGGCGGCGAGCAACCCGGCCAGCACACCCACGGTCGTCTCATCTGTGACCGCGGCTGGTTGCTGCGCGAGTACCGGCCGCACACCCAGCAGTGCGGCAATAACGACGAGGCTAGAGACGGACCGGATCTGCCGTGGGTTCGAGCAGCTCAAACACGTGCTCCGGAATGCGCGAGAGAGTCTGTTGTGGGTTCAGCGCGATCAGCGACGTTGCGCCGGTGGCCAGCAGCTCGTCTGTCGCCGCACGGTCCACCGCGTAACCGAAAATCACGCGCCGCGAGGCCAGATCGCGCACCCAGCAGCGGACTCGAATCATATCATCATAGCGGGCCGGCTGGCGGTAGCGGACGTGCACGTCCGTGACCGTCAAGTACGTGCCGTGCTGCTCCAGCTCCTTGTACGACATCCCGCGTTCGCGGAGATGTTCCGTGCGCGCCATATCCATCCAGATGAGATAGTTGGCGTGGTAGACGAAGCCCATCTGATCGGTTTCGGAGTAATTCACGCGGTGGGTGACTGCGGTGATCGCACCAGCTCCGACGGGCTTATTCATGAGGCGCCGAATGACCAGGCATGGCCGCACGGATCGCTCCCACACGCTGCCTGGTCCACGCGCGTCGTTCGTCACTGCGCGCCGAGCGCGCCAGAAACGATTCGAAGCTTGACACCGCGGCGGAATCGCGTCGCATACTGATCTCAGCTAGACCGAGCAGGAAGTACGGGGTCGAATATGAGGAATCCAGGGCGACGGCGGCGTTGAGCTGGACGATTGCGTCAGCGGGCCGACCCACCTGAACGAGCATGTAACCGTAATAGCCAAGCAGCCACGGTTCGCGTGGAGCGATATCGATGGCTTGCACAATCTCATTCATGGCGCCAGCCGTATCCCCGACGCCGGCGAGCAGATTGGAAAGCCGCACCCGCGCCATGTACAAGCCGAGATTGGCAACTAACGCGCGGTGGTATGCCTCCTTCGCGGAATCCAGCTGGCCAGCCCGCTCCAGAGCGACACCGTACGAATACTCCAGCACATCGTTCCCAGGAAATGTGATCGTTCGGCCTGTGTCGGATACGGCGGAGTTTCTTGCGGCAAGGACCGCCCGGAGCTCCACCACGGTACTATCGTACATCTTGAGCCAGTAAAAGGTGTGCGCGCGGTGAAACCGCAGATCAATCCGCGTCGGAGACGCGGCGATCGCCTCTGCCCACGAGTCGAGCGCCAGGCGCGGATTCAAGGCTCGGTAGGCAACGAGGCCGCGCTGCGCCGGATCGCGAATCTCCGCGGGCGACGGAAACACGCCAACGCTCAGGAGCGGCTCTACATCGAAATCCAGGAATGGCTCGCGCAGCCATGCTTGCTGCATGAGCGAATCCATGTACCGGACACGTGCCGGTGTGAACTCACGGCGCAAGAGGCCAGTGGTAAGACCGCGCGATCGATACGCCTGCATGACAACGGGCCGGAGCACCGCGACGGCGAGGAGGTAGGGCGGATCCGCGGAGCCGGGATCGAGACGGGACGCCCAAATCAGCGCCGCTTCGGCTTCGGCATGTCCCTCGACATCTCCGTACAGTAATCGGCTACGGGCGAGTCTGACGTACGCGGCTGCGTCGCAAGTGTCTTCAGTCGGCCGCAGCGGCGGCCGGCGAACGGAGATCTGCCCAACCTGGGCGGAGGACTGACGAACTGCTGCCAGAATCCAGCCTAAAAGTGCGATTCGCGCAGCAAGCAGTGCCGCGCGACTCATTCCCCGTACGGAATCCAGATATTCTTGACTTCGGAGGCGCGCCGCAGGAACTCGCGCCCTTCGCCCTGTCGCGGATCGAGCCAGTCGCGGCTCTTCGCCGACGCCCAGGTCCGCTTCATGTTCGCCGCGGACGCGAGCTCGACCGTTTTCACGCCGGACGGATTGCCGAAGTACCACATACCATCCACGTCGTCGTGCTCCGCCAGCACTTTCGCCAGTGCGTCTTTTGCACCCGTGATCACGTTGATGACGCCCGCAGGCACATCGGACGTCTCGAGCACCGTATAGAACTCGGTCGCCGCGAGCGGATACGGCTCGGAGGGCACGACGATCACGGTGTTCCCGACGGCGACCGCCGGTCCGACCAGCGACACGAAGCCGAGCAACGGAGAGTCGTCGGGCGCGGCGATACCGAGAACGCCGACGGGCTCGTTCATCGCGAGGGTGACGCCGCGGATCGGCGTGTGATGCACCGCGCCGTCCCATTTGTCGGCCCAGGCCGCATACGTGAACAGCCGCGCCACGCTGGCATCTACCTCTTCCCGTCCGACACGCGCGGCGAATTCCTCGGCGCGCGTCGCGAGATTCTCGGCAATGAAGTACAGGATCTGCGCGCGCGTGTGACCGCTTGCCCCGCCCCGTCCCCATCCCTCCGCGGCATGCGCGGCCTCGACGGCATTGCGTACATCCTTGCGATTGCCCTCGGCCACCTCGCCGAGCACTCGGCCATCGGGTCCCACGATCTTGCGGGAGTAGCCTTGATCGGGGCGAGCCTGCTTGCCGCCGATGAACAGCTTGTAGGTGCGATCGATCGGCGGGAGCCAGGAGCCTGGATCCGGGAGCTGGGGCTCAACTGATGATCTTGCTGCCGGAGGCCCCGACTCCTGGCTCCGGGCTCCTAGATCCCAACCCGGTTTCAAATACTCGTACATCCCTTCCCGCCCACCTTCTCGTCCAAAGCCGGACTCACGGTACCCACCGAATCCTGAAGCTGCGTCGAACAGGTTGGTGGAGTTTATCCAGACGACCCCAGCCTTGAGTTTGGGCGCGACATCGAGCGCGAGGTTGATGTTCTCCGACCACACGCTCGCGGCGAGGCCGTAGGGCGTGTTGTTCGCAAGCGCCACGGCCTCCTGTGGCGTGCGGAACGTCATACTCACGAGCACCGGGCCGAAGATCTCGACCTGCGCGATCGTGGCGGCGGGCGAGACGTCGGTGAACAGCGTCGGCGGATAGAAGTAGCCTTCGGTGGGGCACGCCCAGGAGGGCTGCCACATCTTCGCCCCTTCCTCGACGCCCTGCTCCACGAGTCCGCGGATGCGCTGGAGCTGGACCGGCGCGACGATGGCGCCCATGTCCACCGCTTTATCGAGTGGCGAGCCGACGCGCAGCTTCTCCATCCGCGCGCGCAGCTTCTGCGTCAGCCGCTCGGCGACGCCTTCCTGCACGAGCAGTCGCGAGCCGGCGCAGCAGACCTGACCCTGATTGAACCAGATCGCATCGACGACGCCTTCGACCACGCTATCGAGATCGGCGTCATCGAACACGATGAACGGGCTCTTGCCTCCGAGCTCGAGCGTCAGCTTCTTGCCGCTGCCCGCTGTCGCCTTGCGGATGATGCGGCCGACCTCGGTCGAGCCGGTGAAGGCGATCTTTTGAACGTCGGGGTGCTCGACGAGCACCTTGCCGGTCGCGCCGTCGCCGGTCACCACATTGAACACGCCCGCCGGCAGTCCCGCCTCTTGGGCGATCTCCGCAAAGCACAGCGCGGTCAGCGGCGTGAACTCGGCTGGCTTCAAGATCACGGTGTTGCCCGCCGCGAGCGCCGGCGCGACTTTCCACGCCACCATCAAGAGCGGGAAATTCCAGGGGATGATCTGCCCGACGACGCCGACCGGTACGTACCCGGGGAATTCGGTATCGCGCAGCTGGGCCCAGCCGGCATGGTGATAGAAGTGACGCGCGACGAGTGGGATATCGAGATCGCGCGTCTCGCGAATCGGCTTGCCGTTGTCGAGACTCTCGAGCACCGCGAGCAGCCGCGAATGCCGCTGCACTTCGCGGGCGAGCGCGTACAGGTAACGGGCGCGGGCGTGCGCGGGCAGCCCCGCCCAACCGGGCGCGGCGGCGTTGGCGGCGACGACGGCCGCGTCCACGTCCGCCTTGCTCCCCTGCGCGACCCGCGCCAGCACCGCTTTCGTCGCGGGATTGATGGTCTCGAAATACTGGCCTTCGGCCGGAGCGATCCAGCGGCCGTTGATGAAGTGGCCGAAGCGTCCGTTGTCGTGCTGCTTGATCCACTCGAGCGCCGGCGCGTCGCTTTCGGGCGCCGGCCCATACTCCATCGTCTCGAACAGCTTGGCGACGGTCGTCATCAGACCATCGGCTGCCGGTGCGCGGCGGCGTAGCGTCCCGTCACGAAGTGCTCGAGCTGCCGCTCGATGTCCGTCAGCAAGGCACTCGCCCCTAACCTGAACAATGCCGGCTTTAACCAACGGTCGCCCAGCTCTTCCTTCATAAGGATCAGCCAGTCGAGCGCCTGCTTGGCGGCCCGGATCCCGCCGGCCGGCTTGAATCCGACGCTCGCGCCGGTGCGCATCTCGTATTCGCGGATCATGCGCGCCATGACGACCCCGACCGGCAAGACGGCGTTGACCTGCTCCTTTCCCGTGGACGTCTTGATGAAGTCGGCCCCGGCCATCATCGCCACCATGCTCGCGCGCGCCACGTTGGTCAGTGTCGCCAGCTCGCCCGTCCCGAGGATCGCTTTCATGTGCGCGTGGCCGCACGCATCGCGAAACGCGCGGACTTCGGCGTAGAGCGCCGGCCAGTCGCCGGTCAGCACGTGCGCGCGCGTGATAACGATGTCGATCTCCTTCGCGCCCGCCGCGACTGACGCCTGAACCTCTTCGAGCCGCTGCGCGAAGGGATTGAGCCCCGCGGGAAACCCGGTGGAGACCGCAGCGACCGGGATCCCCGAGCCTGCGAGCGCCGCGACCGCGGTCGGGACCAAGGCATGATAGACGCAGACCGCGCCGACCTTGATGTCGAGGTGGCCCACGCCGAGGGCGTCGATCAGGTCGGGTCGCAGCGGGCGACGCGCTTTGGCGCAGAGCCGCAGCACGTTGCCGGGCGTGTCGTCGCCCTGCAGGGTGGTGAGATCCATGCAGGTGATCGCCCGCAGCAGCCAGGCGGCCTGCCACTCCTTCTTTACTGTGCGGCGCGTGGGGATCGTGGCGGCGCGGCGCTCCACGGCGCTGCGATTGACGCGCAGCGCGCGGATGACATCGAGATCGAGCGGCATGCCGGAGTTGCGATCGTCCTTGGGAGCCGGACGAACAGCAACCGGCCCCGCCACACCCCGCAGCCGTTCAGCGAGCGTCTTCATGCTGGCGGGACAATGCGAACCGCTGCTGCAAAAGTCAACGCGACGCGGGAACTCCCGCGCCCAAACGGCACGCCGTGATCGCCTGCGGCTCCTGCGCGCGCAGGCATTGCTCTTCCCGCTCGGGACCGCTCGCGAGCAGCGTGGCGATTTCCTCACCCAGCGCCTGGTAGCAGGTCGGCCCGCCGGCCTCGTGCCCGACGATGTGACAGAACGCGAACGCGGCATCGGTCGTCGCGGTCCAGTCCACGAGGGCCTTGGCCGCGCCGAAGTAGCAGGCGGGGCGATAGGGATCGCGCGCTTTGTGGCACAAGTCAGCCGTCTTCTGCGGGTCCCGCGCCGTATACGACGTTATGTCGCGGCCGAGGCTCTGGAAGCAGACCGGCCGCACCGACAGCGGCGCGCGCTCGCACGACTTCGCGGCGTCGCCGATATCGCCGTGATTCAAGTTCAACATGACCGACGTCTGCATCTGGTAGCAGGCGTGGAGGTAGCGCTCCGCCATGATCGAGCAGGGATAGAGTGGATCGGCCGGCTCGAGGGCCTTGAACGTCGTGGCCATCATGTGGTGATGGCTGTGCGCGGCGAGCTGGGTCGCGGGATGGTGCGGCGCCGTCGCGTTGATCACGCTCTCCATGAACGCGCCGCCGTAGCACGATTCGCGGTCCCATCCATCCGCGAGCAGATCGCAGTCGGTGAGGGCGCGTGGCAGGTCGTGCCCGTACAGCATCGTCAGGCCGTGCCCCATGCCGTGTACACATTGGAACAACACCCAGCGGCTCGCCCCCGGGCTCTTGAACGGCAGGCACAGCGCTTCGACTTCGGGCTGCGTCACCCGCTCGCGCGACTCGAAATACGCCTGGATCACGCCGTGCCGGCAGCCTGACGAGAACCCATCTCCACAGGCGGTGAACGTCGCGGGGATGTCCGTGGAGATGCCGTAGGCTTCGATGCCGAGGCCGTGCGCGAACTCGTGCGCGTGCTCGGCGACGTCGGGATCGGCCACCGCGAGTGCGTCGAGCGTGGCCACCGCATCGGCGACGCCATGCTTATTGAGACGCTCGGACAGCAGCTGCGAGTAGCAGGTCCGGCGCGCTTCGGCGACGTAGCGGCGGCATGCCTCGCCGAGGCCGGTCCCAGGCCCCGAGGCGAACCGGTTCGACGCGATTCCGGCCACCGCGAGCACACCGACGGCGATCAAGAGCTTTTGCGTTTGCGTCATGGGAGAACAGTAATGTGCTTGCGTGCCTGGTTCCAGGTTCCTAAGCTTGGGCCGTGCCGTCCCAGACCAGAGCAGCTCGCGTGATCGTCGTGGCGGACGCGCATCTGGGTCAGGTGCCGCCCGCGGTCGGCACGGCGTTCCACGCGTTCCTCGAGGAGATCCCGCGGCCCGGCGATCACCTGGTCGTGACCGGCGATCTGTTCGATTTCTGGTTCGAGTATCCGAGCGTCATCCCCCGCAAACATTTCGCCACCGTCGCCAAGCTGCAGGAGGTCCGCGCCCGCGGCGTCCCGATCACGTTCGTGGGCGGCAACCACGATCGCTGGGGAGGATCGTTTTTCACGCAGGACCTGGGAATCGCGTTCTTCGGTGGCGCGGCGGAGCTGGAGCTGGGGGGCCGGCGCGCGTTCATCGCGCACGGCGACGGGCTGACCGAGCAGCATTGGACGGGGGCGCTGATGCATCGCTTCACGCGTCATCCGATCACCGTCGCCATCTTTCGGGTACTCCACCCCACGATCGGCTTCTGGATCGCCGATCTGTTTTCGCGCCATCTCGCCGACAACACCAAGGATCATGCGGTGCTCGACCGGGCGGCCGCGGCGCAGCGGCGCTGGGCCGCCGACTTCCTCGGGAGCCATCCGGACGTGCAGCTCGTCATCATGGCGCACACACATCGGCCGGTCGTGGACCGCCTGCCCGATGGACGGACCTATCTGAATCCAGGAGCGTTTCTGGACGGCGGGCGTTACGCGGTGATTACCACCGACGATGTGCAATTGCGGCAATTCACAGCGGCACGACTTCGACCCGCTTGAGCTTCTCGCCCAAAAACAGCGCCCCCACCTTACGAAAGTGCGGCTCGTCGTCCGACACGACAAAGCGATGCTCGTGACTCCCGCCGTTCGCCAGGAGATCCAGTCGTTCCAGCTCGCGCGCTACCGCGGTCGCGGTCTCCTCTGCCGAATCGACCAGTTTCACGGCAGGTCCCATCACACGCGCCAGCAGCGGCTTGAGCAGCGGATAGTGCGTACAGCCGAGCACGAGGACGTCAACCTGTGCCCGCTGCAGCGGCGCGAGATACTCGCGCGCGATGAGCTCGGCGGCGGGATGCTCGAACCAGCCTTCCTCGACGAGCGGCACGAACAGCGGACAGGGCCGGCTGTGCACGCGCGCGTCGGCGCGGAGCGCCGTGATCGCGCGCTCGTAGGCGCCGCTCGCAATGGTGCCGGCGGTTCCGATCACACCGATCGTTCCCATTTTGGTCGCGGCCACAGCCGCGCGCGCGCCCGGCTCGATGACGCCGACGACCGGCACCGACGAGCGCTCCTGGAGGTAGCCGAGCGCGTGTGCCGTGCTCGTGTTGCACGCGACCACCACCGCCTTCACGCCGCGCTGCAACAGAAAGGCGAGGATCTCGCCGCTGTAGCGCCGCACCGTGTCGGGGGACTTGGGTCCGTAGGGGACGCGGGCGGTGTCGCCGAAATAGATGACGGATTCCTGGGGCAACCGCTCGAACAACGCGCGCGCCACGGTCAGCCCCCCGATCCCCGAATCGAACACGCCGAGCGGGGCTTTATTCATGGAGCGGAATGGTGACGCCGATGCCGCCCGGGAACGCGCGCACTTTGAGATCCGGTGGGAAATCGCGCAAATGGGCCGACACGTAGGCCTCGGCGCCCGAGAAGAGATGGTTGAAGACCCAGAGCACGAGCCAGTCCTGCACCTCCTGGCGCTTGAGGCGCAGGTTCGCCGAGTGAATCTTCTTGAAGTAATTCGCTTCCTGTTGTGCCTTGAAGGTCATCATGGCGGTCACGCCTTCCCAAGCCACGAATGCGGTCCCCGTCATCGGCCGGCCGGTCGCGGCCTGGCCCCAGCCGGGAAGCGCGAAAGAGCGGAGGAAGGCCCCCATAGGCCTGACTCCCCTGTGCATCGTGTCTGCTGGGAGGATGAGGTGGCTCGTATCTCGGGTGCTGGTGGAATCCTGAGCAGAAAGATGGAACGATGGAATGATGGAAAGAAAAGCCGCCAGGGCGACCACATTCCATCGTTCCCTCATTCCATCGTTCTTCATCGCGCCACCAGTACGTTGAGTCTCCCCCGCTCCAGCTCCACCGTGCATTCGTTGACTCCCGGCTCCCGTAGCTCCCCGTCTACGTGCAGCACCAGCGGCGCTTCCGGGGGTGGCGCCCGAATCACGAGCTTCGCGGTCTTGATCATCGCGACCTCGCGCATGCGGACGTGTGTCCCCCGCATGACGCGCGGAATCGCGAGGAGAAAACGCGACAGCGACACGCGCCGGATCAAACAGACATCCATCTTGCCGTCCGCGGGATCGGCGTCGGGTGCAAAACGGTAGCTGCCGCCCGCCGTCGTGCCGTTGCACGCCTCGACCATCATCATGTACCCCCGCTCCCGAAATCCGGGCGCCGCAACATCGAAGAGCGGCGGCGCGAACGTGAAAAACGTCTTCACGATCGGCACGAGATACGAGAGAAAGCCGCGCAGGTGTCGCATCGCGTTCCGGGTCTTCACGACCGCCGGGCCGAACCCGAACCCCACGCTGTTTACGAACCACTCGTCGCACACTCGCCCCGCGTCGAAACGCCGAGAGCTGGCGGTGACCAGCCGGGCGATTGCCCGCACCGGATCGTGACCATGCATGCCAACCAACTTGGCAAAGTCATTCCCGGAACCGACCGGGACGACGCCGAGTGCGGCATCGGTGTCGGTGCGCAGCAGACCGTTCGCCACTTCATGGACGGTGCCATCCCCGCCCACCGCCACCACATGCTTCGCGCCCTGCCGTACCGCCGCGGCCGCCAGCTCCTGGCCGTGACCGGGGCCCTGGGTGCGGACGACATCCACCGCCCACCCCTGCGCGCGGAACGCCCGCGCGACGACCGACTCGACGCGACGTGCGGCGCCTCGTCCCGCAGCGGGATTGAGGATCACGTAGGCATGGAGCACGCGGCAGACAAGATACAATCTCGTCTGCCGCGGCAGGGATCTACCTAATGAACGCTGGAGTTATCTCGCGAGATACTGCTCGTCCCAATCGACGGCGAACTCGACGCTACAGCGGCTGCACAGCATGCGGCTGGGCCGGCCACGCAGCGGCACGCGGTCGCGACATGAGGGGCAGACGGCATAGTGGTCGCCGATTCCCAGCGACCGCGGAACGATTTTCGGACGCGGGACGACGGTCCATTTCCGAGGCGGCGTACTCGACATCTGCAGGAACGCCCGCACCACCGGGACGGGTGTCCCTTTCACATCTACCACGGCTGCGAGACCTTGAGCCTTGATGAGCCGGTACCAGGCACCGCGGCGCAGGTTGCAGTTCACATCGGCTTGCAGACGAGCCCACACCATCAGTTACACTCGGGCGACGAAGGGACGACAAGAGTAATGTAGGCAGACCGAGTTGGAAGTGACGGCTGTCACTCTAAACGTTGACGCCATTGCCTTCGGCCCAATTGATCTCGAACTCCTGTTGGCACCGAGCACACTCGAGCGTGCGGGTGGTCTTCTTCGGCAGCGGCCTCCGCGCACGGCAGTTGGGGCAGACGCCGTAGGTTCCCCGAAGATGCGGCGGCGCCTTTTTATTTTCCGGAGAGCCGTTGACGACACTCCAGTATTGCGGTGGGCGCTGCTGAATCTCGAGCCACGCCCGCAGCACACCGACTTTACGGTGATTGACTTCGATAACTGCCTGGAGATCCGTGAGTTGGATGACGCGGTACCACGCACCGCGGCGCATCTTCAGAGGGACATCAGCCTGCAAGCGGGCAAATAGGATAGCCATCGCCGCTCCTAGTGCGGGAGACGAGAATGGGCGCGGGCCCAATATACGAGTGGCGGTGCTACGCAACAGTCAGGAGTTGTCCCAGCCGATATCGAAGTGGCCGTTACACTTGGGGCAGCGCATGCTCGGGGCGCGCTCGTCGAGGCGGGCACGCTCTCTGCAGTTGGGGCAGACCCCATAGCGCCCGCCCCAGGTCAGCGGCAGCCGCGCCGAGCGAGCGGGTCGCGGCACGACGGTCCAGCGCGTAGGCCGTGTCGGGAGGATCTCGAGCGACGGGCGTGGGAAGGCGGTCATGGTCCCGTTGACATCGAGTACGGCTTCGAGCGGCGTAAGCCGCACGACGCGATACCACGCGCCGCGGCGCAAATGGCTGGCTTCCGCGGGACGGATGCGAGCCCATTGTACCGTGCTCATGCTCTAGGATTGTGGCTGGCGAGGGAAAAAGTCAACCCAGGGGCGTGGCGGGAGCGTGTAGGAATCGAACCTACCGAGGCCCGTTAGAGCCCCAAACAGTTTTGAAGACTGGTCAGGCCACCAGGCCCAATCCGCTCCCGGAACAGGGATCGCCAACGACGCGATAGACGGCCAGCGTTCGATTCCCCATCACCCGGACCAACGCCCGGGAATAGCGGGAAACGAACCGCTCGAGATAGGCGGCCTCCGGGTCCACACCGACGGGGCCCGTGATGACGTAGGTTGCGCCGATCTCAGTAAAATATCGCCACAGCCGGCACGGATCGTCCGGTGTGAACGGCGCGGATGCGCGGCGCCCCGTGAACAGCGCCAGCGCGCGCGGCTTGTTGAACACGAAGATATCCTGCGGTGCCGTATTCTGCTCCACAAAACGGAACAGCTCCATGCTCTCCGGCGCCGCGACGCCGTCCGCCAACGGCCCGTACCGCATGGTCGAGTATCTGGCGCTATACACCAATGCCACGATGGCCAGGAATGCGAGTGCCACGTACCTGCGTGGTGCGAGCGCGATCTCTAACCCACGAACGCCGAGCAGGCAGTAATAGAGATAGAAAGGAATCAATGGAATCAGGAAGCGCGTGCCTTGGTTCGCGGGCCACAGAATCACGGGAATCGCGTACCATAGAGGAAAGAGCTCCACAACGGTGGGCCCGCCACGGAGCGCGCGAAAATAGCCGAACCCCGCGAGTCCCAGGGTCACGAGGAAGATGATTTTTCTCCCCGCGCCCGTGTAGCCGTTGACCCAGATATCCGAGAGGGCGCGCAGATAATCCACGATGTTCCGCCCCACCGCGGCCGGGGTGTCCGTCAGTGTGTCGAAATAGCTTCCGTCCTGCGCTCCGAGAACGTATTGCAACAACAGCAACGCGATAATGATGCCGCACGCCAGGGCCGTCTCCCGCCTGACACGACGCCAACGGAGAACATCGCTCGCGATGAAGGCGGGAAGAATCACGACTCCGAGAGCCCGAGTGGCGATCGCCGCAGCGGAGGCGATCCCCGCCAGGGCGCCATAGGTCAGCGATCGACGATCGGCTTGCGCAGCCCGTTGAAATGCGTACAGGCTCACCAACGTGAAAAAGAGAAACGGAATGTCGGACAAGACCTGATCCTTGAAATCCCAGAAGTAGGGATTCAAGCCCATGACGAGGATCAAGGCAGCCGTGTATCGCGGCGGCAAGTCGCGCTGAAACACGCGCGGCAGCATCAGCAGGACTCCTACGAAGGACAGGACCATCACAGCCTTCATGGGCTGCAGATCGAGCCCAAAGACTGCGACGACGGGGGCGAGCAGCAACGGCAATCCGGGTGGGTAGATCCGCGGACCAATCGCGGGATTGTGCGGATTGTAGATGTATCCGGTTTCCGCGTAGGGCGCGCGCGCGGCGATGTTGCGGGCATGATGGATGTAGAGCGCGAAGTCGTCCCCCCAGTCGTGCCCCGCCCGAATCGTCGCCAGGTAGAACAGGCCCACCAGAACGGTAATCCGCCACATGAGAATGCGAGCTGGGCAGCTAGGGTTTCACCGCGATGACGTCGATCTCGACGCGCGCCGCCTTCGGCAGCCCTGCTGCCTGCACCGTCGACCGGGCGGGCTTATGCGAGCCGAAGTGCTTCGCGTATACCTCATTCATCTGCGCGAAATCGGCCATGTCCGCCAGATACACGGTGGTCTTCACGACATTCCCGAGCGTCGTTCCAGCCGCGGACAGCACCGCCTTCAGATTCGCGAATACCTGCTCCGTCTGCTCCGCCGTCGTGCGCCCGACGAGCTCACCGCTTTTGGGATCGAGCGCGACCTGCCCCGCAGTGAACACGAGGCGGTCGGTCGCGATCGCCTGACTGTAGGGGCCGATGGCTTTCGGAGCGGCGTCGGTGGCAATGATACGCATCAGAACAGTCCCTCGATCGTGCCGTCAGGGTGGAGCCGGATCCGCTCGGCCGCCGGACTCTTGCCGAGCCCCGGCATGGTCAGGATGTCGCCCGACAGGGCGACGACGAAGCCGGCGCCGGCGGATGGCAGGATATCGCGCACATGCAGCGTGAAGCCCGTGGGAGCGCCCAACTGAATCGCATCGTCGGAGAACGAGTATTGCGTCTTTGCCATGCAGATGGGCGTTTCTCCCAGCCCCAGCTTCGGTAACAGCTCGAGCGCGCGCTCGGCAGCGGGTGCAAAGGCAACGCCGGCAGCGCCGTAGATCTCGCGCGCGATGGTCTCGATCTTCTCGGCGATCGGACGGCGCACGTCGTACAATGGCTTGAACGCGGCTTTGCCGGTCTTCAAGAGTCCGAGCAACGACTCCGCGACGGCCATGCCTCCTTCCCCGCCCTTCTCCCACACGTCACAGCGTACGACTTCGACGCCTTCCGCAGCGCCGACCGCCCGCACTGCGTCAAACTCTTCGTCGGTGTCGGTGATGAACCGGTTGAGTGCGACCAGGGCGGGAACGCCGAACTTCTTCACGTTGCGAATGTGGCGGCGCAGGTTTTCAGCACCCCGCTGCACGGCAGCGGGGTCAGGGGTGGCGAGTCGATCTTTCTTGACGCCGCCATGCATCTTGAGCGCCCGCACGGTGGCCACGATGATCGCCGCTTCCGGCTTGAGGCCCGCAAACCGGCACTTGATGTCGAAGAACTTCTCGGCGCCGAGGTCGGCGCCGAAACCGGCTTCGGTCAGCACGATATCGGCGAGCGCGAGGCCCAGCGTTGTCGCGAGGACCGAGTTGCACCCGTGCGCGATGTTGCCGAAGGGCCCGCAGTGTACCAGCGCCGGCCCGCCTTCGAGCGTCTGCACCAGATTCGGGTTGATGGCGTCTTTGAGTAGCAGCGTCATGGCGCCTTGCGCCTTGAGATCGCTGGCGCGCACGGGCGTCTTGTCGGGACGCAACCCAACGATGATGTGCGCCAGGCGGGCCTCGAGATCCTCGAGGCCGGTCGCGAGGGCCAGGATTGCCATGACCTCCGACCCGGGAATGATGACGAAGCGCTCTTCCCGCATTGGCCCGCCCGACAGTCCGCCCAGGCCGACGATGATGTTCCGCAGCGCCCGGTCATTCATGTCGATGGTGCGCGGCCAGGTGACGCGGCGCACGTCCAGCCCCAGGGCGTTCCCGTGATGAAGATGCGCGTCGAGCATGGCGGACAGCAGGTTGTGCGCGCTCGTAATCGCGTGGAAGTCGCCCGTGAAATGCAGGTTGATGTCTTCCATCGGCACGACCTGCGCATACCCGCCGCCGGCGGCGCCGCCTTTCACGCCGAACACCGGACCGAGCGACGGCTCACGCATCGCGAGGATCGCGTTCTTGCCGAGTTTGCGCAGCGCCTGTGTGACCCCAACCGTGACGGTGGACTTGCCTTCGCCCGCTGGAGTCGGATTGATCCCGGTGACGAGCACGAGCCGCCCCTTGGCGGTGCGTTGCTGCAGCGCGCGCTGCGAGATCTTCGCCTTGTATTTGCCGTACAGTTCCAGCTCGTCGTCAGACAGGCCGAGCTCGGCCGCGACGTCGCGAATCGGCCGCAGCTTGGCGGCCTGCGCGATCGCGATGTCCGACGGGACCTTGGCAGTGATCGGAGGGGGGGGGGCGGTCACAGCGAGGACTCGATGCGCGAGCCAAAACAGCGCCGCGCGTTCTCTGTCGTCAGCTGCGTCACACCGTCGAGGCTCTCACCACGCAACGCGGCGGCGCGCTCGACCACGTCACGCACGAAGCCCGGCTCGTTGCGTTTGCCGCGATGCGGCACGGGGGCGAGATAGGGAGCGTCCGTCTCGACCAATAGTCGGTCTGTCGGACAGTCGGACAGTCGGTCTGTCAGACCCCAGTTCTTGAAGGTGATCATGCCGCTGAAAGAGAAATATGCGCTAATCGCCATGCCGGCTTCCCAGACCGCGTCACCGGAAGAAAAGCTATGGAGCACGACAACCGGAGCGCCGGGCGTGAGCGAGCGGAGGATGGCGGCCATGTCGTCGTCGGCGTCGCGGGCGTGCACGATCACCGGCTTGCCGAGCTCCTGCCCGAGCTGCAACTGCGCCTCGAAGGCGCTGCGCTGTGCTTCCCGGGACGAGTGCATGTAGTGGTAGTCGAGCCCAGTCTCACCCACCGCCACCATGTCCGGCGCCGCGAGCAGCTCGCGGACTCGCGTGCGCGCGTCCTCCGACCAGCTGCGCGCCTCGTGCGGATGAATGCCGGCGGTCGCCGAGAGGCCAGGCGTACCGCGGGCGAGCGCGGCGGCACGCTCACTGCCGGCCAGCGACTCACCGATCACCAGGACGTGCCTGACTCCCAGTGCCTTCGCACGGGCGAGCACGGCGTCACGATCGGCGTCGAACGCGGCATCACCCAAATGACAATGGGTATCCACAAGGTAGGGACACGCCACTGGCGCGTCCCTACCGTGCGGGCTGTGGCGTGCGAGGCGACGGTGAAGACGGTGGTGTCGCCGGCGATGCGGAAACCGGCGTGGCCGGTGCGCGCGTTCCGAACGCCCGCGCGCCGCGCGCATCCTCACCGGGCCAGCGCTTCTCGATCCAGAGCAGCACGGGCGCGGCGATGTAGATGGACGAGAACGTGCCCGTGAAGATTCCGAACGACATGACCCAGGCGAACGGCCGGATCACCTCGCCGGCGAGCACCAGCAGCGACAGGGTGGTCGCGATCGTCGTGCCGTGCGTCAGAACCGAGCGCGGCAATGTCTCGTTGATCGACAGGTTCAGAATCTCGTAGAGATTCTGGCGCCGGTACTTCCGCAGGTTTTCGCGCACGCGGTCGAAGATGATGATCGTGTCGTTCAGCGAATAGCCGACGACGGTGAGCACCGCGCCCACCACGACGAGGCTGACCTCGAGGTGCATGACGCTGATGAACGCGATGGTGGCGACGACATCGTGCGCGGTGGCGACGACCGCGGCGAGACCAAATCGCCATTCGAAGCGGAACGCCAGATAGACGAGCGTCACCAGGAAGCTGAGCAGGATGGCCATGAGTGCCTTGCCCTGCAGCTCCTGCCCGACCTTGGGGCCTACCGCCTCGCGCCGCTCGATCCGATACTGACCGGCCCCCACGCTCTGATCGAAGGCGCGGGCTACCGCGTCGGCGACGGCCTGCGTGCCCGCCTCGCCTTGGCTCGCCTCGTGACCGAGGCGCGCGCGCACGACGTACGACGTGTCGGAACCAAAGTTGGACATCTCGGCGCCCTGGAGCCCAGCGTTATCCAGTGCCGCACGAACGTTGGCGATGGGCACTCTGTGCGCCACCTCGACTTGCACGAGCGTCCCGCCCGTGAATTCGATGCTGTAGTTGAGGCCGCGGGTCGCCAGGAAGATGAGCCCGACGAGCATGATGGCGCCGGTGAGCGAGAACGCCCAGCGCCGCCATTTGATGAAATCGTAATTCGCGTTCGCGAAGAGTCTGATCATCAGATACTCAGGGTGACCATGTCGGGCCGCCGGTACAGCCAGATGAGGAAGAACGTCTTTACGACGAAGATCGCGGAGATCATCGAGGCGGTGATGCCGATGATCAGCGTAATGGCAAAGCCCTGCACGGGACCCGTACCGACCGCGTACAGAATCAACGCGGTGAGCACGGTGCTGACGTTCGAATCGACGATGGCGTTCATCGCGTGCAGGAAGCCGTCATCGACGGCGAGCCGCAGCGACTTACCGTGAACCAGCTCCTCGCGGATGCGCTCGAAGATCAGCACGTTGGCGTCTACCGCGATGCCGATCGACAGGACGAATCCCGCCAGGCCGGGCAGCGTGAGCGTGAACCCGAACGCCGCGAGTCCCGCGAGGGTGAACAGGCAGTACAGCGTCAACGCCGCCACCGCGAGCGCACCCGCCATCCGGTAGTAGCCGATCATGATGACGATCACGAGCAGGACCCCGACCACCCCCGCCACGACGCCGTCGTGAATCGAGTCGGCACCCAGGGTGGCGCTGATCGCGCGCTCGTCGACGATCGTCAGCGGCGCGGGCAGCGCGCCGGCGCGCAGCACCAGCGCCAGGTCGCTCGCTTCCTGCAGCGGCTTGGCGCCGAGCTCGATCTGGCCGTTGGCGCCGATCTGGCTGCGGATCACGGGCGGCTGCCCTTGCACCCGCCCGTCGAGGATGATCGCCATGTAGTCGTTGATGTGCCGCGCCGTTTCATCCGAGAATTTCCGCGCCCCACGATGGCTGAGCTGGAACGGCACAACCGATTGATTGGTCACCGGATCGCGGCGCGCGGTAGCCTTGACCAGCTCGTCGCCCGTAATGATCGGCCGGGATTCCACGGCGTAGAGCGCCCGATAGGCGCGGGCGCCGCGCGACTCGGCTTGGGAGCCCCACCGTAGCTCGATGCCGCGCGGCATCGCCGCGCGCACGTCGGGCCGGGTTACGAGGCTGTCCACGAGCGGCCACTGCTCCTCCGGCACGAGGAACTCTCCAGGGAGCTGGCCTTGAAACAGCAGCGACGAGAGGACGCCGGGTGTGTTCGCATCGGCCGCCGAGTCGCGTTCGGCCTTGCTGGTGTCGCCGCCGAACAACTGCGCGACGGCCGAGGGGGCCGCAGCACCGCGCGACTTGACGCCGGCGCGGCGCAATGCCGCGTCCATCTGCGGCAGCGCATCCTTGAAGAGACTCTTCATGTCGGTGATGCGAAACTCGAGGAATGCCGTCCGCTGAATCACGCTCTTGGCCCGGGCGGGGTCCTTCTCGCCGGCCAGCTCCACGATCAGGCGGCAACGCCCCTGGATCTGCACCACGGGCTCGGTGGTACCGAACTCGTCGATGCGCGTGCGCACGACCCGCTCCGCGCGCTGGATGGCATCGGCACAATCCGGTATCGGTCCCTTGGATTGGTCGACCTCGAGCGCCAGGTGAATGCCGCCCTGGAGATCGAGCCCCAGGTTGATCGGCACCCGCCGCACCGTCGTGTCCTTCATGCTGCCCGTCGTGGCATCGCGGATGCGCAGCTTCACGTTGCGCGGCACCAGCGAGATGATGGACACGACGATCAATGCCCCGATGAAATACAACCGCTGACGAATCTTCCCCATCGTCGCTCTCTACCGGTTGAGGGTCGCCCGCGCCGCCTGGCGGTCGCGCTCGAGCTGCGCCACCAGCGCTGCGGGGGACGAGAACGCCTGCACTTCCCGCAGGCGACGGACCCATTCCACGTCTACCGTTTCGCCATACAGCTCGCCGTCGAAATCGAACAGATGGACCTCGAGCGTGCGCGTCTGCTCTCCGAACGTCGGCCGCGGCCCCTGATTCATCATACCACCCAGGATCCGGGAGTCAGGATTCAGGATCCTGACTCCTGACTCCAAGATCCGCACCCGCACCGCATAGACTCCGTCCGGTGGCAAGAGCTTCCGCGGGTCCGGCGGCTCCAGGTTAATCGTCGGTACACCAATCGTCCGCCCGCGTCCCGCGCCCCGTACGACCTTCCCGCGAATCCCGTACGAGCGACCCAACCAGCGGCATGCCGCGTCCAGATCTCCATGCGCCACCGCGGTGCGGATCAGCGTTGACGAAATCGGCTGTCCGTCCTCGCGCACCGCGTCCACCACCGCGGTCGCAAAGCCGTGTTCGCGCGCCAACCGCTGTACCAAATCGACGTCACCGGCTCGGCCGCGGCCGAACGCGTGATCGTACCCCATCACGAGCTCGCGCATCGCATATTGGTCACGCAGCCGGCCGACAAACGCTGCCGCGTCCAGCTGCGCGACCGCCGGCGTAAAGGGCATCACCACGAACCGTTCGATGCCCTGCGCCCTCACCAGCTGCGCTTTTTCCTCCGGCAGCGTCAACAGCTTCGGCACCGCCGCCGGATTCACCACCGCGAGCGGGTGCGGCTCGAACGTGAGCAGCACACTCGTCAACCCGTTCGCGCGCGCGCGCCGCGTCACCTCAGCGAGCACCGACTGGTGGCCGCGGTGCACGCCATCGAACGTCCCGCACGTCACGACCGCCCCGGCGGAGCCGCGTAACATCATCCCTCCGCGACCACGACGCGCGGCTTCAGAAGGTCGCCTACCTGCTCGGCTACGGCTAGCAGCTCGTCGCCGTCAAAGAGCGCTACTCGGTACTCGGTATTCGCTTGCAGGCCGCTCTGAATCGGCCGGCCATGCAGCACCGCCTCCCGTTCCTTCTTATCCACCTGGCGGCGCGGCATCTGCGCAACCAGGACCGACGCATCCTGCAACGCGGCCGGCGTTACCGCTTCCGGCGCCATCGCATCGGCGAGAAGCAGCGGCCCAACGGCCGTGCGCCGCAGCGACGTGAGATGGGCGCCGCATCCCAGCTTCGCGCCGATGTCCCGCGCCAGCGACCGCACGTAGGTGCCGGCGCTCACGCTCGCCCGAAATCGCAGATCGGGCACGGCGGCTTCCACGATTTCCAGCTCGCGGATCTCGACCGGCCGCGGCGCGGGAGCGACAGCTTCACCGCGCCGCGCGCGCCGGTATGCCCGCTCGCCGTCGATCTTCACCGCCGAGTAGGCCGGCGGCCGCTGCTCGTACGCGCCCCGAAAGCTGCCGATCACCTCCGCGAGCTGCGCGGGCGTGATGCCCGTCCACGACGCCGTGGCCACGACGGCGCCGGTCAGGTCATCGGTGTCGGTCGTGACGCCCAGGCGCATGACCCCTTCGTACGTCTTGGGCCACGCCGCGGCGAACGGCGCAAGCCGCGTCGCCCGCCCGACGACCAGCACCAGCAGTCCCTTGGCGAACGGATCCAGCGTGCCCAGATGTCCCACGCGCTGTTCGCCGAGCGCGCGACGGACGATGTCCACGACATCATGAGACGTGGGGCCGGCTGGCTTGGCGACCAGGATGAGCCCGCCGTGTGTCAGTCGTCCGTCTCCTTGAGCTCCTTCAGCACGCGATCGATGCGTTGTGCGTGCTCGAGTCCGCGGTCCAGATGAAAATGCAGCTCGGGGCTGGTCCGCAGGTGCAGCTCCCTGGAGAGCTGCGCCCGCAGAAACCGCGCGGCGCTCGCCAGTCCTTCGAGCGACTTCGCCTTCTCCTCTTCGGAACCCATGACACTGACCCGCACGTTCGCATGCGACAGATCGGTGGAGACATCGACGCCGATGACCGTGACGAAACCGATCCGCGGGTCCCGCACGTCGCCGGTGAGAAACGCACCGACGGCCTGGCGGATCATTTCGCTGACGCGCTCGGGACGATGGTGGTGCCGCTTCATCTCAGAGATAGCTCGTGCTGGTGTCCACGATCCGGGTCCCATCCGCACCGGCCACCAGCTGGTCCGCCTCGCGCAGCACGCTCTCGGCGTGACGCCGGTCGGTGCTCACCACGGCGGCCGTCAGCTCGGCGCGCTGCCACAGATCGTGATGCGCCGTCTCCGCGACGGACACGTTGAAGCGGTTGTGCATCCGATCCTTGAGACTCTTCACGATCGTGCGCTTGTCCTTGAGCGACTGGCACGCCGGCAGATGCAGCTCCCACACCATCACGCCCACGATCACGACTCAGTAGCGCTGAGGGAGCGCGCGACCTCCTCGATGCGGTACGACTCGATCAGATCGCCCACCTTCACGTCGTTGAAGTTCTCGATGCCGATGCCGCACTCGAAGCCCTCGCGGACCTCTCGGACGTCATCTTTAAAGCGTTTCAAGGACGCCAACGTCCCGTCATACGCCTCGACGCCGTTGCGGATGACGCGTACCCGCCCGGTCCGCGGAATCACGCCGCTGCGCACGAAGCACCCGGCGATCGTCCCGATCTTGGCGATCTTGAAGATCTGACGCACTTCGGCCTCGCCCAGCACCACTTCCTTCTTCTCGGGCGCGAGCAGGCCTTCCATCGCGAGCTTTACCTCTTCGACCGCCTCGTAAATGATGCGGTAGGTGCGGATCTCGACCCGCTCGCGATCCGCGGCCGCACGCGCGTTGGAATCCGGCCGCACGTGAAAGCCCACGATGATCGCCCCGGAGGCGCGGGCGAGCAGGACATCCGACTCGGTGATGGCCCCGACGCCGCGATGCACGACTTCGACCTTCACCTCGGCCGTCGAGAGCTGCGCGAGCGCGTCGGCGAGCGCCTCGGCCGGACCGCCCTGGTCGGCCTTGATGATGATCCGCAACATCGCCACGCCGCCTGCCGCTGCTTCGGACATGAAGTCTTCGAGCGTCTTCACCCGGCCGGAGCGGCGATGCTGCGCTTCGCGCTCGAGTCGCTGCCGCTTCTGCGCGATGTCTCGCGCCTCGGCGGCATCGTCCATCGCCAGGAAACTGTCGCCCGCTTCGGGCACACCCTCGAAGCCGAGGATCTGCACCGGTGTGGACGGACCGGCCTCACTCTCGGTGCCGCCGCGCTCGTCGTACATGGCGCGCACGCGGCCCGAGTACTGCCCGCAGATGAAATCGTCGCCGCCGCGGAGCGTACCGTTCTGCACGAGAATCGTGGCGAGCGCGCCCTTGCCCGGATCGAGCTGCGCCTCGAGCACGGTGCCCTGCGCCTTGCGGTCGGGATTCGCCTTGAGGTCGAGCAGCTCGGCCTGCAGCAGAATCTGCTCGAGCAGCTCATCGACGTTGGTGCCCTTCTTGGCGGAGATCGGCGTCGCCAGCGTGGTGCCGCCGAACTCTTCGAGCACCACCCCGTGCGACAGCAGATCCTGTTTGACCTTCTGCACATTCGCCGTCGGCAGGTCGATCTTGTTGATCGCCACGACGAGGGGTACGCCGGCGTTCTTCGCGTGTGAAATCGCCTCGATCGTCTGCGGCATGATCGCGTCATCGGCCGCGACGACCAGCACCACGATGTCGGTGACCTGGGCGCCGCGGGCGCGCATGGCGGTGAACGCTTCGTGGCCCGGGGTGTCGAGGAACGTGATCTTGCGGCCGTCCTTCAGGGTGACCTGGTAGGCACCGATGTGCTGCGTGATGCCGCCCGCCTCGCCCGCGACGACGTTCGCCTTGCGGACGTAGTCGAGCAGCGACGTTTTGCCGTGGTCGACGTGACCCATGATCGTCACGACCGGCGGCCGCGGCTTCAGCGTTTCATCGGCATCCTTCGCCTGTTCGGTCTGGGTGGTGGCGTACTCCTCTTCTTTCACCGCCTGGAATCCGAATGCCGACGCGATGAGCTCGATCATGTCGAAGTCGAGCCGCTGGTTGATCGTGACCATCTGGCCCAGCTCTTTGAACGCGAACGTCACGATCTGGGTCGGCGGGACCTTGAGCGTGTTGGCGAGCTCGGAGACGGTAATGAACTCCGTCACCCGGACGAGCGTCTTTTCGCGCTCGCGCTCCTCGCGCCGGCGCTCTTCCTGCACCTCACGGAACGTCGGTCCCTCTTCGCGGCGATGCACGCCCTTCTTGCCGACCGGCGCCTTCAGCGTGGCGAGCGTGCGCGAGATGTTCTGCGCGACCGCTTCCTGGTCGACGAGGGACTTCTTGCCCTTCTTGCGCTTCTTCCCCTTCTCACGCCGGCGCTCGTCGAGCGGCGGCGCCCCCGGGGCGGCGGATGCGACGGGTCGCGGCGGCACTGGCGTCCCCGGGCCGGATGGCGTCCCGCGCGGGCCGGGCCGCGGGCGGACCGGCGTCGGGATGAACGGGCGCGGTGACGGCGCCGACGGCGGCGGCGTGAAAGGCGGCGGCGAGAAAGACGGCGGCGCAGGGGCGGCGGAGGGTGGCGCCGGCGCGAACGTCAGGCTTCCGGCCGGTGCGGCCGGCTCCACCGACTCGGCCGGCGCCAGATCCTTGAACAGCGCGGCGGCGCGTTCCTCGAGCGATGCGGCGGGCTTCTCTTCCTCCTGCTGGCGCGCCGCCGTCTCGAGCGCCAGGCGCGCGACTTCGGCCGCGGCCGCTTCGGCGGCCGCGACTTCGGCTGCGGCGGCATCGGCGGCCGCGACTTCCGCGGCCGTGCGGCGGCGACGCTTGGGGCGGCTATCGCCCACCGCGACGGGCTCGGGTGCGGGCTCGACGACCTTGGCCGCGGCGCGGCGCCGCTTGGGCGGCGCGCTCGGCTGCTTCTGTTTGCGCTTGTCGCGCTCCCAGCGCGCGCGCATCAGCGACACCTGCTCGTCCTTGAGCGGCGTCAGGTGACTGCGCACGAAGATGTCCATCTCCTTGAGCATGCCCATCAGCTGCTCGCTGGAGATCCCAAATTCCGCTGCTAGATCATGGATCCGCGTCGTTGCCACTGAACTCCTCGCTGTCGGCTATCGGCTATCGGCTATCGGCTACGCTATCGGCTATCAGCCCGCGGGCCAAGGCCAGATCCGTGACTCCAACCGCCTGTACCGGTGGCCGGCCAAGTCCCGCGCCCAACTCCGCTGCGTGGGGACCGCGGAGCGTCGGGACCTGCTTGGCCTCCGCGAGTCTGACGACCTTTTCGATCGTCCGTTTGCCGGCATCCTGCGCCAGCACCACGCACACCAACCTGCCTCGCTGCAATCCTGCCCTGACACCCGCCACTCCGACGACGACATTGCCCGCGCGCAGCCCCAGGCCGAGCAAGCGGGTGATTCGCGTGCTCACGCCGCGGTCGGCGCTCCGGCGCCGGGACTCGCCGGTCCCGGCTCTTCCTCTTCTCCGCCCTCCTCGGTCATCTCATTGAGGAAGGCCATCATCTTCTCGGCGAGATCGGGCGTCATGCCCGGGATCCGGTCAACATCCTCGCGCTCCAGATCGAGGATGTCCTGGAGCGTCTTTTTGCCGGCCTGCTCGAGCACCGCCACCAGCTCGGGCGACAGCCCCTTCATTTCCGCGAGCGCTACCTGCGTGACCGACTGATCGGTCGGCGGCAGCGGCGCGAACAGAGGACCCTCGCCGCCGCGCTCCAGCCACTCGCGGCTCGAGTAGAGATCGACCTTCCATCCCGTCAGCTCGGACGCGAGACGCACGTTCTGGCCGTTACGGCCGATCGCGAGCGACAGCTGGTCCTCGTCCACGATCGCCTGAATCGTTTTCGACTCGGGATCGGAGAAGACGCGGGCGACGCGCGCCGGCGCGAGAGACAGCTTGGCGAACCGCTCGGGATCGGACGACCACGGCACGATGTCGATGCGCTCGCCGTTGAGCTCGTTCACGACGGCCTGCACGCGCGAACCTTTGAGCCCCACGCAGGCGCCGACCGGATCGATGCCGTCGTCGCGCGACCACACGGCGATTTTGGTACGGCTGCCCGCTTCCCGCGCCGTGGCGCGGATCTCGACGATCTGTTGCTGGATTTCGGGGACTTCCAGCTTGAACAGGGCTTTGACGAACAGCGGGTCCGCGCGCGACAGAATGAGCCGCGGGCCTTTGGGTGTCTCCTCGATGCGCTTCAAGACGGCGCGAATCGTATCGCCCTGATGGAAATGCTCGCGATGGTTCTGGTCGCGGTACGGGATGATCGCTTCGGCCTCGCGGAACTTGTTCAGCATAACCACGATCTTGCCGCGCTCGATCTGCTGGACCTCGCCCGAGAGCAGCTCGCCCACCTTCCCGGAGAACTCCTCCCGGATCCGCGTGCGCTCACCCTCGCGGACGCGCTGGATGATGCGCTGCTTCGCCGCCTGGACCGCGGTCCGGCCGAACTGCTCGAACGGCACCTCTTCTTCCAACACGTCGCCGGGTTGGAAGTCGGGGTCCTCGAACCTGGCTTCCTCCAGCGTGACCTGGGTCCCGGCGTCCTCGACGGCCTCGACGACCGTCTTGAGCACGACGATCCGGATCGAGCCCTTCATCTCGTCGATCCCGATCTCGGCGCGGACATTGGGGCCGTACCGCTTCACGAGGGCGGCGTGAAGACCGTCCTTGAGCAGGTCGATCAGCTCGCCGCGTTCGAGCTGCTTGGTGTTCGTCAGTTCTCGGATCGCCGAGACGACGTCGGTTGCGTTGGCCATTCAGTCCTCAGTCCTCAGTCTTCAGTCATCGGGACGAGCCGGGCATCCTTCAGCTCGGCGAGCCGATACTCCACTGCTGGCTTGCCCTGCGGCTCGAGCACCACGGTGTCCGACGTGGGAACCGCCACGATCCGGGCACGTACCCGGCCTATCCCCGCCAGCTTGACGTTGACGTCACGTCCCACGAACTGCGCCCAATGCCGGTGCCAGCGCACGGGCCGCTCGATCCCCGGGCTCGACACCTCCAACACGTAGCGATTGCCCAGGGGGCCGCCACCGTCCGCGTCGAGCCACTGTTCGAGCGCCCGGCTGACCCGGCTGCAGTCGTCGACCGTGACGTGCCGTGGCGGACAGTCAATGCGGACTTGGACGAGCGGTCGGTTCGGCGTGCCGCCGATGCGCAGGTCGGCCAAATCGAACCCCAGTACTGCGAGCCGGGTTCGGAAGGCCTCAACAAGACTCTCAGTGAGCATGGAAAAAAAAGCGCGGGCTGAACTTCGCCCGCTTCACGGAGGGAATGTTATCGCGGGCGTCCGAGATACGCAACCATGCGGCCATCGCGGCCGCGGGAAGCGCGGTGCGAGTAGAAGCGGTCTCGTCCTTCCGCACTACACCACGGCGAAACGGTGATCTCCCGTATCCCCAGGTCGCGCGCCTGCGCGGTGAGGATCGCACGCAGATCCAGCTTGACGGTTCCGTTCAAGCCAAAGCGCACCGCGACTTCAGAACCTACTTCATAGCATCCACCGCAAATACCAACGCCACAATGTATTACGATGTCGCTCGCCCTGGCGAAAGCGCGCCACTTCAGGAGCTCCACGCACTGCTCGAGAATGCCGTCGGCCGTCCCGCGCCACCCGGCATGCACGAGTGCGATCGCACCTTTGTGTGGGATGGTGAGATACACCGGAATACAGTCGGCGACCGTGACCGTGAGCAGGACCCCTTCCTCCCCCGTCGCATGTCCGTCGCTGCCGTCGAGAATGAGCCAGCCTTCGGGCAGCGACTCGTGCCAGTGGACGTCCGTGCCGTGGACCTGGTGTGCGAGGACAATCGTGGGAAAGCGGGCGCCGAACGCGGCGCGGAAAGCGCGCCAGCGGCCGATCACCTGCCCGACCGGCTCGTCACTCCACAATCCGAGGCTCAGCGGCCGCGTCGTGATGCCGGCGACCAAGCCGTACCGCTCCGCCCACTCCGTCACCTCGAGGCGCGGGACGGCGGCGTCGCCGGCAGGAATTTCGGTCAATGATTGTAGGGGCGCAGCATGCTGCGCCCCTACCCCATGGTCGCCTACCCTAGGATCGACGTTCAATCTGCGCTCCCAGCGCCCGCAACCGGTCGTCGATGTGCTCGTAGCCCCGCTCGATCTGCCCGATGTTCTGAATCACGGAGTCGCCCTGCGCCGCGAGCGCCGCCAGCAGCATCGCCATGCCGGCCCGGATGTCGGGACTCTCGACCTGTTGCCCGCGCAACGCTGACGGCCCAGCGATCACGGCGCGGTGCGGATCGCACAACACGATGCGCGCGCCCATGCCGATCAACTTGTCCACGAAGAACAGCCGCGACTCGAACAGTTTCTCGAACACGAGCACCAACCCTTCGCACTGGGTCGCCACGACGATGGCAATGGACATGAGATCGGCCGGGAAGGCGGGCCACGGTCCGTCCTCGAGTTTTGGGACGTGGCCGCCCAGATCGGGGCGAATGCGGCGCTCCTGATCGGCATCGACGATCAACTTGGCGCCATCGAGCCGCGGCCGCACGCCGAGGCGCTCGAACGCCAGCAACGTCGAGCGCAGGTCGTCAGGGCGGACCCCGTCGATCGTCACGGCACCGCCGGTGACGGCAGCGAGGCCGATGAACGAGCCGATTTCGATGTGATCGGGGCCGACGGTATACGGCGCCGCTGTGAGTGAACGGCCGCCCTCGATGGTGAGGGTGTTACTCCCGATCCCATCGATGGCGGCGCCTAGCGAAATCAGAAAGCGCGCCAGGTCCTGAACGTGTGGCTCGGACGCCGCGTTGCGCAACACGGTGGTTCCGCTCGCCCGCACCGCCGCCATCAGCGCGTTTTCGGTGCCGGTGACGCTCGGCTCATCGAGAAAAATGTCGGCGCCTTGGAGCTTCCCTTCGAGCTTGTAGGCGTCGCCCACAGTGACGTCCGCGCCCAGCCGTTCGAGCGCCAGAAAATGCGTATCGACGCGCCGCCGTCCGATGACGTCACCGCCGGGCGGCGGCAGCGTGACGCGGCCGAAGCGCGCGAGCATGGGGCCCGCGAGCAGAATCGAAGCGCGAATCTCCTTACACAGCGCGGGGTCGAGCGCCTTCGGCTCGGTGCGGCTCGCGTCCACTTCGACCGTGTTGGTGCCGTGCCATTGCACCGATGCGCCGACATGCTGGAGCAGGGCGAGTATCGTTTCGACGTCGCGAATCCGGGGGACGTTGTCGATGCGGCACGGGCCGTCGGCGAGGAGAGTAGCCGCGAGAATTGGGAGGGCCGCGTTCTTGTTGCCGGCGGGGCGGATCGTGCCCGAGAGGGGGCGCCCCCCCGTAACACGGAACGACGGTGGCATAGGTCCGCCCAAACTACCGGGGCGCTTGCGCCGACGTCAAGCGTTCGCGAACGTTGGCCCTCGTGCATCCCGTCCTCGCGCTGGCGCTCGTCATCATCGCCGGCATCGGCGTCACACGCGTGTCGCGTCCCTCCTTCCGTCAGCCCGTCTTGCTCCGCGATCTCCTCAGGACGGGCGTGCCCTTTCTGTTGCTCGGCCTGCTGCTCGGCCCGGGACTCGGCGTCTTCGACGCCGCGGGACTGCGCGCGCTCCAACCGCTCGTCGCACTCGCGATTGGATGGACCGGCGCGCTGTTCGGTGCGCGCCTCGAATGGCGCATGGTGCGGCGCATCTCCGCCCGCACGTGGCTCGTCGGGGCGACGCTCGCCCTGCCCGTCTTGCTGGTGACGACGGTGATGGCGTGGACACTCGCCCACTCGCTGCCGGCACTCGCGGAATCGTGGGGAGGAGGCCATCCGTTACTGCCGGTCGCGCTCCTGCTAGGCGGAGCGCTCACGACCGCCGCCAGCCGGCGTGGCCCGAGACTCGGCCGCCGCAACGCGCTGCTCGATACCGCATTCGGCGCGGCGGCGGTGACGATCGCGGTCGCGCTGTATCATCCCCATCTCCTTGTGCGGAACGTGGTGCTGACACTGGTGGCGGCGGGAGCACTCGGGGGCCTGTTCGTCGGACTGGCGCGTGGCGGACTGTTGCCCGAGCCGCACGACGCCGGCATTGCCGCCTTTGCCATCATTCTGTGCGGCGCCGGCTTCAGCTACACGCTGGGCCTTTCCCCGTTTGTCGTGTGCGGACTGGAGGCGGCCGTGCTCATGAGTTTCTCACCGCCGACCGTGCGACGCGCCGTCGCCGGATTGCTGGGCCGCTGGGGGATCCCGCTGTACGCGGCCTTCCTTATAGTCGCCGGTGCCCTGCTCCGCCCACTCACGGGCTGGCTGCTGCTGGCTGCGCTCGTCCTCGCCTTGATCCGCGTGCTGGTGCGGTGGGTGACGGTGCGATTCGGTCTCGATCAAGTCGATCCCGTGTGGCGATCACTGCCGTTCGCCCCGCCACCGGAGTTTGCCCACCCCGCCACACGACAAGGTGCCAGTGCCGTTACCCTGGCCGCGGGATTCGACCTGGTACGGGGAGAGCCGGGCACGATGCTGGTCACGGTCCTGCTGAGTGTGATGGCGGCGGAGGCGATCGCGGCGCTCACCCCGTTGACAGCACGCCCGAGACCGGCAGAGGTTTCGTGATGGTTCCAACCTGGGTTGGCGTCGTGTCGGCGATCAGCCTCCTGATTATCGCCCTCGCCGCCCTGGTTACCGCCGGAGCGATCGTCGCCGCCGCACTCGGCGTGCGGGCGGCCGTGCAGGCGCTGAAGGGGTTTGCGGGACCGGCAATTGCCGATGTGCGACAACTGATCGGGTCGATCAAGATCGAGGCGGATGCCCTCGTGGGAGCCTCGCGTGACGTGCGGCAACGCATTGTGCGCGCGGCGGATGCGGCCGAGGACCGGCTTACCGATCTCGACTCCCTCGCCGCAGTGATGCAGCAAGAGCTCGAGGACACGGCCATCGACGCGGCGGCTACGATGCGGGATGTGCGCCGGGGATTGTCCGTTTGGCGCTGGGGTCGCAAGCTGCTGAAAAGGAAGAAGCGACCGTGAAGCGACTGGGCGTGGCCGTTGCACTTGCCGTCGCCGCGTCGATACTGTTCCCGGGCGTCGCCCACGCCTGGACGCCGGGCACCCACATCTTCCTCGGCGAATCGGTGCTCGTGAATCTGCATCAGCTTCCCACCATCGTCGCCGATCTGCTGCGCGCTTTCCCCTACGATTTCCTCTACGGCAACATCGCCGCCGACACGTCGATGGCCAAGAAATACGCGCCGGTGGGGCGGCACTGCCACGCGTGGCATGTGGGTCAGGAGATTTTCGATCTCGCGTCGAGCGATCCGCTGCGCGCCTTTGGCCTCGGGTACCTGTCGCACCTCGCGGCCGACACGATCGCGCACAACTTTTTCGTGCCGCGCCAGCTGGTGCTCACGTCGAGTACGGTCGCGCTCGGCCACTCCTACTGGGAGAGCCGCTTCGAGACGCACCTGGGCGACGCCTACGCGCGTGAGGCGCGCGACGTCATCCTGAAGGACCACGCCGCGAGCGACGCGCATCTCGACGAGATTCTGTCGCCCACGCTGTTCAGCGTCAGGACCAATCGCCGCCTGTTCCGCGGCATGGTGCATCTCACCGAGAGCCAGAGCTGGCAGTGGGTGTTCCAGGTGATCGCGGGCACGAGCCGGTGGGATCTCGCCGACAGCGACATCGAAAAGCACATGGCGGTGGCGTTCGAGTACGTCATGGAGACGCTCGGTGCCGACGCGAGCGATGCCGCGGCGCGGCGGCTGGATCCCGCCGGCGAGAAGGCGCTGGGATTGGCGAAGCGGATGCGGCGTCAGGCGCTGCGCGAAGGCGGCCGGCACGAGCCCGAGCGCGTCGAAGAGACCGCGGAGCAGCACTTTGGATTGCCGACGCCGGCGCTCGCGTACTGGCAGCAGTCGCGCGCGCAGCGTCCCTGGCGGGAGAGCTAGGCGGGAGCGGCGAGCTTCTCCTCGAGCACGCGCTGGGTCAGCTTCGGATCCGCCTTCCCGTTGGACAGCCGCATCACCTTCCCGACAAAAAACGGCAGCAGCTTCACCTCACCCTTTTTGTACCGGGCGACTTCGGTCGGATGCGCGCCCAGCACATCGGTGACCCATCCCGCCAGCACATTCGTGTCGGCGACCTGCACCACGCCAAGCGATTCGGCGATCGTCCGTGGATCGCCGCCCTTCGCCGCCACTTCGCCGAAGACCTTCTTCGCCGCCTGATGGCTGAGCGTGCCCCCTTTGACGAGCGCAATGATCTGGGCGAGCGCCGCCGGCGTGACGCGCAACTGCTCCTGATGATCGTTGGCGTCTGCGAGGGCTTCGGTCATCACCCAATTCGCCGCCGCCTGCGGGTCCGCGGGCGCGCGCACGACGTTCTCGTAGTATTCGGCGACCGCGCGACTGGCGGTCAGCACCGCGGCATGCTCCCGACTCAGCGCATACTGCGCCATGAACCGCTCGCGCTTTTGCGCGGGCAGCTCCGGCAGCTCGCTCTGCTGCTCGGCGACGAACTCTGGCGTCAGGACGAGCGGCGGCAGGTCGGGCTCGGGGAAGTAGCGATAGTCATGGCTTTCTTCCTTGGAGCGCTGCGGCCGCACCGCGTTTTCTTTCGAGTCGTACAGCATCGTCTGCTGCGTCACGCTGCCGCCCGACTCCACCAGGGCAATCTGCCGGTCCCGCTCCACGGTCAAGGCCTTCTCGACGAACGCAAACGAGTTGATGTTCTTGACCTCGGTGCGCGTGGTGAGCGCCGCCTCGCCCGCGCGACGCACGGAAACATTCGCGTCCACCCGCAAGCTTCCCTTCTCCATGTCGCAATCGGAAATGCCGATGTACTCGAGCAGCTGCTTCAACGTCAGCAGGTACGCGCGCGCTTCCGCCGGCGAGCGCAGATCGGGACCGCCGACGATCTCGATGAGCGGCACGCCCGACCGATTGAGATCGACCGCGGTCGCTTTGGCGAACCGATCGTGGATCGATTTCCCCGCGTCCTCCTCCAGGTGCAGCCGCACGATCGTTGCATTCACGATCCCCCGCTCGGCGGAAACGAACGACAGCGTCCCGTTGGTCGCGAGCGGCTGATCGAACTGCGAGATCTGATACCCTTTGGGAAGATCGGGATAGAAATAGTTCTTGCGCGCAAAGATGCTCTTGGGGTGGACGGTGCATCCCAGCGCGAGCGCGCCACGCACGGCGAGGCCGATGGCGGCGCGGTTGGCCGCAGGCAGGGCGCCCGGGAGTCCCAGGCAGACGGGACAGACCTGCGTGTTGGGGGGCGCGCCAAACGCCGTCGAGCAGCCGCAGAACATTTTCGACTTGGTGCGCAGCTGCACGTGCGTCTCGAGCCCGATGATCGTTTCCCAGCTCATCTACGCTTCATCCGTCGGCGGGACCACACGCTCGAGCGCGTACGCGGCCTCGATCATTTCGTCCTCGAGAAACGCCTGCCCGATCAATTGACCGCCGACCGGCAATCCCTTCACCCGGCCGATTGGCAGGGAGATCGCCGGCAGACCGGCGAGATTGGCGGTCACGGTAAAGATGTCGGACATGTACATCGCGATCGGGTCGGCCAGCTTCTCGCCCGCCTTGAACGCGGGACTCGGCACGGTCGGCGTGAACAGCAGGTCCACGCCGCGGTCGAACACGTTCCGGAAGTCTTGCGCGATCAGGGCCCGCATCTGTTGGGCGCGCCGGTAATAGGCGTCGTAGTAACCCGACGACAGGACGTAGGTGCCCACGAGAATGCGGCGGCGCACTTCCGGTCCGAATCCCTGCCCGCGCGTCGCGCGGTACAGCCCGCGCAGATCCGTGGCGCCGTTGAAGCGCGGTCCGTAACGAACGCCATCGTAGCGGGCCAGGTTGGAGGAGGCTTCCGCGGGGGCGATGACGTAGTAGGTCGGCACGGCATACGGCGTGTGGGGCAAGGAGACTTCGCGGACCGCGGCCCCCAGCTCCTTCATCATTCGGATGGCCCGATCGCACGCGCGCCGTACGGCCGGATCGAGCTCCGACGGGAAGTACTCCTTCGGGAGGCCGATCACGAAGCCTTGCAACGACTCCGGCACCGTGGGCAAGCGCAGGGGGTCCCGGTCCTCGCACGTCGAATCCCGCGGATCACGCCCGCTGATGACCGACAGCACGCGCGCGGCATCGTGCACGCTGCGCCCAAACACCCCGATTTGATCGAGCGACGATCCGAACGCGACGAGGCCGTAGCGGCTGACGCGACCGTAGGTCGGCTTGATGCCGACGACACCGCAGAAGGCGGCCGGCTGCCGCACCGAGCCGCCCGTTTCCGAGCCGAGCGCGGCGGGCACCGCACCCGCAGCCACGAGGGCCGCAGACCCGCCGGACGAGCCTCCGGGCACGCGGGTTTTGTCGAGTGGATGCAGCACGCGGCCGTAGGCCGAGTGCTCCGTCGAGGAGCCCATGCCAAACTCGTCGCAATTGGTCTTCCCGGCGATCAGCGCGCCGGCGGCCTTGAGCTTTGCGACCGCGGTCGCTTCATACGGCGAGCGAAACCCTTCGAGAATGCGCGAGCCGCAGCTCGTCGTGAATTCCAGCGTGCAGATGTTGTCTTTCACGGCGACCGGCATGCCGTAGAGCACCCCCGTCGGACGCGCGGCGGCGACCTGCATGTTGAGCGACTTGCGGAGATCTTTGGGAGGCGTGAGCAGCGCGTTGAGGCGCTTCGCTTTCACCAGGCGGTCGGCGACCGCTTTTGCGTCACTCACTCGAACTGGCCAAGCTTCGGCACGACGAAGAAGCCCTCCTTGAAGTCGGGCGCGAATTCATCGGGACCAAACGCGAGCTGGGACGGCGTGACTTCGTCAGCGCGGAATCGGATCGCGTCGGGACCCGGCACAAAGGCCTTGACACTGCCGTTCGCCGGCACGGCGGAGAGCTGCGCGACGTAATCGAGAATGCGCGACATCTGCTCGGCGAGGGTCGGCAACGTGTCATCGTCCACGTCGAGCTCGGCGAGCTGCGCGATGCGGAGCACCTCTTCCCGCGAAACACTCATGCCCCTTCTCCCTCCCAATCCCGCTCGAGCCCGGCGTAGGCGACGAGCAATTGCTTGGTGCCGATGTCCGGATCGTCGAAGTCCACGCTCACGCGCAGGTCGCGGCCTTCCCCCGACACCGCGCGCACGATGCCACCGCCGAACTTGCGGTGACGCACTCGCTCACCTTTCATGTAGCGCGGCGCGTCCTGCGACACGTCCTCGGGAAATCCGATGTCCGGCGGCAGTCGCCGCGCCGCTGCGCCACGCGGCCGCGACGGCCGTGGGGGCATCGCCCCAGAGCCAAGCAGCGGCCGCCACGACGGCGTCGTACTCCGCTCCTCGACGACGTGCAGCGGCAACGCGTCGAGAAAGCGAGACGGCTGCGCAAGCTCCAGCCGGCCGTTGCGGTAGCGCGTGCGCGCCCATGAGAGATACAACTTTTCGCGCGCGCGCGTGAGACCCACGTAACAGAGTCGTCGCTCCTCTTCGACGCCACCCGGCTGCTCGGTCGAGCGACCGAGTGGAAATAATCCATCCTCCAGACCCGCGAGCGCGACGATCGGCCACTCCAGTCCCTTGGCCATGTGCGCGGTGAGCAGGGTGACCCCCGCGACCCCCGCCTCGCCCGTCTCCTCATCCGCGGGGGTGACGAGAGCCGCCTGGGTGAGGTAGCGCTCGACCGCATTGCCACCGCCCTCGGCGGCGTCGGAGTCCTGGACTTCCGCCCACGCGGCGGCGCCGGCGACCAGCTCTCGCACGTTCTCGATCCGCTCCATTCCCTCGGCCCCCTCTTCGGCCAAATACTGCTCGTAACCGGTGGTCGCGAGGATCGTTTCGAGCGCGGTGGCTGGGTCCGTCTGCCCCACCGCCTCGCGCAGCCGGTCGAGCAGCGCGGCCACCCCGCTGAGCGCCTCCCGCACGTTCGGGCGCAGGTCACTCACGCTGCCAGCACGGCGGGCGGCCTCGAGCAGCGGCTTCTGCCAACCGGCTGCCGCCCGGCCCAGCACGGCCAGGGAGGCGTCGCCGATGCCGCGCCGGGGCACGTTCACCACCCGCAAGAAGGCCTCATCGTCCGCCGGATTGGCGATCAGCCGCAGGTAGGCGAGGAGATCCTTGACCTCGCGCCGTTCGTAGAAGCTGATCGCGCCGATCAGCCGGTACGGAATTCCACGAAACCGAAAAGCCTCCTCGAGCGGGCGCGACTGCGCGTTGGTGCGGTAGAGGATCGCCATGCCGTCGTACGCGACGTCACTCTCCGCCGCGCGGCGGGCGAACTCGTTGGCCAGCCATTCCGCTTCATCGCGCTCATCGGCTGTGCTCAGCAGAATCACCGGATCGCCGCCCTGCTTCTCCGTGAACAGCGTCTTGCCCAGCCGGGCCGTGTTTGCGGCGATGATGCCGTTCGCGGCATCGAGGATGATCTGCGTGGACCGGTAGTTCTGCTCGAGGCGCACGAGCTTCGTGCCGGGAAAGTCGTTCTGGAACGAGAGCATGTGACGCACGTCGGCGCCGCGCCAGCCGTAAATCGCCTGATCGTCGTCACCCACCACGCAGAGATTGCCGTGCCGCTTGGCGAGATGCTTCACCAGCAGGTACTGCGCCGCATTCGTGTCCTGGAACTCGTCCACCAGGACGTGCTGAAAGCGGTCCTGCCAGTACGCGAGCCGCTCGGGATGCTCCCGGAAGAGCGTCAACGGGTGGAGCAGGAGATCGTCGAAGTCCATCGCGTTCGCCTGCTTCAGCGCGGGCCCCACCGCGGCATAGATGTCGGCCGCGACCTTGATCAGCGGCGTATCCAGCTGCGCACCGAGCTCCTCCGGCATCAGCATCCGGTTCTTGGCGCTCGAGATCACGCCGTGGACCGACCGCGGCGGGTAGACCTTGGTGGAGAGCTGCCGGGCCTCGAGCAGGCGCTTGACCAGTGCCTCCGAGTCGTCCGCGTCATAGATCGTGAAGTTCGGTCCGAATCCCAGCAGCGGCGCTTCTCGCCGCAACAGCCGAGCCGACAGCGAGTGAAACGTCCCGATCCACAGGCCGCGGGGATCGGACCCCAGCAGCTGGGCAATGCGCGTGCGCATTTCGCCCGCGGCCTTGTTCGTGAATGTGACCGCGAAGATGCGCTGGGGCGCGACGCCGAGCTGCGTAATGAGGTGCGCAATCCGGGCTGTCAGGACGCGGGTTTTTCCCGAACCCGCCCCGGCAAGCACGAGCAGCGGTCCACCCGGGTACTCGACCGCCTCCCGCTGCGCGGGATTGAGTGGTAGTGGCTGCAGCCCGGTCATTGAGTTCCCACCCTGAAGGGTGGGCTCGGCACAGCAATGTCCTTAAGGACAATGAATTGCCGAGCACAGGCTTCAGCCTGTGAAATGGCGTGCGAAGTCATTTGGTCAGCGGAAATTCGACCACGAACACCGACCCCCTGCCCTCTTCGCCGGGATGATACGCCACCTTGCCGTCGTGCTGCTGCTCGACGATGCGGCGGGCGAGCGCCAGGCCGATCCCCCAGCCGCCGGTCTTGCTGGACACGCCCGGCTCGAACAGCTGGTGCTGCATCTCGGGGGCGACACCGGGGCCGTCGTCCCGCACGCTGATGCGGCCCAGGGAATCGCTGCTCTCCACTTCGATGTCGATCCGGCCCCCACGGCCGCTCAATGCGTCGACGGCGTTCTTCACGATTACCTCGAGCGCCCACTCGATCAGCACTGGATCACCGGTCGCGATCGGCCCGGCCCCCGGGGACGTCAGCGTAATCGTCACCGAATGTGCCAGCGTCGGCAGCCGCGGACGGAAATACGCCACCACGCGCTCGGCCGCCGTGCCCAACCCGACGGGCTCGCGTCGCGCGGGGCGGCCGATGCGCTCGAAGCGCTTCGCCACACGCTGTAGGCGCTCCGCGTCCGCTTCAAGATGGACGATCAGCTCACTGCCGGGTGTACCAGGATTCTCCCGCAGGTAATCAATCCAACCCGTGAGGCTCATCAGCGGCGTACCGAGCTGATGCGCCGACTCGCGCGCCATCGCCACCCACAGCCGGTCGCGCGCCGCGGCGACGCGCGCGCGCATGGCCCATACCGCCAGGAGTAGGAGGGAGACGAACATGGCGCCCTGGAGCAGTGCCAGGCCCGTGAACGCCCGCGCGGCGGGCAGCGCGCCGTAATGGATCGTGCCGACGCCGGGCTGAATCAGCGGCGGGTGGATGCGGTCCAGCTCGAGGATCCAGGCGCGCCGCGTCGCGTCGCTGGCGTCTGCCCCGAAGGGGGCATTGTCGAGCGCGGTGATGCGGCCGGCGGTGTCGGTGACGGCCAGGGGGATACCGAGCCGTCGCACCTCATCGGCGAGCGCGAGCAGCGCATCGGCGGCTGCGCCTTCGCGCGGATCGTTCAAACCCGCAAACACGTGCCCGAGCAGCCGGCTGGTCTCGCGCGCATCGTTGCGGAGGTGGCGCGCCACCACCCAGGCGTACCCGACCGACAGCGCGCCGAACAACAACGCGGCGGCGAGGAGCGCAGGTGGACCGGCGCGGCGCAGCGCGCCTTTAGGCAAGTCGGTCAGTGCCGACATACGGCACCAACGCCGGCGGGACGGTCACGGAGCCGTCGGATTGCTGGTGGGTTTCGAGCAACGCCGCGATCGTGCGCGGCAACGCCACACCCGAGGCATTCAATGTGTGCACGAACTCTGGCTTCTCGCCCGGCCGAGGGCGGCAGCGAATGTTGGCCCGCCGCGCCTGATAGTCGGTATAGGTGCTGGAGCTCGAAACTTCGAGCCACTGGCCGACGCCCGGCGCCCATGCCTCGAGGTCGTACGTCTTGGCGGCGGCGAAGCCGAAGTCATTCGCCGGCAGCACGGCGACTCGATACGGCAGCTCCAATTTCTGCAATACGGCTTCGGCATGCGCGGTGAGCTTTTCGTGCTCCGCCGGTGAGTCGGCGGCGAGGCAGAATCGCACCAACTCGACTTTATCGAACTGATGCACACGCAGCAGCCCGCGCGTGTCTTTCCCCGCGGCGCCCGCCTCACGGCGGAAGCACGGCGTGTAGGCCACGTATCCCTTGGGCAGCGTCGTGCCGTCGAGAATCTCGTCGCGGTGGAGGTTCGTGACCGGAACCTCGGCGGTTGGAATGAGGAACAAGTCGTCCGGCGTGGTGCGATAGAGATCGGCTTCGAATTTCGGTAGCTGACCGGTGCCGGTGATGACGTCGCGTCGTACCAGGAACGGTGGCTCGACCTCGACGTAGCCGTGGTCGCGGGCGTGCAGGTCGAGCATGAAGTTGATCAGGCCGCGAGCCAGTCGCGCACCCATGCCCATCAAGACGGGGAAGCCGGAGCCGGCGAGCTTGGCGCCGCGCGGCAAATCGAGGATGCCGAGCCGTTCCGCGATCTCCCAATGCGGCTGGCCACCCTTGGGCGCCGGCGTGCCCCAGCCGCGCAGAATCGTCTGCTCCTCCGGCACCTCGGGCAGCGGCGGATTCGGGACGAACAGCGCCTTCGCTTCGAGTGTCGCCTCGATCTGTCGCAGCTCAGACTCGAACCCGGTGATCCGGTCGCCGAGTTTGCGCCGTGCCACCACCGTCTCCTCCGGCAGCTTGCCCTGCGCTTTGGCCGTTTGCGCGTCGAGCTTTGCGGCATCGTTGCGCTCGGCCTTGAGCGTATCGAGCTGCGCCGTCAGCGTGCGGCGTTTCATGTCGAGCGCTTCGATCTCGTCGAGCAGGCGCGTCAACGCCGTATCGCTGCGCCGGGCGAGCGCCGCTCGCACCTGAGCGGGCGAGGCGCGCAACAGCTTCAGGTCGATCACGGTTTTAGTGCTTCGGCAGGCCGGGTTCGAGCCCGCGATAGCCGCAGTTGTGATCGTTGAGGATGTCGAAAACGATGCGGCGCCCGTTCCCGGAGGTGGAGCTCGTATCGATTGCCACCACGCGCAGCTTCGCGTAGTAAAACGCGGGGAGGTTGAACGAACAGGTCACCCCACTCGAATGCAGGATAACGACGCTGTCTACCCCCACGACTTGCGCACTGTCCAGGTTGTAGCCGCCGGTGGGCGCGATCTTGATGGAATCGAAATCCACCGCGCTGCTCTGCAGGCCGGACTGCCTGCCCAGCTTCAACGCCCCGGTGGGCAACAGCACCGCCCGGCCCGCGGTGTCGATGTCGAACGCAAAATCGAATGGCATCCCCTGCTCAGTGCGGACCACTTGGCCAGCCCCGATCGAGTAACCCGACGGCTGCGACACCGGCGTCCCAGTCAGCGCGTACAGCGACACCGCCGAATCGACCTTGTTCGTGATGAACGCCCCGGGCAATCCGAGGGGGGGGCCGCACGCGGCGACGGCGGCAAGGGCGGCACAGACCAGTGAAGCAAGAATGAAGTAACGCATGGAAGTGCTGGAGAACTTACAGGGCGGCGTTCGCGTGGGTCAACCCACGGTGGCTGCTTGACTTCGACTTGGTCGAATCCTACGTTGGCAACCCCTATGGCGACGATCCGCGACGTGGTCGAGGCGCTCAGCCGCTCGAACGGCGTGGATGCCGTTGTGGTGGTGGGCCGGGATGGGCTCCCCATCGACTCGCGCGTCGCCAATGGCGTCGATGCCGACAGCGTGGCTGCCCTGCTGCCGTCCGCGATCAAGCAGATGGCTGAGCTCGGCGACGCCGGGGGACGCGGCGACTTCAACACCGCCGTCCTCGAGTTCGGGCGCGGGCTCGCGATCGTTGCGGTCCTCAACGCCGAAGCGCTCCTCATCGTGCTGGTGCAGCCCGCGACGAACGTAGGCGCCCTGCTGTTCGATCTGCGTCGACACCGCACCGCAATCGCCAGGCTGCTGTAACCCGACGGTCCGCCGGTGGCCAACTCCGCACGGCACCTCCTCGTCGTCGATGACGAGCCCCATATCGGGCTCGTCCTGCGCCCGTTTCTCGAGCAGCTCGGGTATCGTGTGAGCGTCGCGCGCACGCTCGAGGAAGCCCGCAGCGCCATGCGCGCCGATCCGTCCACCGACGGCCTGCTGCTCGATCTGCATCTTCCCGACGGCTCGGGCCTCGATTTCCTGCGCGATCTGCGCCAACAGGATGGCACCGCCCGCCTCCCCATCCTCGTCCTGACCGCCGAAGGCGAAGACCGGGTCCTGCGCGAAGTGAAACGGCTCGGCGCCGCGCTGGTGACGAAGCCGTTCAGCCCGACGAAGCTCAGTCAACGCATCGCCCTGATGTTCGGCGATACACAACCGGAGGCGTCGTGAGTACGTGGGCGGCGATCCTCGCCGGCGGATCGGGGACGAGATTCTGGCCGCTCTCGACCCCGGAACGGCCCAAGCAGCTGCTGCCGTTGACCGGCGACCGACCGCTGCTCGCACAGTCGGTCGCGCGCCTGCGCGGCCTCGTGCCACCCGAGCGGATCCTGATCCTGACCGGGCCTTCGCTCGTGGAGCGCGTCGCGGCGACCGTGCCGGAAGTGCCGCACGCGAACATCTTCGCCGAGCCGCGCGCCGCGTCGACGGCGCCGGCGCTGGCGTGGGCGGCGTACTGGATCGCCAAACATGACCCGGGCGGCCAGATGCTGTCGTTGCACGCGGACTGGGCGGTCGGTGATGACCGGGCATTCCGCGCCGCCGCGACGCACGCGCTGGGCGTGGCCGCCGAGCAGGATGTGCTCGTGACGGTCGGCATCAAGCCGACGCGAAACGAGACGGCATACGGCTACATCGTTCCGGGGACCCCGGCGGGCAGCGCCCGCAAGGTCAAGCGGTTCATCGAAAAGCCGAGTCCCACCCGCGCGGCCCTGCTACGGCGGCGCGGGGCGCTGTGGAACAGCGGACTCTTTGCCTGGAGCGCGGCGCGGTTCCTCGGCGAGGCGGGCGCGTATGCGGAAGAGCTGGCGCCCGGCTGGCCGGCGCTCACCAATGGCGACGCGCCGCGCTTCTTTGCGGCGGTCACCCCCGTGGCCGTGGATGTGGCCGTGCTGGAGCGGACCACGCGGCTGGCGGTCGTGACCGGCACGTTCTCCTGGGACGACATCGGGTCGTGGGACGCGCTGCTGCGCATTCGCAGGCGCGACACGCGCGGCAACGTCACGGTGGGCAATGTCACGCTGAGCGACGACGTGAAGAATTCCGTGATCTGGGCGGAGAATGAAGACATCGCGGTTGCCGGCGTCGAGGACATGGTGGTGATCCGCGCCAACGGACACACGCTGGTGATGCCGACCGGACGTCCCGACAAACTCAAAGCGCTGGTGCAGGGTCTGTGACCCACGCGCTGTATCTGCTCGATCCCGATCCCGCGCCGGCGTGGGCGCCTTTCGCCGGGATCCGGCCGCTGTGCGAGCTGCGTGCCGGCGCGCATTTGGTGCGCGAACGCTGGGAAACCTTCGTCGGCACCGAAGCGACGGCGATTTTTGCGCTGCCGCATCTCGCCGGTTTCCCGGAGCCTGGCGTGCCGAGTGTCGAAGCCCGGCGACCCGTCCCCGGCCCCGCCGTCATCGGCTCTTCGACCTTCGCGCCGCGCGGGCTCGCGGGCCCACTGCCTGAGGTCCCCGCGCGACTCACGCACGAGGGGATCACCGTCGGGTGGGCGGTTCCGGCGGGCGCTACCTGGACGGGACCGATGGCGAACGCGCAGGCCATGAATGTCGAAGGCGTCCTGCTCCGCGGCGTCCACGACTTGATCACCGCGCTGGAACAGCTGCTGCGCGAGGACGTCGGCAGGCTGCTCGGCGATTCCGATGCAGTGCCCAAAGGCTCGATCGTGCTGGGCGACCCGGCCTCGGTCTCGCTGCGCGAAGCCGCGATCGAGCCGGGCGTGGTTTTCGACACGCGCAACGGCGGCGTAGTATTGGAGAGCGGCGTGGAGGTGCGGTCCGGCACGCGGCTGGAAGGACCACTGTGGGTGGGCGCCAATACGCGCGTCGTCGGGGGCGCGTTCCGGAACTCGGCGATTGGTCCCTGGTGCGTCGTGCACGGTGAGGTGTCCACGACCGCGATGCTCGGCTACGCCAACAAAAGCCATTACGGCTTCCTCGGCCACTCGGTGGTGGGTCGGTGGGTGAATTTCGGCGCCGGAACGACAACGTCGAACCTCAAGAGCACGTATGGTCCGGTCCGGCTGGACGTCGCGGGCGCAAGGCTCGAAACTGGACACCAATTTCTGGGTAGTCTCATCGGAGACCACGCGAAAACCGCGATCGGCACGTTGTTCGACGCCGGCTCCGTCATCGGTGCGGGCGCCAGCATCTTCGATGCCGTGCGCGCGCCCAAGTACGTCGCGCCCTTCGACTGGGGAGGCTCCGCATCCGACCGGATGACGAAGGAGAAGTTCCTGGCGACGGTCGAACGCGTCCTCCCCCGGCGCAACGTCCCGGTGACGGACGCGATGCGGTCCTACCTGTCCCGCACCTTCGACTGGTTGACGCAGTGACCGACGCGCAGCAGCGCTACCGGCGGCTTGGCAAGTACGAGCTGCATCAGCTCCTGGGAGAAGGCGCGATGGGCATCGTGTGGAAGGCGTACGACACGGTGCTGCGGCGCTACGTTGCGCTGAAGCTCCTGAGCGCCCATTTCCGGAAGACCAAGGAGATGCAAGACCGTTTCCTGCGCGAGGCGCGGGCCGCGGGCGCGATCCAGCACCCCAACATCGTCACCGTGTACGACCTGGGCGAAGCCGACGGCCAGCTCTTCATCGCGATGGAGTTCGTCGAGGGACGCGACTTGAGCGACGTGATCGCGCTGCGGGATCCCCTGGCCCTCGAGCGCAAGCTCGACATCGTCATCGAGATGCTGGAGGGCCTCCACTACGCGCACCAGCGCGGCGTGATCCACCGCGACGTGAAGCCCTCCAACGTCCGGGTGATGCCGGACGGCCGTGTGAAGATCATGGACTTCGGCATCGCGCGGTTCCAGTCGGCGGACGTCTCGGGTGGGGCGGCGATCGTCGGCACGCCCACCTACATGGCGCCCGAGCAGATCACCAACGGCGCCATCACCGCGGCCACCGACGTCTTCGCCGTGGGGTGCCTGCTGTACGAGCTGCTGTCGTTCCAGAAGCCGTTCCAGGGAGAATCGGTGCACGGCGTCCTTTACCAGGTGCTGACGACGGACGCCAAGCCGCTGCGCACCCTCGCGCCCTCCATCCCCGCCGCCCTCGAGCGCGTCGTGGCGAAGGCGATGAACAAGGCGCCGGAGGACCGCTACGAGACGGCGGGCCAGATGCAAAGCACCCTGCTCGGCATCCGCGCCGCGCTCTCCGGGGCGACCGACTCGACCACCCAGCGGCTCGGCATCCGCTGGACGCCGCTCCCGGCCCCGATCCTGAAGCTCGTGACCCACGCGCCCTTGAAGTGGCGCATGGCCGTACTGATCGCGCTCGCCGTCGTCGTCACCCTGCTGGTCCTCTCTCCCAGTGAGCCGCCGCCGGAAGAGGCCCGCGTCCGCCCCGACGCGGGGCCGGTCGCCGTCGAGATCCCGGAGGTTTCCGCGGCCCTCGGCGCGCGGCGCGATTCGGCGCTCGCCGCCCGCGATCGCGCCGTGCGGGCGGGGGCGCTCAAGAACAACGTGCCGGCCATGGTCCTGGGGGAGACGATGCTCCAGGCCTCGGAGCAGGCGCTGCAGGCGGGCAACCAGTCGCGGGCGCTCAGCGGGTACGTCGCGGTGGTGGAGCAATACCGCAAGGCGCAGCAAGAGGCGCTCGCGCTCGACCAGGAGGCCCGGCGCATGATCGACCGCGTGGCGCCGGTCGTGCAGGCGATTCCCACGGGACCCGACGCCGTGACGGCGGGGATCTACTACGCGCGGGCGGAATCGCTGTGGCGGGCGAAGGACTTCACGCTCGCCAAGGTGTCGGCCCAGAGCGCGGAGCAGATCGGCATCACGGCGGGAATCGCGCCCCCGAGCTCCCAACCCGCCGACCCGCACGGCGCCGTCGATGTCTTGCTCACCGACCTCGGGCGCGCGCTGTCGAGCGAGCGCGTCGGCAACATCCGCGTGTTGTACCCGCGGATGACGGAGCAGGAGCGGAGCGGGTGGGAGGCGTTCTTCCGCGAGTGGGATCAGATCACCGCCAAGTTCACCGTCGAGCAGTTCACCGTACGGGGGGCGGCGGCGGCCGGGACAGTGCGGGCGGTGTTCGAATACATCCCGGGCGGTGGGGGCGCGCCCCGCCAGGACCGCCGCCGCTTCTCGATGCGGTTCGAGAAGCGCGACGCCGGCTGGCGGCTGACATCGGTCAGCGAACTGCGATAACCGCTACCACGCGCGCGCCGTCGGCGGGGGGGGCTCGGGGATCGCCAGCGTGTCGGGTCGCGCCGTCGGCAGGCCCACCCGGCGCAGCGTCACCGGCTTTTCGAGATCACCGCCCGAGATCGTGAGTCGGTCCCCGCCGAGCTTCATCCCATAGACCTGCCAGACGCCGTCCCCCAGCGTGATCCAGAGGCTATCGCCGACGACGCGCCAGCGCGCGACCTCTTCGCCGAACTGGGCCGAGCTGTCGCTCCGCACCATGATGTGACGGATCTCGTCGCCGGCGCGGGCGACCCAGTTCCCCTCCAGCCGCACGCGGCCCTGGGCAACGAGCGGGGCGGCGAGCGCGAGCGAGATGGCAGCGACGAGAGCGCGGGTCATAGCCAGAAAACATACTACCCTCGTGAGCTGAAAAAAGAGCGCCCCAAGAGTCTCTCGAGGCGCCCTGTGCGTCTGTGCGTCTGTGCGTCTAGCCTATTAGTACATCCCCCCCATGCCGCCACCGGGCATCGCGGGAGCCTTCTCCTTCTCCTTCCGCTCCACCACGACGCACTCGGTCGTGAGGAGCAGCCCCGCGATGGACGCGGCGTTCTGCAGCGCCGTGCGCGTGACCTTGGTCGGGTCGATGACACCCGCCGCCACCAGGTCCTCGAACTCGTCGGTCTGGGCGTTGTAGCCGAAGTTCACCTTCGCCGCCTCCTTCACCTTCCCGACGACGATCGCGCCCTCCGCGCCCGCGTTCTGGGCGATCATGCGGATCGGCTCCTCGAGGGAGCGGCGCACGATGTCGATGCCGATCTTCTCGTCTTCATCGGCGCCTTTGGCCTTGTCGAGCACCTTCTGGCACCAGAGCAGCGACACGCCGCCGCCCGGCACGATGCCCTCTTCGACCGCCGCGCGGGTCGCATGCAGCGCGTCCTCGACCCGGGCCTTCTTCTCCTTCATCTCGGTCTCGGTAGCCGCCCCGACGTTGAGCACGGCGACCCCACCGGCGAGCTTCGCCAGCCGCTCCTGCAGCTTTTCCTTGTCGTAGTCGGACGTGGA
>DASXTV010000005.1:0-29418 GCA_036505175.1 Gemmatimonadales bacterium
CGTCGTGCTCGTCGTTACGTGCAGATCGCCGGTGGCCGCCGTGCAGCTCACCGAGAAGGCGGCCGTCGCCGTGCCGCCCGAGGGTACCGTGACCGTTTGGGTATTGCCGCCGCTCACCGTGCAGTTCGCGGCCACCCCCGAGAGCACTACGCTGTGACTCGCGGCGGAAAGGCCCGAAAACGTGATCCCGGTGCTGTTGTTGGTCGCGATCGCCTGGCTCTGGCTCCCATCCACTGTCACGGTGTAGCCGTCAGGGTCGAGGCTCGAGCCCGTCGTGCTCGTCGTCACCCGCAGGTTACCGGAAGAAGTGCCCCCGGCTGGGTTGAGCGCGAGCACGCTCGCCAGCCATGTGCACGGCGTGCTCGCCGTGCACTTCGGGTCGTTGCTGAAGAACCAATGCCATTTGGGATCGACGGAGCCACTGCTCTGCAACGCGCTGTCGGCCTCGGTCGTCAGCGTCGTCCCGTTACCCTGCGCGAGCATAGGCCCGAAGCCAGCGGGAAAGAAGCGGCCAGCCACTGCGTTCGACATCGTCACGGCATAGGCCAGCGCCCCCGCGTTCACCGAGATCGGCCCGGGACCGACGTCCATTTCGCCCGAGCCCGTCCCCGAACTATCCCGGTGCTCGCCTCGCGCCGCCTCGAACGTTGCCGCCACTCCGCTCCACGCCGAGATCACAATGCCGCGCACCGTGACCGCCTGCGAGAAGTTCGCCCTCACCGCCAGAATGCTGTCCCCGGGCCGCCGGAACGCATCGGGAAAGCCCTGGACGTTTGTGGCCAGGTAGGTGGCCATCGAGAGGCCGCCGGAATTGGAATACTCGACGAAGTTGTACTTGTTGCCAACCCGGGGAAAGCCGGGCATGGTGAGGTGGTCGGTGACCGAGTCGATGATGTTGACGCTCGTGCCGGTCCAGAAGATCGTCGCGATGATCGCGTCGCCGAGGTGCGGGTTCCGGGGGTCGAACCCCTTGATGATGAAGTTCAGGCTTTGATTCTCGAGGGTGCCGTTCAGTGTGTCGAACCTAATACCGCCCCCAGGTGGAGGCGCCGGAGGGGGAGGGGCCGCGGTGATCGTGAACTGCGCGCTGGTGGCGCCCGTCAGGTTCGACGCGGTGGCTGTGAGCGTGTACCCGCTGCCCGCCCTGTCGACGCTGAGATTCGAGAACGTGGCGACGCCGTTCACGGCGGCGACGGTCGTCGTCCCGGACAGCGTCCCGCCGTTCTGGTTCGGGCCCAACGCAACCGTGATCGGACCCGCGAACGTAGCGTCTGTATTGCCCACGCCGTCCTGCGCCGCCACCCGCACCGCCGGCGAGATCGTGCTCCCAGCGGTGGTGCCGGTCGGCTGGACCGTAAACGCGAGCTGCGTCGCCGCAGCTTGCGTCTGAACCTGATCTTTGTTGAGCGCCAGCACCGTGGCCAACCAGGTGCAGGGCGAGGTGGACGTGCAGCGCGAGTCAGCGTCGAAGAACCAGGTCCAGCGCGCGTTGACGGAATCGGCGCTCGCCCGCGGCGCATAGTCGCCCTCGGCGATCATGTTCGAGTCGCCCACCGTCATGACAGCGGTGAAGCTGTCGGGTCGTAAACGGCCGGCTTGAGCGTTCGACATCGTGACGCCGTAGACCAGCGCGCCCGCGTTGACCGGAATGCCCCCGGGACCGACGACCGTGGTTGTCGAGCCGGTGCCCGAGCCCGAGCGGTGCGCGCCCACTGCGTCCGCCGACACGCTGACGCCCGAGTACGCGGACACCATGGCGCCGCCGTCGGAAACCGACGCCGAGAGCGTCGCCCGCACGACGAGCCGCGTGCTCTGGTCCGGATTCGGGGAGGGGAAGTTCTGCACGTTCGTCGCGACGTAGGTGGCCATCGAGAGGCCGCCCGCTTGCACATACTCGACGAACCGGTAGGTGTTGTTGACCGGCGTCCCGTTGGCCAACTGGTCGGTCACGGTCATGATGATGTTGCTCGAGCCGAGCCAGAGGAAGGTCACCACGACTGCGTCGCCGTGGTGCGGGTTCGTCGTGAATGCCGTGACGAGTGAATTCCCGCTCTGGCCGAGCGAGCCGCTCGGCGTGGTGCCGCCGCTCACCGCCACGTCGAACCGGGGGGCCCCGGGACCGCTGCGCTCGGGTCCGACGGAATCGCTGCACGCCGCCGCAAGGAGCGCGGCGCCCAGGATCCTGGGAAGATTGGCTGGCCGGCCTCGCACTGGCCTCACGCTCATTGCCGGTGTCGGCCCACTACAGCAGGAACACCGAGACCACCTTCGTATCCGAGCCCGAGGCCCCAGCGGCGTCCGTCACTGTGACGCGAATCGTGAAGTCACGCGGCAGAATGATGACGTACGTATGCTGCGCGGTGAACGAGCCCTGGCTCGTCTTGCTGCCGGTGGTCGTCGAGCCATCACCCCAGTCGATTGTATACGACCACGGCCCATTGTTGTTCGCGTCGCTGAAACTGAAGCTGGTCGAGTAGAGCAGGCCGGTGAACGCGTTCTCGTCCGCCCCGGCGTTCACGACCGGCGGACTGTTGGGCTCGGTGACGGTCACGCTCTGCGACGTGCTGCTCGAAGCGCTGAGGTCGTCGGTCACCCTGAGCGTCACCGTGTAGGTGTCGCCAGCCGCGTACTTGTGCGACGGGTTCTGGGCCGTTGATGTCCCGCCGTCCCCGAACGTCCAGCTGTACGCGCTGATCGACCCATCGGGATCGCTGCTGGTGCTGGTGAAGCTGCAGGTAAGCCCGCTGCAACTCTTCGTGAACGACGCCACCGGCGGCTGGTTGGACGGCGGGGGCGGCGGCGGCGGCGGCGGGGGCGGCGGCGGCGGCGGCGGCGGGGGCGGCGGCGGCGGGGGCGGCGTCGGCGGCGGCGGCGGGGCAGCCGTCGGCGGATTGAGCGCGAGCACCGTGCCCAGCCACGTACAGGGCGTGGCGGCCGTGCATTTCGGGTCGTTCCCGAAGAACACGCGCCATTGTGGATCGACGGTGCCCGTACTGGCCTGCACGGCGCTGTCGCTTTCGGTGGTCAGCGTCCCGTCCCCCATCGTTATCATGTTCCCGAAGCCCGCCGGTGGGAAGCGGCCGACCTGGGCGTCCGACATCGTCACGGCGTAGGCGAGTGCACCAGCGTTAACCGAGATCGCCCCGGGACCGACCAGTGCCTCCGACGACCCGGGGCCCGACCCGTGCCGGTGTGCACCCACCGCTTGGGCGAAATCCGCAGCCACGCCTTTCCACGCCGAGACCTCTAGCCCGCCGTCCGTGACCGTCGTCGACAGGTCCGCCCGCACCGCATACACCTCGCCCGGCCGCTGCGAGTCCGGCGGCGGCACGTTCCGCAGGTTCGTGGCGACATACGTGGCCATTGAGAGACCGCCGGCCGAGGCGGAGTCAACGAACGTATACGTGTTGCCGACCGGGGTGAACTGAGGGTTGGTGAGGACGTCGGTCACCGAGGTGATGATGCCGGGCGGGCCCACCCAAAAGAAGGTCGCGATGACGGCGTCGCCGTTGAGCGGGTTCCGGGGGTTGAACCCCTTGATGAGGACGTTCAACCCCCGCTGGTTGAGCGTGCTGCTCAACGTGTCGAACGTGATGCCCGACGCGGCCGCCGCGACGTCAAGGCGCGGGACGCCGAGATCGCGACGCTCGGGGCCGGCGGCCTCACGACAGTTCGCCGCGAGCAGCGCGACTCCCACCAGTCCTGCGATCGTGGTCCGTCTGGCCATCACGTCGTTCTCTCTGTCGGGCCCGCGCCACACCGCAGCGTTGGCGATTGATTAGGAGAAAACCCGCGAATCGTCGTCCCTTGCGCGGCAAGGTTTGGGCCAATCGCTGGCACGCGCGGTCGAGCATGATCTGATGCGGTAGACGCGAGCGAGTGCTGCGCGGCGTCCTCGACGGCGTATGGCCTTCCCACCACAACGGGGTTAATCCATCTTCGCCGTATGCCCGCGACACTCCGGCACCGCTGGTTCCTCGCCGCGGCGGTGACCGCGATTCTCACCGCCACCCTGTTCCCGATCAGCGGCGGCGATCCGGAGCCCTGGCTCGGATGCGTGCTCTGTGGCGAGCGTGGGATCGCCGACGCCCTCATCAACATTCTCCTCTTTCTGCCGCTCGGCGCCGTCCTCGCGGCCGCCGGCATGTCGTGGGCGCGCTGTTTTCTCGTCGGGGCGCTGCTGTCGGCCGGCGTCGAGTTCGCGCAGCTGTACATCCCGGGGCGCGATCCGAGTTTGGGCGACGTGCTCTTCAACACTCTCGGAGCGGGACTCGGCGCCGCCCTCGTTCCCAGGGCGTGGTCCTGGCTGCTGCCGGCCGGGAAGCAAGCCGCGCGCCTGTGTCGAGCCGCAGCTTTCGGCGCGGCCGCGCTGTGTTACGTCACGGGATGGCTCCTCGCTCCGGCGTTGCCGCGCGGGGACTACGCGACTGTTTGGGCCCCGCACTTCGTTCATCTGGCGTGGTATCCAGGGCGTGTGCGAGATGCCAGGATCGGTGATGTCGGCGTGCCTGAGGGCCCGATTGCCGGCTCCGCAGCCGTGCGCGACCTCTTGCGGTCGCCCAAAGGTTTTGCACTCCACGTCGCTGCGATCGCGGGATCGCGCCCCGGCGGTCTGGGCGGCTTGCTCGCCGTTTACGATGAGCGCAGCCGGGAGGTGCTGCTCGTCGGCCCAGATCGCGACGACCTCGTGTTTCGCCTGCGGACGCGCGCCACCGCATGGCACCTCGATCAACCGGACGTCCGCCTCCCGCATGCCTTACGCTCCGTCGCTCCGGGAGACTTGCTCGACGTGACTGTATACGAGGTTCGCGGTCGGTATGCGATGCGCGTTGGCTCGTCGGATGACGCCGGGCTCGGCCCCACGGTGGGCAGCGGGTGGGGGATGCTCATGTATCCGGAGTCACTGCCGGCGTGGCTCAAGACGGTGCTCAGCGTCGCCTGGGTGGCCGCGATGTGGCTGCCGGCGGGGCTCTGGGCCCGTGCCCGAGGGGACGGGGCGATGATCGGGGCCGCCGCCGCGGCCGGCCTGCTCGGCGCCCCGACGGTCCTGCCACTCTGCCCGACGCCGCTCCTGCAGTGGGCGGCTGCCGGACTGGGGGTGTTCGGCGGTACGGCGACCGCGGTGATCCTGCGTCGCCGGGCCAACAGCCCGGCCGTGCCGGCGACTTCGGTCTAGCCGCCGGCGTCGCGGAGCTCGGAGACGAGTGCCCGGACGCACCGTGCGATCCGCTCGTACACCAGCTCGAACACTCCCTGGCTCTCATTCACCGGATCGCGGATCGTGCGCGTCTCGACCGGTTCGGGGTCGAAGTCGCCGAGCACCACCACGTCTGTCGGCCGGCGCCCAAAGCGTTCACACACCAGACGCCGCTGGTCAGAATCCATCACGACGATGAGGTCCGCTCCGCGGACGACGTCGGCAGTCGCGATCCTTGACCGGTGACCGGCGAGATCGACGCCGTGAGCCCGCGCCGCGGCTACCGCCTCTTCGGGAGCGGGTCGGTTGAACCCGATGAAGCCGGCCGACTTCACTTCGATGCCGAGCGTCGCGAGCTCGCGGCCCAACAGCGCCGCGGCGACGGGACTGCGGCAGATGTTGCCGTGACACATCGCGAGCAGGGTCTTCGGCCGGGGTCGCCCGCGCAGCGCCTCGAGCGCCTTGCGTCGTCGCAACGGGTGAAGCAGACGGTCAGGAGTGCGGCGCACGCGCAATAGAAGGTCCATTACTCACAACTCCTTGCAAGACTGAAGAAAGGGGCCGCGCCCTTAGCCACACGTGTGGTCGCACCGCAACAACGCGGACACGCGACCACGCACGCGAGTGTTTCGCTCGCGGCAAGAAATACACCGGGCATACTGGCCCGGTTCGTGCCTCACCGACCTGCGTGCGATTCCTCATCACTGGCGGCGCCGGATTCATCGGTTCGCACCTCGTCGAACGTCTCGTGCGCGAGGGCGCGGACGTCGCCGTCCTCGACGATCTTTCAACAGGCCGGCGGGACCACCTCCGGGCCGTCCGCGATCGCATCCGCTTCATCCGTGGCAGCGTCGCCCGCCTCGAGGTATGCCGGCGGGCGATGCGGGGCGTAGACTACGTCCTCCATCACGCAGCCGTCACGTCGGTGCCGCAGTCGACGCGCAACCCGGTCGCCGCCCATCAGGCCAACGTCACCGGCACGTTGAACATTCTCGTGGCGGCGCACGAAGCAAAAGTGCGCCGCGTCGTGTACGCCGGATCGACCGCGGCGTACGGCGACGCCGCCGAGCTCCCCAACCATGAGGCGCTCCTCCCGCGCCCACTCTCAGCGTACGCCGCATCCAAACTCGCGGGCGAGGCGTATTGCCAGGCGTTCTGGCGGACGCACGGACTCGAGACGGTCGTATTGCGGTATTTCAACATCTTTGGTCCCCGCCAGAATCTCGACTCGCAGTATGGCGCCGTCATCCCACTGTTCATCTCCGCCGCACTGCGCCGCGCGCCGCCCGTAATCTTCGGCGACGGAGAACAAACCCGCGACTTCACCTTCGTCACGAATGTCGTGGAGGCGAACCTGCTCGCCTGCCGTGCGCCCGCCGAACAAGCGGCCGGCGAGGTATTCAACATCGGCTGCGGCCAGGCGACGAGCATTCGCGAGGTGTGGCAACGGATCGCCGACATCGTCGGCGTCGAGATCGAGCCGCTGCACAACGAGCCCCGTGCCGGCGATGTGCGACACTCCTTCGCATCCATTGCCCGGGCGCGCGCACAGCTGGGCTACGACCCGCGCGTGAAGCTCGAAGAGGGACTGCGTCACACGATTGCGTATTTCCGCGATCGCACTGGCGTCGGGACGAGGGTTGGAGCTCCCGAGCGCATGCCGGTCGCCGTGTAGGCTCGCCCTCTTGATGGCCAAATAATAGAAGAGTCGCCAGCCGGCAAAACGTAACAGCCCGCTTACACGCGCGTTGTGCGCGCGCAACAGCACCGGATCATCACCTAGGTGTGCCGCAAGACAACGCCGGCGCCCTCCTGGGGCACGGGGCGTAAGGCCATCGCGCGCCACCACATCGCGTTCGATGCGTCGTGGTGCCTCGCAGCATACCGCGTGACGGTAGGCATATGTCTTGCGCGGCCCACATCCGGATTGGCTCTGTCACAACGCCGTCACACGCGGTTCACAACCAAGCGATGAATTTGCTACGACGATCTCTCGACCGAGCGCTTCAGCGGGTAATCGAGCTGCCGGGAGCCTTGGCTGTAGACGCGACCGCAGCCACTCCCGCGACAGCTCCGGCTGCGCTACCGCGCGTGCGCGGCAAGTTCCTGTTCGTCGGCGACGAAAAGTTCTACGTGCGCGGCGTCACCTACGGCGCGTTCACCCCCGACGCCCAGGGGAATGAGTACCAGGACCTCGCGAAGGTGGAGCGCGACTTCGCGCAGATGGCGGCGGTGGGAATCAACGCCGTTCGAATTCCCCACACGATGCCACCCCGGGCCCTGCTCGACGTCGCGGCGCGTCACGGCCTGAAGGTCATGGTAGGGCTGAGCGCCGAGCAGTACGTCGGTTATCTGATCGACCGCCGCAACGCGCCGGACATCGACGCGCTGGTGCGCGCCAAGGTTCGCACGTGCGCAGGCCATCCGGCGCTCCTCTGCTACGCGCTGGGCAACGAGATCTCGGCGCCAATGGTCCGCTGGCTGGGGCGCGAGCGTGTGCAGCGCTATCTCAAACGCTTGTACCGCGTCGTGAAGCAGGAGGACCCCGAGGGCCTGCTGACATACGTCAACTACCCCACGACGGAATACCTCGAGCTGCCGTTCCTCGACCTCGTGTGCTTCAACGTGTACCTCGAATCCCAGGAGCGGCTCAAGGCGTACCTGGCCCGGCTGCAGAACATCGCCGGTGATCGCCCGTTGGTGATGAGCGAGCTGGGGCTCGACAGCATCCGCAACGGCGAGCGCGAGCAGGCGCAGGTTCTCGACTGGCAGGTGCGGACCGCGTTCGCCGGCGGGTGCGCCGGCGGATTCATCTTCGCATGGACCGACGAGTGGTACCGCCACGGCAACGACGTGGAGGACTGGGCCTTTGGCATTACCCGCGAGGACCGCTCGCCCAAGCTCGCGCTCGATGCGGTGCGCGATGCGTTCGCCGACGTGCCCCTCTCGCCGCGGCTACCGTGGCCGCGCGTCTCGGTCGTGGTGTGCTCGTACAACGGGGCGCGCACGATTGGCGACTGCCTCGAGGGACTGAGCCGGCTCCGCTACCCGGACTACGAGATCATCGTGGTGGACGACGGTTCCCGCGACGCGACCGCCGCCATCGCCCAGCGCTACGATTGCATCCTGATCCGGACTCCGAACCAGGGCCTAGCGCGCGCCCGGAACGTCGGCCTCGGGGCCGCGAACGGGGAGATCGTCGCCTACATCGACGACGACGCCTATCCCGATCCGGACTGGCTCACCTATCTCGCCGCCACGTTCATGAGCACGTCGCACGCGGGTGTGGGCGGGCCGAACATCGCCCCGCCGCGTGATGGGCCGATCGCGGAGTGCGTCGCGCGCGCGCCGGGCGGGCCCATCCACGTCTTGCTGAGCGACCGCGAGGCCGAGCACATCCCCGGATGCAACATGGCGTTCCGGAAATGGTGCCTCGTGGCGATCGGGGGGTTTGATCCGCAATTCCGCACCGCCGGTGACGACGTGGACGTGTGCTGGCGGCTGCAACAGCGCGGCTGGAGCCTCGGGTTCCACCCGGGGGCGATGGTGTGGCACCACCGCCGGAATTCGGTCCGCACGTACTGGAAGCAGCAGACCGGCTACGGGCGGGCCGAGGCGATGCTGGAGCGCAAGTGGCCCGAGAAGTACAACGGGCCGGGACACATACGCTGGGCGGGCCGCATGTATGGGCCCGGCCTCACCAGCCTGCTCGGGTGGCGCCGGCCACGCATCTATCACGGCGTCTGGGGCGGCGCGCCGTTCCAGTCGCTGTACGAGCCCGCGCCGAGCCTGCTCGGCTTCCTGCCGCAGATGCCCGAGTGGCACCTGATGACGGCGACTCTCGCAGTCATGGCGGGGTTGAGCGTCTTCTTCAAGCCGTTCGCGCTGGCGGTGCCCCTGCTTCTCGGCGCCCTGTCGCTGCCCATCGCTCAGGCGTGCCTCAGCGCGGCGCGCGCGTCGTTCCCCGAAGCGCGGCACATCGGCGCCCGGTGGAGCCGTCGGCTCCTGACGGCGGCGCTGCATCTCTTCCAGCCCATCGCCCGGCTCCGAGGGCGGCTTCAGGAAGGACTGACGCCTTGGCGCCGCCGCGCCCGGCTCGCAGCGGCTCCCGTGTGGCCCCGAACCGCATCCATCTGGAGCGAGTGCTGGGAGCCGCAACATCAGCGCTTGAGCACGCTCGAAGCCCGGCTCCGAGCGGAGCACGCGTGCGTGCTGCGGGGTGAGGAGCACGACCGCTGGGACCTGGAGGTGCGAGGCGGGATCGTCGGCGCGGCGCGCGTGCTCATGGGCGTCGAGGATCACGCCGGCGGCAAGCAGCTTCTCCGGCTGCGGTACTGGCCGAAGATCCCTGAGCGCGGCCCGATTCTCGTGCTGGGGTTTGCGGTGCTCGCCGGCGCCGCGGCGCGTGCCCACATGTGGAGCGCCGCCGTTGCGCTCGGCCTGGGCGCCGTCCTGCCGATGCTCCACATCGTCGAACAATGCATGGCGGCCATGGCTACGATCCGACAGGTCGTGGTGCGACTGCAGCGGGGGGGCTGGTGAGGATCATCAGCGACCTTGCCCTTTACCGTCGTCTCGCGCGGCAAGCCGCCCCCATGTGGCGCGTAGTAGTCGCCGTCTTTGTCGTGGGTCTTCTCGCCAGCCCGCTGGCGCTCATGGCTCCGCTGCCGCTCAAGATTGGCGTCGACACCGTACTCGGGTCGCGCCCGCTACCCGCCTGGGTGGCGGCGTTGCTGCCCGCTTCCGTGGCGCGCTCGACGTCGGCGCTGCTCGCCCTCGTCGCGGTGCTGGCGATTCTCATCGCCGTGGCAACGCAGCTCCAGGTCGCCGCCCAGAAGTACCTGACCGTGCTGGCCGGGGAGCGGCTGCAGCTCGACTTCCGTGCGCGGCTGTTCCAACACCTACAGCGGCTGTCCCTCACCTACCACGACACGATCGGCACCGCCGATTCCATCTACCGCATCCAGCAGGACGCGCCCGCCATCCGCTCCCTGGTGATCGACGGGTTCATCCCCTTGGTGAGCTCGGCGGTCACCCTTGCGGGAATGATCTACGTGACCTTCCAGCTCGATTGGCGCCTCGCCCTCGCCGCCGTGGCCGCGTCGCCGCCGCTGCTCCTGATCGCGCAGGTCTACCGGCCGCGGCTCCGCCGCCAGTCGCGCGACGTGCGGCGGGTCGAGAGCGTGGCGCTCGCCGTGATCCACGAAGCGCTGGGGGCCTTGCGCGTCGTCAAGGTGTTTGGGCAGGAGCGGCGGGAGGAGGAGCGGTTCGTCCGTCGCTCGGGCGATGGCGTGCGGGGCCGGGTCGGGTTGGCATTGGCGGAAGGCACCTTCAGCATCGCCATCGGCGTAATCACGGCCGCGAGCATGACCGTCGTGCTGTTTCTCGGCATCGCCCACGTGCGCTCGGGGCTCCTCACGCTCGGCGACCTCCTGCTCGTAATGGGGTACGTCGCCAAGCTGTACGATCCGATGAAGACGATCAGCCGCAAGTCGGCCACCCTGCAAGGCTACTTGGCCAGCGTAGAGCGGGCCTTCGCCGTCCTCGACGAGCGGCCTGACGTCGACGAACGGTCTGACGCGCGGCCGATCAGCCGGGCGCGCGGCGAGATCGCATTCGAGCACGTGTCGTTCGCGTACGCGCCGGACCGCCCCGTACTGCACGACGTGTCGTTCTCGATACCAGCGGGCGCGAGCCTCGGCATCGAGGGCGCCACCGGGGCGGGCAAGAGCACGCTCATCAGTCTGCTCACCCGTCTGTACGACCCCACCGCGGGACGGATCCTGCTCGACGGCGTGGACCTGCGGGACTATCGGCGTGCGGATCTCCGCCGGCAATTCGCCGTGGTGCTTCAGGAGTCGGTGTTGTTCTCGGCGAGCATCGCCGAGAACATCGCGTACGCCCTGCCCGGCGCGACCCGAGAGCAGATCGTCGCGGCCGCCCGCGCGGCGAACGCGCACGAATTCATCGAGCGGCTGCCGCAGGGCTACGACACCGAGGTGGGGGAGCGCGGCGTCAAGTTGTCGGGCGGCCAGCGCCAACGTGTCGCGATCGCGCGCGCATTCCTGACGGATAGCCCGGTGCTCCTGCTGGACGAACCTACGAGCGGCGTGGACCCCCACACCGAGGCGGCGATCGTCGAAGCACTGGGCCGCCTCCAGGAAGGGCGCACCGTGATCATCATCAGCCACCGGCCCAGCGCGGTGGCGCGGTGCACGGCGCTGTTGACCATGGCACGCGGCCGCGTCGTGGCCGACTCCACCTCAATCACGTCTCCGCTGCCCGCGCCGCCTCCGGCCGCTCCCGCGATCGGGGCGCCAACGTCCGGCAGGCGACGGGAGATCCTTTTGGCCCACCCCGCTGTGCAGGCGTGGCGCCGGCTCAATCCTGAGCACCCCGTACCGGATCAGATCACGCCCGCGAAGTTCAAGGCCAACAAGACGCGGTCCAATCTGACCGTCTACCGCCTGGGCGGTGTCGGGGCGGGTGGCGCCGGTGTCATCGCAAAGCGTTGCAAGCGGGCCGACGGCCTGATCGAGCGCACGGTGTACGAGCGGATCCTGCCGCACGTCCAGCTGCCGGCACCCTACTACTACGGCGCAGTCCCCGAGCCGAACGAGGATCCGGCCCAAGACGTGTGCTGGCTCTTCATCGGCGAAATCCAGGGCGAGAAATACGACATGCTGCGCCCCGAGCATCGTGTCGCCGCCGCCCAGTGGCTTGGGACCCTGCAGACCCAAGCCCACGCGGTCATCGACCAAGTGGATCTGCCTGACGCGGGACCGAGCCGCTACCTCGAGCAACTGCGAGTCACGCGGTCGGTGATTCGCAGCCACATGGACAATCCTGCGTTCGGCGCCGACGACGTGGCGTTTCTCGACAGCTTGCTCGCCCGCTTCGAGCAGCTGGAGGAGCAGTGGGCGCGGATCGAGAGCGCTGCCGCCGGCCTCCCGCTCACCTTGGTGCATGGCGACTTCAACGGGAAGAACGTGCGCGTACAGGCGTCGCCGGAGGGCCCGCGGCTCATCGCCTTCGACTGGGAAGACGCGGGTCGGGCCATCCCGGCGGTCGATCTCGCGCAGGTGACAAACCCGGGATGCCGCATTTCGGCAAACCCAGACCTGGGCGCGTATGGGGCCGTCGTGCGGGAGCGGTGGCCCGAGTGCGATCAGGCGGACGTTGAGCGCCTCGCGATCTGCGGCGCCGTGTTCCGCGCGCTGGCCGTCATCTCGTGGGATGCGCACCACCTCGCCCACCCATGGGCGAACGGCTTTCTCCCTAACCTGCAGATGTACGCAGCCGAGCTGGCCCCCGCGCTCGAGCAGCTCGGCTTGGAGCCTGCGCGCGTGGCGGGCGGCGCCGCGCTCGAGGGACATCCCGCGTGAGTCCACTCCGGATCGCCTTCCTGTACCGACGGCCCTACGCGCCGACCAGTCCGAGCATTTTCCCGAAGGTCATGCGCGCGCTCGCGGACGACGGCGTGATCGTGGACGTCATCGCCGGGAAGGGACGGGTCATCGATCTCTCGACCGTGCGTGTGGAGCACGACCTGTACGTGCTGAAGCAGATCTCCGGCATTCCGCTGAGTCTGGCCGGCGCGCTGCACGCCCAGCGCGCAGCGATCGTCAATCCCTACCCGGTGACGGTGGCGCTGCGCGACAAGGTGATCGCCGCACGCATTCTCCAGGCCGCCGGCGTGCCCATGCCCGCGACCTACGTCGTGTCGCACGCCGAGCTGCTGGCCCCTCTGCTCAGTCAGGGGCCGCTCGTCGTCAAACCGTACGACGGCACGGGCGGGTACGGCGTCCAAGTCGTGCGCACCCAAGCCGAGCTCCTCGCTTGGCCGCCCGACAAACTGCCGATCCTGGCGCAACCGTATCACCAGCCCGAAGGACGCGACCTGAAGGTCTACGTGATCGGCGAGCGGCTCTTCGGGGTGAAGAAGGTCTTCCCCGCCCGAACCGAAGCGGAGAAACACGGCGAGCCATTCACGCCGACCCCCGAGCAGTGTGAGATCGCACGCCGTTGTGGACAGGCGTTCGGCATCGATCTCTATGGCGTCGACTTCATCGAGAGCGCGGGCAGACTGTACGTCGTCGATATGGCGAGCCTCCCCGGCTTCAAAGGCGTGCCGGACGCGCCGTTGCACCTGGCCTCGTACTTCCGCACCGCGGCCGAGCGAGCCGCCGGCGGCGGCACGGTGGCCGAGGCGGCCCTTGGTTTGGCGTCATGAGGCGCTTGATCGTCAACGGCGACGACTTCGGGGCGAGCCTCGGGATCAACCGCGGCATCGCGGAGGCACACGAGCGGGGAGTCCTGACGAGCGCGAGCCTCATGGTGGATGGGCCGGCGGCGGCCGACGCGGTTGCGCGGGCGCGCGCGAACCCCGCGCTGAGCGTCGGCCTGCACCTCGAGCTCGACCCCTCCGACCAGGGCCGGGCGGCCGGTCAGTGTGAACGCCAGCTCGCGCGGTTCCTCGAGCTGACCGGAGCGTCCCCGACGCACGTGGACTCGCACCACGATTTGCACCGCGACCCACGTGTGCTCCCGTATGTGCTCGCGCTCGCCCGGTCCACCGGCGTGCCTGTGCGGGGCCACTCTACCGTGCGCCACGTCGGGAAGTTCTACGGGCAATGGGGTGGCGCGACGCACGCCGAGCAGATCGGGGTTGATGGCTTCGTGCGCGTGCTCGCCGCCGAGCTCGGGCCGGACGTGACCGAGCTGTCGTGCCACCCGGGGTACATCGATGCGGGATTCCGCTCGAGTTATCGCGCGGAACGCGAGATCGAGCTACGGACGCTGTGCGACCCGCGCGTGCGACGGGCGATCCACGAGCGCGGGATCACGCTGATCGGATTCCGCGAGGTATCGCAGCGGGTGGGCGCAGCGATGATGGAGGCGCCATGACCGCTGTCGTCCTGTCGGTGAACAAGGTCGCCAGTTTCCCTGACGGCGGCGGCCACTTCTGGGTGTACCTGCAATACGCTCTGGGGCTGCGGCAGTTGGGCTGCGACGTCTACTGGCTCGAGCAGCTCCGTCCGGTTCGTGATCCGGACCGGCGGGCGTACGTCATCGCGACGTTCCACGACCGGATGAAGCAATTTGGGTTCGAGGGCCACACGCTGCTGTACGAAACCGTCGAAGGCGAACAACGCTTCGTCGGCTCCACGCGGCCCGAGGCAGAGGCGGTGCTGCGGCGGGCGGATGTGCTGCTGAACTTCCATTACGCCATCGACCCGCGCCTGCTCGCCTGCGCGCGACGCACGGCGCTCGTGGACATCGACCCCGGCTTGCTGCAGTTCTGGATGAGCACCGGAGAGCTCAACGTTCCGCCGCACGATTGCTATCTGACGACGGGCGAGACGGTGGGAACACCCGCTGCGCTCTTTTCCGACTGCGGCCTGCAGTGGACGCATATCCGGCCGCCCGTCTGTCTCGACCTCTGGCCGTTCACGTACGAGCCGGGCGCCGAGGCCTTCACCACTGTTTCCAGTTGGTCGTCGGCGAGCTGGTTGAAGGTGCAGCGGGACGGACAGACCGTCCTTGTCGATAACACGAAGCGCATCTCCTTCCTCGAGTTCGCGGATCTACCGCGCCACACGCGCCAGCGCCTCGAGCTGGCGCTCTACCTGCTGGACCGCGATCCCGCGGGTCAGGCGCGGCTGAAGCAGGCGGAGAAGGACGCGGAGGACCGGGCCCTGCTCGAACGGCAGGGTTGGCGCGTCCGGGACTCGCGGGATGTCACGGGCAGCCCCACGGCCTACGCCGCCTACATCCGGCGGTCGCGCGGGGAGTTCAGTGCGGCAAAGCCGTCGTGCATGGCGTTCGAGAATGCCTGGGTCAGCGACCGGACGGTGGCCTACCTTGCAAGCGGCAAGCCCGCCGTCGTGCAGCACACGGGCGTGAGCGCGTTCCTGCCGGACGGCGAGGGGATGTTCCGCTTCCGCTCGCTGGCGGAGGCGGCGCAAGCGCTCGAGACGATCAACCGCGACTACCCTCGCCAGTGCCGCGCGGCCCGCGACCTTGCCGAAACGCATTTCGACGCGCGCCGCGTGCTGGAGACCGCGCTGAACGCGGCGTTGCGCACGCAGCCGGCGGGGAGCAGCGTCGCATGAGCCTCACCGTCTGCCTGGCACCGGCGAACACGGTCGCCTACCCCAACGGTGGCGGTCACCTCTGGGTGTACCTCCACTGGGCGCTGGCGCTGCGCGCGCTCGGCTGCCGTGTCATCTGGCTCGAGGGCCTGGATGTCGACGAGCGCGACACGTCGCCCGCGGGCCGCCGGCGCCGGCGCGGCGGACCTCCGCGGGAGTGCGTCGCGGCTCTCAAGGCGCGCTTGGCGTCATTCGGCCTGGCGGACACGCTCGCGCTGTACGCGATCGGCGGTGGAACCGTTCCTGACGAGGTCGCGCAAGGCTGCCTGGACCTGAACGCTGCCGCCGAGGCGGACCTGCTTCTCAACCTGTGGCACTCGGCCCCCGCCGGCGTCGTCGGGCGATTCCGGCGCACCGCGTTTATCGATACCGACCCGGGGTTGCTCCAGATCTGGATGACGACGGGCGCCGTCCAGCTTGCGCGACACGATCTCTATTTCACTATTGGCGAAACCGTCGGAACCCCTGACGCGCGGTTCCCCGACGGCGGCCGCACGTGGATCCACACGGTCCCGCCCATCTACCTCCCCGAGTGGCCGTGCGTCCCAGAGGCGTTCGGTGGCGCCGCGCCCCCTACATATACGACCGTGGCGCATTGGTGGGGCGGAACGTTCGAGTTCAACGGCACCACGTTCAGCAACGAGAAGCGCGCTTCGTTTCTCGAATACCAGGATCTGCCGCGGTGCACGCCGGTCTCCCTCGAGCTCGCGGTGTGCCTCGCGGAGTTTCACGAGGAATACCGCCGCTTGCTGGAGCCGAAGGGCTGGCGCCTGCGGGAGGCGTGGGACGTGACCGCGACGCCGGACTCGTACCGGACCTACGTACAGCGGTCGCGCGGCGAGTTCAGTTGCGCCAAGCCGGCATACATCTCGCTCGAAACCGCGTGGGTGAGCGACCGCACGTTGTGCTACCTCGCCAGCGGCAGGCCGGCGGTCGTGCAGCACACCGGCCTCAGCCGGTTCCTGCCGGACGCAGAAGGTCTGTTCCGGTTTCGGAGCATGGACGAAGCCGTGCGGGCTCTTGCGGCGGTCGAGGCCGACTACGAGCGGCATGGTCGAGCGGCTCGGGCGTTGGTCGAAGAGCACTTCGACGCCCGACGCGTCGTCGCCCGGGTGTTGGAGCGGGCGCTCGGCGAGCAGGCGAGGACCGCGGCGTGACCAACCTGCTCGAGCCCGCCACCCGCGTCGCCGCGCCGGACGCCGTCGTCACGCCCAGCGAGCCCGCGTGGGCGGAGCTCTGGCGGAGCCTGCGCGCCCTGTTGCACGGCACCGATCCTGCGCACCGCGTTACCGGCGTGCAGCCGCTCAAGGCCAAGGTCTACCGTTTGCATTTCGACGCGCGCGCACCGTGGAGCTCGGTCGTGGTTAAGCGCATGGAGCCGGCCGTCGCGCAACGTACCCGTCTGCTGGCCACGCGGTGGCTGCCCGCGCTCGGACTGGAGCACGCCTGCCCGCGGCTGCTCGGCACGGCGGCCGACGAGCGCGGCGAAGTCGTCTGGCACATCCACGAGGACCTGGGCGACGACACCCTCGCCGCCCGGCCCGCGCCGGAGCTGGTGGAGGCCGCTACACGGCAGGTCGCGGAATTCCACGCTCGCGCCGCTCGTCACGGTGTGCTGCCGGACGTTCGCCGCTTCGGCCCAGGGCTGGGCCTGCAGTACTTCACGACCAACGTGCGCGACGCGATCGCCGCACTCGACGCGCTCCTCGGCGCCGGCATCCAGTCCCCGTCGTCGCACGCCGGGCTTCCGGAGCGACTGCTCGCCCGCTTGCGGGCGCTGCTCGCGGACGCGCCGCGCCGGGCCGCCGTGTTCGAGCGGGCCGCCGGTCCGGACACGCTGCTGCACGGCGATCTGTGGACCATCAACATGTTCGTGAAAGGAACGGCCGAACGGCCGCAGCTGCGCCTCGTCGACTGGGATCGCGTGGACGTGGGGCCGTTCACCTATGACCTCTCGACGTTCTTGTTCCGCTTCGCCGCGGAGCTGCGGCCCGGGATCGTGGACGTCTATCGTGACGCCGCCGCGCGCGGGGGCTGGTCGCTCGGTGCTCCGGAAGAGCTCGAGGTGCTGTTCGACACCGCCGAACGCGCGCGGTACGCCAACCGCGTGATCTGGCCGGCCGTCGCGCTGCTCAGGGAGCGGGCGGCTTGGGGATTTCCCGAGCTCGCGGAGGTCGAGCGCTGGTTCCAGGCGCTCGACGCCGGATCTGCGAGGAGGACACCATGACGATGCTCACACCACGCGGGGCGCTGCTGCTGCCCCTGCTCTGGACCGTCGCGCGCGGCACGCCCCTGCGAGCGCAGACATCGACCCCGCATCTCGACACGCCAGCCGCGCCGATGTTCGTGATTCACCGCGTGACCGAGGCGCCGCGTCTGGAAGCGTTTCTAGCCGGCGCCGCCCGCACCGACAGCGCCGCGGTCACCGACTTCCGCCAGCGCGAGCCCGGCGACGGCATTCCTGTGAGCGAACGGACCACTGCGTACCTGAGCTACGATGATGTGAACCTCTATGTGGTGTTCGTTTGCTGGGACGATCCCGCGAAGGTGCGGGCCAACGTCGCGCGGCGGGACGACATCAGCCACGACGACCACGTGATGGTCTACCTCGACACGTTCCACGATCGCAAGCGCGCCTACCGGTTCGCGGTCAACCCGTTCGGCGTCCAGCAGGACGGCATTTTGACCGACGGCCAGAGCGAGGATCTGAGCTTCGACGCCGTGTGGAGTTCTGAGGGCCGCCTGACCGACTCCGGCTATGTAGTGCGGATGGCGATCCCGTTCCGCAGCCTCCGGTTCTCGAACGACTCGGTGCAGACCTGGGGGATCACCCTCGGGCGGGCAATCCGGCGGGAGAACGAGCGGTCGTATTGGCCCCACATCAGCAAGGGCAGACGCGGTTTCGTTTCCCAGCTCGGCACGCTGCAGGGGTTGGCCGGGATCTCTCCCGGACGAAACGTGCAGGTGAACCCGTACTCGGTCCTCGCCCGTGCGCGAATCCTTGACGAAGGCATTGCGGGACACGTGACGCAAGGCGACCAGCGCATTGGCGCGGATGCCAAGCTGATTCTGCACGACGCGTACACGCTCGATGCGACGGCGAACCCCGACTTCAGTCAGGTCGAGACCGACGATCCTCAAGTGACGCTCAACCAGCGCTTCGAGGTGTTCTTTGCCGAGAAGCGGCCGTTCTTCCTGGAAAACGCGGGGTTCTTCCAAACGCCCGTGCCGTTGTTGTTCTCACGGCGCATCGTCGATCCCGCCGCAGGGCTGCGGTTGACGGGCAAGGCGAGCGGCTGGGCGATGGGGGCGTTCGCCATGAACGACCGCGCGCCCCTGCCCTCCGGGGACCCCGACGCTGGTCGGGACGCCTGGATCGGGGCGGCCCGCCTGCAGCGCGAGCTCGGCAAGGAGTCCACGGTCGGCCTACTGGCGACCGACCGCGAATTCCTCAGAAGCGCGAAAGCAGACCGCATGTTCTCGGCCGACGGACGGTGGCGGGCGGGGACGTACTGGCGCGTGTACGCGCAGCTCATGCGCAGCGAGTCCGTCCAGCCGGACGGCACACGGTCCGGCGACTGGGGTGCGATGGGCGAGGTGTCGTTCAACAGCCGTCCTTTCGATTATAAAGGGATCTACCAGGAGTTCGGCCCTGCTTTTTCGGCGCCGCTGGGGTTTGTGAATCGGGTCGGTTTCCGGCGGACTGAACAAGGGGTGGACTACACGCTCCGGCTGAAGAGCGGCCCGGTGACGACGTTGGGGCCCGCCGTGTCCGTGGACGCCTATTGGGATCACGAGACGGGCCAGCTGCTCGATCGGGACGCGAAGACGCAGTTCGTGATGCAGCTCCGGGGCAACTCCAAGGTCCTGCTCAACCGGCACCAGTCATTCGAGCTGTTCGAGGGAACCGGGTTCCGCCCCGAGGCCACGGAGGCCGAGGTCGGCAGCGAGTGGGTGAAGTGGCTCGGGTTGACCGCATCCTACATCTGGGGCACCGCGGTGAACCACGAACCGGCGGCTGGCGTGGCGCCCTCCCTCGCGCGCGCGCGCGAAGCGGTGGTGAAAGTCACGCTCCGTCCCACGTCGCAGCTTCGCCTCGACCAGTCCTACAACTATGTCGGGCTTCGGACCTCGGCAGGCTCCCGTATCGTCGACGAGACGCAGTTCCGGGAGAAGCTCAATTATCAGTTTACGCCGCTGTTTTCACTCCGGGCGATCGTGGACTGGACGGCAAGCGACGCCGATACCACGCTCTCCGCCGAGGACGCCCGGCAGCGGAAGTGGGGCGTCGATCTCCTCTTCACGTACCTCGCGCACCCCGGAACGGCAGTGTTTTTGGGGTACACGGATCGCTACGAAAACCTGGAGATCCTCCCGGGGCCGCCGCGCGACCTCGCGGCCAGCCGCTCCCCCTCCATGTCCGTCGGCCGACAGTTCTTCGTCAAGGCGAGCTACTTGCTACGCTTCTAAGGAAGCGTGAGGAGCACACATGACGCTGGCATTTGCGTCGGATCTCATGGCCACACTGGAGCGGGAAGAATTCCGCGAAGCGCTCGAACGGTTGTGCGTCTCGGAATGGCACTCGGGCGCATTGCAGGAGACGCGCATCCAGCCCATTCGGAGCCGCCCAAATCGCTGCACGGTCGCCATCGTCGTGAATTCACGGACCGGCCAGCACGAACTGATCGGCAAGATCTACGTGGACGACCGCGCGGATGTGTTCGACACCATGCAGCGATTGAGCAGGGACGGCTTCGGGACAGAGTCAGACCATTCGGTTCCCACCCCCTTCGGCTGGCTGCCCGCGCTGCGCGTGCGCCTCGAAGAGAAGATCGAGGGCTCGCCGATGAACGACGTAATCCGCACCGGGAGGTCCGCCGACTGGACCGCAGCGGCCGAGCGATGCGGCGAGTGGCTTGGCCGATTCCATCGCTCCGCCCGGAGGCCGGAGCGCGAGCACGACCTTGCGGCGAGACTGGCGCACCACCGCCAAGCGACGGCCCGCATGGCCCGTCTGCGGCAGAAAGCCGAGGCGGTGCTCGCGCAGGTCGAAGAGGCCGTTGCGCTCGCCCCGGTCGTGGTCCCGTGCGCTGGGCACGGTAGGTACATCCCGGACCACGTCTTCTTCAGCGGCCGGCGCACGGTGGTCATCGACCTGGACGAGCACGACGCGGCGGACCCGAGCCGGGACGTCGCCGGGTTCCTGGTCGTGCTGCAGCGCCGGGCGATCCAGTTGCTCGGCGACCGGCACGCGCTGGACTCCGTCCCCGATGCCTTCGTCGAGGCGTACACCGCGTCGGGGCCGCCGGGCGCGCTGGTGAACCTGCGGCTCTACCGTGCCCTGGCATGCCTGAGCTGGGCCCGGCGCGATCTCGACAAACAGATCCCCGACCTGGCTGAGTTCATGGTGGACGAGGCTTTGCGACGGATGTCGCACTGATCGCCGTGCTCCCCGCGATTTGTGCCGTGCTGTTGCAGGCGGCTGCCGCCAGCCCGCCCGGCGCACCCGCGGTGACCGCGGTCCGGCTCGTTCGGGCGCCCGCCGTGGATGGCCGCCTCGACGATCCGGACTGGGCCCTCGCGACGCCCGTGACGGCGCTCCTCCAGATCGACCCGGACGAGGGCACCGCGGCGTCCGAGTCGACCGAGGTGCGGGTGCTGTACGACGCGGACGCCATATACGTGGGCGCGCGCCTGTTCGACTCGGAGTCACGGCGCATCGTCAGCAGACTCGCGCGACGCGATGCGTCCACGCACAGCGACGAGTTCCGGCTCTTCCTGGACAGCTATCACGATCACCGCACCGCCTTCGAATTCATCGTCAACCCCGCAGGCGTGAAAAAGGACGTCCTCCTGGGCGGTGACGGCGAGTTCTCCGATGACTCCTGGGACCCGGTCTGGCGAACGGCGACCGCCATCGACTCGCTCGGCTGGACCGTCGAGATCCGGATCCCGTTCTCCCAATTGCGGTTCTCCGCGGCAACGGAGCAAGTCTGGGGGGTGCGTTTCGCCCGCTGGATCGAGCGCAAGAACGAACTCGCCATGTTTCCGTTCGTCGGCAAGAACGAGAACGGCGTCGCGTCACGCTTCGCGCACCTGGTCGGCCTGCATGATCTCGTGCCGCCGAAACGACTCGAGGTCCTCCCGTACGCGGTCGCCCGTGGCACCTACCATGAGCCCGAGGCCCTCGACAACCCGTTCGACGGCAAAGCCAGCTACTTCCACAACGCCGGCGGAGACGTGAAGTACGGCGTCACTTCGAGTCTCACCTTGGACGCCACGGTGAATCCGGACTTCGGCCAGGTCGAGCTCGACCCGTCGAAGGTGAACCTCACGGCGTTCGAAGACTTCTTCGATGAGCATCGCCCCTTCTTCGTCGAGGGCGCGGAGATTTTCGAGTTCGGCGGCGACGGGGGGGGCGTCACTCACTTCAGCGGCACGCCGCTCTTCTTTTACTCGCGCCGGATCGGCCGCGAACCACAGGTCGAGCCCACGTCCTCCGGCGACTACACGGACATGCCGGCGAGCACGACGATTCTCGGCGCCGCAAAGCTCAGCGGGCGCACAGCCAACGGCTGGTCCGTGGGCGTCCTTGAAGCGCTGACCGAGCGCGAGCGCGCGACCGTCTTCGACGCTGCGAGCCGTGCCCGCTACCGCGACCCCGTCGAGCCGCTCACGAACTACTTCGCGGGTCGCATGAAACACGTTTCCGCCGACGGAAACACCACGATCGGAGCGCTCGGCACCGCCGCGAACCGCCGCCTCGACGCGCCCGTCTTCGACCAACTCCCCACCGCGGCATATGGGGGCGGCGTAGACTTCTTCCACCGTTGGGGCCGGAATACGTATTCGCTGGCTGCGAGTGTGGGAGGCTCGTTGCTCGCGGGCGACACGCTGGCGATCCAGCGCGTGCAGCGCTCCTCGAACCGCTACTACACACGCCCCGACGCGCAAGCGTTCCGCTACGATCCGACGCGGACTTCGCTCACCGGGGTCACCGCAGACCTGTATCTGAACAAGGTGGCGGGGACCTGGCGCTGGGGACTCGCAGCCAGCACGACGACGCCGGGGTTCGAAGTGAACGACCTCGGCTTCCAGAAGCGCGTGGACTTGATCTCCGCCGCCGCGGCACTCGGTCGGCGCTGGACCAAGCCGGGCCGATGGTTCCGCCAGGGGTATGCTTACGTCACGTTCGGTCCGAGCTGGAATTACGATGGCGACGCGATCCAGCGCGACCTGGGTGGCTTCGGATATGCCCAGCTGCGCAACTTCTGGACGGTGAACTGGACCGCGAAGTACGAGATGCCAGTGCTCGACGACCGACTGACCCGCGGCGGACCGCTCGCCGCAACGCCGCGGGCCTGGTACGGCAGTGGCGAGTTGACTACCGACACGCGCAAGCACGCGAGCGGATACGCGTTCCTGTCGTACTCCGGTGACGATGCGGGTGGCTGGTTGGTGAATGTGCTGCCACAACTCACACTGCGACCCAGTGCCGCTCTCTTCCTGAGCCTGGGACCGGGCTACCTGACCGGACGAAGCTCGGCACAGTACGTGACGCGCGTGACCGACTCCACCGCCGCCGCGACCCTGGGGCGCCGGTACGTCTTCGCCGAGCTCCGGCAACGCAGCGCTTACGTCACACTTCGTGCGAACGCCACGTTCTCTCCGGTGTTCAGCTTCGAGCTGTACGCCCAGCCGTTCACGTTCTCGGGAGCCTATGACCGCTACAAGGAGCTGCGCGCGCGGCGGACGTACTCGTTCGACCGCTACGGCCGAGACAACGGCTCGACGATCACGCCGGGAGACACCACGGTGTGCGGCAGCGCAGGCCCGGAGCGTTGCCTCGGCGTCGATCCCGATGGCGCGGGCCCGGCCGCCGAGTTCGCGCTGTACCGGCCCGACTTCAGAACGCGGGCGTTCAAGGTGAAGGCGGTCGTGCGCTGGGAGTATCGCCCCGGATCCACGATGTTTCTCGTCTGGACGCAGAGCCGCTCCGGCTACGTCTCTTACGACGGCACCTTTGACATGCAGCGCGACCTGACGACGGATCTGTTTCGCGACCGGCCGACGAACGTTTTTCTGGTCAAGGTCAACTACTGGTTGAGTCGGTAGCGACCGACGCTCCTTCGCGTCGGGCTCTAGACACATCCCCTCTGACAATCGAACGACGGCCCGTGGCGGCCGTACAACGCTCCAGCACGCCCCGACGCATGCGGCTGTGGGGGATGGGGACCGTGGCACCGCCTTTGCCTGAGAACACAGCGGCTCGTGACGAGGCGGGCCGCCACTCACCCGAAAGGACGAGGTAGTCACGATGGGGAAGGGACGCACGCTCGCACGCGTGCCAGTACTGGTTGGGGCGACGCTGGTCAGCGCCTACTGCACCGATGCTGCGGCGCCTGATCGGCAGGTGACGCACCCGCTCGCCGCGACAGCAGCGGCTGGGGACCCCATCCAGCTCGACCAGTGGAATGGCACCATGGGCGGTCAGCTCGACCCGTTGGTGATCATCAAGGGCTTCAACCCCACAAACCCACACGTCGGCGACGCGATCATCGCCACATTCTTCTGGTTCGGCACGCCCAGCGGCGTCACCGGCAACATCATCGACTCGGTGACCGATCACTTGACCCAGCCCGGCTTTCCACGGGTCGGCAACAAGTACAACCTCGTCGAGTTCGTCACCAACGGCAACGTCTCCATGGCGACCTACCTCGCCACCAACGTCCAGAACTTCCCCGACGCAGGCACGGACCCCACGGAGATCCTGGCGGTCAGAGCCAACCTCCATGTGCCGGTCGTAGACGGGGGCGTATTGCTGTCGGCGTGGATCGGCGTCGCCAGCGTCGCGACGCAAGCGCTGGGGGAACACCGCTCGGCGTCGGGCCTCGGGACACCGGCTTCGATCACCGGTCCCACGACGGCCGATCCAGGCGCGATTTCGGTGAACGCGGGCGCGCTCGCCTACGGCGTCAGCATGGCGAGTCCCCCTGCGTCCGTCGGTGGCCCTCCGGACTGGACCTCCATCGCCGCGCTGAGCGACCTGTTCATATCGAGCGACGGCCGGTTTGACGCACGGTTCACGGTGTCATCGACCGGCGGGACGACCGATCCCCAATGGCTCTGGTTTTTCTCGGCGACGGGCGTATGGCTCGCCACAGATCTCGCCCTGAACGCCGCTCCGACCACGGGGGATCTGATCGTGACGACCAGCACGTCAGGCGAAAACGTGCCGACGAACGACTACACCGTTACGCTGGATGGCACCACGAGCCAGCCGATTCCCCCGAACGGCGCCGTCACCTTCACTGGTCTCCAGCCGGGCAACCATGAGGTCGCGCTTTCGGGACTGCCGACGAACTGTGAACTGACGAGCGCAAACCCGGTGACCGTCACAATCGTCGCCGGCGAGACGGCGACGACCACGTTCACCGTGAGCTGCAGCGCCCCGCCACCGCCACCGCCGCCACCGCCCCCCGCCAACGACTTCATGACGGGCGGTGGCAAACTCGGCAGCGGACGCGAATTCGCCACGTTCGGCCTGGAAGCCCGTCCGACCGGCGGCAACTTTGAATGGGTGCAGCACTGCCCGGACCGCAATTCGACGTCGGCACTCTGCGCGCGCGGAAAATTCGCGTTCCATGGAACCGTGACGTCCGGTACCTATGCCGATGCTTCGCGCGGTCCGAACTGCCGCACCTGGTCGGGAACGGGGACATCCAAGGAGCTCGGTGCGAGCACTTTCACGGTGCAGCAGGCGTGCGACGGCGGGCAGCCCGGTCGCGGACTCGACTACATCGAGGTGACGATCGACAGTTACCACAACGCCGGCTACTTGAGCGGCGGCAACATTCAATTGCACAGGAGCACGTCGTGAGCGCGCTAGTGAGCAACCATCGAGGCCTGGTCGCGCTGCTCGTGCTGAGCGGGGGACTGGCGGTCCCGCTAGGCACCGCGTGGGGACAGAGCGTTGCGGGCCAGGCGACCGCCGCTACCGTAAACACGCCGGCTGCCGGTTCCCAGACGTTTGCGCGCGCGACGCTTCCCTCAGCAGGCGGTATACAGAATTCCGACCTCGACAACGCAGGGGTACCCAACACCCTCGGCGCCGCGGGGTTGACATCAATCACGACGGGCCAGATCGATCAAGGCCTCGTCTCCGTGACGGCGTCGGCGGAGGCGGCCGATGTGAACATCGAGAACGGGCTCATCACCGCGAAGCAGGTGCTCGCGCTGGCAACGAGCTACGCGAACGGCACGACGGCCACCAGCGAATCGAACGGCTCCACGGTGCTCAACCTCGTGATCGCCGGCGTGTCCTACGCCGATGGTGCGCCGGCGCCGAATACGCGCGTCGCGCTGCCGGGGGTCGGTTATGTGGTGCTCAACGAGCAGATCTCGAGCGGCGACCGCGTGCATTCGACCAGTCTCACCGTCAAGATGATTCACGTGTACCTGGTCAACTCACTGACCGGGGCGTCTGCCGGCGAGATCGTAGTCGGTGCGGCGACGAGTACGGCGACCCTGTAGCCCGCGAAGGCTCGCTCCGCACCCGGCCGCCTAGTCCAGTCCTGGGTTCTGGATAGAAACAAGAGCGGCCCGAGAGATTCGGGCCGCTCGAGTGAGAGGCGGTACAGATGGCCCTCCCGGGCCAATCTTAGAAGACGTCGACCCAACCCCGCTGTCTGATCGCCTTCGGATACGCGTTGGCCGACAGCGCCGAGATGAGGGCGCACGACGAGTAAAGTATCGATGTGTTGCCGGTCAGTGCGACGTTGTCGTCTACCGAAACGCTCGCCGCCATCACGGCACCGACGATCTTATTGCCGGTTCCGGTCATCTTGAGTCCACCCCGTACGATGACCGCGCCATCGAACGCGAAGTTACCAGCCACGGTGAAGTCGCCGTCGACGAGCAGGATTCCCTGGCCCCGCCCCGTGGTGACCGTCAGGTTGCCCAGAACGTGAATGATCGGGAAGTAGCTGTCGCACGCGCCGGGGACAATCGAGTGATTCGGCTCACCCCAGTTGGCCGGATTCAAGCTGGCCACACACGTTCCACCCGCAATGATCGGCTGCACGCCATTCAGCAGGGTCCCGCCGGGGTAGGTCAGATTTGCGGCAGCCGCGAGCGACTGGTAGTTCGAGCTGCCGTAGTTGAAGTACGTATTGGTATCCGACGCCGCCGGAGTCGTGATCATCGGCGGATTGCCGTTGAGCGTGACGCTGCCGTTGACGGTCGCGGTCGTAGTCGGAGAAATCGCCGCACCAGGGACATTTTGCCCAGGAGCGCAGGACGTCCAGCCGGCGGGTGCCGCGTCGTTCCCATTCACCGTGACGTTACCGTTGATCGTCGTCGCTCCCTGGGTCGTGATCGCGCCCAGGAAGTTCATCTGTGGCATATCCAGTCGCAGCATCAAGCCATAGCGCCGGCGGGCGGCCGTCGAGCTCTTGGGGCTGCCTGAATAACCCTCGGACACGGCCCAGAAATAGGGGCCGGCGAGACGGGTGACGATGACAGTGGCCGTACCACCGCCGGAGGCCGCGAACGACTTCTTCAGCGTATCGCCCGCCTTGAGCCGCTGGTTATCGGCCAGACTCCAGTCGACCGTGATCCGGTTCAAGCCCAGCTCGGCGCTCGCCGTGGCGCGGGACTGCCGCATCGAGTTGTCGCTGATGCGGTAGTCCTGGGTCACGGAGAACAACACGCCGGCGATGATCACGCCGATGAGCACGATGGCGCCCAACGCGGCGAGCAGCGCCACACCTCGTTCTGACCGCAGAATCCGCTTCATAATCCCTCGTTCCCTCGCGTGTCAATTACGGTTACGGAGACCGATCTCGATGCGCATCGAATCGCGCAGCGGGAGTGCGGCAGCTCCGGTCAGGTTGATCGTCGTTTCGCCCTGGCCGCGTACGACCAGGCTGATGCGTGCCACCAGCGTCTTTGTGGCTGTAACGGCGCCCGTCGAATCGTAGTACGTCAACTCCAGACCGCTCGTCGTCCCGGGCGCGGCATAAGGCCGCAGCGGGCCCGCGATCGGTTGCGCCGTATTACAGACCGGCACGCGATTCGGCACGCAATCGTAGTAGGCGAGATACCATTTGCCGTCGGTCGGCCACTTCCAGAGGCTGTAGTGCACGCGCCGGAAAAACCGGATCGACGAGCCCTGGACGGTCGTCGTCGTCGGCGCCGGCGATATCGTGAGGTGGTAGCTGGGATTGCTGACCGTGAGGTCCGCCAGCTGCACGAGCTTGGACGCGACGGGGCAGCCGGTGACGTTATCGCCCGTCACCAGCGACACCGCCGTGATCCGCGCGAGCCTCCAGCCATCGTCCTGCGACCCAATGTTGAGGCCATCATCATACATGGCGATCGAATCGTTCACCGCCGGCGCCACTTTCCAGTTCGTCATCGCGGAGCCCTTCGCCAGCTTGACCGGGACCGTCGAAATCCAGGCGCCCGCATTGTTCACCATGCACGCGACGGAGCTCCCGAACACCGATCGGAAGTCGATGGAAGAATCGGTCATCGCGACGATGTCCCCGCCAAGGCGCGAAATGCCCCGTAGGTCCGCGGGCAGCATGAATGCTGCCTGGCGGATTTGTGACCGGGTCTGGATCACCTGCGACGTGCTGTTATAGAAGCGCTGCTGCCGCAGGAGCAGCTTGACCATCGCGGCCGCAAAGAGACCCATGAAGATCAGGGTGACCAGGATCTCGACGAGCGTGAAGCCCGAGCGACGATGGCGAGCGGTCAGAGTCAGCATGGCAAGTAGCTCCGGAACGTTTGCGTGCGCACCCGGTGATTGCTCACCATCGTCACCACCACCGTGACGTCATCCGCCCGCGCCATCTGCTTGATGCTCCAGTCCTCGCGAAGTCCGCGAGTGACGCCGGTGCCGCTGACGTGCGCGGTGCACGTCTGCGCGCGGAGTCGCTCGAACCGCGACTCGGCGACGGCCGCCGCAACGCTGCGGGTCTGGGATCCGGCGATGGTCATCATGATGAGCGAAGCCGTTCCAGCCATCGCCAGCAGGCCGACGGTGAAAATCATGATGGCGACCAGCATTTCGATGATGGTGTAGCCCCGGCGGGAGCCGACCACCTGGCGTGCGGCACGCCGAGCACGTCGGACGGAACGCAAGCAGCGCCGGATCATGTTAGCACCCCTTCACGGTGATTCGTCCCAAACCGGTCACGCAGAGGGTGTCGACGCCGGTCGAACGCGCCACAATGAGCTTTGGCGTGGATGCCGGCAGCACGACGAAGCCTCGCGGATCGAACTCGATACTGTCTTTCGGCAGCGCCGTCAGCGTCGCCTGGTAACTGACGTTCATGTCGATCGTCGTGCCCACCTGCACTTTCGTGCCGGAGGAGTCCACGATGATCTTGAGCGTGTTGCCGCTCCGAACCAGCCAACTGCGGCGGCTCTGCTGAATCCCTACCGTGCGGGCTCGAAACAGATAGGCAGTGACCTCGCGAGTGGCAGCGCGCCGTGAGGCGGCCACGAAGGCGCCACGTACCGGCTTGATACAAATAGCGTAGACCAAGCCCGCGATAATCATCACCATCATCATTTCGATGAATGTGAACCCCGAACGACTACGCACCGCGCCTCCTCGTGCTGGTCAGGACTCATGCTTCCTAGTGAGCCACCTAGGTTGCAGGAGTCCTGCCAACCGCCAGAATTGCCCTATGGTATTGTCTTACAGTCACTTATCTACTGTAGGGGTTCCCGCCGACCGGGGCAGATTGCTGTTTCTGTCGTGAATCGCGACGCTGTCCAGAAATGTGACAGTATCGACGTCAACTGGCTAACACAAAGATAGATGTTATAGTAGCCATCGCTGTGATATAGCGTGGGCATGGGTTGTGATGTCGCATATCATCGCCGGGAGGGAATGATGGCGCGGTACCGCGGCAAAAAGGTGCGCCTGCGGCGTAGAGGATCGCTGCGACTGCGGTTACGAGAGATACTCCACCGACGGCAGGTTACCGGCTATGCGCTTGCCAAATACACGGGGCTGAGCCTGAACACGATTTACCGGCTCACCCGCCCCAA
>DASXTV010000006.1:0-8085 GCA_036505175.1 Gemmatimonadales bacterium
GACCATGGACGAGGTGCTCGCAACGTCGCTCGAATTCCAGCGCTTCGTGATGCTCCTGCTCGTGGCCTTCGCGACCCTCGCCATCGCCCTCGCGGCCGTCGGCACCTACGGTGTGATGAGCTACATCGTCGCGCAGTCTACCCGTGAGATCGGCGTGCGCATCGCCCTCGGCGCCTTACCCCGGCAGGTGCTCGGCGTCGTCATCGGTCGCGGCATGTTGCTGGCCGGTATGGGCGCAGGCGTCGGCCTCGCGGGCGCGGTCCTCCTGACGCGACTGCTGGCGCATCAACTCTATGGTGTGAAGCCGATCGATGCATTCACATTCGCGGCGGTGACCGCGCTGCTGCTGGTCGTGGCGCTGACGGCCTACTTCGTGCCGGCTCGGCGCGCCACGAAGGTCGATCCAGTCGTGGCGTTGAGAACGGAATAATGGATACGGTCTTCCAAGACCTGCGTTACGCGCTGCGGACACTGCGACGTACGCCCGTATTCACGCTCATTGCGGTGCTGACGCTCGCCACCGCCATCGGCGCCAACACGGCCATCTTCAGCGTCCTGAACGGCGTCGTGCTCCGGCCGCTGCAGTACGACGCATCCGATCGCTTGTTCGGCATCTGGGAAAGGAGCGAGGGCGGCGACTACCGGCTTGGGTCCTACCCCACATTCCGTGACTGGCGCGCACAGAGCAACGTCTTCGAAGCGCTTGCCTACATCCGCGGGTCGTCGAGTCTCATCCCTAGCACTGACGGCACCCGCCAGGTGGGAACGGCGTTTGTCTCCGACGAATTCTTCGACGTGCTCAAGGCACCACCACTGATCGGCCGCGTGTTTTCGCGCGAAGAGCAGCAACCCGGCGGTCCACCCGTGGCGGTGCTGACGTATGAACTGTGGCGTGACGTGTTTGGTGGCGATCGGGCAGCGGTGGGATCCACGATCCGCCTGAATGATGCGTCGTACACGATCGTCGGTGTCCTTCCCGCCTGGTACCGCTTCCCAAGTTGGGCCAGCGTCTATGTGCCGCTCAGTACGATCCTCCCTACCGATCGCATTCTCACGCAACGGGGGTTCCACGCGGACAGCCGGATCGTCGTGAAGCTGAAGCCCGGTGTGTCGGTCACACAGGCTCAAGGCGCGATGGCGAACATCCAGGCACGGCTCGCGGCCGCCTATCCTGCTGACAACCGCGGCTGGACCCAGGTCGAGCTCCCGTCGCTGTTCGAGGAAGAGCTGAGATTCGGCGCGGTGCGGCCGATTCTGATTCTCCTTTCTGTGGCGGTCGCCACCGTGTTACTCCTGGCGTGCGCCAACGTCGCCAACATGTCCCTCGTCCGGGCAGCCACGCGCTCCCGGGAGCTTGCGGTGCGGGCGGCGTTGGGTGCCGGGCGTGGACGCGTGGCGCGGCTTCTGTTTACGGAATCAGCGGCGCTCGTACTGGCCGGCGGCGCTATCGGCGTGCTGTTGGCGTTCTGGGCGATCGGTCTGCTACGCGCCGCGGCACCAGGTGGGTTGCCGCGTGTGAACGAGATCGCCATCGATGCCCGCATGTTGGGCTTCACCGCCCTGATTTGTCTGCTGGCGACGGTGGCGGTCGGCGTTGCACCGGCCGTGCGACCGCCGGCAGCAGATCTGTCCGTACCATTGAAAGCAGGATCACCCGGTGCTGGGGCATCGGGCATCTGGCTGCGACTTCGCTCAGCCTTGGTCGCGCTCGAGGTTGCGCTCGCGCTGGTGCTCTTGATTGGGACTGGCCTCCTGGTGCGCAGCCTCTGGGCACTCAGCCATGTCGATCCGGGATTTGATCCAAAGGGGGTCATCACCTTCCAGGTCAATCCGCCCCCTCGATATGATACTCCGGACCGCGCGGTCGATCTCTATCAACGGGTGGCCAGCGCGATCGCCTCGCTTCCAGGAGCCGGCCAGGTCGCGTTGTCGAATCATGTGCCGTTGACCGGTGCGTCCCTTCCTCGGCCGATCGAGATTCCCGGCCGCACGCCCGATCCGCAAGGTGATCCGCCCGTCCTCTTTCGAACGATCTCCGCCGAGTACTTCGACGTGATGCGCATCCCCGTGCGTCAAGGACGCGCATTTGCAGCGGCGGACATCGCACTCGCCTCGCACGTGGCCATTATCAACGAGACTCTCGCGCGCCGGTTTTTGCCTGGTCAGAATGCGATCGGCAAGTTCGTCACCCTTTTCAAATCCGCCCAAGCGCGGTCGGATTTCGGTCAGCGCTTCTCGGTCGAGATCGTTGGCGTAGTGGGCGATGTGAGACACACGGGCCTCGAAGACGCTCCCGCGCCCGAGGTCTACATCCCTTACACCGTGAACCCATGGGGGTACATGAACGTCGTCGTGCGGACACGCGGGGACACCCAGGCGTTGCTCGGGGCGATCCCGCGGGCCGTGGCCACGGTCGATCGGGATATCCCGGTGACAGGCCCGCAGCGCCCTACGGCGTTGCCGCAAGCCGTTTCGGGACAATGGGCGCGGCAGCGCTTCACGGTCACCGTGCTTTCGGGATTTGCGGGCGGGGCGCTCCTGCTGGCCGCCCTCGGCATCTTCGGTGTGATTGCCTACATCGTGACTCTGCGAACGCGCGAGTTCGGCGTGCGCGCCGCGCTTGGGGCGACGCCTCGCGACATCGTGCGGCTGGTGATTCGACAGACCACGGGGGTTGTACTGGTTGGCCTCGTCGTCGGCTTGGGCGCCGCGCTCGGGTTGACTCGCCTTATGACAAGCCTGCTTTACAATGTTCCCGCCACCGATCCCCTGACTTTCGCGAGTCTTACGGTGTTCCTGGCAGTTGTGGCTTTGCTCGCCAGCTATTTGCCTGCGCGGCGGGCAACGCGCGTCGATCCGATGATCGCCCTGAGGAACGAATGATGGATGGCGTGCTTCAGGATCTCCGCGTCGCGCTGCGTCGGATGCGGCGTTCGCCGGTTCTCGCAGGCGCCATTGTCTTGACGATCGGCGTCGGGTTGGGTGCGGCCGCGGCGATCTTCACCGCGTCCGATGCCGCGCTGGTCGAGCCGCTGCCATACGCTGAGCCCGACCGAATCGTGCATCTCTGGGAGCTGCGCGCGGGCACTGCGGAGCGGAGTCCGACGTCGTACCCCACGCTCCTCGACTGGCGTGCGCGTGCCCACAGCTTCGGCGACTTCGAGGGCTACGATCCCAGCAACTTCATCGTCGGAGTGGGCGACGAGGCGCGCATGCTGCGCGGCGCAGAAGTGACCGCAGGCTTCTTCCGGCTCCTTGGAGTCCGCCTATCGGCCGGTCGCGATTTCCTGCGCGACGAGGACGCGACGAGCGGCAGCGGAGTCGCCATTGTGACCGATCGATTTGCCCGCTCCCTGGCCGGTGGGAGCGCTCTCGACCAAACCATCGTGGTCTATGGAACGTCCCGTACTATCGTGGGCGTGCTGCCGCCCGCATTTCACTTCGCGCTGCTCGGGAATGCGGACGTGTTCGTGCCCCTCATCGCCGACGACCAACGGCGCTCGGATCGGTTCAATCGCTCCATCTTCGTTATCGGCCGGCTCCGGGACAACGTGCCACTCGCACGCGCCCGAGCCGAGCTCTCCGCCGTGACCGCTCGGCTGGCGACCGAACACCCCGATGCGCTTGCTGGCCGCACTATCGTGGCCCTGCCGATCCGCGACGCCCTCCTCGGCAACATGAAGCCGATTCTCGCGAGTCTGCTCGGCGCCGTGGCCCTCCTGCTCGTGATCATGGGTGCGAACCTCGCGCTCCTCACGCTGACTCGCTACGTCGAGCGCGCGCCGGAGCTGGCCATGCGATCCGCATTGGGCGCGACGCGCGGGCGTGTCCTGCGCCAGCTCCTCGTCGAAAGCCTCGTGCCTAGCCTCGTGGGCGCTGCGCTGGCCATGGCGATCGGTCAGGAGGCGACGCGCCGTCTCCTCGCGGCGATTCCGGACGGCGTCAGAATCGACATGCCTTACCTCACGAATGCCGGGCTCGAGGGCAAAGTGATCGGCGTGATGGTGGGCCTGGCGACGCTGCTGGCGGTTGGATTCGGCGTCGGTCCAGCCCTGGTCATCACGAAGGTTTGGGGCGGGGGGCGCGCGGGCGATGCTCGGACGACCCTCGCGCGCGGTGATCGCCGCCTGCGGCGTGGTCTGGTCGCCGGCCAGGTGGCTCTCACGATCGTGCTGCTCATCTCCGCAGGCCTCCTCGCCATGAGCCTTCGCAACCTGGTGCGCCGCGACGTGGGATTCCAAGATCCCGCGGGGCTCGTAGCGGCCAGCGCTCCACTCACGGGGCCCCGCTACCAGGCGCCGGTCGCGCAGCGTCAGTTCTACGAAGCACTGGTGTCTCGTGCCGCGGCGTTGCCGGATGTGCGCCACGCCGGCCTGATCAATGACGTGCCGGGCGGCGGCAGCGCGATCACGACCTTCGAGCCGGTAGACCATCCCATCCCGCGCTCCGTCCAGCCCCGGGCCGCGCTGCGGATCGTGAGCGGCGAGTACTTCGCGACGATGGGGATCCCTGTCGTCGCCGGGCGTACGTTCGACGCGCGCGACCGCAACGATACGCCGCCCGTTGCAGTCGTCAGCGCAAGCTTCGCGACATTGCTCGCCCGCGACGGCGCGACGGTGGGCCGGAGCGTACGGTTCGCCGCAACCGGCCGGACTGAGTGGCAACTGATCGGTGTCGTCGGCGACGTCCAGGTTGCGGCCCTTGATGCTGAGTCGCCGCCGACCGTCTACCTGTCCCATCTCCAGGCGCCGGAGAACCGCATGACCCTGGTGCTGCGGACAGAGATAGGGGTCGCGTCCGTTGCGAGCCAGGTGCGGGCGATCGTGAAGGGCCTGGACGCTGGAGTCCCGGTATACGCCGTGACGACGCTCGACCGACGGCTGAGCGAGTCGAAGGCCGTATTCAGTCGCCGGTTTCCCATGATTTTGTGTGGCGTATTTGCCGGGGCCGCGCTAGCGCTCACGCTCGTGGCGCTCCATGCGATGTGCATGCACGAAGTCCTGACCCGGCGCCGCGAATTCGGGGTGCGGCTGGCGTTGGGAGCATCCCCGGGCTCGCTGCGCCGCTTGATCTTCGTCGATGCGATGCTGCTGGGTGCGGTTGGAATCGTGATAGGAGGCATCGTCGCGGGCCTTGTCGCACGCTCGCTGAACGCAGTCCTGTTCGGCGTCAGCGTGAGCGATTGGCGAGTGTACGGTCTCGTCGCGGCGGGAGTTCTGGTGTTCGCGTTTCTTGCCACATTGGGCCCGGCGTTACGCGCTGGCTCGGTGGACCCTAGCGTCGCAATGCGACAGGAATGACACGCCTGAGGGCCGAATAATGGACACACTGCTCCAGGACCTCCGCTACGCCGCGCGCCAGCTGTTCCGGAACCGCGGCTTCACGATCGTCGCAGTCCTCACACTCACCCTCGGCATCGGTGCCAACACCGCCATTTTCAGCGTCATTCGCGGCGTCCTGCTGCGGCCGCTGCCGTTCCCGGAGCCGGAGCGATTGATGCTCGCGGTGGGCGTCATCGGCGACCGACGCGCCGGCGTCACAGCGCCGGATTTCATCGACTGGCGCGCGGGGAGCCACACACTCGACCTCGCGGCGATCGCGACGTACGACGCCAACCTCACGGGGATCGACGAGCCCGAGCGGGTGACCGCGGCGCGCGTCACGGCGAATTACTTCACCGTCCTCGGCGTGCGGCCGTTGCTGGGGCGCGGGTTCACACCCGACGAAGAGCCCGAGGGTGGCGCACACGTCGTCGTGCTGACGGAAGCGTTTTGGCGCAACCGGCTCGGTGGCGATTCAGCCGGATTGGGCCGCACGCTGACGCTGGACGACGTGCCCTACACGATCGTGGGCGTGATGAGCGCCGGCGCGGAAGCGCTCGAGAACGGCGAGAACCTGTGGGTACCGCTGGCGCTGCGGCGCAACGAAATCGCTGCCACCGGCGCGCGCTTTCTCGGCGTTGTGGCCCGGCTGCATCCGGGCGTGAGGCCGGAACGGGCGTCCGACGAGCTGCAGGCGGTCGCGGCACGCCTCAAGGACGTCCGGCCATGGTCGAACAAGGACGTCAACGCCGCGCTCGTCCCAATGTCGGAGGTGGTCGTGGGCGACAGCCGCCGCCCGCTGCTGCTGCTGTTTGGCGCGGTCGGGCTGGTGCTGCTCATCGCTTGCGCCAACGTGGCGAATCTGTTGCTGGTGCGTGCGACCGCCCGTGGCCGCGAAAGCGCGATCCGCACCGCGCTCGGCGCGGGGCCCTCCCGCCTCATCCGACAGCTGCTCACGGAGAGTGTGTTGCTCGCCCTGCTCGGCGCCGCAGGCGGCTTAGTCCTCGCCGCGTGGGGCACGGGTCTGCTGGTACAGGCACTGCCCGCCGGAACGCCGCGGCTCGATCAGGTACGGCTCGACGGCGTGGTGCTCGTGTTCACGCTCGTCGTCGCCACACTGACGGGCATTGTGTTCGGACTCGCCCCGGCGCTACGCGCGGCGCGCCCCGATCTCGTGTCAGAATTGACGGAAACGGCGCGCGGCTCCGGAGGTCCCCGACGACGCAGACTCGGCGCGGCGCTAATCGTGTCCGAGATCGCCGTGGCGCTGGTGCTCCTCGTCTCGGCCGGCCTGCTGCTGCGCAGCTTTGCGGCCGTGACCCGCGTCGATCCCGGCTTCGATGCCGAGCACGTGACGGCGATGCGGATCGCGCTGCCGGGCGGGCGCTACGGGTCACCCGCGCAGTCGGTTCTGTTCTATCAGTCGCTGATCGCCCGCGCCCGCGAGGTGCCCGGCGTCCAGGAAAGCGCCGTGGGGTCCAGCGTGCCGTTCGGCGGCCCCGGATTCAGTTTCTCGATCGTGATCGAGGGCCAGCCCGCTCCCGCCCGCCTGGAAGACACTCCGACGATCTTCCCCCGCGCCATCAGCGCCGGGTACTTCCACGCGATGGGCATCCGCCTGCTCCAGGGACGCGGATTCGAGGCGAGTGACCGCAGCGGCGGGCTGCGCGTGGGAATCATCAATGAAACCGCTGCACGCCGGTTCTTCCCGGGCGAGAGCCCGCTCGGCCGCCGCTTCACGCCGGACGATAATGGCGGCGTCTTGCAGGTCGTGGGCGTCGTCTCGGACGTCCGCGCGTTCGGCCTGTCGAGCGAGCCACGCCCGGAGCTGTTCTTCCCGATCGAGCAAGCACCGCCCACTCACTGGAATTGGACCGGACGCGCCATGAGCCTCGTGGTACGCGCCGGCACCGATGCACGGCTGGACGCCGGCCTCCGCGACGCGGTGTGGTCGCTCGACCGGTCGCTGCCGATCTACAGCATCTGGACGGCGCGTGACCTGATTGCCCGGTCCGTGGCACCGCGCCGGTTGTTCATGTTGCTCATCGCGGGGTTCGCGGGTGTCGCGCTGCTACTCGCCGCGATCGGCATCTACGGTGTCATGACCTTCACCGTCAGCCAGCGGACGCGCGAGCTGGGCATTCGCGTCGCGCTCGGCGCGGTACGACAGGATGTATTCCGGCTCGTCGTGGGCCGCGCCATGGCCCTCACCGGACTGGGTCTCGCGATCGGTGTCGCCGGCGCTGTCGCCGCAACTCGCCTACTCACCCAATCGCTGTACGGTGTGCGGCCCACCGATCCCACCACGTACCTCGCCATCGCGGTCTTGATGTGCGTGGTGACGTTTGTCGCGAGCTATCTCCCCGCCCGGCGCGCGGCACGCGTCGATCCGATGGTGGCGCTCCGGAATGAATAGGTGTCAGGTCCCTGGTGCCGGGTGCCAGCGGCGACTGGTGACGGCCGGGAAGCCATGGCATTTGGCGCCGGGTACCTGGCACCCGACACCCGGCGCCTGGCACCTATGATCAGCCTCTCGAACATCGAGAAATCGTTCCCCCAAGCCGACGGCCGGCTCTACGTGCTGCGCCAGATCTCGCTCGACGTCGCGGCGGGAGATTTCGTCACGATCATGGGCCCATCGGGGGCGGGAAAGTCCACGTTACTCGCGGTGCTGGGGATGCTCGACGGCGACTGGACGGGAGAGTATCGCCTGCTCGAGCACGCGGTCCACAAGATGAAGCACAAGGATCGCATCGCCCTGGGC
>DASXTV010000007.1:0-42294 GCA_036505175.1 Gemmatimonadales bacterium
CGCCTGGCGGAACAGCGGTGGTGCATCGCGCCGGTCCGCCGCGAGCTGCCCCGACCACCTCCTCGCGGTGTCGAGCGGCGCGGCCGCGAGCGGATGGCCCTCGAGTTGGCGGGCGTGTGCATTGGGGCGCTCGGAGAGGCGGAGCGCCATGTGCCCCCCGCGCGCGACGTGGAGAGCCTGGCGCGTCTCGCCTTGATCGTCGAACACGTCCCCGCGATTCTCTGGACGACCAATGCAGATCTGCGGATCACGGCGCGGTCCGGCGCCGGTCTGACGTCGGACATTCTGCCAGAGCGCGTCGTGGGTGCATCCCTCCTCGAGCAGTTCTCCCAGCAAGCCGTGAGCGCCGACTCGATCAACGCGCATCGGCGGGCGCTCACGGGGGAATCGGTTTCCTACCAGATTCGCGTCAGCGACCGCTGCTACGATGCACACGTGGAGCCGCTGCGAGACAAGGGAGACGGTATTGTGGGCGTCGTCGGCGTGGCCGTACTCGCCAAAACGCAGCAGAGCCAGCTGGATCTCGAGGACTTTTTTGAGAACGCGACGGTCGGTCTGTGCTGGCTGGGGCCGGACGGCACCATCCTGCGAGCCAACCCCGCCGAGCTGGACCTCGTGGGCTATGGACGCGACGAGTATGTCGGCCGCGACGTGCGCCAGTTCCACGTCGACCCGCAGGTCGTGGAGGATGTCCTGCGGCGGCTGGGCGCGGGACAGACCGTCCGCAATGTCGAGGCCCGGCTGCGCCACCGCGACGGATCGATCCGCCACGTGCTGCTCAGTGCGAACGCGCGGCTGGAGGGCGGGCAGTTCGTGCACGCCCGCTGCGTCACGCGGGATATCACGGAGCTTAAGCGCGCCGAGTCCGCCGTCGCGTACTTCAAGGCCATGGTGGAATCGGCCGACGATGCCATCTTCGGCAAGACGCTTGACGGAACGATCACGACGTGGAACGCGGCCGCCGCCCGCCTCTACGGATACTCGGCCGAGGAGACGATCGGGAAGCCGATCACGCTGATCGTCCCACCGGACCACCGTGACGAGCTGACCGGCGTCTTCGAAAGTCTGCGGCGCGGCGAGCACATCGAGCACTACGAGACCACGCGCATGCGAAAGGACGGTACGCGCGTCGATGTGTCGATCAGCATCTCGCCGATTCTCGACGCAAACGGTCATCCTGTTGGCGCCACCACCATCACCCGGGATATCACGTACCGTCGGCAAGCCGAGCGACAGCTGCTGCGCGGGGCGCTGCACGACGCAGTCACTGACCTACCAAACCGCGCCGCCTTTCTCGAGCGGGTGTCGCAGGCGCTGGCGCGCCTGCGGCGGGACCCTGACTACCGGTTCGGTGTCTTGTTCGTCGACTGCGACCACTTCAAGGCGGTGAACGACCGCCTCGGGCATGCCGCCGGCGACCGCCTCCTGGTGGAAATCGCCAAGCGGCTGCAGGCGACCGTGCGGCCCGGCGACGTCGTCGCACGGCTCGGCGGTGATGAGTTCACACTGCTGCTCGAAGAGGCGGCGGACCTCCCCGAAGTCGAGCATGTGGCGCGGCGAGTCCTCGACAGCTTCGCCGCGCCGTTCTCGCTGGAAGGGCGCGAGGTGCAGGCCAGCGCGAGCATCGGCGTCGTGCTGAGCGAGCCGCAGTACGAGCAGGCCCAGGACATGCTGCGGGACGCGGACCTCGCCATGTATCGCGCCAAGGAGCGGGGGCGCGCGCGCTTCCAGGTCTTCGATGTCGAGATGCGAAACTGGGCCCACGCGCGCTCGGGAATGGAGGCCGATCTGCGGGAGGCACTCGGGCGCAAGGAGTTCCGGCTCGTGTTCCAGCCGATCGTGGAGATCGAGACCGGCCGAGTGTACTCGTTCGAAGCCCTGCTACGCTGGCACCACGGAAAGCGGCGGGTCCTCTTGCCGCACGAATTCCTGCCGCTGGCCGAGCAGACCGGCCTCATCGTGCCGATCGGCGCGTGGGTGCTGCGGGAGGCGTGCCGTTACGGACGCACCTGGCAGAACGCGGTCCCCGGCGCGGGCCCAGTACGGATCAGTGTGAACCTCTCGGCGAAGCAACTCGCGGACCCTCGCCTCGTGGACGACGTGCGGGCCGCTCTCCAGGATGCCGGACTCGCGCCAGCTTCACTGAGCCTCGAAGTCACCGAGAGCGTGCTCATGGAGAGCGTCGACTCGCGCATTGCCCTTCTGGATCGGCTGCGGGAGTTGAACGTCCAGCTGCACATGGACGATTTCGGCTCAGGCTATTCGTCACTGAGCTATCTCCCGCGCTTCCCGCTGCAGGGCATCAAAGTCGGCCGGACGTTCGTGCACCGCATGGGCGCGCGCCGCACCGACCTGGAGATCGTGCGCTCGATCGTCGACTTGGCGGATCACCTCGGGCTGACGGTGATCGCGGCGGGCGTCGAGACGGCCTCGCAGCGCGAGCGGCTCATCGCGTTTGGATGCGAGCTCGGGCAGGGGTTCCTGTTTGCGAAGCCGCTCGAACCCGAGGCCGCCCGGGCGCTGCTCGTCGAGCAGCAGCAGCCCGGCCCCAAGGCCGCGTGAAATGCCAAAACGCGGACATGCAAAAACTAGACGTGTAGACGTCTCGCGGTTGTGAGGATCGAGGGTTTAGGGATTCCTACTCCTCGAACCTCAGATCCGCTAGACGTCTCGACGTCTAGCTTTTGCAGGCCCTAGTTATTGCCCTACCGTGAAATCAATTCTTTTGAGCACGGTGCCGGCCTCATCCCGAATCTCGACGTGCCAAGCTCCCTTTGCTTCGGCCGGAACTGTCTTGCGGCTCCACGTCCTCCACGGCGATCCGCTGATCGTCAACGGCACGTCGCCGACCTGGTCGTCGCCGTGGAACCAGACGTGATGCAGCGTCTGGCCACCGGCGCCCGTCACACGCATCCAAAGCACGATCGTGCCGACACTGTCGGGAAACGCCGTTCCAGTGTCTTGCGGCACGCGGTCCATGAGCGACCGCGCCAACACCGCTTCCACGCTCACGTTGGCAGCCGGAGCGGCCGCTGCCGGTGGCGCGGCGGGGCGGGCAGTCGTATCCTGCGCCGCGAGTGATCCGGCGAGTCCCAGCAGCAGCACCGGCGTGAGTAGCGCTTTCATGAAGACACTCCCTGGTTAAGATGGGCGCGTTCCGCCGCCCGTCGGCTGCGCCGTTCCAACGCGGCGCCGACAGCGGCGGCGATCAAACACCCGAGCAGCGTCCCGGCCATCTGAAAGCCGAGCTGATACTCGAGCTGAATCCAATGGCATTTGGGCGCAAACAGCGGGCCGACCAGCCGCCCGCATTTATCCTGAGTCAATGCAAAACCCAAACTGGTCCCAAATCCGAACAGCAAGGGGAGGAGCGCGACGAAGAAATGACGCAGCGTAATCATCGGCCACGCTCGATGTGCCAGCGATCCATAACCCGATCTCCTTCTATCACCACATAGTCGTCGAAGTGCGCCTCGGTCAGACAGGAATGATTGGGTACGATCTCGACCTGCTGGCCGACTTTGAACTTCCCTTCGATCGCCGCGGGCGCCGCGGCGCGGATCACGCCATGCTCCTGGGAAACCGACGCGACCGTGAGCTCCGCATGGTCCTTCACCGCGCCGAACGCCGTCTCGATACCCAGGTGGGTGGGTCCAAGATCCTTCGAAAGGGAAAGGGCGCCAGCGTCGACGACGAAGTGCGATGCCCCCGGTTGGTGCGAGACCACCGTCGCCAGCACCGCGACCGCGACGTCGCCCGGCTCGCAGCAGCCGATCAGGACCATGGTCCGGTCATAAAAAATGTAGTTCCCGGGCCGCGCTTCTGTGACGCCCGTCAAGCTTTTTACGGCCGCCATCGCGGGAGTCGACCCGACGCTGACGCCACGGACCGGCAGGCCGTCCTTGCGCAGCAGCTCCGCAAACCACGCCATCACCTGGCGTTCCTGTTCGGCGACCTGCGCCGCTTCGCCCTGGTTCCGCGTGCGATACGCGTGACCCGAATGACTGAGAATCCCGTCAAAGATGAGACCGCGCTCCTTCCCCAGTTCCCGCGCGACCTCCAGTGCGTAGCGGGACGACGGATCGACACCGGCCCGGTGATAGCCGCAGTCGACCTTGAGCCAGACGTGCAGGCCGCTGCCGGCAATTGCCTTCGCGGTATCGAGATCATCGAGGATCACTCGCAGCGTCACGCCGCTCTGCGCGATGCGTCGCACGTGGGGAACGTGGGACGGATCGAGCGGGAACGCCCACGTGAGGTCGGTGAAGCCGCCCCGGGCGAACGCCTGCGCCTCGAACAGCGTCGACACCGTGATACCCTGGGCACCATACGCCAGCTGGCGGCGTCCCAGCTCGAGACACTTGTGCGTCTTGATGTGCGGCCGCAAAGAGACGTCGAGACGTCTAGCTCTCTCCGCCATGTGCTTGAGGTTCCGCTCCATCACGTCCCGATAGAGCAGCAGGGCGGGGGTTTCGACCTCGATCATGCCGATCTCCGAACCAGCACGCGAGCCTTGTTGCCGATCGGCACATTTCGGAATAGTGCGTATTGCAGCGGACTGATGGCGTAGGTCTCCCAGACTTCGAGGACGAGTCCGGCTTTGCGCGCGGCATATGCGAACGACGCGCGACAAAATTCCTGCACGTGTCCCGGCACATAGCTCACCGCGTACGTGCGGCGATGTACATGCAGCCGATCCAGCAATCGGCGCAGGCGCGCGTCGAAGGCATCAATGTTGGGGAACTCGAGCACGCCAATACCACCAGGCTTCAGAAGGTTGCGAATCTTGGTGAGCGCTCCGACGGGATCAGGGAGGTGCTCCAGCACGTGTGTGAGTACGACGCAGTCCCACGCCTCATGTACGCCGTTATACGCCGTGATGTCCGACGTCTCCACGTCCAGCCCCAACGTCTCTCGTACAATCTTCGTGTGCTCCGGAAACAGCTCGATCCCTTTCACTTCCCAACCATCCCGTCGGGCGAGCCAGAGCACCGTGCCGTCGCCACAGCCGAGATCGAGCAGGCGCCCACGCCCCCTGCCCGTGGTATGCCGCTGGATGAAGGCGTAGGTTTGGCGATGGCCGCGATTCTGGCGGGTCGCTGCCTGCGGATCGACCCGCGTCAGGATGTACTTCTCCTGATTCACGCCGGTGCGGGTGTCGTAGACGACCAGCCGGCAGCGGGGGCACCGGTAGAATTTGAACTGACATTGATCGCCCTGGGTGTAAAACAGTTTGAGCTCGGCAGAACCGCAGAGCTTGCAGTTCATTCCATCCCTTGTCGCATCCTATGCATCGATGCGGCGGCCCGTGACCTCCACCCGTTCCATGCGCTCGATCCGTCCCGACCCGCCGACGAATGCGGACGCTGCCCAGCTGGTGAGCCCGACGATGATGGCGCCGAGCGTTGCCGACATCAGGCCGGCGATATGGAATCCCGGAACGAGCCACGCGACGAGTCCCAGCGAGATGCCGTTCACGATCAGGATGAACAGCCCCAGCGTCAGCACCGTCAGCGGTAACGTGAGGATCAGGATGACCGGTCGGATCACGGCATTCACGATGCCGAGCAGCAAGGCGGACACGATCAGCGCGCCCGTACCCGTGATCGCGATGCCGGGGAGCAGCCGATCGGCGAGCCACAGTCCCAGCGCGGTGATCAGGAGCCTGACAAGGAACCCTCTCATGGAGTGGAAGATAACCGCGCGGCGCGGCCTGCGATGAACCGGGCTGTCATCCCGGGTCGGGCCTGCACACCCAGCTTGGAGTCGAGCAGAATGGAACCACTCATGGAATCGCGACCGGCCCACGCAAGCGACAGGCCCGCGAAGGGTCCGAGGTCGGCGGGCCAGCCGCTCACGATTGCCTGCTCCGGCTGGCCGAACCAGATCACGGCGAGCGTGTCGGCGCGCGGCGCCCGAAATACGATCCGGCCGCGGAACAGGCACTCACGGCCGACGACCACTGTCGCGCTGTCGAGCACGATATCGCCCAGCCGGAAGCGATCACTCATCGTAGGCGCGGCGGGAAAGGTGAGCGTGTCTCCGCGCGCCACGACCCAATGGCCCGCGTACGGCATCGAATAGCGGCGCGAACGGTCGAACTGATGACCGGAGCAGGGGTTCGGAGGCCCGCACGCGGCGACCACGAGCACCACGCCGCACATCACGCGCATTAGAACTCCGTGGTATCCCTCGCGATCGTGTCGCTACTCCGGATGCGCGCGCTCATCGAATCGGCCGCGTTCATGGCGCGTCCCACCGCGCGCGCATTGGGGATCTTGGAATTCGCGAGGATGCTGTCCTTCTGACGCTCCGTGAGCGTGTCACGGTCGACGGTTTGGCCCGATTTGTCCGAGCCGCATCCGAACACGGCGCAAAGGGGAACCACCAGGAGGATTGATTTCATGGCTCGCAACGTTAACAATCTGCCCTACAGTTGCAACTCACCATGCTCACACGGGAGAGACCATGCGCCGTTTGCAGATCGTCCCTGTGCTTCTCCTGCTGATCTCCTGCAGTGGTCCGTCCCTCACCGATCGTCTGGCAACGGGCAAGTGGGTCGATCTCACGTATTCCTTCGATTCGAGCACGATCTACTGGCCCACCGCGCGGCCATTTCGCCTCACGGTGGTCTCGGCGCGGCGAATGCCGGGCGGTTGGTACTACGCGGCGAACAACTTCACCGCCGCCGAGCACGGCGGGACCCATCTCGACGCGCCGGTGCATTTTGTCGAAAAGAAACACACCACGGATCAGATTCCGCTCGAGCAATTGATGGCGCCCGCGGTGGTCATCGATGTGACCCGCCAAGCCGACTCAACGGCCGACTATCGCGTTCACCAGTCCGACATTATTGCCTGGGAAGCGGCGCATGGAGCGATACCGCACGGCGCCATCGTGCTGATCCGGACGGGGTGGGGAAGCCGCTGGCCGGATCGCGCTCGCTACCTCGGCACGACCAAGACCGGGACTGCGGGAGTGGCTGAGCTGCACTTCCCCGGCCTCGATCTGGATGCCGCGCGCGCGCTGGTTCGGCGCCGGGTCAACGCCGTCGGCATCGATACGCCAAGTATCGACTACGGTCAATCCACCACGTACCAGGTCCATCGACGCCTATTCGCATCGAACGTGCCCGCATTCGAGAATGTAGCGCATCTCGAGGAGCTGCCTACCACGGGTGCGTTCGTCATCGCGCTGCCGATGAAAATCACAGGCGGCAGCGGCGGGCCGCTGCGGATCGTGGCGCTGCTGCCTCCCCCCTAGGCGCGGCTCACAGTGCCGGCATGGCGGTTTCCTCGATCTCGAACCGGACGGTGACCTGGCGCAGCCGGCGATACACCGGCATCACGAGATGCAGCGCGGGGTCGAAATAGTCCTTGAGCATCGAAGGTCGTGGGTGCTTGAGATAGGCATCCGGATTCTTCCGCACCTCAGTCGCCGCCACCGCATCCACCTCATCGCGCGACGACGCATGCTGTATGATGCACGGGACGTGTGTGACGCCGAGCTGGCGCAGCGCGTAGGCCCGATGGCTGCCGTTGTTCAAGATCAGTCTGTTCTCCGCGTAGACCGCGTTCATAAAATTTGAGCCGAGGCCGACGGCGATCCCCACGAGGCCGACGAACCTGCCACGTTCCGGATAGTCCTTGATCTGATCGCGCTGCAGCGGCACGGCACCGAGAAACCGGAGGTCATTCGATGAAGACACGAAGACGAACCGGTCGTTGTTCACGCGGGACCACTTCACGGGGGCCTCGTCGTGATCGTGGAGCAGGCAGGAGCGAAAGACCTGGTCGTCCGCCGGGCTCCTGCCTCCCAGCTTGGACGTGAGCTGCCGGACGTAGGTCAGGTCGATGTGCTTCTGATACACGACCAACCGGTCCAGCTCGACCAGTGCCACGTCGGTGGGCACCGTGTTGAAGCCGTTGCGCACCAACGGGTCGCCGAGCAGCTCGATCAGCAGCGGCTCGTATTCCGGTCCGAGCGGGCGAATGGGAGGATTATCCGCCAGCCCCGCCTCTGCCGTCTCGAGCCGGCGGACGCGCTCGTGGGCGCTGTGCCACGCGTCGGCCAGGGCTTTTTCGTCCGGCGGCGTCACAGCGTGACTCCTCGCGAACCTCACCAGGTCGCGCAGCCGCGGGCGGCCGGTCAGGTACAGGTACTCGTCGGTGCCGGCGTCCGCCGCGGCCTCCAGCGTTTCCCGACTCTGCAGCTTGGTGCGCCGCTCTTTGGTTACCACCATGACCAGAATTCCACTTTGAATGTGCGGGCCAGACGCCGCGTGATCAGCCCGATGATGCGCCGCTGGCCGGCGTAGACCTTCCCCTGTCCCGTCATCCCGGGCTTGAGCAGCAGGTCGCGGTTGTCGATCTGTGTGGTGACGACGAACGTCCGGCTCGCGCTGCTGGTCGATGTGGTGCTACTCCCCGGAGTCGTGGTGGCGGACGTGCTCTGAGAGCTGCTGCTGGTCGTGGGTGTCACCTCGGTCGCGACAGCGGTCACCGTGCCGCGGAACGCGACGTCGGGGTAGGCGCGCACGCGCAGCGCAACCGGCTGGCCCACCCGGACGTCGGCAATCTCCTTTTCCGAGACGATAAGCTGGGCCCGCACCCTGCTGAAGTCGTACACCTTGGCGATCAACGCGCCCTGGGTGACCAGCTGGCCGCGCATTTCCTTCAGCTGGCGCGACGGCGTTGCCACGACCCCCGAGGCCGGGCTGACGACCGTCAGCTGGCGAACCTCTCCTTCGAGGAACTGCCGCTGGGCCTCGAGCGACGCCAGCCGCGCGCGCGCCCCTTCGATGTCTTCCGGCCGGCTGCGGCGCCGCAACAGCTCGAGACGGGCGCGCGCGTCCGCGAGATCGATTTCCCCCGTGGTGACCAGGTCCTGCGCGGCTTCCACCTCCTGGCGGCTCACCGCGGCCGTCGCGAACAAGGTTTGGAGTCGCGCAAGATTGTTCCGCGCCTGCCGGAGCCGGCTCTCCACTCTGGACACGGCGGTGTTGGCCAGTGCGAACTCCTCGGGCGTCGCGCCCGTGACGAGCTTCTGGACCTCGGCGCTGGTCTCTCGGATCGACGCTTCCGTCTTGTGCAGCTCCGCGACCGTTGCAGTGTTCGAGAGCCGGGCGATGACATCGCCCGCCTGCACGGAGTCGCCCTCATCCACCAGGATGTGCTCGACGATCCCATCGACCTGCGCCCGCACGTCGGCGTTTTCTTCTGGGAGCACCGTGACCGGACCGCCGATGCGCAGCTGCGGGCGGACGAAGACCGCGACGGCAACTGCGGCCAGCGTGAGGGCCAGCCACTTCGCGCGCGGCGACCAGCGCGGCCGCGCCTGCGCCGGCGGGGGAGACGGCTCACGGCCGTTGTCTGCGGCAACGACATCCTCGCCGAGGTCGCCGTCGTCCTCCGGGTCCGACGGCCGCGCCGCTCCACCGAACAGCTTGCGCAGCTTGCGGCGTGACTTCATGCCCGTGAGGCCCGCGAACGCCAGCAGCGACCAGCTCTGATGTGTGTCGATCAGGTAGCCGCCCGCCGTGACCACGACGTAGCCCAGGACGGAGAGCGAGGTGACCGACCCCGCGAGCCCGTACGCGAGGTAGATCCAACGCTCGCGGGGTGAAAGGTCGGCCGCGATCTGCTCTCCCACCCCCACGAGTCGCTTGACGAGCGTGCCGGCATACCGGAACGACCGCTTGCGCAGATTGGGCAGCTCGAGGTAATCGCTCAGCAGGTAATAGCCGTCGAGTTTGATGAACGGGTTCAGGTTGAAGAACGTCTTGATCCCCGACGTGGTCATGACGATCAGCGCGGCGTAGTTGACGCGCGTATCCACGTCCGTCAGGCGCCACGCCAGTGTCGCGAGCGCCCAGAGAAACAGCTCGAAGTACGGTCCGGCGACCCCTACCCACAGCCGCTTTGCCTTTTCGGGAAAGAGCCAGGCGTCACTGACGTTCACGTAGAACGCGGGCGTGAGGTAGAGCAGCAGGAAGCCGAGCTCGTGCACCTCCCCGCCGAACCGCTTGCACGTCAGACCGTGGGCCGATTCGTGGGCGAAGGCCAGTCCGAGCGTGACCAGCAGAAACAGCGGAATCGACGAGAGACGATAGAGGCGAGAAAGGTCCTGCCGGATGTCGCTCCACTGCAGGATCGTGATGCCGGTCGCCACGACGATGACCACCGCCGACAGCACCATGAAGCGCGCCGTGAAACAGAACCGCACCCGATGCACCAACCGGTCAAACAACCGATTGGGGTCGAAGAGCGGGACCCGGAGGTACAGGAGGCTACCGAGCAAGCGCCCGGGGCGACCGGCCTTGGAGGGAGTTTGCTCCGCGGCGTCCCCGCCCCCTCCCTGCGCCTCGAGGAGGCCGCCCTTCTGCAGCTTGGTGACGAACGCCGCGAGCGCCTCGGGTGGGAGCGTCGCCTCGAACCGGGCTTCCGTCCGTTGCCGCACGACATCGAGGGGCGTTTCGCCGTCGAGCTGCTCGGCGATGAACTGCTCGAGCTCGCCGAAGCGAAAGAATTTGCCGGCGCGGCCGTCCTTGACGACGTACCGCACCGCGCCGGCCGCCTGCTGCCGGCTGACGGTGAGATCGCTCCGGAGTTTCGGCGGAGACGCGTGCACGGGCCGCGGACTCCTCTCTCGATACAGGCGGCGGCGGAAGGCCGCGGGGGTGTTTTCCCGCGGCCGACCGCTATGTAGGACGCTACGAACTACAGCTTTCGTGACTCTTGCTCTTGGAACTCTTACTGCCCGAAGCGCTGCTGCCGTCACAGCTGCGGGCGGAGCTGCCGGTACAGCCGTCCGGATTGCCGCTCCCGCAGGCTCCGATCGTGATACCGATCGTTGGCAGGCCGAGGCTCAAACATGGCGCTACGCGCTCCTCGAGCCGCTCCAGTGTGGGATTCAGGTGTCTCATGCGCGTCACCTCCCCTCATGTGATGGCGAATAAATGCTGACTGCTTGACGCGATGGCGCTGTGCGGCAATCTCCGTGCCCGTTTCAAAACGTGGCGTGGTGGCAACATCGCTCGCGCGCTGTGAGGTCGGCGTCGAGCGGGGAGGCAAAGGCGGGCTACTGCTTCGTGCCGCGGGGGTGAGGGGGCTAAGGGATTGGGCGCGGCACGACGCCCTCACCCCCGTGGCGCGAGGTCCTAAGACGTCGGCAGTCCCTTGCGGAGCACCTCTTCCATGACGTCGCTGAAGCGGTCGACTTCCGCGAGCGTCGTGTAGACGTTGGGCGTGATCCGCAGACAATTGAATTCGGGATGCGCAATGGGCGTGACGATGATGCGATGCCGGTCGAACATGAATCCGGCGAGCTTGCCGACGTCGAGCTGGCCCGGTGTGAAGGAGGCGAGACCGCAGGATTGCGCGGGGTCGTAGGGCGTCAGGATTTTCACCCCGGGCACGCGCTCGAGCCGCTTGGCCCAGCGGTCGCGCAGGAAGCGCAGCCGCGCCGCCTTCCGCTCCGGCCCGATGCCGTCCAGAAAATCCAGCGCTTCCACGATCGCGTTGTGGTTGGCGGCCGGGTGCGTCCCGATCTCCTCGAACTTGCGGATGTTGTCGTTCATCTCGGGTGGCGCCGCCATCATCGGCCAGATCTTCGCGATCTTCGATTTCCGTACGTAGAGGAACCCGGTCCCGATGGGCGCCGTGAGCCACTTGTGGAGGCTAGTGCCGTAGTAATCGCAGTCCAGCTCGTCATGTGTAAACGGGAAGTGCGCATATGCGTGTGCGCCATCCACGATCACTTCGATGCCGCGCGCGCGTCCCAGCTGGCAGATCTGTTTCACCGGAAAGATCTGCCCCGTGAGGTTCGTGATGTGACAGAAGTGGATAACTTTGGTGCGCGGCGTGATCGCGGCTTCGATGCGTCGAGCCAGATCCTCCTGCGACGGCGGCGGCACCGGGAAGGTGATCTGCTTCAAAACGATGCCGTCGCGGCGCTCGCGCTGCTTCCACGTCGTGATCATGCGCGGGTAGTCCTGCGTCGTCGTCAGGACCTCGTCGCCGCGCTGCAGAGGTAAACCGAGCTGCACGATCTCCAGCGCCTCGCTGGCATTGCGTGTGATCGCCATCTCTTCGGGGTCGCAGCCAAAGTTGGCGGCCAGCCGGCGGCGCACCGCCTCGATCTCCGGCTCGATCCAAGCCCACATCGTGATCGCCGGCGCCTGGTTCGAAACGGCGAGATAGCGCTGGAACGCGGCGTTCACGACGCGCGGCGAGGGTGCGACGCCGCCGTTGTTCAGGTTGATCATGCCGCGGTCGATGTCGAACGCCGCCTGGATGTCCCGCCAGAAGTCTTCGTCCTGGGCGACCGCTTCCGGACTCCGGCCGTCGACGCGTCGCGTAGCCGGTAGAATCCGCGACAAGGCGTCGCTCTTCAAAGCGGGAAGTGTGGCCGTAGCAGCGAACAGCGAGCCGAGAAAGCGGCGGCGAGTCGTCATTGGGATCCTCGTGTCAGTCGACGGATCAGCACGGCGTACGTAAACGCATTGATTGCGAGCACGGCGGTCCCCAGCATCGTCTGGATGCGCGGCGTCAGGCCGGCCGGGTACATCGCCGGAAGCAGATAATGCTCGATGAATCCACCACTATATCCCGCCTGGCCGGCCCGCGCACGGAGGCTGTTCTCCAGCGGCGTGAGCGGGCAGATCCAGCCACGGTATTCGATCAGCAGACCCCACACGGCGCACGGGATCTGGATGCCCGCAACCCATCGCCAGCGCCACGTCAGAAACCCACCGCATATGACGAAAAGAATGAACAACGCGTGGAACGTCACGACGACGTTCGCAAGCAGCCGGTAGAGCACCCGTACGTAATAAAGCAAAACTCCCCGCCCGGCCAGAGCCGGACGGGGAGTTCGTCATGCAATAGTGCGATTACAGGCCCGCGAACGTTCCGACCGGTGTGAATAGGGTGGTCAAGGTAGCGCCGAAGTGCTCGAATGCGTCGAACAGCTGGTCGAGTGCTGCCAGGTCTGCGGCCGTCAGCGGCTCGCCGCCGGCATCGACCCATTGCGCTGTCTCCGGATCACCACTGACCGATGCGACCGGATGACCGTTCACGTAGACCGTTACGCTCACGTTGACGCTGAGATCTGAGTGTAGCGTAATGCGGCCGACTACCCGAATCGTCTCCCCGTTTTGAATCAACCGGAAGTCTGCGTTGACGATGATATCGGGATCGTCGAACGTGACCGACTCGTTCAGCATCAGCGTAATCGCCGGATTGTTCAGCGAGAACGTCGTATGCACGCTGGCGCCACCGGCGTTGACCGAGAGCGTCTCGTCAAACGACAGCGTCTTGTTGTCGTTACCGCTGAGCCCGTTACTGATCGTGCCGGAAACGGACGCATTGGCCGATGTTGGGCTGCTGACGATGGACGCCGTGTAATCGACGTACGTCGTCGTGCCGGCCCCCTTCACCAGAAGATGGAGCTGGAGCTTCGTCGGCGTGCTTTCATCGATGATGTCGAGCGTTCCGATCGCACTCACCGGCTCGACGACTTGGCCATCCAGGCCCGTCGCGTAGAGCACAAAGCGGACGCCGTTGAGGTTCGCGACGCTACCGCCTTGATACCGGTACTGATTGAGCGCGGTATCCCACTCGAACACGCGGCCGTACATCGAGTCGGGGATGATGCGGCCTTGCGCGGCGGAGACGCTGAGGTTCGGCAGCATCGTCTGCAGTTTTTGCGCCTGCCGCAGACTCGGGAGGAACATGCGGGCGCCGCTCGTGACGAGCCTGGGCTGAAGCGTCTCGGCCAGCGTGGCCGCCGGACGGAACGCCGGCGCCGCCGCCACGTCGAGCATGATCGACGCCGTCGAGAAGCTGCGGAAGACGTCGCTATCGAACGCGGAGTCAACCGATGACAGATTCGCCGACACCGCCGCCGGATCGTTGAAGTCGACTGGGGACGGGGCGTCTTTGCCACACGCCGCCGCCAGCACGCCGAGCACGACCCCGGCACGAAGGAGCAACCGCATACGGCCTCCAAAGCGAAATTGTGGGGACGAAACTGAAGTCTGCAGGCGCTCCGGCCGGAGGGGCTGTGACCCTCCGCACGCCCGGACAGGCTAGACGATCACGCCGCCGCCGAGCAGTCGATCATCGGCGTCGTACAGCACGCCTGACTGCCCTGGTGCGATCGCCCGGACCGGCTCGGCGAGCCGGAGCGCGATGCGGCCGCCCGCTTGCGCAGCAATCGTGCCGGGGACGGCGCGCGCGCGATAGCGGCATTGCACCCACACCGCGTCACCTGGCGATCGGGGAGCGGCGAGCCAGTTGACCTCTTCGAGAGACAGATCGTGTCCGAACAACTCCGCGCTGCGGCCGACGACGACCTCGCGCGTCTCGGGGCGGATCGCGACGACGTACCATGGCTCGCTCGATCCGCCCGGCAGCCCCAGCCCCCGGCGCTGGCCGATCGTGTAGCGGGCGAAGCCATCGTGCTCGCCGATCACCTCGCCACTGGTCGTCACGAGCGGGCCCGGCACAAGCGCGGGTGCGTCAGCAGGGAGGTGCTGCTCGAGCACCGTCACGTAGTCGTCATTGGGGACGAAACAGATCTCGACCGATTCCTGCTTGTCGGCTGTCAGCAGTCCCAGGCGCCGCGCGACAGCCCGGGTCTGCTGCTTCGTCAGCTCGCCGACGGGGGTGAGCATGCGTCGCACGACCGCGCGATCGATGCCCCACAGGAAGTACGACTGATCCTTCTGCGTATCGCGGCCGCGGAACAGCGCGCCCTCGCGCGCAATCGCGTAGTGTCCCGTGGCAATCGCATCGCAGTCGAGCGCATCCGCGTGGTAGAGGAAGTCGCGGAACTTGGTGAACGAGTTGCAGCGCACGCAGGGTATCGGCGTGCGGCCCCGCGCGTACTCGGACACGAAATTGTCGATCACATCGTGCCCGAACCGGTCCTCGAGATTGAGAACGTAGTGCGGAATGCCGAGCTTGTGCGCGACCAGCTTCGCGTCGGTGATCGAGTCGAGCGAGCAGCAGGGACGGTCCGGGACGCTGTCGCCGTAACAGAACAGCTTCATCGTCGCGCCGATTACCTCATAGCCGGCGTCGACGAGAAGAGCTGCTGCAACCGAACTATCCACGCCGCCTGACATGGCTACGAGAACCCGACTGGTCATGGTGCGGACTCAGGAATGCACGTCGGCATGTCGGCATGTCTGCACGAAACGACTGCGTGCCGACGTGCAGTCGTGCCGACGTGGACCATATTCATCGATGTAGAACGGCGGACAGCGATCGCACTTTCTCGACAATCTTTGGAAGCGCCGCCGCAACCGCCTCGACATCCTCCAAAGTGCTGTCCTTGCCGAACGAGAACCGCAGCGCGGCCACGCCGAGGTCGCGCGGCACGCCCATCGCCGTGAGCACGTGCGACGGCTCGATCGCCCCGGTGCTGCAGGCCGATCCGGACGAGCAGGCGATCCCGGCCAGGTCGAGATGCATCAGCAGTGCTTCGCTGTCGGTGCCGGGGATCGACACGTTCGAGATGTGCGGCGCGCGCTCTCCCTGCCAGCCGTTGATGACCGCGTCGGGCACGATCGCGAGCAGGCGGCGCTCCAGCGCGTCGCGCAGCTCGCCCAGCCGTGCCGCCAGTGCCTGCTGCTCGTCGGCGGCGAGGCGGGCCGCGACCCCGAGCCCCACGATCCCGGGCACATTCTCGGTCCCGGGCCGAATCCCGAATTGCTGCCCGCCGCCGTGGATGATCGCCTCGACCGCCTTGCGGTCGCGCACGATGAGCGCGCCGACGCCCTTGGGAGCGCCGATCTTGTGGCCAGAGATGGTGAGGAGCGTGCAGCCTGAGTCGTCGATCGATACCGGAACCTTGCCGAACGCCTGGACGGCGTCGGAGTGAAACAGCGCGCCGGCCTCGCGACATCGCGTCGCCAGCTGTGCGATTGGCCGCACCGTCCCGACTTCGTTGTTGACCCACATCACGCTCACGACCGCGACGCCGCGCTCGAGGGCCTTCTCGAGGGCGTCGCGCGCGACCTGTCCTGAGGCCGTTACCGGGAGAATGATCTCCTCGCCGCCCAGGTGCTGCACCGCGTGGGCCGCGGCGAGCGCGGCCTTGTGCTCCGTTGCGGAAACGGCGACGCGGAATGCGCCACCGCGGTCCCGTGCCGCGAGCGCGGCGCCGATGATCGCCAGGTTGTCGGCTTCTGTCCCGCCGGAGGTGAACACCACCTGATTCGGCTCGGCGCCGATGGCGCCCGCGACCGCGCGCTTCGCCTCTTCGATGCCGGCGCGCGCCGCGCGTCCAAACCGGTGAGCGGACGAGGGGTTGCCGAAGGCTTCCTTCCCGAGATAGGGAAGCATCGCCTCCAGGACCTCCGGCCGCACGGGCGTGGTCGCGGCGTTGTCGAGATACGTCACGCGCTTGGTCATGGAGTTCGCAATTTAATCACACCCTAAAGGGTGTGCTCGGCCAACATTGTCCTTAAGGACAGTGACTGCCGAGCACAGGCTAGATGGATTGCACGCCCAGCTTGAGCACGTCCTCCACCTCAAGCGTCTCGGCCGTAAAGAACGGCTCGCCGTAGCGGCGCCGGATCAGCGAGCCGTAGTGGGCCGATTGCACGCGGATCAGCTCGTACAGATCCTGACCTGTGGGGTGGATTTCGCCAGCGGCCTTGGCGCCGGCGAATTGCGACGCATAACAGTGGATCGCCTCCAGCTTCGTCTCGAACACGTCCGAAATGTCCACGACGAACGTCGGCTTCACCGGATCTTCGCGATAGGCGAGCGCATAGAGCAGCTTGTAGGGCCGATGGGCCTCGCCGCCCTTTCCGGGAGCATACTTCGCGAGACCGGCGAGATAGCAGGCATCGCGGCCCAGCTCCGACGCGATGCGGTGATCGGGATGGCGCCCCACCGAGTAGGGCAGAATCACGACGCGGGGGTTCGTTCGACGGATGATCTCGACGATTTTCACCCGCGACGATTCGTCATTCGTTAAATGTGCATCCGGCATTCCCGCGTTCAGTCGCAGCGCCACACCGAGTGTCTTGGCAGCTCGCTCCGCCTCGGCCGCGCGCGTCGCGGCGTCGCCGCGCGTCCCCATCTCGCCCTGCGTGAGATCGAGGATGCCCACGCGGTGCCCAGCGCGGACGGCTTTCGCGAGCGTGCCGCCGCAGGTGAGCTCGACGTCGTCGCGATGGGCGGCGATGGCGAGTAGATCCACCTGCTCGCTGGGGCCGTCAGGCCGTCGGGCCGTCCGAGCGTCCTTGGTCATTCGTATCTCAACGCTTCAACCGGATCTAGTTTCGCGGCCCGCGCGGCGGGCGCAATGCCGAACACCAGGCCGACCAGGATGGATGCCGCAGTCGCGATCGCCGCCGGAATCACCGGCACCGTCGTATTGAACGCAAGGAGCCGCTTCAGCACCTCGCCGACGCCGACGCCCAGGAGGATCCCGATGATGCCGCCGAGCAGCGTGAGTGTCGCCGCTTCGACCAGAAACTGCCACAGGATGGCGCGACGCGTCGCGCCGAGTGCCTTGCGCAGGCCGATCTCGCGGGTCCGGCTCGTCACCGACACCATCATGATCGCCATCACGCCGATGCCTCCCACCATCAGTGCGATGCTGGACAGCACCAGCATCACGAAGAAAAACGCAAACGTCAGACTGTCGAAGATACTCAGGACCTGATCGGAGGTGAGCAAATCGAATGTGTTGGCGTCGCCGACGCGCAGCCCGCGCAGCCGCCTCAAGGTGACCGTCGCGGCGTCCATCGCGCGGTTGACACTGACTTCCGGCTTCGGCTTGACGAGAATGATGAGGCTGTTCCACTCGTCGATGATGAAGCGCCGGCGCGCCGCTTCGAACGGCACCACGGCGGCGATCTCGGGCGTCCCAGGGACCTCGAAGATATTCGTTGGTCGTTGCCAGACCCCGAGGATTTTGAACGGATGTCCCCCGATCCGGAGGACGCGGCCGAGCGGATTGACGGGGCCGAACAGTCGGTCGATGGTCCGCTGCTCGACGATCGCGACCGGCTCCCCGCCGCGCAGCTCTGCCGCGGTGAATGAACGGCCGTTCGCGATGCCGCCGCCGAGGATTTCCATGAAACGGTCATCCGCCCCGAACACGCCGAGGATGCGCGTGTGATTCCCGCCGTACTCGAAGCGCTGGAACACCTGCGTCCAGATCGCCGCATAGTGGATCTCGGGGAGGCGGGCGATCGCCTCGGCGTCCTGCGGGACCAATTTCGGCCGGATGCGTATCTCTCGCGGCACCGCGTCGGGATTCACTCCGGTGGTGGAGAAATAGCGGAGCACCCGGAACGTTGTCGGGCCCACCACCTCGAGCGTGTTGACGATCTGTTCGCGGAACCCGGCAACGATGGAGGCCATCGCCATGACCGTGGCAATGCCGATCACGACGCCGAGCACCGTGAGCGCCGAGCGCAGCTTGTTGGCCCGCAGCTGGTCGAGCGCGATGCGCCAGCCCTCGCGCACCGAGTGCAGTGGAGCGGGCCCGGCCATCTATTCCTGGCGGAGCGCTTCGATGGGATCGAGCCGCGAGGCGCGGTGTGCGGGGTACACGCCGAACGCGACCCCGACCACGACGCCCAGCGCGAGCGCAATGCCGATGGACCACAGCGTGACGCGCGCCGGCAGCGGCGAGAGCACCTGCACGAGCCCGGCGAGCCCCGTGCCGACGGCGAGGCCGGCGATTCCGCCGAGCAGCGACAGCGTCAGCGCCTCGGCGAAAAACTGGCGCCGGATGTCGCGGCGGGCCGCCCCCAGCGCCTTGCGAATCCCGATCTCACGGGTGCGCTCGGTGACGCTCATGAGCATGATGTTCATGATGACGATCCCGCCGACGACGATGCCGATGACGACCACGGCGGGCACGACGGTGAAAATGACGCGCGTCAGCTTGGCCCAGAACGCGATCAGTCCTTCACCAGTGTCGATGGTGAAGTCGTTATCCTTCCCCGGGCGCAGGCGGTGCGCGATGCGCATGGCTTCCTCCACGCGGAGCATCGCGGGCGCAACGCCGTCTGCCGTCCGCATCTTCACTGAAATCACCATCGTTTGTCGCCGGCCATACAGCGACTCGAAGGTCGTCAGCGGCAGCATCACGAAACCGTCCCACGATTGTCCCAGGACCGTGCCCTTCTTGGCGATGACGCCTTTCACCAGCAGCTGAATCCCCTGGACCCGGATGGTCCGGCCAATGGCGGCCTCGACATTCCCGAACAACTTGTCGGCGACGTCGTAGCCGAGTACCGCGACGTAACGCCGCTGCTGGAGGTCGAGGTCCGTGAGCGGTTCCCCCGCGGCGAACGTGTAGTCCTGCACGAGCACGTAGGGGGCGGTGACGCCGAAGATGAAGACGTCGCCGGTCGTGCGGTTGCGCCACTGCACGTCCGCCATCGGCGTCGGCCACCCCGACTGCAGCGCGATCGCTGCGGCGTCGGGGACGGCATGCTCGATGAACGCGACGTCCTCGGGCGCGATGATCGGACGGCGCTGGATCTGTTTCCACTGTTCATCGTCGATGAATCCCACCTGAATCGGATCGCGCCGGATCTGGAACGCGTTGACGCCGACGATGGCGCCCGCCAGCCGCTCGCGCACGTACGCGTTCATCCCCTGGATGACGGCGACCACGGCCACGAGGAACGCGACGGAGACGATGATGCCGAGCAGCGTGAAGAACGAACGGAGCTTATGGCTCCAAACGGTCTGGAGAGCGAGGCGCAGGGCCTCGTACAATGGCATGGAAAGAACTTAAGAGAGGTTGGAAGATGGTGGAGGGCGGTGAGGGTTGGTGCAGGATTGTGTAGGTACGGCGGTTACCTCGACCAACCTCCACGAACATTCACCATCCTCCACAACCTCATTCGTACCGCAGTGCCTCCACCGGATCCAACCGCGCCGCCCGACTGGCGGGATACAAACCGAATCCAATCCCCGTGAGCGCCGACGCGAGGAGCGCCGCCACGATCGACAAGAGCGGCACGTTCGCCGGGATGGGGGTGACGCTCGCGATGAAGAATGCGAGCGCACCTCCGCACAACATGCCGACCGCGCCGCCCACCAGGGTGAGGGTCGAGGCCTCGACCAGGAATTGCCACAGGATGGCGCGGCGCGTGGCGCCCAGCGCTTTACGAACGCCGATCTCCCGCGTCCGCTCGGTCACGGAGATCATCATGATCGCGATGACGCCGACGCCGCCCACCATCAAGCCGATCGACGACAGCACCAGCATCACGAGGAAGAACATACCGGACACCTGCTTCCAGGAATCGAGCAGCTTGTCCTGCGTGACGAGCGAGAAGGTGTTCTCCTGGCCCGGCTTGAGCCCGCGCAGCGAGCGCAGCGTCGCCACGACTTCGTCCATCGACTCCTGCTGCGTGTATCCCGGCGCCGGCGCGACCGCGAGCCGCATCCAGCCCTTGAAGTACGGCACACTCTTCACGAACGCGCCGTGTGGAATCCCGACGAAGGGCGGCGCGGCGCCGCTGAACAGGCTCGGCGGCTGCGTGTACACGCCGATGACGGTGAAGGGCGCGCCGGCGATGTGGATCGTTTGGCCGATCGGATCACGCCCGCGAAACAGCTGATCCTCGAGCTTGCGGTTGATCACGGCCACGGCGTTGTTGGAGAGATCCTCGAACCGCGTGAACGTCCGCCCCGGGTACACGTCGCCGCCGTTCACCTCCACCCACTCGGCCGAGAGGCCGGAGACGTTCACCGATTCGAGTCTGCGGTCCGCAAACTCCACGGTCGCAGAGCTCTCCTCGCGACGGGTGACGAACCGTACCGACGGCAGTATCCGGATGCGGTCCGCCTCGAGGTCATTGATGGCGGGGTTGCGGCGCCAGGGGCTGCTGTCGTCGGAGCCATCCGACACGTTCACGCCGGCCTGGAAGAAGCGCCACACCAGGAACGTGCGTGGCGCGATCGACTCGAAGACGCCGGCGACGCTCTTGTTGATCCCGCTGATCAGCGCCGCCATCAACATCACGACCATCACCCCGATAGCGATGCCGAGGATCGTCAGCGCGGCTCGCGCTTTACTGCTGCGCAGTGAGTGCAGCGCGATGCCCACACCTTCGAACAGGTTCACGTCTCGGCTCGCAGCGCGGTGATCGGATCGAGCCGGGCGGCGCGGGTCGCCGGGTACACCCCAGCGATGATCCCCACGCCCGCACCGAGAATGACGCCGACGAAAATGGACCATGGCGCGACCGCCGCGGGCAGCGGTGTCGTGGCGGCGACCAGAGCCGCCAACCCGATTCCGATGCCGACGCCGATGCTGGCACCCACCGTGGCCAGGGTCGTCGCCTCGACGAGGAACTGGCGCAAGATGTCACCGCGTCGCGCGCCGAGGGATTTGCGGATGCCGATCTCGCGTGTCCGCTCGGCCACGGCCATTAGCATGATGTTCATGATGACGATGCCGCCCACGACGAGCGAAACCGCCACGAGTCCCGGCAGGGCATAAAAGAGAATGCGGCTGATTTTGCCCCAGAAGTCGAGCACCTCATCCGCGGTCTCCATCGCAAAGTCGTCCGGCTGGCGCGGGCGCAGGTGACGCCGGCTGCGCATCACCGCCTCGGCCTGCGTCATCGCTTCCCGCATCTCGGCCGGCGAGTTGGCCTTCACGGCCAGCGCGTCCACGACCCGCGGCGGATTGATGAAGCGCTTGAGTGGGGCGCTGGCGGGCGCGACCGCGAACTTGTCGAGCGACAGGCCGAACAGGTTGCCCTGCTTTTCGACCACACCGATCACCCGGTAGGGGATCTCGAAGATCTTCACCGCACGACCGATCGGGTCCTGCCCCTCGAACAGCTTGTCCGCGAGGTCGTGTCCCAGCACGAGGACCGGCACGCCGGCCTGGACCTCCTGCCCGGTGAACGCGCGGCCCTGCTCGATCGCGAGCGAGCGGATTTCGAAGTAAAGCTCGGTCGCGGCAGTGACCTGGACGTCTTTGGCCGCCCGCTTGCCTGCGGTCAGCGTGCCGCGCGTGTTCGACTCCCAGGCCGCGAGCACCGGGACCGTGACGCCGTGCATCACGGCCTGGGCGTCCTCGTAGGAGACGCGCGGCCGCCGCATCCAGGACCGCCACATGGAGTCGGTGACGTTGCCGAGCTGCACGTCGGGAAACTGCCGCAGGCGAAACGTGTTCACGCCGAGAATCGTGCCGGCGAACTTGTCGGTCATGTAGCGGTTCATTCCCTCCACGACCGATACGACGGCGATGAGGAACATCACGCCGATGAACACACCGACGATCGAGAAGCTGCTCTTGAGTTTTTGGGCTCGGATCGTTTGGAACGCCAGCCGTACGGCATCGAGGAAGGACACGGTGATTACTCTGTCCGTGTGTGGAGGTTGGTGAAGGTTGGTGGAGGATAACCGCGACAACCTTCACCATCCTCCACCCACCTCCACAACCTCATTCGTACCTCAGCGCTTCCACCGGATCGAGCCTCGCCGCCTTACTCGCCGGATAGATCCCAAAGACGAGTCCCGTCGCAGCCGCGATCACCAGGGCGGCGACGATCGATCCGATCGGCACGTAGGCGGGTACCGGGGTGAAGTTGTGGAGCAGGAACGCGATCCCCCAGCCGAACACCATGCCGACGACGCCGCCCACGAGCGTCAGCGTCGCCGCCTCGACCAGGAATTGCCACATGATTTCACGGCGCAGCGCGCCCAGCGCTTTGCGCACGCCGATTTCGCGCGTACGCTCCGTGACCGAGATCATCATGATCGCGACGACACCGATGCCACCGACGATCAGCCCCACCATCGAGAGCGCGACCATCAGATACCGCGCGAGTTTGGTGAAGCTGTTGACGGCCTGCACGTACACTTCCTGGGTGACCGCGTCGAAGTTGTTTTTCTGACCCGGCCGCAGCCCACGCATCGTCCGCAGCGCCATCGTGACATCGTCGATCGCGCGGTCGACCGGAACCGAATCCTGCGGCACGACGAACATGTCCATCCAGCCGGGCCAGTACTTCAGGTCCTTTTGGAAGGTGCCGTGCGGCATCATGACCTCGGGCCGGTCCGACTCGCCGAACAGCCGGGGCGGGGGATTGTAGACGCCGACCACGTCGTAGGGCAGCCCGCCGATCTTGATGCGCCGCCCCATCGGGTCGCGCTGCCCAAACAGGTTCTCGGCCAGTTTGTCGTTGATCACCGCCACGTGCGCGTTGGACGCGTCCTCGAGGTGCGTGAACGAGCGGCCCGGCGCAATCTGGCCGCCTTCGATCTTCGGCCAATCAGCATTGCGCCCGCGAATCCCGATCGCGGCCATCCGGTGGCCTTCGAATTCGATGTCGGCCGAGGTGTACTCGTCGACGACGACGAAGGCGATGGTCGGGAGCTGCGCCAGGCGGTCCGCTTCCGCGACTGTCATCGGCGGCCGGCGTCGCCACGGATTGGGGTCTTCCGGGTCCTGATCGTTCTGGCCGCCCCAGTACCGACCGACCCAGAACGTCTTTGGCCCGAGCGACGCCAGCATGTCTGAGATGCCCTTGTTGAACCCACTGATCAAGGCGCCGATCACCATGACCACCGTCACCCCGATCGCCACGCCGAGGATCGTCAATGCCGCACGCATCTTGTGCGCGCGCAACGATGTCAACGCGATGCCGACGCCCTCGAACAGTCCGGTCATACGGTTACTCCTGTCGCAGCGCGGTGATCGGATCGAGCTTTGCGGCGCGCGTCGCGGGGTACACGCCGAAGACGATGCCCACGACCGCGCCCATGAGCGCGCCCATGAAGACGGAGAGGGGGGAAACACTCGCGGGCAGCGGCGTGACCTTATTGATCAACATCGTGAGGGCGATTCCTGCGACGATCCCGAAGCTCGCCCCCACGAGCGAGATCGCGGTCGACTCTGCCAGGAACTGGCGCAGCACGTCTCGGCGCCGGGCGCCCAGCGATTTGCGCAGCCCGATCTCCCGCGTTCGCTCCGCCACCGCCATCAGCATGATGTTCATGATCACAATGCCGCCGATCACGAGCGACACGAGGACGATGCCCGGGATGACGGTCGTGAGAATGCCGCTGATGCCTGCCCAGAAGCGCTGCACCCCTTCGGATGTATCGAGCACGAAGTTGTTGTCCTGTTTGGGCCGTAGGTGGCGCCTGCTCCGCATGATCCCCTCGGCCTGCGACATCGCCTCGCGCATCTCGATGTCCGAGCGCGCTTTCACAAGGAAGGCGTCGAGAATCCCGGGTGGGTTCACCAGGTTCTGGGCCGGCGAGAGGGCGGGGACCACGACGAAGCGATCGAGTGGAAATCCGAGAATGCTGCCCTGGTGCTCCACCACGCCGATCACGCGGTATGGCACGCCGCCGATCCGCACGCTTTTCCCGATCGGTGCGCGTTCGGCGAACAGCCGCTTGGCAACCGCATCGCCGAGCACGGCCACTGGAGCGCCCGAGCGGTTCTCTTCGCCGGTGAACGGCCTGCCCAGTGCCAGGTTGAGGTTCTTGATGTCGAAATACCGCTCGCTCGCCGCGGTCAGCTCGATGTCGCGCGCTTCCTTATTCGCGTACGAGACGGTTACCCGATCGCTGGACTGCCAGGCGGTCATGACGGGGACGGTGAGTCCCTCGCTGATCGCTTCGGCGTCGCTAAACCGAATGCGCGGCCGGCGTCTCCAGGCCCGCCAGACCGAGTCCGGCACGTTTGGCGTGAACATCGGCTGGCGCCGTAATTGAAAAGTGTTCACGCCGTAGAGCGTCTGGGCGAACTTCTCCGTCATGTAGCGGTTCACGCCGTTGGCGATTGAGCACGAAGCGATCAGCGACGACACGCCGACGAAAACCCCCAGCAGCGAGAAGCTGCTCTTCAGCTTCTGGGCCCGGATTGTCTGAATGGCGAGACGAAACGCTTCGAAAAACCGCACCGTTAGGCCGCCCGGGCCTGATCCGTCGCCACGACGCCGTCACGCAACGTGATCACGCGCTCGGCATGCGCCGCGATGTCGTGCTCGTGCGTCACCATCACCACGGTCTGGCCCTGGCGGTGCAGCTCGGCGAAGACCTCCATGATCTCGGTGCTCGTTGCGGAGTCGAGGTTCCCCGTCGGCTCGTCGGCGAGCAGGATGCTGGGCTCGTTGACGAGGGCGCGCGCGATCGCGACGCGCTGGCGTTGGCCGCCCGACAGCTCGTTGGGCTTGTGGTCCATGCGGTCGCCGAGGCCGACACGCTGCAGCGCCTGCGCGGCCCGCTCGCGCCGCGTCCGCGCCGACAGGCCGGCGTAGATCAGCGGCAGCTCGACGTTGTGCAGCGCGTCGGCGCGGGGGAGCAGGTTGAACGTCTGGAAGACGAAGCCGATTTCCTTGTTGCGAATGCGGGCCAGCTCATCGTCGGCGAGATCGCTCACCTTTTGTCCGTTGAGCCAGTACTCCCCGCTCGTCGGGGTGTCGAGGCAGCCGATGAGGTTCATCAGGGTGGACTTCCCCGATCCCGACGGCCCCATCACGGCGACGTACTCGTTCGTCTGAATCTGGACGCTCACGCCGCGCAGCGCGCGCACGAGCTCCGAGCCCATGTCGTACTCGCGCGTCAGCTTGTGCGTCAGGATGATGACGTCGGGGAGCGGCGTATCCCCCGTGCGAAACAGCTGGACCGCGCTCACGAGCGGCGCCGGCTCGTCGTATCGCCGGATTCGCGGCTCGGACGCACGCGCGCGCCTTCCTTCAGATCGCGGATCGCCTGATACGGTCCCGCGACGATCGTGTCGCCCTGATGGACCCCCTCGACGACCTCGAAATGCTCTTCCCCCGCAATGCCCACCTTTACGGGATGGAACGTGGCCACGCCGTTGTGAACGAGGAACACGCCTTCCGCTTCCTTCTTATTCCCTCCCCCCGCTGGCGCGCCGCGTCGGGTCGTATCGCCCTGCGCCGGTGCCGCTTCGGCGGTGCCGCGGCCGGGCCGCTGCTCGGTCGAGATCGGCGTATTCTCGCGCACCGTGAGCGCGATGATCGGAATGGCCAGCGCCTGCTTGCGCGTGTCGGTCACGATCCGCGCGGTGGCCGACAGATCCGGGCGCACCTCGGACGGCGGATTGGCCAGTGTGATTTCGACTTCGTAATCCACAGCGCGGTCGCTCTGGCTCCCACCGACGGCGGACGCCGCCGTCAGAATGGCGCTGTTGGAGATCTTGGTGACGCGGCCGACAAACGTCGTATCGGGGAAGGCGTCGATCGTGACTTCCACGGAGTCGCCCATGTGCAAGCGTACGACGTCGGTTTCGTCCACCTGCACGGTGGTCTGAATAACCGACAGGTCCGAGATCGTCAGCAGCAATCCGGTCTCGCGTGAGAACGTCCCCGGTACTGCGACCTCGCCCTCTTCGACCGCGAGGCGGGTCACGCGGCCGGGCATCGGCGCGACGAGATGCGTCTTGGCGAGCTCATCCCGGGCCTGCTGCAGCCCCGCGCGCGCCTGCTCCACCAGGTGCTGCGCCGCGGTCCAGTTTGCCTCGGCGATGTCGAAAGCCGTTTGCGCCTGTTCCAGCTGCTCTTGCGAGATGAGATTGGGATTCTGCTCGCGCAGCTCTTTCGTGCGCTGCAAGCCGCGCTGCGACTGGTCGCGGTTGGCCCGCGCCTGGACGACGCCCGCTTCGGCCGACGACATCGCGGCGGTCGCGCGCTGCATGTTCGCCTGGTAGATCGTGGGATCGATCTGCAGCAGGAACTGCCCTTTTTGGACGAAATCGCCTTCACGCACCGCGATCCGCGTGACGCGGCCGGTGATGTCGGCGCTGATGTCCACCTTCTTCTTGGGTTGAATCTTCCCGCTGGCGGTGACGGCGGCGACGAGGTCACGGCGCCCGACGGTCTCGAACCGCACCTCGATACCCTTCTCCCGTTTGGCGCTGGCACTCACCAGCACCAGCACAACCAGGAGCACGGCCCCTCCGCCTCCCAACAGCACCTTGTTCCGCTTGGACATGGCGGCTCGATCCTCTCGGTTAACGCAAGCTACGGCCGACGGCGGCTTCCAACAGCGCCAGGGCCTTGTGGTAGTCGTACGTCGCGTTCACGGCATCGCTTTCGGCACGGAGTCCGGCGACCTGCGCGTCCAACAGCTCGAAGAACGTCCCCGACCCGACGCGGTAGCGTTCGGTGGCCAGCTGGAGCTGCTCGCGGGCAGCGCTGCGATTCGTGTCCTGCAGGCCGACCGTCCGGAACGCGGTCTGCAGCGTGAGGAATGCCTGGCTCACTTCCGTTTGCACGGCCAAGCCGCGCGCCCGCACCGATTCCTCGAGGTCGCCGTGCTGCGCGCGCGCTTCTGAGACACGCTGCAGGCGTGAGAAATTGGTAAAGATGGGGAGTGTGACGGTCAGGCGCGCCTGGAACGGCTGCTGTGTGAATTGGAATGGGAAGACGGAATTGCGGTTCCGCAGCGCTTGCTCGTTGGACGCCCCCCAGATGAAGCCGCTGCAATCGTTCGGCGGCAGTCCCGCGTTCGAGCGGATCGTGTTGTTGTCCTGACATTCCGTGTATTGGCTCGCGAACGCTGCCTGTTGACTAAAGATGATCGGGTCGACGTTGGTGAATTGCTGCGTGAACCCGGACCATCCCGCAGAGGCCGTCACCGTGGGGCCGAAGCTCGTCGTGGCAGCACGGACTCCCCACGCGGCCGCATCTTCGCGTGCCCGCAATGCTTTCAGCGCGGGGTTTTGTTGCTCCGCCATCGTGAGCAGATCCGTCAGCTGCCAGACGGGCGTCTCCACGGTGAACGTGTCGGTCAGCTGCACGGCGGCGACGTCGATCGGCGGCGTCACGCCCATCTGCTCGAATAGACGCAGCTTCTCCACGCTCACCGCGGTCTGCGCGCGCAACAGGGCAACCTCGGCCTGACCGCGGGCAACCTGTGCCTGCCGCACATCGATCAGCGTCGCCTGCCCAACGCCATAACGGGCCTGGGCGAGCTTCAAAAACTCTTCGTTGCGCTGTAGCGTCTTCTGCGCCAGGTCCGCCTGCGCGCGCGTTTGCAGCACGGTCAGGTACTGCTGCTTGATACGAGTGACGAGCACATTCTCCGCGCCCGCGATGTCCGCATCCGTCGCGTGCTGTTGGGCCTTCGACAACCCCAGCTGCGAGATCGTGGCCCCCGAGAGGCTCCACGAAAACCCAACGTCATAGAATGAGGAGACCGTGGAGACGCTTTGCGTGAAACTGGACGACAAGAACGTCTGCGAGCCGGGGCCGGTGTAGCTCATGCCGGCGGCCGTGGAGAAGCTCGGCAGCAGCTGGCCATACGCGTTGCGCACGCCCCAGGCGGCCGGTCCACGATTGTTCAGCGTCTGCCGGTACGCGGGATTCTTCTCGCGTGCGAGCGCAATGGCGTCGGCGAGTGACAACCCCGCGGCTGCGGTCGGCGTGCGTGGCGTTGTGGGCTGCTGTGCAACGGCAACGGCGGCGGGGCCCAGGAGGAGGCCTGCCACGATCAACAACTGTTTCATGGTCGTCCTTGAAAAGATATGTCGTGAGGTCGAAGCGCCTTACGCGCCAGTGCGTGAAGCGGTTTCGGCCTGCGACGGAACCTAGCCAGCGTGACTAGCGCAGCAAGGTCAACTGCCGGCCAAGCGCTCCGCGGTGAGGTGGCGGGAGGGGATTTCGACTTTCATGAGGCGGCCGGTTTCGTCCAACCAGAGACTGACCGTCTCCTGACCATCACCGCTGATGGTGATGTGCCGCAGACGGGCAGGGTCTCTGTTCAGGGTGGTCGCCGCAAGGCCCACGTCGCGGATCTGGACCGCCTCCCGGCGCAGGCCTCGCGGGAAGATGGCGGTGAGCGGAGCGGGGTCAGACGAGGCCCGCCACGCCGCGAACACGTACGGCGCAAAGACCGAGTCGTCGAGCACAACTGCTCGCTGCCCCGTCGGAAACTCGCGCGCGCGCTCCGTGGCGCGGGCGACGAGCCGGACGGTGAATCGTCCACGGCCCAGCTCGCCGAGGATACGTGATGGCTGCCGTGGATCGGCGACGTCGTACTGCAGGGTCGCCGGCATCGTGTCGCTGTTCACTTCGAGAATGGGGGCGAGAACGACGACCGGCCGCGCGCGATCGTAACGAATCGTCGTGGCCAGCGTCCAGCCTGGCTCGCCACGCGACAGTCGTCCATGGCTCAGGCGAAACGACTCGCGGGCGACTTCGAGCGTGTCCACGCGCACCACGAGGACACCCTCATCTACGGGCGTCCCCGCCGCTCCCGCCTGGAGCAGCGCGACGGCAAAAAGGCACGCGATCATGCAGCTACCGCCCCCAAAACTCGCGTTGCGATGCGATCATGAATCATCTTATACAGGCGTGCGCCCTTTTCGGCTGACGCCAGGCTCGGCCGCCCCACGGAACCGGGGGAAAGGGCAGGGACGGATCCGGCGGCTTGGCGCCGATAGCGCTCGACTTGCCGCTCGGTCAGCGGATAGTCCTGCGCGAGATCCATGCGGACGAGCTCGGGCGCGAGGTGAAGCATGAGTGAGGTGTCGAGCTCGCCGCCATGCGTAGGACCGCCCGGGTCCTCGAGGTAGTCCGAACAGTCGAGCGCAAAGATGTCCACGGTGAAGATGCGAGCCCGGCGGGTGCGGAGGGTCGAAAGCGCTTCCTGGTGGGGGTCGTGCCCGTGCGCGGTGAGAATAATGAAAGTGTCCACGCCGCCCTGCTCCCAGGAGCCGAGCAGGTCGTTCATCCAGCGGTGCAGCGTCTTGCGGCGCACCGCGGCGTTGCCGGGGTAGGGTCGTTTGGTGGCGGTGTTGACGCCGTACGCGACTGTCGGTGCGCGCAGGATGCCGAAGCTCGCCGAGAGGTCATCGGCCAGCCGCTCGACGATTAATGTGTCGCAGCCCAGCGGCAGATGGGGTCCGTGTTGTTCGCAGGTGCCCACGGGAACCAACAGGCGTGAGTCGCGTGCGAGGGCGGCGCGCACCGCGTCGGGGGTGAGAACGCTCAGGTGCAGCGGCAAGCTCACGTCGTAATCGCCGGCTGCTTTGCCAGCCTGGCGACGGCCGAGTGGCTGCGGGGCGATGCGGTGGTGTGGGCCGCGCTCGCCGGCGCCGCCGGGCTCGTCGCCGTCGCGCTGGCCGTCAGGCCGCCCGGTCCGCGGCACCCGCTGAGCGTCGCCGCGGCGGTAGCGAGCGTGGTGCTCGGCGTCGTGCTGGGCGCCGGCGCGTTCCGCATTTGGCGCATCGAATGTTGCTGGCCGGCCTTGCGAGAGCAGCGTGTGACCAGCGCGTCCCGTTCCCTGCAGACCGCGCTGGGCCAGGCGATCGCGGAGGCGCGACGGCTCGCCGAGCGCGGAGCGACGGCCGCGTCGCTGCCGCGCGAAGCGGTGTTCGATCGGCTCGGCAACGACGTCGCGTCCGGCCCCGCGTTCGAACGCGGGGCCGCGGTGATCCGCGATGGCGAGGATCCAACGCTGGTGGCGTGGGCGGGCCGCCACCGCACCATTCCCGCGGCGCAGGACACGACCGAGCTGCAAGTGGTCATGACTCCATTCTACGCCGTGCTCGAGGCGCGGCGCCAGACACAAACCGCAACCTCGGTCGGCAGCGTGCTCCTATCGGCGACGCCGGCCATCGCGGATGGCGATCAGAGTCTCGCCGCGAAGTTCGCGCGGGCGCACGGTGTGTCGCTGCGCCTGTTTCCTCCCGGCCAGGGGCCGCGGGACTCCAGCGTCTTCGAGATCTGCACGCCGCGGACACCACCGCCCGACGACTGCGCGCCTGGCGATACGCTCTTTTCCGTGCAGACGATCCCGCCATCGCAAGGCGACGCGAAGCTTGCGGCGCTCGCGGAAACATCCCGGCTCGCACGCCTCGCGTTGGTGCTGTTGCTCGCGGTACTGCTGGCCACCGCGCCCGCGGGCGCGTGGCGCTGGGGCGTGCTCCTGGTCGCCGGCTGGACCCTGCTGCGCGCTCCCGTCGGACCCGCCGCCCTGTTTTCGCCGGCCACCTTCTACCGCCCCATCGCCGGCGTCGTCGGCACGTCGGCGGGATCGTTGCTCGTCGTGGGTGTGCTCTTGCTTGTCGCCGCCGGTTCAGTATTGCGGCGGGGCGTGAAGCGTACCTGGCTGGGCATAGCGGCGGCGGTATTGCTGATGCTCGCGGCGCCCTACGTCGTGCGTTACTTCGGCCGCGGTATCGCTCCGCCGGCGAGCGGCGTGAGCATCGAGCTGTGGCTGTCCTGGCAAACGGCGCTCGCGGTCACCGCGATGGCGTTCATTCTGCTGGCAGCCGCGCTCGTCCGGGGCTCGAAGGAGCCGGAACGCGTCTCCTGGGCGCTGCCCGCCGCGTGCGTCTGGGGCGCGGTCGCCGCGATCGGTGGACTGTGGCTGTGGAGCCCGCACGGTGCATGGCCGGAGTGGTACACGTTCCTCTGGCTTCCCGCGTTGGTTGGAGCAATTCTGCCCGCTCCGCGGCGCTGGGCCCTGGTCGGGATGGCGGTCGTGGCGGGAACGGCGGCCGCGCTGCTGGCTTGGGGCGCCGCGGTCGAGGGACGGCTGTCGCTGGCCAGCCGCGACGCCCAGCGCCTCGGTCACGAGGGTGACGCCGTTGCCGTCGCGCTGCTCCAGCGGCTCAGTCAACAGCTGACCAGTCCGTCGCAACCGCCGCCTCGTACCGCCGGTGATCTGTTTGCCTTGTGGGTCGGATCGCCGCTGGTCGGCGAAGACTATCCCGCGATGCTCGAGCTATGGGGTGCGGGGCCCGAAGGACCGCCGCTCGCGGAGCTCCAGCTCGCGCAGCTCGACCTGCCACCCCGCCTGCTTTCGACGCTCGCGCGTTCACCGCTCGATGGTCCATGCATCGAACGCCTGGAGCGCATCCCCGGCATTCACTACGTCCTCGTGGCGCCGCTCAGCAACGGCACTGTGCTCACCGTCGGCGTTGGTCCGCGCACGCGGTGGCTTCCTCCCAATCGCGTGGCGCGGTTTCTTCGCGGCGACCCCGGGGTGGAGCCACCGTACACGATCACCCTCTCGCTCCCGATCCACTCCTCCGCGGTCGGCGGTACGGTCGCGTGGCGCCGGGAGGGATGGTCGGTGCGCGGCGAACGGCAGGTCGACCTTCCGGGCGGTGCCCGACACGTGCACATCCGCGTCGCGCTCGGTGGGCCGTGGGCGCTGCTCGTGCGCGCCATTCTCGTCGTTGGACTGAATGTCGCGCTTCTCGCCGGTGTGTGGTTGTTCGGCATCGTCATCGTGGAGGGCTGGCGCCCCCGTCTGCCCGCGCTGATCACGACGTTGCGCACGAGCTACCGTGCGCAGCTCACGTCGGTCCTGATCACCTTTTTCGTTCTGCCTGTGCTCGGATTCGCCGCGTGGAGCTTTGCGCGGCTCGCCGACGAAGCGCGCCGCTCCGGCGATCTGCTCATTCGCCAGACGCTGCGCGATGCCCTCGCCGGCGCCGAAACCGTCGCCGGCGATCCACCCGACGCCATCGGGCGCTCGCTGGCGGAGCTCGGACGCCGGCTCGACGCGGAACTGTGGCTGTATCGGCGCGGGGCGCTGGTCGCGACCAGCTCGCCGGTGATGGCAGAGCTCGGCATGGTGGATCCATTTCTCGCCCCGGCCGCCTTCCGGGTCACGCTCGAAGATGAGCTCGCGCTGACCACGGACGCGCGCACCGCGGGCCGCCCGACGCGCGTGGGATATCGCGTCGTCGCGCCCGGGCCGCCGGGCGAGCAGGCGGTCCTCGCGGTCCCGCAGTTGTTGGACGACGAACGCGTGCAACAACAGCAGGAGGATCTGGCGCTCGCATTGGTGCTCGGCACCCTCGTGGGATTGGTGGCGGCGATCTACCTCGCCGGGGTAGCGGCGCGGCGGCTCGCGAAACCCGTCGCGGCGTTGCGTGAGGCGGCCATCGCGGTGGGGCGGGGCAGTGTGCCGCCGGCATTCCCGCCGGGAACGCCCCGGGAGTTCGAGCCGGTGCTCAGCGCGTTCGACCGGATGGCGACCGACGTGCGCCGCAGCCAGGCGGCACTCGAAGAAGCGCGGCTGCGCACGGCGCGCGTGCTGGCCAACGTCGCGACGGGCGTGATCGCGGTCGACGACGGGCTCCGCGTCACGATGGCGAACCCGCGCGCGTCCGAGCTCGTGCTGGGAGGGACCGAGACCTTGGCGCCGGGCGACGTGCTCCCGCAGGCGACGGCCGCCGGCTGGGCGCCCGTGTGGCAGGCGGTCGCGACGTTCATCGCCGAGCACGGCGACGTGATTCAGGAGCGCGAGTTCGAAGTTGGCGGGCGGCAGATTCGCGTGCAGCTGGCGCTGTTGGGCGCGGCGCCCGACGGCTGCGTGATCGCGCTCGATGATGCGACGGCGTTGACGCGCGCCGCGCGCGTGCTCGCGTGGGGAGAGATGGCGCGCCAGGTGGCGCACGAAATCAAGAATCCGCTCACGCCGATCCGCCTCGGCATCCAGCATTTGCAGCGCGTGCGCGGCAAAGGGCAATCCGCGAGCTTCGAGGCCACGCTGCAGGAGACGGCAGAGCGCATTCTGGAGGAAATCGACCGGCTGGACGGGATCGCGCGCGCGTTCGCGCGATTCGGCGCTCCCCCCCCCGAGTCCGCGGGCGAGCAGCTCCCGCTCGAGCCCGTCGACCTGGCGGCCACGGCCCGCGAGGTCGTCCAGCTCTACGACTTCGGCTCCACGACGAAGTTCGAGGTGCGCGCCAGCAATGGCACACCGCCGCCGGCGCTGGCGCGCAAGGACGAAGTCAAGGAAGTGCTGGTGAATCTCCTGGAGAATGCCCGCAATGCCGACGCCAAACGGGTGACGGTGCAGATCGGTGCGAACGGGCGGCAGCTGGTCGTCGCCGACGACGGCCGCGGGATTGCTCCGGAGGCTCTCCCCCGGGTGTTCGAGCCGACGTTCTCGACGACGTCCAGCGGCGCCGGATTGGGACTGGCCATCGCGCGCCGCCTGGTCGAGAGCTGGGGCGGCATGATCACGCTCGAAAGCGACCTCGGCAAAGGGACACGGGTCACTCTGACGCTCCAAACGGCGTCCTGAGGCGTCTCCGGGTGACGTTCCTCACAACTGACCGTGGAAAAATCGGACAAGATATGCAAAGTTGTGACGGCCTTTCCTTCGTCCGAGGTGCCCTGTGCGAACCGGAGTCGTTGCTCTTGCGCTCGCTCTGCTGGTACTCGCCCCGCGGCCGGCGCGCGCGCAGTTCTCGTTCGATGCGCGTCGCTACGGCATGGGAGGGGTCTCGCTCAGCCGTGACGGCAACGTCCGTCGCTACAACCCGGCGTATCGCGCCGTCAAGAATAAGAGCCATGTGGCCGGCGCACCGAAGTTCTCGATCCCGGTGCCGTTCGGGCTGATCGACTTTCTCAAAGACCATCCGATCAATCAGCTGGGCCACGACCCGATGTTCAATCCCGAGTCGACGGCGTTCAATCCGGCCGCCTTGTTGGATGTCATTTTCAATCCGCCGATCTTCTATGACGTGAAGAAAGCGCCGACGCCGACCAACGACGTCGAGTTCACGATCGGCAGAAACCAGCTCATCATCGATTTGGGCGCAACCAAGGTGTTGATTCCCGAGCAGGAGTTTGGTCTCGGCAGTACGAGCCGGCTGCTCGATCTGGGCGTCGGGTTTGCCGGATTTCACGTCGGCGTGATGGGCTTTCTGCAATACGACGTCGGGTTCACTCTCGACAGCACACTCCGGCATTTTCTCGTCAGCGACTCGACGGCACTGCCCAATACCGCCTACTTCGTGAATGTCGATGGCACTGCGCAAGCCGGGTTCGCGCCGACGCTGAGCTACGCGGGCCGCGTGCTGCGTGGCGCGGGCGGCAACGATTCGGATGATGGGCTCTATCTCGGCGGGGCGCTTCACTATTACCTCGGCGCCACGTACGGTCGGGGGATCGGCCCCGCCGGCTTCACGACCGGGCCCGCCCCCGTGCTTGGGAGTACGCCGTCGCCGCTCCTCAATGGCGACCTGTTCACGTCCAACAAGCCGTTCGGCAGAGGCGTGGGAGGCGACGTTGGCATCGTCTGGATCTCCGGTCCGTTCGAGGTCGGTGCTGGCGTCAACGACATCGGTGCCGAGCTGACGTGGTCGCATACGAAGATCCAGCACTTTGTGTATGACAACGCGGGCGATTCGATTGCGACCATCGTCGTCTCTCCCGATACATCTACCAAGACGAAGCTGCCCATCACCTACATCGCCAATGCCGCCCTGCGCATGGGCACGGGCACGACGGTCGGCGGCGATGTGGTCAACTCCGGTCGCGGCACCGTGATCCACGTCGGGGTCGAACAGCGGACCGGTCCGTTAGCGATCCGCGGCGGCGTGTCACGGGATCAGCGGAAGAAGATGCAATTCGGTTTTGGCGGGGGGCTGCGACTCGGGCCGATCGGCCTGGACGTCGGATTCTTCACGCACAGCAATTCACTCTCGACCCAGCGGGCCATCACCATGGCCACGGCGATTTCGATCTATTGAGAGGCGATCCATGAAGGCATTTGCTGCCGCTCTCCTGGTGCTCCTCGCGGCTTGCGGAGAAGGACGCGCCATCTTGAACGTCGACGTGTTGAGCTTCCTGTCGGCAACCGATTCGGCGAAGGCGTACAACGTTCCTGGTGGCATCCCGCCGGTGGACTCGACCGTGTCCCGTCGGTTCATTTTACCACCGGGGTTTGGCAAATCGAGCGTGGATTCCGTTTCCGCGACCGCGGCCGCGAGCCTCGAGAACGCGACCGGCAGCGGCAGCGTGACGTTCGATGTGTTTTTCTCACAGACCCAAGGGTCGCTGTTCACCGGCATGCCGTACTTGAGCGCTTCCAGTGGTGCCGTATCCGGCGCCGACACGGTGCCGTTGCTGCCACCGACCACGGTCTCGCTGGCCGACACCGTCTTCAACACCGATTCCCTGTGGGTCGGTATTCGGGCCCGTCTCAGCACGAACATTGGGCCCAACATGACGGGCCACCTGCGCCTCACCCAGATTCGCCTGCGCATCGTCCTGCAGGACAAGATCCTCTAGGGCGGTGCCGCCGCCACGGGCGCTATATTTCTGCCCGTGAGTACCCGACGCCCAACCGTCACGGTCAACGTGGGCGGCGTGCTGGTGGGCAGTGCCCATCCGATCGTCGTCCAGTCGATGACCAACACCGACACCGCCGATGCCGCCGCGACCGCCGCGCAGGTGCGCGCGCTGCACGCGGCCGGCAGCGAGCTGGTGCGCGTGACGGTGAACACCGATGAGGCCGCGCGCGCCGTCCCGGCGATCGTCGCCGCCGTGGAGGTGCCGGTCATCGGCGACTTTCACTACAACGGCCACCTGCTGCTCACCAAGTATCCCGCCTGCGCGCGCGCGCTCGCGAAGTTCCGCATCAATCCGGGCAACGTCGGGACCAAACGCCGAGACGACAATTTCCGCACGATCATCCAGGTGGCCGTCCACGAGGGCAAGCCGGTTCGCATCGGCGTGAACTGGGGCAGCCTCGATCAGCAGCTGCTCACAGAGATGATGGATGCGAACGCCGGCGTAGCCGAGCCCCGCGACGCGCGCGATGTCACGATGGATGCCATGGTCGAGAGCGCCATGCGGTCGGCCGAGCTGGCAGAGGAAAGTGGGCTGCCGCACGACCGCATCATCCTCTCGGCCAAGGTCTCAGGTGTCCAGGATCTCGTGGCGGTGTATCGCATGCTCGCTGAACGTTCCGACTATCCGCTGCACCTCGGCCTCACGGAAGCTGGGCTCGGGACTAAGGGGATCGTCGCAAGCACGGCCGGGCTGTCCATTCTTCTTCAGGAAGGCATCGGGGACACGATTCGCGTGTCGCTCACCCCGCGCCCCGGCGGCGATCGCACAGAAGAAGTGCAGGTCGCGCAGCAGGTTCTGCAGTCGCTCGGCCTCCGCAGCTTCACGCCCCAAGTCACCGCATGCCCTGGTTGTGGTCGCACCACCTCGACGTTTTTTCAGGAGATGGCGGAGCAAATCCAGACGTATCTGCGTGACCAGCGGCCCGCCTGGCAGGCCCGCTATCCCGGCTCGGAGGAGCTGCGCGTAGCGGTGATGGGGTGCGTCGTCAACGGCCCGGGGGAGTCGAAGCACGCCGACATCGGCATTTCGCTGCCGGGCACCGCCGAGGAGCCGCGTGCGCCCGTGTACGTGGACGGCGCGCTCAAAGTCACGCTGAAAGGCGACACGATCGTCGCCGATTTTCTCCGGATTCTGGATGACTACGTCGCAGCGCGTTTCGGGGGGGGCTCAGCGAATGGGGGAGCCGAGCGGCACGTCGCGGTCGGGGTGAATCAGGCAGATGTCGCCCTCCCCAAGAATCACGCCTAGCGTCAGCACTTCCGAAAAAAACGTGGCGATCTGGCGTGGCGGGAAGTTGACGACGCCCAGCACCAGCTTGCCGACGAGGTCCTGCGGATCGTAGTACTTCGTGATCTGCGCGCTCGAGTGCTTCACGCCGATCGCGTCCCCGAAATCGATCCGAAGCTTGAACGCGGGTTTGCGCGCCTGCGGGAATTCGTCCACCTGCACGATCCGCCCCACGCGAATATCGATCTTGGCAAAATCGTCGTAGCTGATCTGGTCCATCGCCGCTCCCCAATGTCCCCTTTAGAGGTCACGCCGCCACGAACCGCAGGCGCGAAAAGCTTGGCACGTGCATTGCCTTTCCGCCACGGCGCAGACCATCTCCACTCTCACAGGACGGCGATTATGCGGCGGATCGGCATGGCGGTGCTGGGCCTGGCTCTCGTGGCATCTCCTCTCTTTGGCCAGCGGTCCGCCCTGCGGGAAGTGCACGACCGCGGCGCGTTCGGTGTCAACTTCGTCGTCGCACAACCGTTGGGTGAGTTCCGCCGCAATGGCGACGTCGCAGCCGGGCTCTCCGTATTCGGCGTGACGAGCGGCGGCGCTCTCGCGCTCCGCATCGATGCCGGCTGGATGGCCTACGATGCGCGGTATCAGGGTTACGGCGTGTCCACGCTCTCTCAAATCGGCACGGTGGCGGCGGGACCCCAAGTGACGTTGGGTGCGGGACCGCTGCGCTTCTATGGATTCGCGACCATCGGGGGATCGCTGTTCTGGAGCACCGCGAGCTACCAGGGTTGCGGCTGCTATGGCGAGGATTGGTTCCTCAACGGTCACTTCACGACGACGACTTCCGCGGGTGGAGGCCTGCTGATCGGTTTGTCGCGCGGTCGCTCACCCATTGCGATAGATCTGGGCGTTCGCGCGGTGCGGCACGATCGCGTCCAGTACGTGCCGGCCGGCGGCTTGACACAGAATGCCGACGGGAGCTTCACGGCGCAGCAGGTCGAAACGCCCGTCGACATGCGCGTCTTCCAAGTCGGGGTGTCGATCGGGATTCGGTAACCTCCCCTGCCGTCCCCGGCCTCACCCCTCGGCCCCCTCTCTACGTTTTTGAGAGGGGGCTTTCTTTTCCTTACGATCGTTCCCCCTCTCCGGAACGGAGAGGGGGTCAGGGGGTGAGGACAGAATCTGATTCAGGTAGCGCTGCGGTGCGTTCAGAAAATCCCGCGTGATCCGCACGTGGTCCAACTCTTCGTAGGCCACCTGTCGTAGCGGCGTCGCGTCGAAGCTGTAGATCTGCGCGCCCGGGAACGCGAGCACCATCGGCGAATGCGTCGCGATGATAAACTGCGCGTCCTGGTTCACCATCTCCCCGATCATGGCCAGCAGCGCGAGCTGGCTCTGCGGCGACAGCGGCGCCTCCGGCTCGTCCAGCAGGTACAAGCCACCGGACACGAACCGCGACTGAAACAGCTTCAGAAAACTCTGGCCGTGTGAATGCGCGTCGAGATCGACGCCGTAGCGCTGCTCCATGGCGGCGAGCGAGGACGCCATTGGTCCCTGCGCGAGCCCCAGCGCGTGCGGCGAGCGATCCTGCGCGCGATACTGCGCCGCCACTTCCTGCATCTCGAGCAGCAGCTCAACGCGCTCGCGCGCCACCCGCTTCGTAAAACCGAAGAAATCTTCGGCGCGCAGGAAGAAGCCCCGGGTCGCTTTCTTCTTCCAGCTCAGCCGCAGCGACTTACCGAGCCGGCGCTGCGCGGCGAGCGTCTCGTCGCGCGGCACATCGGCGCTGCCGATGGCGGGAAGCCGCGCGGCGGCGGCGATGCCTTCCAGCAGCGTCGACTTGCCGGAACCGTTCTCGCCGACGAAGAACGTCACCGCACGGTCCAGCGGCAGCCCTGCGAGCGAACGAATCGCCGGGACCGTGAACGGGAAAGCCGCGTCATCGCCGCCGCGGCGGCTCACGGACGCCAGGTGGACTGAACTCACGGCTCCAACATACCTGTGCGAGAAGTGTTTCACCTCACTTACAACGAGTCAGGTAGCGGAAGTCCAACCCACTGAAGCCACGGCGCTTAGGCGAGGCGGGGGTGGGTACGGGACTTGCCCTGCCAACCTGTCGCCAGGAGGGCATCGCCATGGCGGACACGCATCCAACGACCAATCCGCGACCGATCGGGGCGCCGCCGTATGAGCCCCCCCCCGTCGTGCGCATCGGGACCCCGGCCATAGGCGGACCGGCGCCGAACCGTCCCAATCATCCGGTCTTGCTTCCATCTGAAGCCGACACGGACGACGATATCGTTCTCCCGCCGCCGCGTACGACGCCCGCTCCCGTAGTCGCACCCGTTCCCAAACCGCATTGGTACCGTGCATTCGCACGCCCGTTCGCGTACGTCGCCGCCGGTCTCGCGGGTGCCGTCCTCGTCACGGTTCTCTACGGTGTACTCGGATCGCGCTCGGCTTCGCCCGGCGGTCGCGGTTCGGATTCCGCGCCAAGTGCGATCCCGGTGAGCGACACGGCGCTGCTCGATCGCAGAGCGGACACGCTCGCGCTCGCCATCTCCGCGTTCACCATGCGGGCGAGCATGTTCGATTCGCGCCGCATGCCCTGCAGTGGCCTGGCGCGTGGCCTCATGCAAGTCGAAGACGGCTGGCTGGCCTACAACATGGCTCGCAAGGATCTGATGACAGCCGCCGATGCCGCGCGCGACGCTCGCGACAAACGCCTCTACGCGGACGTGCGGGCGGTCGAGGTGAAGTTCGAGCGCTCATCCTGTGCACGGCCCTAAGGTGCGATCCGGGCTCGCGGTTTTCGCGTTCGTGTCATGCGTCGCGCCGCTGGCCGCGCAGGCGCCCCCCCCGCCGCCGCTCGATAAGACTGAGCTGATCCGGCTGCTCACGAATCCCCTGTTCGCGCAGACCGAGGTCGCCGACGTCGTACGCCGCAGCTGCCTCACGTTCCGCCCCACCGAGCGCGACTGGGCCGATCTGCGCAGCGCCGGCGCCGGCGGTGAAGTGATCGCCAGCGCCGCCGCATGCGACGGCCGCCGCACGAGCGCATCGTCAGGTGGGTCGGTGGCGAGCGAGGAAGCTCCGCAGCCCATCACCGCGGTCGCGCAGCCCGCCGAGATCGTGACGACCGCGGGCGCCGCCGCGAGTGTGCGGGTTCGCCTGAGTCGCGGACGCACGCCGCTGCGGCGTACCACGCTCGCGCTGCGCGGGACGGCGTTGGGCGTGTCGCGTGAGCTTTCCGCGGTGACCGACGACAGCGGCGTCGCGGTGTTCCGTCTGCCACCCGTCGGGAAGGTGGGCACGCATCAATTCGAAATCCGCACCGCGGCGGGCGCGGCGTTCCCGGGCCAACCCGCGGTGGTGCTGTCAGTCCGCTCGGCGAAGCCCAGCCGTATCCGTCTGACGCCCGACTACGTTGCGTTCCGGGGTAGTGACTCGAGCACCACCATCGTGGCGGCCGTGACGGACTCGCTGGGGAATCCGGTGTCTGGGGAACCCGTGGATTTGAACGGCGGCATCAGCGCGCCGCTCACGGCACTCACCGATTCCTCCGGACGCGCCACATTCACGCTGATGTCGAGCTCGGTCTCACGCGGGGGCTCGATCCAGGCGCGCGTGCGCGGCCTCGCGCCGGTGGACATCGAAATTGCGGCGCCGGCCGGTCTCTCGGGCGTGAACACCGGCTTTCTCCCGATCGCGTCGGCGTACGGCCCGGTCGGAACCGCGTTGGCTGAGCCGTTGATCTTCAGAGCGCGCACGGTCCAGGGGACTCCGGCCGCGGGTCGAACCGTCCGCTTCCGGGCTCTCAACGCCCGCGTCACGCCCGAGACCGCAGTGCTGGATTCGACCGGACGGGTGCGTCTGGATGTCGTCCTCGGTATCCGGGCAGGGGAGGCCGCGGTATTCGCCAGTATCGATTCGGTGGAGCGCGTCATGACGTTGCGAGCGGAGCCTGGGCCGATCGACTCGCTGATTCTCGACCGCAACGGCGAGATCGTGAACGGCCGGGCAATCGTGGTACAGGTCGGCGTGGCGTTCCCGTTGCGGCTCCGGGCCCGCGATTTGTACGGCAACGAGACGTCGATCGATGGGCTGGGTCAGGCGCTCCGGGCCGGTCGCGCGCGGCTCAATGTGCGCCAGCAGGATCTGCAGCTCGTCAGCCTCGAATCAGCAGACTCCGCCGTGGTGGTGACGCTCAAGGCCGTCAAGGTGGGGAGCTATCAGTTCGTGATCGGGAGCGGCATCACCGCCAACGTCCGCGTCGACGCCATTCCCAAGCCATAACCTCAATCAGCGGCCGCGGGCTCCGCAACCGGCGTGCGCCGTGCCCGCCGTCCCAGGCGGTGCTGCAGCGTGTCGAGGTAGGTGTAGACGACCGGCGTCACGTACAGTGTGATGATCTGCGAGAACGCCAACCCGCCGACCACCGCCAGGCCCAGCGGCCGCCGCGACTCGCCACCCGCGCCCCAGCCGATCGCGATCGGCAGCGTGCCCATCAGCGCCGCCATCGTCGTCATCATGATCGGGCGGAAGCGCACGCTGCACGCCTCGACGATCGCCTCCCGCGGTGACTTGCCCTCCGTGCGCTCCGCCTCGAGCGCGAAATCGATCATCATGATCGCGTTCTTCTTCACGAGTCCCACGAGCATGATGATGCCCACGAACGCGTAGATGCTCAGCTCGGTGCGGAAGATGAACAGCGTCAGCAACGCGCCGAATCCCGCGAACGGCAGACCGGACAAGATCGTCAGGGGGTGAATGAAGCTCTCGTAGAGAATCCCGAGCACGATGTAGATCACGACGATGGCGAGCAGCAGCAGGAAGATCAGCCCCTGCTGGCTCGACTGGAATGCCTGCGCCGTGCCCGAGAATCCCGTGCTGATGGTCGAGGGCAGCGTTTGACGGGCGGCTTTCTGGACGTCATTCACCGCCGCGCCGAGCGACAGGCCGGGCGG
>DASXTV010000008.1:0-1574 GCA_036505175.1 Gemmatimonadales bacterium
CCTGGATGAAGCGGAGCTTGCCGTCTTCGAGCGTGACCTTGATGCCGCAGCGGCACGCGCACATGTAGCAGGTCGTGAACTTGATCTGCTGGCGCGAATGATCTTCGAGGGGAATTTCGCGAGTCATGCCGGCAGCGAGGGGCGCGGCGCAGTAGAGGTTGTCGCCACGAGCCGATTATAAACGGAGAGCGTCCGGCAGAAGCGGCAAGTAATCCGCAGAGACGCCTTTCTTCCCGCTGGTGACCAGTGCCGCGCGCGCGGACTCGGCTGCGCAGCGGCTAGATTGTTCGCGGCATGCGGCGCGAGTGTTTGTGATCTGCGATGTACGTAAGCACGAGGGCGGGCGCCTGGTCCCGGACTCATGGTCCATGATGACGTGGGTTATAAGGCCAGCAAATGGCCCCGCCGCAAGTCCATAAGGCAACCGCGCTCGATCACATCCGCGTGAACTCCGTTCACCACGCCGCTATTCGACTGGCTTGACCCATGCTGCGCCCGCAAGCTATCTAAGGGCCGATCGTCTCAAGTGGGCATCATACGTGGGCGATCGCCAAAGCCCTCGATTCGCCGACGGCGCCGTCAAGACCGTGGCGCCTACGCATTTACGATCCGAATGTCGAATCGCATCTCGGCGAGGTCGCCGAGGATCCACGTGGCGGGCGCGGCAAGACCGGCTACCGTGCCCGGGTTCACAAGCCACGTCACGCCGTTCTTGACATTCGGCACTCGCTCGATGCCGGCAACGTGCGAGTGACCGCAACACACGAGATCCCAGTCTCCGGTGCACGCCATCGCGTATCCGTACTCCGGATAGTGAACGACGAAAATGCGCCGTCCCGCCAGATCGAGCCGGGCGTCGGCGCCGTGATAGTACAGCAGTCCATCGCTTTCCCGCGCCCAGCGGCTCAGCGAAACGGGATCCCCCAGATTGTTGCCGTGAATCACGTGCAACGGCAAACCGACGCTCATCGCGGCCCGCAGCGTCTGCGTCCCGATGATATCTCCGCAATGGATCACTGCGGCGGCACCGTCGGCGGCACCACTGCGCACCGCTTCCGCCAGCGGATCCGCGCGGTCATGACTGTCCGAAACGATGCATAGCTTCATCGCCACATCATAACGCACGCGGTTCAATGCTGTGCTGGCGTCGCCGTTTGGTTTGGGACGCCCGGCATCGACAACGCTCATAACCCCATCAGCAATTTCATCGGACGCGAATAGGCGTGTACGCTAGCGTTAACGGCTGTCACCTGAAGACCAGACTTTTCGCCATGACCGTACTCGTACCGCCCCATGGGGGCCGCGACCTGCGGCCGCTGCAACTCGAGAGCGACGCGCGCGCAGAGGAGCAGCGCCGAGCGCAAGCGCTCCGCAAGCTACGCCTCACGTCGCGGGAGAAGGGCGACGTCGTGATGCTGGGCATTGGCGGATTCACGCCGCTCGCGGGTTTCATGACCCACGCGGACTGGCAACATGTCTGTGACGAGATGCGAACTTCCGAAGGCTTGTTCTGGCCGATCCCGATCACGCTTTCGACTGACCGCACGGCCGCCGACTCGATCGCGGTCGGCGAG
>DASXTV010000009.1:0-85274 GCA_036505175.1 Gemmatimonadales bacterium
GCTGGGGCTGCGGACGTCGGTCACGATGATGTACGGGTTGGGTGAAACCGCGGCCGACCGCATCGAGCACCTGTTCCGCGTCCGCGAGGTGCAGCGGCGCACGCGCGGCTTTACCGCCTTCATCTGCTGGCCGCTGCAGCCGGAGAACTCCGAGCTGGCGCACCTGCCGAAGACCGACGCGGTAACGTATCTCAAGACCCAGGCGATCGCGCGCGTCGTGCTCGAGGACGTCCCCAACATTCAGGCGTCGTGGGTCACGATGGGGATGAAGGTCGGCCAGGTCGCACTGCGGTTCGGCGCAAACGACTTCGGCTCGCTCATGATGGAAGAGAACGTGGTCTCAGCGGCGGGCACGACGTACCGCACGACGTTGAGCGAGATGCAGCGCCTGATCGCGGACGCGGGGTACACACCCAAGAAACGGAAGCAGGACTACACGATTCTCGAGGATGCTGCCTAGTGCCTGACGTCCTGATTCTCGTCGGATCTGAATCCGACAAGCCACGTATCGAGCCGGCCTTTGAGATTCTCACCAAGGCCGGCTTCTCGTACGAGTTCTACGCGTCCTCCGCCCATCGCCAACCCGAGCAGACCGGGAAACTGGTGTCAGGTGCCAGGAGCCGGGGATTCAAGGTCATCATCGCTGGCGCGGGTCTGTCAGCCGCACTGCCCGGTTTTGCCGCCTCCATGACCGACCTGCCCGTCATCGGCGTGCCGTTCGCCGTGGGGCCCCTCAATGGGCTGGATGCGCTGCTGGCGACGGTGCAGGTGCCGCCGGGAGTGCCGGTCGCGACGGTCGGCATCGATAACGCCAAGAACGCGGCCCACCTCGCGATTCGCATTCTCAAGAGCTGAACTGAGCTAGGCAACCTTTTCTTTTTTCTTGTTCTCTTTTCTTTCAACGCGAAGCAAACGCATGTCATCCCGAGCGGCGCGCGCGGCACGCGCGCGAAGCGAGGGACCTGCTTTTGGCTAGAAGAGTCCGACCTTCCCCCGGACCGAGTCGATCAGTTTGGCCGGGTCATATCCCACGCCCTGTTTGAACACCAGCGTGACGCGCGCGATGTCGGCAATGGTAGCCGCGGGATTGCCGTCGATCACGACGAGGTCGGCCTGCTTGCCCACCGCAATAGAGCCGATGCGATCCGCGCGGCCGAGGTACGTCGCCCCGTTCAGGGTGCAGACCTTGATCGCCTCGAGCGGCGTCAGGCCGCTCTCGACGAGCAGCTCGGCCTGCCGTTGGTCGGAGTAGCCGGGGATTACGCCACCGCCGCCCGTCGGATCCGTCCCCGCCAAGAGGAGCCCGCCCACGCGGAAGAACGCCAGCTCCATCGCGCGATCGAGCGGGAGCAATTTGGCGAACGGCGACGCTGTGTTCTGCTGCACGCGCGCGTACTGCTGGTCGTACTGCGCCTTGAGAACGGGATCCAGCACATCGAGCCCGGGCGGCACCGGCTGTCCGGGCGTGACCGTCTCGAACACGGTCTGCGTGGACGTGACCGCGACGTGATGCGCGATCAGGTACTGGACAAGCGACGTGAACTCCGGCGATTTGGCATCGAAACCGACCAGCGCCGGCATCGCCCCGGTTTGCGCGGGACAGACGTCCGGCTGCTTGTCTTTGACGAAGTCGGTGGCGACGAAGAAGCCGTGCTCCAGGTCGTCGATGCCGAGGTCCGCGGCTTCGCGGAAGGTGACCGAACAGAGATGGCCCGTAATCTTGAGCCCGCGCTTGTGCGCCTCATCCACCGCCGCGGCAAGCTCGGCGCGGGTGATGTTCATATACGCTTTGAACGACGTCGCGCCCGCGTCCGCCCAGAAAGCCACGAAGCGGCGCGCGTCGGCCGAGTCCTTCAAGGCGTACATCTGCGTAAACGGGGAAGGGCCGTTCACGTACGGCGCGGTGGCGTCGATCCAGGGCCCTACCTGATTCCCGGCCTTGATCGCGGCGGCGAGGTTCAAGTCGGCGTAGCCGCCGACGTTGCCGCCGGTCCGCATCGACGTGACGCCACCCGCCAGATACAGCCGCGAGAAGCTCACGTAATCGGCACCGTAGACGCCCGGGCCGGTCGGGTAGTAGAGGTGTTCGTGCATCATCACGAGGCCCGGGATCACGGACTTCCCGGTGAGGTCCATCACTTGCGCGCCCTCCGGCACTTTGGTCGAGCGGGCGGCGCCGAGCGTAACGATGTTGCCGTCGCGGATGATCAGCGTCTGGTCTTCTTTGGGCGCGGCGCCGGTGCCGTCGATGACGCGCACGTGGGTGAGGGCCACCGCCGGCGTGTCAACCGCGACGTATTGCTTCACCGCAGCGGAGAGAGTGGGACGCTGGGCCGTGGCGAGGGCGGGGACGAGGAGCAGTGCGCCAAGGGCGCGGAGAATGGTTCTAGGCATGGCGGGAGACTAGCACCGGGTTCGATAGCTGACCAGTCAGGCGTAGATTAGATGTGGCTGAGACTGAAATTGGTGCCGAGATCTGTGGCAAAGGAGTTACCATGAACGACGTGGGAGTCTTCCGCACGACGATCGAGATTCAGAATTGGGAGCTACGCGGCCCTCGGCGTGCGCTCCCAGAGACGTTGGTCGATACGGGAAGCGAGTACACCTGGATCCCGCGCCGGGTGCTCGAGGAGCTGGGCATCCGTGCGCAGCGGAAACAAGCTTTCGAAGTCGCCGATGGGCGTCGCATCGAGCGCGATATCGGCTACGCGTTGGTGCGCGCAGCCGGGACGGAAGCGCCGGATCTGGTCGTATTCGCGGAACCGGGCGACATGACTCTGCTCGGCGCCCACTCTCTCGAGGGGCTGAACCTGAAGATCGATCCCGTCAGGAAGGAATTGGTACCGGCCGGGCCGGTGATCACCGCGGCAGCGGCTTAATGCGGGTCGGCATCGGCTACGACTCGCACGCCTTCGCAGCCGGACGCAAGCTCATCCTCGGCGGCGTCGAAGTCCCCAATGCCAAAGGCCTGGCCGGTCACTCCGACGCGGACGCGGTGGCGCACGCAGTCACCGACGCCATTCTCGGCGCCGCCGGCCTCGGCGACATCGGCCGCATGTTTCCCAACGACGACCCGCAATGGAAGGACGCCAGCTCGATCGACCTGCTCCACCAGGCATTCCTGAAGGTCGCGGAGGCGGGCTTTCAGTTCGTGCACGCCGACGTCACCGTGATTCTCGAGAAGCCAACACTGGCTCCGCATCTGGAGGCGATGGAAGAACGGTTGGCGGAGGCATTGCTCGCTGGGCCCGCGCACGTCTCCGTGAAGGCGAAAACGAACGAGGGGATGGGCTGGATCGGGCGTGGAGAGGGCGTCGCAGCCATCGCGGTCGCCACGCTGAGCGGAGGACCAAGACCCTCCTGACGGACTTCCTGGCGTTGCTCGAGCAGCTCCCCACCGGGCCGCTGTACGCGCTGATCGCGGTTCTGGCCGCCGTCGAAAACATCGTCCCGCCGGTCCCCGCCGACGTCGCCGTGGCGCTCGGCGCATTCCTGTCCGGCCGCGGTGTCATGAATCCGTGGCTCGTGTTCGCGATCACCTGGGCCGGCAACGTAGGGTCCGGAGCGGCCGTCTACGCGCTGGCGCGCCGCCACGGTGCACTCGTGGCTCGTGGCTTTCTGGGCAGGCACATCTTCACCCCCCACACCGTCGCGCATATTGAAGAGCAGTATCGCCGCCACGGCGTGTACGGCATTTTCCTCTCGCGACTGTTGCCCGTCTGGCGCGGCGTGGTAATGCCGTTCGCCGGAATCGCCCGTGTGCCCGCCTGGCGCGCCCTGATTCCTCTGGCGCTGGCGTCAGCGCTGTACTATGGAGCGCTCATTTTCCTCGTGAGCCGGTTGGGAACAAGTCTCGAGGATGTGCTGCGCGTCGTCCGCCGTGTGAACGCGGTGCTCGCGGTCGTCGCGGGCGCGCTCATCCTCGTCATTGCACTATGGATCATTCGCCGACGCCGTCGTCCTCCCCAGTAGCTCGAGCCTTCCACCTCGAGCGCTTCCGCGACTACCTGGCTCTCGAGGCAGGGAACAGCGGACATACGGTGGAGAGCTACCTGCGCGACATCACGCGCCTCGCCGAGTACGCCACGAGCAAGGGTGTTAAAGTACCCGAGCAGCTGTCGGCGGCGCAGCTCCGGGACTTCATCTACTTTCTCAAGGACCTCGGCCTCGCGCCCACCACGATCCGCCGCCAGATCTCGGCGATCCGGACCTACTTCAAGTTTCTGGTGGGGGAGGGCATAGCCGCGCGCGACCCGAGCGAGCGCATCGAGTCGCCCAAACGCTGGCGCACGCTGCCGGCGGTGCTGACCATCCCGGAAATCGACAAACTCCTCGCCGCCCCCAACACCGACGAGCCCCTCGCTATCCGCGACCGCGCGCTCCTCGAGTTCGCCTACGCCACCGGCGTGCGCGTGTCGGAGCTGGTCGCGCTGAAGCTGCAGGACATCATGTTCGAGGACGGGGTCGCTCGCGTCTTCGGAAAGGGAGCGAAAGAGCGGCTGGTGCCCGTCGGCCGGCGCGCGCTGGGCGCGGTCTCGCTGTATGCGCGCGAGATCCGTCCTACGCTCGATCGGGGCAAAACCCGTGGTTTTCTCTTTCTCAACGCGCGCGGCTCGCCGCTGTCACGGGTGGGGGCGTGGGGCGTCATCAAGGCGACGGCCCGGCGTGCCGGTTTGACCAAACGCGTGACCCCGCATACGCTGCGGCACACGTTCGCGACGCACCTGCTGGAGGGCGGCGCCGATCTCCGCGCGGTGCAGGAGATGCTGGGCCACGCCGATCTCTCGACGACGCAGCTCTACACCCATGTGGACCGGGATTACCTCCGCACGGTCCACAGGAGCTATCATCCGCGGCCTTAGCGGCTCCCCCCGGTGGCTGTAGAGCGATCGCCGCTCAAGAACACCGCAATCGCTGCAACGTCCGCGTCACTCAAGCCGAGGTCCGGCATGACCTGTGACGCCGGATTCTTCATTTTCTGAATGACGTATTCGCGCGCAAGATGCCGCGCGCCGAGCTCCGGTCCGACGGTGATGACCTGATTCTCGGGGCGATCGGTGAGATCACTATTCGCGTGGCAGGTATTGCATCCCTTGGCGACGAAGAGCATCTGGCCCCGGTCGCGGGCCGCCAGCGCCGGCCGTGAGCGGCCCGCAGCGACGATAGTCTGTGGATACAGGCGCAGCTCGTTGTTGCCGAACCCGCTCCTGATCGTCAGCCGGACATCGCCGGCCGCGGGTGCGGTAAACGTCACCGCATACGTGCCTTCAGCGGATCGTGCTACCGCGGGAACGACGATTTCGCGAGCCGCCGGAGGAGCAATCACCAGCTCCGGCCGCAGCCCGCTCAGCAGCGTGTGGCCATGCTGCCGCACCTGAAACTCGAGCGTGTATTGTTGTCCCGCAACGAAGTACTCCGGCAGGTCCTTCACTGTCACCACTGCCCATCCACCCATCGAGACGAACCCAGCGATGATTGCCGCTCCGATTTTCAGCATTGCGTGCCTCCTGCGACCTTGTGGTGTGTCCTCAAACCGACCCTCTTTAGGATGCCGCTGACCACGCGGTGGTTTAGCTCAAACCCCTAACCCCTAACCCCGAGGCCCCAACCATGCTCAAGGGTTTCCGCGACTTCCTGATGCGCGGCAACGTCATCGACCTGGCGGTCGCCGTCATCATTGGCGCCGCCTTTACCAAGGTTGTGAATTCGCTGGTGGAGGACCTCATCATGCCCCCGATCGGCGTGATGCTCGGCAATGTGGACTTTACCAATCTCTTCGTGGTGCTGAAGGAGGGCGCCAAGGTCGCGGGGCCGTACGCCACCCTCGCGGAGGCGAAAGCCGCCGGGGCGTCCACGTTCAACTACGGCCTCTTCATCACGACGGTCGTGACGTTCCTTATCGTCGGATTCGTCGTGTATCTGATCGTCCGCTCGGCGACGCGCTTTACTCCGAAAAAGGTCGAAGCCCCGTCTACAACCAAAGACTGCCCGTACTGCCTGTCCAAAATCCCACTCAAGGCGTCAAAGTGCGCCTTCTGCACAACCGCCCTTGACGCTCGTGGGCTCTAGGTAGTAAAACGTTTTCACACTCAGGAGAGAGTTGAGTATGCCCAGACTCGCGAAGCCGGTGCTGTTTTTGGGTGTCGTGCTCGCCGTGATGGCGTGCAACGAGAAGACGACGTCGATCAAGACATTGTTGTCCGACCCCGGCAAGTACGATGGCAAAACCGTCAAGATCGCCGGGGAAGTCCAACAATCCATCGGGGCGCTGGGGTTTGGCGCCTACGAGCTCAATGACGGCACGGGGACAATCCCGGTAGTGACACAAAGCGGCGGCGCCCCGTCGCGGGGCACGCGCGTCGGCGTGGAAGGAACGTTCCGCGCCGCGTATACCCTGGGCGTGGAGAGCCGGGCGGTTGTGGTCGAGAAGCGCCGGGTCAGTCAATGACGTAGAATTGAGCATGCTGTTCGTCCTCGACAACTACGATTCGTTTACCTACAACCTCGTGCAGTATCTCGGCGAGTTGGGAGAGGATCCCGTCGTCTATCGGAACGACGCGCTGAGCGTCGCCGATGTGCTGGCCTTGAAACCCACCGCCGCAGTGCTCTCGCCGGGACCGAAGACGCCCAGTGACGCCGGCATCCTCGTCCCCCTGGTCCGCGCCCTCGCCGGGCAGATTCCGATCCTCGGGGTCTGCCTGGGCCACCAGGCAATCGGGGAGGCGTTCGGCGGCAAGATCGTGCGGGCGCCCCGGCTGATGCACGGTAAGACCTGCCCCATCGTCCACAGTGACGATGAGCTGTTCGACGGCATCCCCAGCCCCTTTACAGCGATGCGCTACCATTCCCTCGTCGTCGACCCTGCGTCGCTTCCCCCAGCGCTCGTCGTCACCGCAATGAGTGCCGACCGTCAAGGCGCGGGCGATCCAGCCGAGATCATGGCCATGAAACATCGCGATCATCCGACCTACGGCGTACAGTTCCATCCCGAGTCCATCGGGACGGAACACGGGAAGCGCATTCTCGAGAACTTTCTCCGCGTCGTACGGTCCACGAGCTTGACGATGCCTTGACGGAGGCTGCGCAGAGTTGGTGCACACTCTCTCACGGAGCCTCCCATGTGTGCACGTTTTTCCGCAGCGATACTGGCCACCCTGGCGGTCGTCGCATGCTCGGACAGCTCTGGTCCATCGGAACTCTCACTCGCCCAGCTCGTGGGGACGTGGGATCTGTCGCGGCTGGAGATGGTTCTCGTATCCGATACCAGCAGGAGTCAGGATGTACTGGCGAGCTTGGACGTCAGCGCCACGCTGACCATCAATCGCAGCGGATCCGCCGTACTTGTCACTCGAGCACCTGGACAACCCAGTATGAGCTCCCCGGCGACGATCGGACTCCGGGGCGACACCCTCGTATTTGACGTCGAGGGCTCCGGCTCGACCTACGAGGCGATCGTCCGGCTCGCTGGACGGACCATGACGTGGCGCTCGGTGGAGACGAATCTTTGGGATCTGGACGGCGACGGCACACCCGAAGACGTGTTCGAGCGGGACGTGTGGCAACGGCAATAAAGCCAAGGGCCTAGGGCGGGCTAGACTCAACGGCACGGATTTTGTATCTTCCTCCGTGCCCGTCCTTGGCGTGATTCCTGCACGGCTGGGCTCCAGCCGGCTTCCTCGCAAGCCACTCCTGCCACTGGGTGGCGAACCCCTCATCATCGCCGTCACGCGTCGCATCGCCGAGCTCGGCATTTGTGATCGCCTCGTCGTCGCCACCGACGCGCGGGAGATCGTGACCGCCGTCGAGGATGCCGGTTTTGAGGCGGTCATGACGTCGCCTGACCACGCGTCGGGCACCGAGCGAGTGGCGGAAGTCGTTGCCAAGACAGCTTTTAGCGACTTCAACTTCATTGTGAATGTGCAGGGCGATGAGCCCTTCGTCGCAGCGGCCGCCGTGCGCGGCGCGCTGGCCTGTCTCGAGGGCGGCGATCCGCTCGGGACCGCGGCCGGCTCGCTCGACCGGGCGTTGGTCAACGATCCGAGCCGAGTCAAAGTGGTCGTGGATGCACGGGGCCGGGCCGTGTACTTCTCACGCGCGCCGATTCCGTTCGACCGCGATGCGAAGGGCGACGTGGTCTACCATCAGCACGTCGGCGTCTACGCCTATACGCGTGAAGCGCTGGAGGCATGGGTTCAGCTGCCGCCCGTCCCTGAAGAGCAATGGGAGCGGCTCGAGCAGCTCAGGCCGTTGCTGCACGGCATTCCGATGGGCGTGACGTTGTTCGACGGACCGGCCGCGCCAGGCATCGATACGCCGGCCGACCTCACGTGGGCCGAAGCGGAAATCACCCGACACTTGAGAGAGGTGAGTCCGTGAGCTCGACGAAATACGTCTTCGTGACCGGCGGTGTCGTGAGCTCGCTCGGGAAGGGCATCGCCGCCGCGTCGCTGGGTCGGCTGCTCGCCGAGCGAGGGCTCAAGGTCACGATCCAGAAATTCGATCCGTACATCAACGTCGACCCCGGCACGATGTCGCCGTTCCAGCACGGCGAGGTGTACGTCACGGACGACGGCGCCGAGACGGATCTCGATCTCGGCCACTACGAGCGGTTCATCGACCGCTCGCTGTCGCAGGTAAACAACGTGACGACGGGGCGGATCTATCTGTCCGTCATCACCAAAGAGCGCCGCGGCGAGTACCTTGGCTCGACGGTGCAGGTGATCCCCCATATCACCGACGAAATCAAAGGGGCCATTCGCCGGCTCGCTCCCGACCACGACGTCGTGATCACCGAGATCGGCGGCACGGTCGGCGACATCGAATCGCTGCCGTTCCTCGAAGCGATTCGCCAATTCCGTCAGGAAGTCGGCCGGGACAACACCCTCTTCATCCATCTGACGTTGGTGCCGTTCATCGCCGCGACTGCGGAGCTCAAAACGAAGCCGACGCAGCACTCGGTGCGGGAGCTGATGCAGATCGGAATCCAGCCCGACATCCTGGTGTGCCGCACGGAGCGGGCGCTGTCCGAAGACTTGAAGCGCAAGATCGCACAGTTCTGCAACGTGGACTTCGGCTGCGTGGTCGAGAGTCCGGACGTGAAGTCGATCTACGAGATCCCGCTCAAGCTCCACGAGCAGGGGCTCGACAAGGAGGTGTGTAAGCGCCTCCATCTGGAAACCAAAGAGCCCGACCTCCGCGGCTGGGCGGCGATGGTGGACAAGATCCTCAATCCGCCGCACCAGGTGCGGATCGCCGTGGTGGGCAAGTACACCGAGCTCGCCGACAGCTACAAGAGCATCCACGAGGCGCTCGTCCACGGCGGCATCGCGAATGAGGCGGGGGTCGCAATCCAGTGGATTGCCTCGGATCGCTTCACCGATCAGGAGACGGCCGGTGAGCTGCTCGCCGGGTATGACGGCCTGCTCGTGCCCGGCGGGTTCGGCGTGCGCGGTGTGGAAGGCATGCTCGAGGCGATCCGCTGGGCGCGCGAGCACAAGCTGCCGTTCTTCGGGATCTGCCTCGGCCTCCAGACCGCGATCATCGAGTTCGCCCGCAACGTCTGCAAAATCCCCGACACGAACTCGAGCGAGTTCGCGCCCGAATGCGAGAATCCGGTGATCGCGTTGATGCGCTCGCAGGAGGGGATTCAAGAGATGGGCGGCACGATGCGGCTGGGCGCCTATCCGTGCCGGCTCCGCCCCGGCTCGCACGTCGCGCAAGCGTACAATGCGACGGAAGTGAGCGAGCGGCACCGCCATCGCTACGAAGTGTCGAACGCCTATCGTGACGTGCTGGCCGAGTACGGACTGCGGGCCTCAGGGCTGTCGCCGGATGGCTCGCTCGTCGAGATGATCGAGCTGCCGGATCATCCCTGGTTCATCGGATGCCAGTTCCATCCCGAGCTCAAGTCCCGACCGATGCGTCCGCACCCGCTGTTCGCCGGCTTCGTGGGCGCCGCGCTCAATCACACCAAACTGCACCTACGCGACGAAGCGTCGCGCGAATTCCATGGCACAGCGGTTCGCGGCTGACAATAGCCCGTTTCTCATCGCGGGTCCCTGCGTCGTCGAATCCGACGACCTCAACGTCCGCGTGGGCGAAGCGCTCGCGGAGCTGGCGGTCAAGGTGGGCATCGGCGTCATCTACAAGGCGTCGTACGACAAGGCGAATCGCTCGCGTCTGAATGCGCCACGCGGTCCCGGCCTCGAATCGGGTCTCCGTGCGCTCGAGAAGGTCCGCAGCGCGACCGGCCTCCCGATTCTCACCGACGTCCACGAGCCGGGACACGTTCCCTTGGCCGCCCGGGTCGCCGATGTGCTGCAGATCCCAGCCTTCCTGAGCCGGCAAACCGATTTGCTCATCGCTGCCGGCAAGGCAGGGAGGCCGGTGAATATCAAGAAGGGCCAGTGGATGGCGCCCGAGGAGATGCGCGGCGCCGTCGAGAAAGTACGCGCGGGCGGGGCGCCGGAAGTCGCCGTGACGGAACGTGGGACGTTCTTTGGTTACGGCGATCTGGTCGTGGACATGCGCAGCTTTTCGCGGCTCCGAGCCGCCTGCAACGCCCCCGTGATCTTTGACGCCACGCACTCCGTCCAACAACCGGGGCAGGGCAGCGACGGCTCGAGCGGTGGACAGCGAGGCTTCATCCCGCCCTTGCTCTATGCCGCCGCCGCCGCGGGCGCCGACGGCTTCTTCCTCGAAACGCATCCTGATCCGGCCCGCGCGCCCTCCGATGGACCGAACATGGTGCCGCTCGATCAGCTCGCCGGCATCGTCGGTCTGGCCGTCGAGGTCTGGCATCGCGTGCGGGAGACCGTCCGTGCATAAGCCGGCACGTGCTCCCACATCACAGCCCAGCGGCAAGCAGCTCGTCGATCGCGGCAAGCGCGTGCTCGCGCTCGAGGCCGCAGCCGTGCAACGCCTGGCCGATACGCTCGGGCCGGCGTTCGTCCGCGCCATCGAAATCCTCGCGGCGGCCAAAGGACGCGTGATCGTGTCGGGCGTGGGCAAGTCGGGACTGATCGCCCGCAAGATCGCCGCGACGTTCACGTCCACCGGCACCCCGGCCACGTTCCTGCATCCCGTGGACTCGTTGCACGGCGATCTCGGCATCGTCACCCGAGACGACGTCGGCATCGTGCTCTCGAAAAGCGGCGCCTCCGACGAGCTGTTCGGCCTCGTTAATCACCTGAAGCGCCTCGGTGTGCCGCTCATCGCGCTGACGGGCGACGCCGATTCGCCACTGGGACGGCAGGCGACCGTCGTGCTCGACGCGTCGGTCACCGACGAAGCCTGTCCGGAAACCCTCGCGCCCACGGCGAGCACCACCGTCGCGCTGGCGTTGGGCGACGCGCTCGCGGTGACGTTGCTCGAGGTCAAGGGCTTCCGGCGCGAGGATTTCGCCGCGCTGCATCCCGGCGGCGTCCTCGGCCGCAAGCTGCTCTTGCGCGTCGCCGATGTGATGCTCACGCACGGACTGCCGATGCTCACCCCGGACCGCCCGATGCGGGAGTGCGTGGTCCTGCTGGCGGAAAAGCGGGGCACTGTTGCGGTGGTCGAGAAAGATGGGAACGGCCGGCTCGCGGGCGTCGTGACCGCGGGCGACTTGACTCGACTCATGGAGCGCACGGACAAGTTTCTCGACATTCCCGTCGGCGACGTCATGACCAAGACCCCGAAGGCCACCACCGCGGAGGAGCTCGCGAGCGCCGCGGTAAGTGTGATGGAGCGTCACGGTATCATGGCGCTCCCGGTACTCGATGGGGACCGCAAGGTCGTCGGCATCGTCCATCTCCATGATCTCATGAGAGCTGGAGCCGTATGAGAAGGAGTCGGGAGTCTGGATTCAGGAGTCAGATCGTGAGAGCAATTTCCAGGATCCTGGCTCCCGGCTCCTTGATCCTTGCAGTCGCATGTAAAAACGGCACTCCTGTGACCGCGACGCAGGCCGTGCTCGACAGCGCCGACCAGGTGCTCTTGGGGATGAGCCATTACGTCACCGAGTCCGGCGTGTTGCGCGCGCGGGTCCGCGCCGACACGGCGTACTTCTTCTCCAACACGCAGCGCGCCGAGCTCCGCAACGTGCACGTGACGTTTTACGATTTGACGGGAAGGGCGACGTCGACGCTGACCTCGCGTGAGGGAACCCATCAATGGCGCACGGGCGATATGGAGGCCCGCGGCAACGTCATCGTCGTCCGCGATAAGGACGGCGCGACGATGAAGACCGAGGTGATGGACTACCACCAGGCGCGCAACGAGGTGAGCTCCGACAAGAGTTTCGTGTGGAACGAGCCTGGCCGTCACGTCGAAGGTGACGGATTCACATCTGATCCGGAATTCAAGAAAATCACCGCCAAGCGGCCGCACGGCACGGGCGGGCAATTCTTGCTTCCGAATCAATGAGCCCGGTGATGGCCGTGGTCCTGCTGCTGCAAGGTGTCCCCGCGACCACCGATACGACGGCTGGCCGGCCCTGCCGCGTGGCCGTCGATTCCATGGGTCATTACGCGGAAATCCCCAACCCCGACGGAACCAAGACGGTGCACGGCGGCGGCGGCGTGCTCGCGCACTGCGACGGCACGAACACCACGATCTCCGCGGACAGCTTTGCGCATTACCCGGCCCTGGGCCGACTCGACATGATCGGGCGCGTCGTCATTCGAGACACCGGCCTGGCACTCGATGCGCGTTTCGCGTCGTACTTCCTGCGCGACGAGCGCTTGGAAGCACACAACAACGTGGTGGCCGTAAACCGCCGCACCGGCTCGGTGTTGCGCGGCCCGAATCTCAAGTACTGGCGCGCCGCGAAAGGCGTCCGCGACACCGTCGCGATGTACGCGACGCAGCGGCCCACCGTCGAATACCGGCAGAACGAGCCAGGCGATACGCTGGCGAATGAGCCGTACATCATCGTCGCCGATCGGCTGCGCTTCAAAGGCGACGACCGTGTGTGGGCGGGCGGGAAGGTCACGATCGACCGCAGCGATTTCGCATCGCGGTCCGACTCGCTGATGCTCGATCAGACATCCGGATTCGGCGTGCTGGTCGGCAGCCCAAGCGTCGAGGGAAGAGGTCGGACCGCCGCGGGGGAGACCGCCAAGAACTACACGCTCGTCGGTACGCGTATCGAATTGGCGCTCGCGCAACACGATATCAAGGAGATCAAGGCACTCGGCCATGGCAAAACCACCGGCTCCGATTGGACGCTGACGGCTGACACGATCGACCTCCATATCGCCGATCGATTGCTGCAGCAGACATACGCATGGGGGGACACCACGCGCCCCCACGCGATCTCGGCGCTGTACACGATCCAGTCCGATTCCCTCGCGATCGATTCACCGGGCGAGGTGCTCACCGAATCGCGGGCGTTCGGCAAGGCATTCTCGACGGCAAAACGGGATTCCACGACGCCGGCCAACGAGACCGACTGGATTACCGGCGACTCGCTCACGATCCGCTTTACGCAGGAACAGGACTCGGCCAGCACCCGGCCGCGCTCCCGCCTGCGCGAGATCGTGTCGAGAGGATCGGCCCGGGCTCTGACGCATCACCGTGACACGCGCGATACGACGAACGCCGGTCCGTCGATCAACTACTCCCGCGGCCGGCGGATCACCATGACGATGCTGCGCGACCGCATCGACCGGGTCGTCGTCGCCGGCAAGTCGGACGGCGTGCACCTCGAGCCGCGACCGGCCGTCGTCGCCGATAGCGTCAAGCGCGCGCAGTCCGACACCACACGACCGGCCCCTGCAGCACCGCCACCACCTCCACCTCCTCCACCGTCGGCCGTTCCATGACCGGCCTGGACCGTTTCTCCGATCTGTTCGCGACGCGCGACTCGTCGCTGGCCCTCGCGGCGGGAGCGCTGGCGCGCATCGCCGACGACCAGGGCCGCGCGTCGTTCAGCGACCTCGCCGTCGCCTATCGGGAGGCGTTCCTCACGCTGCGGGCCCACGCCAAGGGGGAGATGCCGGACGCGGGCAGCCTGTCGGTGGATGACGCGCGCGCCTACCTCGCCACGTCCGTCTTGCCGCGGCTCGCGATGCTGAAGGTGCTGGTGTTGCCCATGGGGGCGCTGTGGGGCGACGTGCCCGTCGCATTCGCCCCGGACGTCTGGGCGAGCATGGCGTCCGACCCCGCCGCGGCGGCGCAGCATTTCCTGGCGCTGGCCGAAGACACGGTGGCCCGCAGCGAGTCCGTGAGTGGAGAGCATCCGGTGGTGCGCGGCGGCAGCCGCCTCGAGGCCCAGCATATCGTGAAGGCGTACAAAGGCCGCCGCGTCGTGAACAACGTGTCGCTCGATCTCGCGCAGGGAGAGATCGTCGGGCTGCTCGGTCCAAACGGGGCGGGGAAGACCACCTCGTTCTACATGATCACGGGACTGATTCGCCCCGACGAAGGCAAGATCGTCCTCGACAGCCGCGACATCACGGCGCTGCCGATGTACCAACGCGCCCGCTCCGGAATCGGCTATCTGGCGCAGGAGCCCTCGATCTTCCGCAAACTGACCGTCGAAGAAAACGTCCTGGCGATCCTCGAGACGCTGCGTATCGACGCCGCGGAGCGCGCGCGGCGGCTCGAATCGTTGCTCGATGAGCTCGCCATCAAGCATCTGCGTCACCAGAAGGCGTATCAGCTCTCGGGTGGCGAGCGGCGCCGGCTCGAAATCACACGGGCCCTCGTCACCGAGCCCAAGTTCCTGCTGCTCGACGAGCCGTTCGCCGGCGTGGACCCGATCGCGGTCAACGACATCCAGACGATCGTGGCGGGGCTCCGCCACCGCGGCATCGGCGTGCTGATCACCGATCACAACGTCGAGCAGACGCTCGACATCGTCGATCGGGCCTACATCATGTTCGAGGGCCGCGTGCAGGTCGCGGGCACGGTGCGGCAGCTCGTGTTCGACGATCGCGTCGCCTCGCTCTACCTCGGTCCCACGCTCACGACGCGCTTGCGCGCGCGTCTTTCGCCCGCGGCATGAAGACCGGCCTGCATCAGCACACCTCGCTCCGCCAGGACCTGCGGATCAATCCGCGCCTGTACCAGGCGATGGATCTGCTCTACATGCCGCTGCTCGACCTCGAGCAGCACCTGAAGCAGGAGCTGCTCGGCAATCCGTTCCTCGAGATGATCGAGCCGGAGGAGGAGGTCCAGGCCACAGCGGCCGAGCAGCAGAACAACAAGCCTGAGAAAGAGGCCAAAGCTGAGGACGGGCCCGACTGGGAGAACATCCTACTCGAGGACCGCACGGAGCACGGCGTGCCCAGCGGCAGTTACAGCGACGCCCGAGAATATGTCGAGCCGGTCACGGTGGAAAGCAAAGACCTGATCGACTACCTACGCGATCAGACGCGCATGCTCGATTTGACACCGCGGCAGCAGCTGCTCGCCGAAGAGTTCCTCGGCAACATCGGCGAGGATGGGTACCTGCAAGCAGATATCGAGCGAATCCAGAAGGGCGCCAACCAGCTGCTGGAGGAGCACGAGGCGGAATCGGAGCTCGACCTGAATGTGCCGGCCTTTACGGCGGCGGAGGTCGCGGAGATGCTCCACATCATCCAGCAGCTCGATCCACCCGGGATCGGCGCGCGCAATCTGCGCGAATGCCTGATGCTGCAGCTCGAGAATCAGAAGCGCACCGACTCGCTGGTCTACCGGCTCGTGAAAGACGCCTACGAGGACCTGATCGCCCATCGCTGGAGCGATCTGGGCAAGCGCTTTGGCCTGGCGCCCGACGAGGTGCAACGCGCGGCCGACGAGCTGGCGCGGCTCGATCCGAAGCCCGGGCTGCAGCACTCGGCCGGCAATGACGCCTACATCATTCCCGATCTGATCGTCGAGAAGATCGATGACAAGTATCACGTCTTCCTGAACGACAGCGGCCTGCCGCGGCTGCGCATTTCCAAGACGTACCAGGAGATCGCGCGCGACAAGAAGAAGTACGACGGGGAAAGCAAGGAATTCATCAACCAGCGTCTGAACAGCGCCCATTGGATGATTCAGGCCATCGAGCAGCGCCGTCAGACCATGCTCAAGGTGATGAACTTCATCGTGGACCGGCAGCGGGAGTTCTTCGAGAAGGGGATCGACCACCTCAAGCCGCTGACCCTGCGCGAAGTGGCCGACGTCATCAGCATGCACGAGAGCACCGTGAGCCGCGTGACGAACGAGAAATACGTCCAGACGCCGCGCGGCCTCCTGCCGCTCAAATTCTTCTTCTCGAGCGGCCTCTCGACCACGACCGGAGAAGACGCCAGCGCGCGCTCCATCAAGTCGCAGATCCAGAAGCTGGTCGACGACGAGCCGCCCAAGAACCCGCTCACGGATCAGCAGATCGTGGAATTGTTCGATCGCAAGGGCGTGAAGATCGCGCGCCGCACCGTCGCGAAGTACCGCGATCAGCTCGGCATCCTGCCCGCGCGCATGCGCAAACGCCTATGAGTCTCGCGACCAATTCGACGGCGCCCCCCGCGTCGCTCGCGCCCCCCGCGCCCCCCGGGCCCCCCGGGCCCCCCGCGCCCCCCCCCGATGTCAGCGTGCTCGTCCCGGCCAAGGATGAGGCGGAGAACCTCGCCGAGTTCGTGCGGCTGACGCGGGAGGCGATGCTGCCACTCCCCTATGCCGTCGAGCTCGTGATCATCGACGACGGCAGCCATGACGACACACCGAAGCTGCTCGAGGAGCTCGCGGCAAAGCACCCGTTCGTGCGCGTGGTGACGCACCGCACCCAGCGCGGCATCGCCGACGCCTTGAAGTCCGGCGCCGATCTCGCCCGCGGCCGCGTGCTCGTCTACTATCCGGCCGACTTGCAGTACTTGCCGTCCGACATCCCCACACTCGTCGAGCCCATCCTGGCGGGGCAGGCGGACGTCGTGACGGGCATCAAGCAGGGGCAGTACAAGAAAGCGTTCGTGTCCCGGATCTACAACGCCCTCTCTCGCTGGCTGTTCGGCGTGCGGGTGAAGGATCTGAACTCGGTGAAGGCGTATCGCCGCGAGATCATGGACATGATCCCGATGCGCCCCGATTGGCACCGCTTCATGGTCGTGATCGCCGCCTCCCAGGGGTTCCGCCTCGCGGAGCGGCCCGTCCCGGTGCATCCGCGGCGCGCCGGCAGCTCGAAGTTCGGCGTCGGCCGCATTCCCGTGGGCGTGCTCGACCTGCTGTCGGTCTGGTTCCAGCTGCGCTTTGGCCGCAAGCCGATGCTGTTCTTCGGCGTGATCGGCGCGACGCTCTTCTCCCTTGGCTTAGCCGTCGGCATCGTGGCGTTGTACCTGCGCTTCGGCCCCCCCCATGTCGGCTTCCGGCCGCTGCTCGATCTCATCATGGTGCTCGTGATCTCGGGCGTTGCGCTGTTCGGCTTCGGCTTTGTGGGTGAGATGCTGGCAGGCCTGCGAGAGGATATACGGGCGATCGAGCGGGAAGTGCGGCGGTTGCGTGCGGAGAAGTAGTGGAGCAAAACGAAAAGATGTAGGTATTAATTCCAAGCGATGCCGCCCCTCGCACTTGCCGCACTCCTCCAGCGGGCACTGCCGTGGCTCTCGGCCGACGGCCGGGCGGCAGTAAACACCCTAATCTGCACCAACGGCCGCATAGGATCCGTCCAGGCCCTCTGCGAGCGACTCGGGCTCCGCAGCCGCTTCCAGCTCGGCCGCCTGCTGCATCGCGAAGGGCTCCCTCCCTACGAGGAGCTCGCCGGATGGGTCTGTGTCTTCCACTGGATGCTCAAAGCCGAGGCGGATCCCCGTCGACTATCCCTGCGGTCGCTGGCGCATCTCGCAGGGATGGATGCCGCGAGCTCCTACCGGCTCGTTCACCGTGTCACGGGAAAGCGATGGAAGGAGGTGCGGCGAGCCGGTAGTCACGAGGTCGTTCGCTGGTTCGTCCGACGCACGAGGCCGGCTCCGCATGACGTTCCGGCAGCGTCGCCCCCCCCACCCACGCGCACGCGCACGTTCAACACCGTGGCTGCCGCCCCCTCCTCCCCAGCGGGTCCAGGGTTTCGAGACCAACCCCATCGCCTAGGGTTGCCGGGCGGCCCTTACGGGATCGCGGTGCGCGGCGACCTCGCGTATGTCACGCGCTCCCAGGCCGCGGCGATCGAGCGCCTCGACCTTGCGACCGGCCGATTCGTCGGAACGATTCCCCTCGGATGCGCGCCGACCTGTGTCGCGTTCGATCCCACCGGCGCGCGGGCATATGTGAGCGTCCACTACCGCGATGAGGTTGCGATCGTGGATACGGAGCGTCACGTCCCAACTGGCGCGTTTCCCGTGCCCGGAGATCCCATGCCGCTCGCCCTGTCGAGGGGTGGACAGACGCTGTTCGTAACCACGAATACGGACCGGCTCTTCGGGCTGAACGCCCGCAACGGCCGGATCATCGGATCGCTCCCCTTGCCCGCGACCTCGCATCATTTCGCGCTGCATCCCGCGGGCGACCGCCTGTACGTGGCGACGAGAACTGCGGGGACGGTCCTCGAGGTCGACACGATGCGGTATCGCGTGCTTCGGACCTTCACATTGGGCGGGTGGCCGCAGGGGCTGGTGGTCACACCTGATGGTTCGACCCTGTACGCAGCCAACGAACAGCACGGTCTAGACGTCATCACGCTCGGCACCGGTCGTAATGGACGGCTGCCATTGGCAGGAGGTGCGGTCTCGCTCGCGCTGAGCCCGGACGGGCGCTTCCTCTATACGGGCCTCGTGCATGCTGGGAAGGTCGGCGTGATCGAGGTGGCCCCTCTGAAATTACGCGATAGCATCACCACGGGCGGCCGGCCTCGCCAGATCGCATTCGATGCGAGGAGTTACGTTTTCGTCGTTAACGAAGCCGGCTGGATCGACGTGCTCCCCGCCGGTACTCACCGGATCCCCTCCGCCAGCCACCCATTGACCTCGGCGCCCGCTCTGCAGTCCGCCTCGTAGCAGATCGTTGTCAAAAACCATTATGACCTATTGTGCGGCGTCGCTTGCCGGGCGCCCACCCCCCTCGATTAAGCTGCGCTCAACCTCAGAGAGCGAAGGGGTCTCATGAGCCGGCCGCCCACCATCCGCAGTGTCGCGGCGCTGAGCGTGATCCTCGCCGCCAGTTGCTCCGCCCCAACCGATCAGAACATCACGCCGCTGCTCGACGATCGGCCCACGCCGTCCGGCGACGGCACCGTCTCCCGCATGGCGTTGCCCGGCGCGCCACTCGGCATCGCGGTGGCGCCGGAAGGATTCGCGTATATCACGCAGCCTGACCACGGGCAGTCCGCCGGCATGGTCGCCCGCGTGGATCTGGCCTCCCACACGATCACGAACACGATTCCGGTGGGGCAGGTCCCCTCGCTGGTGATCTTCAATGCCGAGCGTTCCCGTGCGTACGTCTCGAACCAGTGGAGTGACAACGTTGGCATCATCGACGTAGCATCGAATACGCAAGTCGATGCGATTGCCACGACCGGTGATCCATTTGCACTCGCCCTCTCAGGCGATGGCCGCACGCTGCTCGTGACCACGAACGCGGATCGGCTGTTCAAGATCGATCTCGCAACGAAAGCCGATCTCGGTTCTATTCCGCTGCCGGCGACGTCGCATCACATCATCATGGATGCGCGCGGCAAATACCTCTACGTCGCGACACGGGATGGCGGGACGGTCATGGAAGTCGACTGGCGCGCCATGACGGTCAACCGGACGTTCACGTTCGGCGGACGGCCCCAGGACATGGCATTCTCGCCGAACGGGCAGGAGCTCTACGTCGCCAACGAATTGAACAACGTCCTGCACGTGATCACGCTGTCCGGCGGAGCCATCACCGATATTCCGCTCGCCGGCGGTGGCGAAGGACTGGCGCTCGGGAACAACGGTAAAGACATCTACGTGGGGCTGGTGTTCAGCGGCACCGTTCAGGTAATCGACCGCGAGAGCAGCGAGACCGTGCGCCTGATTCCGGTGGGCGGCATCCCGCGTGAGATCGCGCTCGACTACACGGGCCGCGACGTCCTGGTATCGAACGAGAGTGGGTGGGTGGACTTCATCGAGCCGAGCGATTCGCTCGTGCCGGCGCCGCCACCGCCGCCGCCCCCGCCGCCGCCGCCACCACCACCGCCGCCCCCAGACACCGGATTTACACGTGTCGGAGTAGCCGGCGCGTTGGGTGTGGCGGTCTCAGGGGACATCGCGTACGTCAGCCGCGTCTCCAACCAGTCGGTCGCGCGGATGGAGCTCGGGTCGGATACCGTCATCACCTACATTACCGTCGGCAACACCCCGTGCTACATCGTCTTCAATTCGAGCGGGACCCGGGCGTACGTCGCGAATCAATTCAGCGACAACGTGAGTGTCATCGACGTCGCCTCGAGCACTCAGATCACCACGATCCCGCTGACCGGCGATCCGTTGCCGGTCGCAATCTCGACCAACGACAGCGTACTGTTCGTCACGACGAACGCGAACCAATTGTTCCGCGTTCGCCTCGCGGACAACACCGTGACCGGATCACTCCCTCTCCCAGCGACTTCACACCATCTGTTCACGCATCCCAATGGAGAGCTGCTGTACGTCGCGACACGCGATGCGGGGAGTGTCCTCGAGGTCGATTGGCGCACGATGACGGTCGTGCGCACGTTTGTCGTGGGCGCCAGACCCCAGGGCATGGCGATGTCGAGCGATCGCAGCGAACTGTACGTCGCGAACGAGCTCAGCAACGTGCTGCACATCATCACGCTCTCGAGCGGCGCGATCACCAACGTCCCGCTGTCGGGAGGCGGAGAAGGAATGGCGCTCGGCGCAGACGGCAAGCTCTACATCGGCGAGGTCTTCGCGGGTCTCGTGGAAGTCGTGGATCCGGCGACACGCAGCGTGGTTCGCACCATCACGGTGGGCGGGACGCCTCGGGAAGTCGCCACAGATGCGGGCCGCCACCGCGTCCTCGTCGCGAACGAGGCGGGATGGGTGGACATCATCCGCTGAGGCGGGTCAGCCGTATCCCGTAGCGGCCGAGGAAAAGCACGAGCTCTTCGGCGAGGCGGGAACCGTTTTCGCTGCGCGTGCGGCCGTCCAGATCGAGCCAGTACACACCGCGCCGTGCGAATTCGGCACATGCATCCGGCGACAGCCCGATTTCCGTGAGGACCGTGTCCCCGCGATTGGCCGTGAGGTCATCCGCCCGGGAATCGCCACGCAGCCACAGCAGGCGCCACGTCTTTCGCCCGTAGCGGTAGAGACGCACCGGCGCCTGCCCCTCGACGGTCACACCGCCATGTTGCAGGAAGCGGTCGAACTCCGATATGATCGTCGACACGAGCGCCGATCGTTCCGCAGCGCTGAGGCGCTTCGGGAAGTCGGGTGCCGCACGGATCACTTTGGCCGGCGAGCCGACCGCCAGGCTGCTCGGGGGAATGTTGCCCGACACGAGTGAGTTGCCCCCAATGACCGTGCCGTCACCGATGGTGCTCCCCGGCATCACGAACACGCGCCAGGGTAGCCAGACGCTCTTTCCCAGCGTGACCGGCTCGTACGTGACCGGATAGCCGTCCAGCGCGTTCGCCCACGCGCCGTGCGTGAAGATCAGGCAGTGGCCGCCGATCCCCGTGTCGTCGCCGATCATGACGGGTTTCGTCGGATTGATGTTCGTGAGCTGGAGAATGATGGTGCGGCTGCCGAGCACGAATTTCGATTCCGGAAGTTGCGGCCCGCCGACGTATACCTGCTCGCGGATCTTCGCATCCTCGCCGATCTCGATCACGTTACACGACAGGTAGCTGAACGTCCCCACGCTGGAATGGCGTCCGATGCGGATCGTTTCGCCCTGAACGACCGCGAGGAACCCGATCTCGACGTGATCGCCGAGCTCCACGCTCTTCCCGATGACGACGCCGCCGAAGCTGATGCGCACGCGCCGTCCGATGCGGTAGCCCAGGAGGAGGCGATACGCCAACACCTTCAGCGGGCTCGGGAGCCAGCCGAAGAGAACGAGGTGCCGCCACGGGATGCGTGTCTTGGGAAGGAGTGTTTCGGGCATTGGGGTCGTAATGTACGTTTCGACGCCCTGTGATCAAACTCCCCACGGCTGGCCTGTCAGCGGCCGAGCGATTCGCGCTCGATATGCTCGTCGATCTCGCCCGGCTCGTGCCCGCCGCGCCGACGCTCGAGGTCGTCCGTCTCGAGTTGAGCGAGCAACCGCCGCGCGATTTGCGCGGCTGGATCGCGGCAGGGTGGGGGATCGACGTCGCGGACGGTGTCGTGCGCGTGCCCGGGACCCTCCTGCCGGCCGTGATCGATGTCGCGGGCGCCGCCGCTGAGCAGCGCGCCACCGCACGCGATCGCTACCGACGCGTTCCGTCGTCGGCCAATCCGCTGGTCCGTGAAGGACTCGAGCGCGAACCGGTGATTCAGCGCGCCGCCCTCGCGCTCCAAGCCGCCACGCGCCGGGCGGCCGGGCGGCGGCCGTTTCGGACCGTGCAGGCCTGGCCTGACGGACGCCGTTGGGCGGCAGCGTTCACACACGATCTCGACGTGGTCTCCTGGTGGCCCGCCTTCACGCTGCTGCGCATCGCGGAGCTCCTGCGCAGGGGCGCCTTCGCACGCATCGCCCGCGTCGCCGCGTCAGCGGTCGGGAGTGCGGGGTTCGATCCCGTGACCCAGGGCGTCGTCGGCGTGCTGAACTACGAAGCGAACGCACACATCCGGTCTACGTGGTTCATCTTGTGTGGAACGCCGACGCTGGGAACGATGCGGGCCGGCGATCTCACGTACCGCCCCGAGTCGACCAAGGCGCGCGGGATCCTGGCCCAGGTTCGCGCCATCGGCCACGAAATTGGCCTGCACGGCAGCTTCGCGACGCTCGAGCACAACGCCGTCTTCAGCGAACAGCGGCAGCGGCTCGAAGCCATCGTCGGTCCGCCCGTGCGTGGGATTCGCCAGCACTACGTGCGTATCCACCCGGGCGTCACCGAGCACGCCATGGCCGCTGCCGGCTTCGTCTACGACACGACGTTCGGCTTTCCGGATCGGAACGGGTTCCGGCTCGGCGTCGCCGACGTCATGCCCAGGTGGGATGCCGTGGCGAACAAGCCGATCACCCTCGACGAAGTGCCGTTCACCTGGATGGATCGTGCGCTGAGCAAGTATCGCGGCGTCGAGAATCCCGCTGCCTGGTCTGGGGACGCGCTCGACCTGGCGGCGACCGCGCGCGCGGTCGGTGGGCTCTGGGTCGGCCTCTGGCATCCCAATCTCACGCCGGCGCTCGGCTTTCCGGACGCGCCACCCGCCTACGGGGCCACGATGGCTGGCGTGCTCGCGGAATCGCCCTTTGTGGCGACGCTCGAGACGATCGTGCAGTGGCGTCGCGCACGACGGGCCGTGCACGCGACCGCCATCGCGCCCGACGGCAGCGTCGCGGTGACCGGGCCGATCACGCCACGGTATCAGTTACGCTTGGAGGATGGCGACGGCAGACCTGCTGAGACGGTGCGGTAGAGAGCTTCCCACGTCGCGGTGATCACATCCCAACTGAAATGCGTTCGCAGCCGCTCCCGTCCCCCGTCCGCCAGGCGCTGCGCGTATGCGGGGTCCCGGGCGACGCGTTCGATGGCGTTCGCGAGCGCCTGCGCATCCGCCGGCGGTACGAGCAAGCCTGACACGCCGTCCTCGATGATGTCGGGAATGCCGCCCACACGGCTCCCGATCACGGGAATGCCGTAGCTCATCGCATCGAGTAACGCGACCCCCAGCCCCTCCGTGTCACCGCGCGCATCGATGATGGAGGGCAAGATCAGCAGGTCGGACGTCAGGAACGCTTGATGCAGCTCCGCATCGGGGACCTTGTTCCGAAAGTCGACGTCGACCTTGCGATCGCGGGCCAGCGTTTCGAGCCGCTCCCGTTCCGGCCCGATGCCGATCGCGACGATGCGCACCGGGACGCGGCTGCCCAAACGACCTGCCGCCTCGATGAGATATGCCAGTCCCTTCAATTCCACGAGCCTGCCGACGAAGAGGATCGTCAACCGTTTCCCGTCGCCGGCCGGGAGCGCGCGCGACGCACGATCGCCGGCGAACGGGGTGGTGTAGGGAATCACGTCGACCGGAACGTCGACGAGCTCGCGGATCTCGCGTGCCGTCTCGGAGGAGATCGCCACGACGCGATCGGCCCAGCGACAGGCCCAGCGCACGAACCCCGTGAGGAAGGGGAGGGAGCGCTTCACCCAGCGCAGCTCGATCCCGTAGAACGTCAACACCACCGACGTTCTCCTGGCGGCTCGAGCGGCCCATCCCCACAGCGCCAGCGGCACCGGCCAATGCACATGGATCACGTCGTACCGCTCGCGGCGGCACAGCCGCCACACCGCAAACATCCCGGCGATCACGAATGGCGCGGGCATCAGGCGAAAGAGCAGCGAGCGCCGCATCCGGTCGGCCGCCGATTCGTCGTGCGTGAGCGCTTCCCAGCGCCGGAAGAAATAGCGGAACCGGTGCACGGGAATGCCGGCGTACACATGGTCGCCCGAGCCGTGATACGCCGCGGTGAACACCTGCGCATCGTGTCCGGCGGCGCGTTGCCGTTTCACCAGCTCCACCAGCCACGGCGCGATGATATCGCGCTCATCGCGGGGAAACGCGGTCACCACATGCAGGATGCGCATGGCTCAATGATAAGGTATCTTTGATTTTCCTTTGATCCCACGTCGCACATAGGAGCTTTGCGGAGATGTCGAAACGCGTGGCCCCATCCTCCCCCGAGCTGGCCGCGTTCTACAGCGCGCGCGCCAATTGGCGGAACTGGGGGGAAGAGCGCATACGCTATCGCCTCGCCCAGCGGCTCGCGCAAACCCAGCCGGGACACGCGGTGCTCGACATCGGAGGCCGCGAGGGGGACATCCGCAAGTTCCTGCCGCAGGGGATCAAGTATCAGGGCCTCGACATCGCGCCCGAGTTCGCCGGCCCCGACGTCTTGATTCACGACATCACGAAGGGCCTGCCGTTTCCCGACGCGTCCTTCGACCGCGTGTTCATGATCGAGGTGCTCGAGCACACACCCACGGCGTTTCAGACCGCCGGCGAGGTGTACCGGGTCCTGAAGCCCGGCGGGGTGTGGGTCGTGTCGGTGCCGAACCCTTATCACTTCAAAGAGATCATCTGGAATCTGCTGGGCGTCCCCGATAAGTGGGGGCACGTCTACAGCTGGACCAAGCAGACGATGACGCGGCTGGGCGAGATGAACGGTTTCCGCCGGGCGGACTACGCGGGCACGTACATCTGGCCGCCGATCCGCGCGCCGTGGTGGCTGCTGGGGCGGTCCATCGCGTACAAATTCGTGAAGGATTGAGCAAAGTCTGGCTGCGGGCGGTCAAAACCGCCGCCACGCTCCTGGTCCTGGCCCTGATCGCGCGATCGATCGCGCGCAACTGGGCCGCGTTTCAATCAGTACATGTCACGCTCGACGTCCAGATCGGATGGCTCGCCGCGTCCGTCGCCGTCGTTTTTCTCACGTACGCGATCCAGATCGAGTCGTGGCGCCGCATGCTGCGCGGATGGGACCAGCGGCTTCCGTACACCAGCGCCGCGCGGGCGTGGACCATCTCGAACCTCGGCCGCTACATCCCCGGCAAAGTGTGGAGCGTCGCGGGACTCGTGGTGCTGGCCGAGCGCGCCGGTGTACGCCGCAGTGCCGCAGCCGTATCGGCGTTTGCCATGCAGGCGGTGGTCCTGGGAACGGGCGTGGTCGTCGTCGCCGCGGCCACCCCGCACGCGGCGTCCCCGGTCCTGCTCGGCGGCGCCGTCGCAGTGGCGTTGGCGCTGATCGGCGTGCTCGCGTGGCGGCGGACTGCTTTGTGGCTGGGCAAGCTCGCGGATTCGACCGCGCCGCTGCCGCCACTGCCGGTCTCCGCCATTGTGTCCTCAAGTGGCCTGATGCTCATCAGCTGGGCTACGTTCGGCATCGCGTTTTGGATGCTCAGCCGAGGCTTGATCTCTACCACGACCGTGCCATTGCCGGCCGCGATCGGTATGTTCGCCCTCGGATATGTCATGGGCATCATCGCGGTGTTCGCGCCCGGTGGAATGGTGGTCCGGGATCTCGCGCTCGTAGGATTTCTGACACCTTTTCTCGGGAGCGGGGGAGCGCTGGCGGTCAGCCTCGCGTCGCGAGTGCAGCTAACGCTGACGGAGGTTGGAGGGGCGGGGGTCATGCTGGCTCTAGGGCGTGGTGCAAAGGAGGAATACACTGGCTCCTAAACAGGCGCAGCAGGCGCAGCAGGCGCCGCAGGTAGGCGCCACGGCCAGTCGTGGCACGGCGTTTGAGCCTCGTTCTCCAACACTGACCGCTACTGCCTTCATGGTCCTATTCGTGGCCGTGCTCGCGTTCCCGATGCTCCAGGGAAAGTGGCTGGCCGCGCCAATGAGCGATCAGTATGAAAGCGGCTATGCCGTGCGGGAGTGGCAGGCGGAGCAGTGGCGCGCGTCAGGCCAGCTGCCGCAGTGGAACCCGATGATCCTGGGCGGTCTGCCGTATATCGCACCCGTGACGCACGGCGATGTACTCTATCCGACCTCTTTTCTGCGCTTCTTTCTCTCCGCGGATAAGGTGACGAATCTCGGCTTCGTCCTGCACTACATTCTCGCCGGCTTGTTCATGTTCCTGTTCCTGCGACGACTCAACGTCTCGTGGGTCGGTTCTACAGTCGGTGGGCTCGCGTACCAGTTGTCCGGCATCATGATCTCCTACGCGCGACCAGGCCACGACGGCAAGCTGTTCGTCTCGACAATGTTGCCGCTGGCGTGCCTCGCGCTGATCGTGGCGCTGCGCGATCGGCGCGCATGGGGGTATCCACTGCTCGCGGTTGCGGTGGCATTGTGTCTGCTGAGTCCGCACGTGCAGACGACGTACTATTTGCTGATCGCCACCGGCTTGTTCGCGCTCTACCTGACGTTTGGCGAGCCCACCACAGAGGCCCTCGCTCCCCGCCTGGGCCGGCTCGGCGTCGTACTCGCCGCCGTGATCGCCGGCTTTGGCGTCGCGATGCCACAGATCCTGCCGTTCCTCGAGTATATCCCGCACTCGCCGCGCGCCATCGCGTACTCTGGCGCGTTCGAGAACGCCGCCTCGTACGGCATTCCGTGGGACCACGTGCCGGGCTTCCTGATCGCGGGATTCACCGGGGAATCCTGGGCGGGCACGTACTGGGGATCGAATCCCATCAAACTGCACTCCGAGTATCTCGGCCTTCCCGTGATCGCGCTCGCGATACTCGGTCTTGGATTTGGTCGGGATCGAAAGCGCCTGATTTGGTGGCTGGGCGGCATCGGCGTGCTCTTCCTGCTGATCGCCCTCAGCAACGCCACGCCGTTCTACAAACTGTGGTGGAGCGTGATGCCGTATGTGAAGAAGACGCGCGCGCCCGGCATGGTCTTCTTCATCGTGGCGTTCTGCACGGCTGCATTCGCGGCATTCGGTGTGGAGCGCCTCGAGCGCAGGGAAGGGGCCACACATGTGCGCGGGTGGCTCGTCACCGCCGGTGTCGTCGCCTTGCTGGGAATCGCGGGCGTCTTCGGCCACCTGGCGGAGTCGCTCGCGAGCCCGGAGACGCGCCCCTTCGCTCAGGCATTGGGCTCCTCAATTCGGCTGTCGGCGTTGGTCGGCGCCGTAGCGCTGTTCGCCATCGCGCTGCTGGCGTTCGGCTATCTGCGGGGTAGTGTCCCAGCCCTCGCGCTCGCCCTCGGGCTACCGCTGCTCGTTGGCTTCGATCTATGGCGGGACGGGCAACGGTTCTGGGCTTACTCCGATCCGCCTAACCAGAGCTTGTATCGACCTGACGCGATCGTGACGCGGCTGCGCGCCGAGCCAAAGCCCTTCCGCGTATTCAACCTCGATATTGACCCCCGGAACGTCCCTTACCCACAGAATGTGCTGATGGGACACGGGATCGCGCAGGTTCTGGGCTACCAGGGGAACGAGCTCCGCTATTACGACGAGCTGATCGGCGGCCGGCCCGGCACTCAGAATGGCGAGCGCTATCTGCTGACGTCGACACGCCTCTGGAATCTGCTCGCGGTCCGTTTCGTGGTGATCGCGGATACTCTGCACCTGCCGGGCTACCACCGCGTGCTGGGCCCGGTCGAGACTGCGGCGGGAGGTCGAGCCTATCTCTACCAGGCCGACACGGCGCCGCCGTACGCGCGCGTCGTTCCCGCGGCCACAAAAGTTGGTGCCGACTCGCTGATTCCCCCAACACTCGCCGATCCGCGGATGCCCGGGTATGACCGGGTCGTCCTGCTGCCGTCCGGCTCGCCCCTCAATCCGCCACCACTGGGGGCGCTCCCGCCCGCCTCGGCGTCACGCGCTCGCGTGACCGCCTGGGATGCGGGGAAGATGACGGTCGCGCTCGAGCCTCCGCCGCATGACTCGAGCTACGTCCTCATCGCCGAGAACTGGTATCTCGACTGGCGGGTGAACGTCGATGGCCGCCAGGGTCAGGTCCTGCGTGGCGACCACGCGCTCCTTGTAATCCCCGTGGGAGCGGGCGCTCGCACGCTCGAGCTCAGCTATTCCTCCCGCGCATTCGCGCGCGGGAAGGCGATTGGTCTGATCACACTGGTGCTGGTGGTAGCGGGCTTCCTCGTGCCGCCGGCTTGGGAGCGGAGACGCCGGCGTGCCTGAACGCGCCCTGGTCGTCATCCCGACTTTCAACGAGGCGAGCAACCTTCCTCAGATCGTGCCGCAGATCCTGTCGCAGGATGCACGACTGGAGGTGCTGGTCGTCGATGATGGATCGCCCGATGGCACCGGACGGATCGCCGACGAGATGGTGCGCACGAACCCCCGCGTGCACGCGCTCCACCGGGAAGCGAAGCTGGGCCTCGGCACGGCGTACATCACCGGCTTCAAGTGGGCTCTGAAGGAGGGGTACGACTACATCTTCGAGATGGATGCCGATTTCTCGCACGACCCGGTACACCTCAAGGACTTTCTCACGGCCATCCAGGATGCCGACCTCGTTTTGGGGTCGCGCTATCTGAACGGAAAGGTCACGGTGGTAAATTGGCCGATGGGCCGGCTGATGCTATCGTATCTGGCCAACATCTACGCGCGCTGGTTCACGGGGCTCAGGATCTGGGACCTGACAGGGGGGTTCAAGTGCTTTCGCCGGCGGGTGCTCGAGGCGATTGATCTCTCGCAGGTCGTTTCCAACGGCTATGCCTTTCAAATCGAGATGAGTGTTCGCGCATGGCGAAAAGGGTTCAAGCTCCGAGAGATTCCGATCGTGTTCGTCGACCGGGCCGAGGGGCAGAGCAAGATGAATCGGGCCATCGTCCGCGAGGCGGTGTGGAAGGTGCCGCGGCTGCGGCTTATGGCCTGGTTCGGTCGCATCTGATCGGCCTGCCGATCTACAAAATGACGGGATCGGGGAACGATTTCGTCATGCTGAACGCGCGTGTGTCCACGCCGGCCGATTGGACTGCAGAGGACATGCAGGCGGTATGCGCGCGCGGAACGGGCATCGGTGCCGACGGCGTCGTCTTCGTCGGACCGGGCTCGCACGCCGGCGCAGCTCGGATGATCTACTACAATGCCGACGGATCCCACGCCGCCATGTGCGGCAATGCCGCCCTCTGCAGCACCACGCTGGCCGCACATCTGGGTCTCGGGACGCCCGAGGGAATGGATCTCGAGACCGACGCCGGGACCTACCAGAGCCGCGCTATGGAAGCCGGGCGGGCAGAGCTGCATCTCGCGCCCGTGGACGCCCCGGCGGCTATCCCGGGGCTCGGCCTCGTCGCCGGCGAGCGCCAGGCGGTACTCAGCCGCGTCGGTGTGCCGCATCTCATCGTCCTCGTCGATGACGTAGACCAGGTGGCGTTGCTCGAGCGCGGCCGGGCGCTGCGGTTCGATCCGGCGCTGGCGCCCGAGGGGGCCAACATCAACTTCGTATCGCAAGACGAGCACGGTGTGTGGCGGATGCGGACCTATGAGCGCGGTATCGAGGGCGAAACATTGGCCTGTGGCACCGGTGCGGTGGGCGCGGGCTGCGCGATCGAGGAATGGGGTCTGGGTGGCCTGCCCGTCGACATCCAGAGCCGCAGCGGTCGGATACTCGGCGTGCGGGCAAGGAAGGCCCAGAATGGCCGCTACGACGATGTCTGGCTGGGTGGAGAGGGGAGAATGGTGTTCAGAGGTGTGATTACTTGAGGAGCTTGTCCACATTCACACACAGCTTAACTTAACATAACATCTATTATACGAACTACGCTGCTATGAAACTGTACCCTTTGTGAGCTCACCCAGGCGCACCCTCGCCTCACCCGCCATTGCCTCCTTCGCAAAGTCCTTCACGATCCGGCGATAGTCCGCAACGGCTCTGGTGGTGTCTCCAGCGATCGTCCAGGCTCGGCCGGCATCGGACAGCAGCTGGGCCTTCAGGAAGTCCAGGCGGGCCGCTCCAGACCCATTCTCGTACGCTTCTCCGGCCTCACGGAAGCGCCCCATGTTCTCGTAGGCGGCTCCCAGCAGCCCAAAGGCCTGTGCCCGATAGGCCTTCCCAGCCCCACCAGCATAGTCCTTGAGGACCCCCAGGGCCTGCTGAGGCTGATTCTGCAGCAAACGCACGTTGGCCAGCAGGAGGCGGGCCTCCGCCGCCGCGTTGGTCGACGAGTAGTTCTCGATCACCTTCGCCAGCTCGCTCGCGGCCAGCGGCAGGTTCTGGTTTTCGAACGCAAACCGCGCACCCTGCAGGTCGCGGCTGGCGATCTCCTCGGAGCGGCGCTGCGTGGACATCGTCCACACGAACAGCACGGCGGCGATAACGACAATGGCGCCGATCCAAGACGTGATCTGCTTGTGCGCCTTGGTCCAGGCGACGAGTCGATCGGAAAGCGGGGTTTTGTGAGCAGCTACGGGCGAGGTGGTAGAACTCCCCTTGGTCGCAGGCTTGCCAGTGAGTGCCGTCGTCTGAGTTGCCATTTGCTCCTTCGGAGAATGATCAATGTCCAATGATCATTGATCATTGAGCGTTCAGTAGTCAGTGCCCCTGGGGTGACTCGAACACCCGGCCAACGGTTTAGGAAACCGCTGCTCTATCCACCTGAGCTACAGGGGCGTGTTCCGGGGGCGTAAGCGCCGAAATGTACGTGAGTTAGGCGTAGTGCAGCAAGGCCTCGACGCGACGACCCTGGAGCCGCTGGCGGCCCTTCAGGAACTCGAGCTCGATGAGAAAAGTGAATCCAGTCACGGCTGCGCCTGTAACAGCAACCAGTTGGGCAGCAGCGTTCGCCGTGCCGCCGGTGGCGAGGACGTCGTCGACGATCAGCACGCGATCCCCCGGCTGCACCGCGTCGTGGTGCATCTCGAGCGCGTCGCTCCCGTACTCCAGCGCGTACGCCACGCGCTGTGTTGCCGCCGGCAGCTTGCCCGGCTTCCGGATGGGGACCAGCCCTGCCCCGAGCTCGAGCGCGATCGGCGCGCCGAACAAGAAGCCGCGCGATTCGATCGACACGACCCGCGTGATACGCGCGTCGCGGTACGGATCTGCCATCAGTTTGACGGCCTGCTTGAACAGCTGCACGTCCAGGAGCACGGGTGTGACGTCCTTGAACACGATTCCCGGTTTGGGAAAGTTGTTGACGTCGCGGATCGTGCGCTTGAGGTCATCGACCACCGTGGCAGCCGGCACGGTCAGCCTCCCGATTTACCTGATTTCGAACGAGGTAGGCACATCACGTTCAAGTGGAACTTGAAGTCGTGCGACATCGTCTATCCGCGCGTGCGATGGACCGCGACGCAGCTGCTGCTCCAACTTCTCGAGTGCGTCCTCCGGCCCCTGAGAAACTACTTCAACTGATCCGTCAGGAAGGTTGCGCGCGTACCCGCCGAGGTGCAGTCGCTCCGCCTCGCGCATGACAAACCACCTGAACCCGACGCCCTGAACGCGCCCTCGGATAATCCAGCGGCGGAGGCTCATTTTGGGCCTCGACGACGCAGGACATAGATCCAAATGGCAATGAGCGTCAGCGGTATCAAGACCAGCAGCGCCCACTTCACATACCGATGGATCTCTTCGGGGCGCAACATCTCTTCATGCTGACCGAGGAAGTAGCCGATCCAGGTGAGGATCGCGCACCAAACGGCCGCACCGACCGCCGTGTACAGGATGAATTTCGGCAGCGGCATCCGGTGAAGACCCGCCGGAATGGAGATAAGATGGCGGATCACCGGGAACAGCCGCCCGATCAGCGTGCTAATCTCCCCGTGCTGGGCGAAGAATCGCTCGGAGTGCTGCAGGTTCTTCTCGCTCAGTAAGACGTACTTCCCGTACCGCAGGATCAGCGGTCGTCCGATGAGCTGGGCGCCGTAATAATTGGCGAGCGCCCCGATGACGCTGCCCAGCACACCGCAGAGGAGGGCCAGGGGAAAGCTCATCTGACCCTTCGCCGCCCAGTACCCCGCCGGCGGCATCACCAGCTCGCTCGGCACCGGCAGAATCGACGACTCCATCGCCATCAACGCCACGATCCCGGGGTAGCCCAGGTCGAGCAGCGTGTGCAGCAGCCAATCGATGAACCGCTCAAGCATCGAAGCCGTGCTCGCCGACCAGCGGGACAAAGCGGGCCTCGCCAATCGGCGTCGCACGCATTCCCTCCGCCGTGCGACGCACCAGCGTGAGCGTTTGGGCCCCCTTGGCCCCAATCGGAATGATCATCCGGCCGTCCGGCGTGAGCTGCTCGAGGAGTGGCTGCGGGATCTCAGGCCCGCCCGCCGCGACCAGGATCGCATGGTAGGGCGCGTAGGCGCTCCACCCCAGTGTGCCATCGCCGACCAGCACGGAGACGTTCGTAACGCCAGCGGCGCGCAGCGCCGCCTGGGCGGATTCGGCGAGCGGTCGCATCCGTTCGATCGTGAAGACCTGCTCAGCCAGCGCGGCGAGCAACGCCGTCTGGTACCCAGAGCCGGTCCCAATCTCGAGGACGCGCTCGTTCCCCTTCAGACCGAGGGCCTCGAGGTAGCGGGCTTGTGTGAAGGGCTGCGAAATCGTCTGGCCGACGCCGATGGGGAGGGCGGCGTCCTCGTAGGCGCGATGCCGCACCGCCTCGGGCACGAACAGATGGCGCGGCGTGGTCGCAAAGGCGCGCAGCACGGCGAGGTCACGGATGCCCTGGGTGCGCAGCTGTTCGACCAGGCGCGCCCGGTAGCCACCGTAGGTGTCGCGGCTCCCTGTCACTTCCCCAAATCCCATTTCCTGACGACTTCGAGCAGCTTGTAATTCGTCAGGTCCACGTGCAGCGGGGTGACCGAGATGTACCCGTCCTTCAGGGCCTGGAAGTCGGAATCGGCGCCGCCCGACCACGTCACCCGCCCTCCGCCGATCCAGTGCACTTCACGCCCCCAGGGATCCTTCATCGTGGCGATCTCTTCGTGGAAGACGCGGCTGCCCAGGTTCGTCACCTTGACGCCTTTCACCTGATCGCCGCGGATGGGGGGGAGGTTGATGTTGAGGAGCGTTTCGCCCGGGAAATTCTCGACCCGCACGATGCGCTGGATCAGGCGCTCGAGACCCTGACGGTGGCTCTCGAGGTGCTCGAGATCGAAGCTACCGTAGGAGATCGCGATGCTGGGGACGCCGGCGGCGAGTCCCTCCATGGCCGCGGATACGGTGCCCGAATACAGCACGTCCTCGCCCATGTTGGGGCCATGGTTCACTCCCGAGAACACCCAGTTCGGCCCGTCCGGCATGAGCGCGCCCAGCGCCAGCAGCACGCAGTCGGTGGGTGTCCCGTCGACCTGGAACGCGCCGTCGGATCGGCGATGCGCGCGGAGGGGACGGTGCAGGGTCAGCGAGTGCGACGTGCCGCTCTGCTCCCGATCGGGGGCGACGACGGTGACCTGTCCGACGGTGGCGCACACCTCGGCGAGCAGCGCGATGCCCGGCGCCAGGACGCCGTCATCGTTGGAAACGAGAATTCGCAAACCGTTTTGATGTGAGGTGGTCACGTCGCTCCTGCCACGATACGGCCGGCGTGCCGCGCGAACGCCCGCGCCATGCGCCAGGTGTCGGTCCACGATCGAAAGTGACTACGCGGACCGTAGATCGTCGGCACCTCGACGGAGGCGACCGTGTACCCGGCGTGCAATGCGTCGAGCAGAAAGTTAGCCTCGTATTCGTAGCGATCGCCGCGGGGCTGGATGCGCTCGGCTACTTCACGCGTGAAGGCGCGGAATCCCGTCTGCGCGTCGTTCAGGCGCTGTCCCCCAATGCGTGACGCCAACGTCGCCGAGAGCCAATTGGTGAAGCGGCGCGACACCGGCATCACCCCGGCACGCCTGCGCGCGCCCAGGACGAGGTCGGCAGTTCCCTCCGCAAGCGGGGCCAGCAGACGCGGGATCTCCTCAGGTGGATGCTGGCCGTCCGCGTCGAGCGTGACGATGGTGCCCGAGCCGTTCGCACACGCCCGCGCGATGCCGGCACGCAGTGCCACCCCCTTCCCCCGGTTACGGGGATGCGTGACAACCGTGGCCCCCTTCCCCCGTCCAGCGTCCCCCGTCCCATCGCTCGATCCGTCGTCGACCATGATCACCTGAGCTTGGGGGAGGACCGCGCGCGTCCGCGCGACGACATCGCCGATCGTCGCGGCGGCCTGGTAGGCGGGGATGACGACCGCTACCCGCAGATTCAGCTCCCTTCGAGGATGCCGAGCACTGACTTGAGCTCGGCACGGAGCTCCTTGACGGTTTCGGTGGCCAGCGCGCGCCGCGCTTCGGGCTTGAGCTCGCCGGAGCGCCGGTATTGCTCGATCTTCTGGCGCGCGCCTTCGATGGTGTATTTCTCGGTGTACAGCAGGTGTTTCACGAGCATGATCAGCTCGATCTCGCGCCGCTGGTAGACGCGATTGCCGGACCGGTTCTTGGCGGGATTCAGGAAGCGGAACTGGCTCTCCCAGTAGCGCAGTACGTGCGGCTTCAGGTCCGTGAGCTGGCAGACCTCGCCGATCGAGAAGAACTCCTGGACGGGCTGAGACGGCGAGCCGCTGCTCATCGGCCTTCCGCCTTCAGCTCGCGCTCCATGAGGTCACTGACCGCCTGGCGCGGCGGTTTGTTTTGGAACAACACGTTGGCGACTTCGCGCGCGATCGGCAGCTCGACCCCGTGGCGCTCACCGAGCGCCACCGCCGTGCGGGTCGTGTTGACGCCCTCGACGACGGCCGGCTTTCCCGCCAGGGCTTGCTCGAGCGTCTGCCCCTGCCCCAGCGCGACGCCCAGCGTGCGATTGCGCGACAGAGCACCCGTCGCCGTCAGGATCAGGTCCCCCATCCCCGCGAGGCCCGCGAACGTCATCGGCTGCGCGCCGAGCGTCACGCCGAGGCGCGTGATCTCGGCGAGCCCGCGGGTGATCAGGGCGGCGCGGGTGTTGAAGCCCAGTCCCAAGCCCTCGAGGATGCCGGCGGCGAGCGCAATCACGTTCTTCAGAGCACCCGCCAACTCGACGCCGACGACGTCGGTGTGCGAGTAGACGCGAAAGTAGCTCGTCGAGAAGACGCGCTGGACGCGTTGCGCCACGCCGTGGTCGGTGGCGGCTGCCACGACGGCGGTCGGCTGCTGCTGGAACACCTCCCAGGCGAACGACGGCCCGCTGAGCACGGCGACGGGTACGCCCCGCGGGAGCACCTCAGCGAGGACGGAGGAGGGACGTTCGAGTCGGTCGGGATCGAGCCCCTTCGATGCGCTCACGACCAATGGTGGCTTCGACCCATCGAGCACGGCAGCCGCCTGCCGCATCACCGGCCGCACGGCGTGCGACGGCGCGACTGAGACGATGGTCTCGGCGCCCCGGGTAGCCGCCCCGATGTCTCCTTCGGCTCGCAGAGCCGGGGCAAGAGCGGCCCCCGGTAGAAACATCTCATTGACGTGCTGTCTGTTGACGCTCTCCACGACCTCCGCTTCGCGGGCCCAAAGCGTGACCTGTTCGCCCTTGCGAGTGAGCAGGTCGGCGAGGGCCGTACCCCAGGCGCCACCACCGATCACGGCGACTTTCATCGGTCGGACGGCCCGACGGCCGGACGGCCCGACGGCCGGGTCCGGAACCGGTTCTCCGTCCCCGCGAGCAGCCGGCCGATATTCCGCCGGTGCGCGAACACGATCAGCGCAACCAGGGCGATACTTGCCCAGAACGCATACCGATCGTCCGGTTGCAGCAATGACACCGACAACGGGACACTGGTAACGGCAATGATCGAGCTCAGGGACACGTAGCCGGTAAGCCACAGACACAGGCCCCACACGGGAATCGCGATAAGCACGGCGACGGGGGCCAGCGCCAGGAACATCCCCGCGGCGGTCGCGACACCCTTCCCGCCTTTGAAGCTCACATAGGGCGAGAACATGTGGCCGAGGACGGCCGCGCCGCCGAGCGCGACCGGAAGCCATGGGTGCTCGGCCGCGCCCGCCCACCCCGCGAAGAAGAGCACCGCAATGGCGCCCTTAGCGATATCGAACAGCGCCACCGGAATCGCATACTTCCAGCCGAGGATCCGGTAGACGTTGGTGGCGCCCAGGTTCTTCGAGCCGTGTTCGCGCAGGTCCATGCCCCGCCCCAGCTTGCCGGCGATGTAGCTCGTCGGCGTCGCGCCGAGCAGGTAAGAAGCCAGAATCGCCAGGACGGCGTTCAGCGACGGCCTCGTTTGCGGCGGAACTTGATCGTGAGCGGCGCACCGGTGAATTCCCACGCTTCCCGAAAGCCGTTGTGCAGATAGCGCGAGTAGGACTCCGGGATGGCCTCAGGCCGGTTCGCGACGACCGCAAAGCGCGGCGGCGCGGTCCCCACCTGCGTCGCGTAGAACAGACGGACCGATTCGCCCACGGGTTGGGGCGGTTGTTGCCGCGCCAGCAGCTCCTCCAGCACGCGATTGACCTCAGCGGTGGGCACCCGCTTCTCTCGTTCATCCGCCACGGTGACGATCGCATCGAGCAGCTTCGTGACGCGCTGGCCGGTCTTGGCCGAGACGTAGAAAAACGGAATGAACTCGAGGAACGGCGCGCGCGCCTTGATGTCCCGCTCGCCGTCTCTCGCCGTGTTGGTCTCTTTTTCCTCGATCAGATCCCATTTGTTCACGACGACGATCACGGCGGCGCCGCGCTCCCACGCCTCGTTGGCAATCTTCAGGTCCTGGGCGTGCATGCCGTCCTTGGCGTCGACGACGAGCAAACAGACGTCGGCGCGTTCCATGGCGCGCGTGGTGCGCAGCGTCGAATAGAACTCGAGGTCTTCTTCGACCTTGCTGCGCTTGCGGAGCCCCGCCGTATCGATGAAGACGAGCGTGCGACCCTGATACTCGAACGGCGTGTCGATGGCATCGCGCGTCGTCCCCGGCTCCGCGGCAACGACCAGTCGATCCTGGCCCAGGAGCCTGTTCACGAGACTCGACTTGCCGACGTTGGGCCGGCCGACGACGGCGACATGGATCGCGTCCTCTTCGTCGCTCTCCGGCATGTCGGGAAGCAGCGACACGAGCCGGTCGAGCAAATCCCCACTGCTCTTCCCCACCGCCGCGGACACGGGGAACGGGTCGCCCAGCCCCAGCTCGTAGAACGCGAGCTGGCGCGTTTCGTCGGGGAGGTTGTCGGCCTTGTTCACGACTAGGAGCAACGGCCGTTTGGCTTTGCGGAGGTACTGCGCGATCTCGAGGTCTATCGGGTGGATACCCGATTCCACGTCCACGACGAACAACAGCACGTCACTGTCGGCCACCGCCTGCTCGACCTGCGCGCGAATCGCGCGGTTCATCGGGTCCGCCGAACCAGGGACCAGCCCGCCGGTGTCGACCAGCCAAAACCGGCGGCCGTTCCATTCCGCAGGGGCGAAGTGGCGGTCGCGTGTGACGCCGGGCTGCGCGTCGACGATCGCCTGGCGCCGTCCGATGATGCGGTTGAAGAGCGTGGATTTGCCGACGTTGGGGCGGCCGATGATCGCTACGGTCGGGACGGTCACGTGTCACCAGCGGAACGGTGGAACGAGGGAATGTTGGAATGATCGATCATTCCATCGTTCCCTCGTTCCATCATTCCCTCTTCCAGGGCATCCGCAAAATCGTATGACAACCGAATCGGCATCGGCAGCTGCGCTGCCAGATCGTGCGCTTCGAGATCATCCATGAATAGCAGATCGTCGTTGACCGACTCGGCCGGCAACAGCGCGAGGTCCAGATCGCTGCGGTCCCGCAGCGCCGCGAGCACAGCGTTGCCCGGAAGCAATCCCGCGGTCGTGACCGACGGGCCGAACACCGTGTTCTCGAGGGCCAGGATTTCGAAATGCGCCCCGGTCGTGGTCGTCAGATCGGCCACGACCTGCGGCATGAGCGGCCCCATGGCGGTCCCGGTGACGATCCCGATACGCTTATCGCGCCATGTGTCCCGCTCGAGGTGCGCCGCCTGAATGCGAGTCTGCAGATAGCGCACGGAGCCGACGCCGTTCTCGCGCTGCTCGAAGTCGCCGTACCACTCCGCCGGCGGTAACGGGACGTCGGCCTGGAGGTAGAGGTCGTCGGCGCCGTAGCACCACGGCACGCCGCGATCGGCCACCGCTCGGGCCGCGAAGTCGTCTACGACCCCCAGCGCGGCTCTGCACTCCTCGCGGGTAGGCTGGCGGACGAGCGCATGTTTGCTGAATTCGGTCAGGGCCACCGGAACCACCGAGACGGAGAGCACCGCCGGTCCCAGGCCGTAGAGATCGCTCAGCGTCCGCACCAGCTGTGCCCCATCGTTGATGCCCGGCACCAGCACCACCTGCGTGTGGAACGTGATTCCCCGCTCCGCGAACCAGCGCAGCTGCGGAATAACGTCCGGCGCTTCGGGATTGCGCAGCAGCCAGCGGCGCACGACCGGGTCGGTCGCGTGTACCGAGACGTACAGCGGCGCGAGCCGGTACTCGACGATGCGCTCCAAGTCCCACGGCTTGAGGTTGGTCAGGGTCGCAAAGTTGCCGTAGCGGAACGAGAGGCGGTAATCGTCGTCCCGGATGTACAGGGCCTGCCGCATGCCCTGCGGGTTGCCGTCCACAAAGCAGAAGTCGCAGTGGTTCGCACAACGCCGGATGCGCGGCGGCTCGAGCATGACGCCCATCGGCAGCCCTTCAGGCCGTTCGACGTCGTATTCGATCTCCTCGCCCGATGGCAGGCGCGCCCGCAGTACGAACTGCTCGTCCGCGGTCAGAAACTCCCAGTCGAGAAAGTCCTCAAGGTCCTTGTCATTGACCGCGAGGAGCTCGGTTCCGGGGGTAAGTTCGAGGGCGGCACCCAACGATTCGGGCGCCACCGCCTGTACGCGAATCACTGCCGACCGCCTCGGGGTTCAAGGAGTTTCTGAAGCTAACCGCGCAACTTCAACGGCTAATGTAGCTTAGGCGAGGTCGTGCGGCAAGCAGGTTTAATGCCGGGTTGCTGACACGTCGATTCGCGTCTCATCCGTTGCTCCAGAAGCTGCAACCGCTCGTATCACGTGCGTCCCCGGGATCAGGACATATCGAGAATTGTGGATTTGTCGGCCATCCACGAACCAGCGGACGGAGCCGTCTCCCGGTGTCGCGGCGGCGCGCAGGGCGATCGTGGCGTAGCGGGCGTCCATGCCCGGGGGGATCTCGTAGCGGTCTCCGGCGCGCGGCGATACGATCTGGAACTGGGCCCCGCCGCCCTTCGCCGCCGTCGTTCTCGCCGCCGCCTCACTCGCCGCCGCCTCACGCACCGCCGCTTTACCATTCTGCTCCGCCCACTCCACATATTCCGCCGGCCACGCCACCACGCCGCCCTGATGCCAATCGCAGTCCTGTTGCGGCGCTGTGCCCGGAAGGAACCACTCGTCGAGGTCAGGGCATCCGGCGGTCGCCCGCAAGCCGGAGAGGGCGCAAATCCGCACGCGCGTCGCACCGACGGACCGCGGGCTCGGCAGGTCACCGGGCGCGTAACGCCGCGCCGTGACCAGCATGGCCCCATGCAGCAACGGCCCGGCGCCGGTCACGCCGCTCACGCCGCGCATCGGCTGCCCGTCGAAGTTGCCGACCCAGACCGCCACGGTAAAGCCGCCCGTGACGCCGACCGCCCAGTTGTCCGTGAAGTGATGACTGGTCCCCGTCTTGACCGCCGCCGGGAACGGAAAGTCGAACGGCGTCTCGACGCCGAAGCCCGGAATTCGGGCTGTGGGGTCGGCGAGAATGTCGACCACCAACGCCGCAGATCCCGCAGATACGAAACGGCGATCCTGCGCAGATCGTTGATCGGGCGCAACGGCTCGCCACTCGACGGCGCGCCACACACCGCCTTCCGCAAGCCCACGATAGCCATTGGCTAGTTCGAGGAGTGTTACATCGCCGTTGCCGAGAGCGAGGCCCAGGCCGTAGAACTCCGCGCTGCGGGTCAACGACCTGAATCCCGCGCCGTGCAGGACGCGCAGCAGGCTCGCCGCGCCCACTCGGTCAGCTAACTCGACCGCGGGCACGTTATACGAGCTGGCGAGCGCCTCGCGTGCGCGCACGGGCCCGTGAAAACGGCGGTCGTAATTGCGGGGCTGGTAGGGGCCGGTCGCAGTCGCGTAGGCGCGCGCCACGTCCGGCAGGACGGAGGCCGGCGTGTAGCCACGATCGAACGCCAAGCCGTACAGAAACGGCTTCAGCGCCGAGCCGGGCTGGCGCGGGGACACTACCATGTCCACCTGACCCGCCGAGTCAGCCCAGAAGTCGGGCGATCCCACCCAGGCAAGTAGCTCGCCCGTAGCGTTGTCGAGAACCACCAGTGCCGCTTCGCGCACACCGCGGTCAGAGAGAGTCGTGACCGTGTGACGTACTTCGCTTTCGAGCGCCGTCTGCAACGGGAGATCGAGCGATGTCCGCCACGTCCCCGCGGCTGTATCCAGCCACTGCAAGACGCGACTCGTGAAGTGCGGCGCGAGAAACGGCGGATTGGACCGTGGCGCCACGAGGGGCTCGCGACTGGCACGATCGAGCGCGTCCACGGTCGCGAAGCCGTAGCGGCCGATCCGCCCCAACACCGTCGCGCGACGGCTGCGCGCGCGATCGGGCGCGACGAAGGGGTTGTCGGTCGATGGCGCGCTCGCGAGGCCCGCCAGGAGCGCCGCCTGGCCAAGCGACAGCCTCGCGGCCGACGCATTGAAATAGAGCGCGGCGGCCGCGTCGACCCCGACCGTGCCCTGTCCCAGCGGCACGCGGTTCAGATACTGCTCGAGGATCTCCTGCTTGGAGAGATGGGCCTCCAACCGCAGCGCCCAGAACGCCTGCAGCACCTTGCCGCGCAACGTGCGACCGCCGCTGGGACGAAGCAGTCGCGCGAGCTGCATCGTGATCGTCGAAGCACCGGAACGGACCCGCCGTGCCCGCACGTTTTCCCTGATCGCACGCCCGACGGCGCGCACATCGACGCCGGGATGATCGTAGAAGCGGTGGTCCTCGCCCGCGACGAACGCTTCCAGCAGGTCGGGATCGACATCGGCCAGCCGCAGCCAGCGCTGCAACGCGCCATCGCCGGCGCGCGTGCTGCGCAGCACCAGACCATTGCGATCTTCGAGCGTGAGGCTCTCCACCCGGGGCGGCGAGGTGAGAGCGGGTGGCAGAGGCAGCGCGACCCAAATGCCGACCGCGACCCATGCGCCCGCGATCGTCACTGCGACGATGGGCAGTACCCATGCACGCCGGCTCACGGGGCGCGCGCCGTCACGGTGAAGACGCCGCCATCGCTCCGTCCCTGCACCGCCGGGTTGTACATCTCTTCGGCGTGCGCCGGCGGCCGCATGAACACGCCCGGGGTAGTCGCGCGTGCGACGTAGGTGGCCGTGTAGCGGCCGGTCCACAACACCGTCGCGACGTACACGACGCGGTCGTCGCGCAGCTCTTTATGATCGAACGGCGACCACCAGCCCGAGTCCCAGCTGCCGTAGTACCAGCCCCACGAGTAGTAGTCCGATTCGGGAGTCTCGGGCGTGGTCGCACCCGGCCCTGGCAGTTGGCCCGTGGTCCGCAGGCTCAAGTCGACCGCCTCGAGTCCCGCCGGCAACGGATCAGTGAGAGCGACGAATTGCCGATCGGCCGGCACCGTGACCCGCAGCCGCACGCGCACCAGCGAACCCTCGGTCACACTGACGATCGGCTTTCCCGTTTCGTAGTCCTCGTACCAACGCTCGACCTGAATGCCCTGCTGATCGGGCGTGACGGGCCGTTGGCGCGGGACTTCGTGCACGGTGACGTAGAAAAAGAGGGGGGCGCTGCCGGACGTCCCACCATCCGCGGCGCGCACGTTGAGGACGACCCGCTGGCCTCCTCCGGGGGCATTCGAAACGGCTCCGGTGAGCGGGCGGGTTACCTCACAGAGCGAATCGCCCCGCGAACGGAACACAACCTGATTCCCCGCCCGCATTTCGTAGCCGCGCTGTGCCGCACGCGTCTGCCGCGCCGTGAAGTCGGCAAGCGCAGCGGCCGCTGTTCCGAAGTCCTGCGTGTTCCAATACCACCAGCTCCCCCCGGTCCCTCGCGTCTGCTCGACCAGCGTTTCGACCAGCGGTCCGATCAGGACGTTGGTCGAATCCACGACCAGGGTCGCAGACAGGAGTCGTGCGACCGGCCGCTGACTCGAGGGGAAGTAGAACCAGTAGGCGCGGCGCGCGGAGTCCGGCAGGACGGCCCGGCGACCCTCCACGCGCACCGACGCCCAGATCGGGGAGATCAATTGCCGAGCCGCGCCCCGGGCGCCACGGCGCGCCATCATCTGCGCGAGGCGCAGACGGTCTTCCCACGCGAGCTGCGCGGCCTGGCGGTACAGCTCGTTCTCTGTGGGCAGATCGGGCCGCCCCGCGCGGCTCAGGAAATCGGCAGCGGCCACCTGCTCCGCGAGCAGCACGCGGAGGTTCGAGTACCACGTGGCAATTGGCGCCATGATTGTGCCGCGCTCGTGCGCACTACGATACAAGTAGTTGCTGAGCCGGGCGAACACCGAGTCACGCACCGGAATGCCGGCGTCGCGCGCCGCGAGCAGCGCCTCACCGGCGTACGCACTCAGCCACGGCGTCGTCCAATCTTCGGCCGACCAGAGGCCGATGCCTCCGTCGGGCCGCTGGCGCGTGCTCAACACGGCGACGCCCTGCTCGATCTCGGCGCGCGCGCGATCGGATGTGAGACCGGTGAGCGGCGCCAGGGGACCGGCCCGGTAGATCGCGATCAAAGGGAGCATTTCGGAGGCGATCTGTTCAGAGCAATCGAACGGATAGACGGCCAACCAACGATAGCTGCCTGCCAGGACGGCCAGCGGCGTCGTGCCGATACCGAACTCGAGACGCGAGCGGTCGGGATCGACCGGCTCGGGGAGATCGATGACGACGCTGGTCGTATCCACGAGACTGCCAGTGACCGTGTAGGCCCGCGGCGTGAACACCGGGCGGCCAGCCAGCCGCACCAGCACCGCATCGGAATCATTCTGCGACGCGACGTCGAAGCGGAAGGTCGTCGAATCCGCGGTCGTGTCCCGGAACGCGAACCGGACTTCGCTACCACGTCCAGGAGCGAGGGTCACGGTGCGCGTGGCCGCACCGCTCCGCACGACCCCCTTCGCGTCGGAGCGCACTGTGACCGTCGGTGTGCCACCGGCGCGTTGGTTCACCACGACCCCGGCCGTGAAGGCGTCCCCCGACCGGAGGAATCGTGGCAATGCCGGCCGTGCGAGCAGCGGACGCGTCACGAGCAGCGGCGACTCTCCGTGCCCGTAGCGGTCACCGGCGGTCACGGCAACGGCCATGACGCGGAACGTCGTCAGGTTGTCCGGAAGCTTGGCGGTCGCGACCGCGGCACCGGAGGAGTCGGTCTCCACCTCGCCCAGGAAGAACGCGGTGGCGGCAAAGCGCGAGCGCAGAATGTCCCCGCTCCCAAGGCCGCCTCCGCCACCCGGCTCCTGCTCACCCTTGATCGACGTCCCTTCCTGTTCTAGCACTTGGGGAGCAATCGCGATGAGGTTGCTCGCAAGCCGCAGGCTCACGCCGCGCGGCTGATAGAGCAGGTCCAGGGGGTCCGGTGTCTTGTAGCCAGTCAACGACAGCACGCCCTCGTCCACGGCCCAGAGTGTCACTTCGCTGCGCCGTCCTCTTCCGGCGGCGTCCTGCACGCGGATTTGCACGCGGGCGCTGTCGCCCGGCCGATACTCCGTCGCGCGGGGCTTCACATCGACGGTCAAACGCTTCACTTCGGGTGTAACCCGCAGCTCGGCGTATCCCACGCGTAACGTGGGCCGGCCGGGGTCCGCGATTCCGCCCGGCGGGGCGCTGCGGCCGCGAACGAGCACCATCGACACGAACACGTTCGGCGCGTACGCCTCGGTGATCTTGAAGTTGAGCGACGTGGCGCCGGCACTGACGCGCATGCGCCGTTGCTCGATCAGCCCCTCGCGTTCCACCGTGATCCAGGCTTCAGCATCGGTGAACGGCGAGGCAACGAGAATCGTGGCCGTGTCCCCGACGGCGTAGCGCGTCTTGTCAGGGATGAGATCCATCTTGAACTGGCTCTCATCGTTCCACGGAATCCAATCCTTGCCCGTCGCCCAGCGATAGAAGCTGGTCGACGCCGCGCGACCGGCATCGTCCCTGGCACTGAACGAGACGATGTACGTGCCACCCGCGGTGGGCGTGAACCGGCACGTCGCCGGATCCTCAGCACTCACCAAATCGCAATGCGCGACCGTATCGGCCACCCACTCGCCGATCTGCTCCTCGACACCGTCGCGCGCCCGCTGCACGCGGTGCCACTCGCGTCGCACGACGGTCCCGCGGATCCGCACGCCGCTGACGTAGCGTCCGTCGGGCCGGGCTGCGAGCACGGCGATCTGTTGTGCGGTGCCGGCGGTCCAGAAGTAGTTGTTACCTAGCGGGCGCGCGGCGATGTAGAACGCCGCGGGGTGAACGAGTACCGTCGCCGAGGCAGAAACGGCTTGCCGGTTCACATCGGTCACGGTCGCCTGCAGGCGCGTATTGGCGGGACGTCCTTCGATCGCACTCAGCGGGACGCGCAGCGTGAGACGGCCGGCGGCATCCAGCGTATCGACGCCGGTCGCCGTCGTGCGGACGTGAGACCGTGTCACGTCCCAGTCCTCCCACCACCAGCCGCTCTCGCCGAGGTAATAGCGATCGAGGCCCGGGATATCGAGGCCGCTCGCGCTTCCCGGGGTGACGTTGAGTGTCCAGTTCACCGTGGCCCGGGCCATCGGCGCACCAAAGAGGTACCGCGCCTCGATGCTGCCGTGCAGTGAGTCACCGCTGAACCGCGGCTCGCTGTCGGCCGTGACGGTGACGAGAAACTCGGGCGGCCGGTACTCCGCGACGCGATAGCTTGTGTTCGCGATGTTTTGCCAGGCGCCTCGTTTGATTTGCAGCGATACGTTGTACGTGCCGAGCGGCAGATCGTTACCCAACTTGAGCGTCTGCGTCGCCGTGCCGAACCCAGAGAGGCGCACGATCGAGTCGCGCATCACGCCCCCTTCGCGATCGTGGAACACCCAGCGCAGCGAGTCGGTGGGGGCCGGCACGCGGAGCGAACCGAGCGCACCGCTGCGGACGATCGCTTTGACGTAGACCGGCTCGCCGGGACGGTAGATGCCGCGCTCGGTGAACACCGCGCCGGCGACGGGCAGGCGGTCCACGCCCCATGCCGAGCCGACGTTGAAGCGCCAGGGCGAGAGGTCGCCCGACCAGGCATTGATGGGCACCACGGCGCGATCGAGGGCCAGGCGGGCCGACACGTAGCCCGCGAACCCACGCTCGTCGTCGTCCGCCACGGTGGTATCGCGCAGGCCGTTGAACCGCACGAGGCCTTGGGCGTTCGTCGTGCCGCGGGCGCGGACGCGGCCGGCGGGGCCATGCAGCTCGACGTCAACGCTCGATTTTGGAATGCCATCCTGCACCCCGGTGACCCAGACGATGGCTTCTTCCTGGCCCACACGGGCGGTAATGCCGAGGTCGGTCGTCTGCAGCAAGGCGACCGGGGCCGACCGCGGGAAGCGCGATTTGACGTTGCTATCCGCCCGGAAGGTGACGCGAACCGCGCTCAGCGTGGGTCCGCCGGGGCGCGCCGCGTACACCGGGGCACGCACGACGCTCACGAGCGGCACATCGCGACGTGACTCGACCGCGAGCTGCCGCTGCGTCGCATCCGAAGCCAAGCGCGCCCACACATCGCCAAGGTTCCAAGACGGCGCGCGCAGCACCAGGGCCTCGAGACTGTCGGGCACCGGGGCTGTCGTGACGAGCACTGTGTCCACGTTGACGTGGCGGATTGGGAACGTGCGATAGCCGTTTCGCTCGACCAGCATCATGCCGTAGTCATAGGTGACCGCCGGCTGGTATCCGGTCGTCCCAAACGCCTTGACGGGATTACCGACCAGGCGCTGCCCAAAGACGTCATGCAGGACCAGCGTATCGACAATGACCGCGTAACCCGTCCGTGGCTTCAGGGACGCATCGAGCGTCCACGTAGCGGACTCTTCGGTTGTATCTGTAACCGCGATGGGAATGCGCGGCAGGATGTGAATGCCGCGCAGCAGCTCCGCGCCGCGCACGGGCGTCGAGAACTCGATGCGCGGCGGACCTGCGGGACAGCTCGTCCAGTTCCAGCCGCACGTCGCGGAGACCAGTTGGAACGGTCCGTATGTCGCCAGGCGCCAGCGCGCGTAGGGGCTCGTGCCCTCGGGATCGAGCTCGGACGGCACGACCAGCGAGCCCCTGCACGCCTTGGGCAACGGGGTCGTCGGTGAGAGCCGCACCACGCGACGGAGCGCGTCCCCGCTCCGGTCGCGCTGCCATCCGCCGGCTTCGCGATAGCGCCACGAGTCATCGTCCTGGATCGGCCGCTGCGATACGGCCCGCAGCCTGACGAGCAACACGGGGCAATCGGTATCGAACTGGATGTAGACGCGCTTGCTCACGTCGCCGAGGTCGACGGGCGTGCTCCAGACGACTTCGAACTGCGCGTCCGGCTTGAGGTACTGCGCTGCCTGATCTGGGCCGGCGGGCGCGCCGGTGAGCAACACCGTGCCGTGTACGCGGAACGTGAAGCTGTACGGCGCTTCCAGCCGGCTGCCGTCCATGGCGGCAAAATCGTTGCTCACCGTCACGGTATACTCGGTTGCCGGATTGAGCGGAGCGGCCGGCGTGAACCGCAAGGTGATCGGGTCGCGCCACTCCAGGCGGCCCGCGACGGCCGGGGTGATGGTGAAGATGCGTTTCGGATCGACGCTGGCGTCGAGCGACCCGGCGACCGGTCGGTCGAACGTGACGGAGACGACGGTGGTCGCGGCCGCGCGGTCTGCTGGTGTGACCCGAAGGACACGGAGCGGTGTCGGGGAGGACACGACGAGAGCACTGATGGCGAGCGGAACGACGGCGGAGAGCGCGCGCATAAAACCTTTTCGGTGGGGTTCATAATACCAAAAAGCAAAAAGGGGACCAACCGTGACGTCCGAAAAGCATCTGGAGTCTGTCTCTAATGCGCCTATCCGTTCTCCTCACCTTGACAGTGATCCCAGTCCTCGGGGCAGCCCAGCTGCCGCCGTTACACGTACAGGTCGACTCGACGCACCACCGCGTCCTGATCACCGGCGGTCCCTACCGCCTGCCCGTGAGTCCGGAGATGACCGGGATGATGATGGACATGCCCGCCACACCGGTGCAGACGTTCGCGTTTCCCGTGGACGGCTGGCTCCAGGGCTTCCGCGTCGACCTGTTCGACGATCGCGGCCATGAGCTGTCGCATCGCCTGATACATCATCTGATCATGGTGAATTTCTCGCGCCGCCAGTTCATCTACCCCGCCCTCGAGCGCCTGCTGGGCGCCGCCGAGGAGAGCGATACCGGCGACTTCCGAGTCCCGCGCACCATCGGCGTGCCCATGCGGGCCGGCCAGAACCTGGGCGTTTACGCAGCGTGGCACAACGACGCGGGGCCCGAGATCGCGGCCGCTTACTGGCGCATTGTCCTCTACATGGCGCCCTCGAGTCACAGGCGACTCGCAGTTCTCCCCGCCTACATGGACGTCAACATCCAGACGAACCCCGAAGAGAACCGGTTCAACGTCCCCCCGGGCCACTTCGAGATCGGCTACGAGTTCAGCCCGCCGCTCTCCGGGCATCTCCTGGTGGTGACGGGTCACCTGCACGACTACGGCGTGCTGGTGAAGCTCGTCGATGCCGCGAGCGCTAAGACACTCGTGGAGGTCAAGTCGAAGCGCGACTCCCTGGGGCATGTGCTGTCGATACCGCGCAAACTGCTTGCGATCCGCGGCGAGGGCCTGTACCTCAAGGCCGGGCATCGCTACCGCGTGGTGGGAGTGTTCGACAACCCGACGCGGGACACGTCGTTCGGCGCCATGGCACACATGGTGGGCCTGTTCGCCCCGGACCATTACCGGGAATGGCCTGTGGTAGACTCCGCCGATGCCTACTACCAGCGGGACCTGATTGACCTGCTCGCGAACGGGAAAACGGACTCGGTGATCGTCGGGGGCGGGGTGCCGACGCCGGAGCGGCGGCGCTGACCTGGGAACGACACCACACGTCGGAACGTCTAGAGCGGGCGACGGGATTCGAACCCGTGACGTCCAGCTTGGGAAGCTGGCATTCTACCCCTGAATTACGCCCGCAGCCTGGGCGGAATGTGTTCGCACATCCCGCCCAATGTCAATCGTCATTCCTTCCGATAGCGCCACGCGGCGATCGTTGGACCGGCCGGCTTGAGGGCAAACTGCTGGGCCTGGCCCGGCGGCGTCGCCGCCACCTGAACGGTGTCGGTCGCGACGACCTGCCCCTTCAAGTCGACGAATTCGAAGATCAGCTTGTACGGCGCATTCGGCGCTTCCCGCGTGTTCGTGACGAGCCCCTTCACGTCGCGACCCGTGTCGGTCGAGTCGAATTGGCTGACCGCCACGTCCCCGACGAGCAGCGAGTCGCCCAACTTGTAGTAGTGCAACGCGGAGTCGATCTTGCCGTTCTGTTGCTGCGCGTACGCCATGATTTTGATGCCGGTCCGGTTCATCGGGTCAACCGCGAGCAGGCGGCGCGACATGGTCAGCGCCGTCACCGAGTCGTGCAACCCCAGCGCCGTATTGGCGCGGAAGATCAGAGTTTCGCGGTAGTAGGGATTGATCTTGAGGCTCGCGTCAAGCGCTTGCGCAGCCAGCGAGAATGCCTCGTGCGAGTTCGCGAGATACGTCTTGGCCAGGTTCGTCGTCACGGAGTCGCAGCGCGCGCGAATCCTCGCCACCGTCAGCGGCGGGCGGCTCGCACGGGCCTCGCGGCGGCAGCTGGCCCCCGCGGCGGACGTGTCGGGGTCCTCGGGCACGCTCCCCGAGATCTCGGCGCCGACCCGATAGAGCTGGTAATAGCCCATCGAGTCGCCCTTGCTGACGATCTGCCTGTAGATCGTGAAGGCGCTGTCTCTGTAGGCCGGATCCTGCGCAGCTTTCTGCATGTAGACGCCGCCCAACGCGGCCATGATCTCCGCATCGTTGGGATAGAGTCCGAGATACTCCCGATAGGTCGCCTGGGCCTCGGGCAGATGCTGCAGGCTCTGGTGAATCCGGCCGAGGTTGAAGAGTGCGTCCTTGCGGTCCTGCGCGAACTTCGGGTCTGCGGCCGCCACATCGGCGGCTTTGCGGAAATAGTAGACGGCCGAATCGGACTTGCCCGTGTTGTAATACAGCGTGGCGATATACTTGATGCCCGTCGGCTCCTCCGGGAGCATGGCGCTGGCGCGCCGGAACGACGCGAGGGCGGAATCGAGGTTGTTCGCCTGCCACGCCGCAATGCCGGCGTTGAACGTCGGCACCCACACATACCGCCGCCACAGCTCGATGTCGCCTTTACACTCCGGCTTCAGCGTCGCCGCGCGCGCGAATGCCGTGTCCGCACCGATGGCGTCGGTGGTCATGATGTAATAGCGGGCCAGATAGTACCACGCCGCCGGGTTCTTATCCTGACCGCCGGTGGTCACGGCCTGCGTCAGCAGTCGCTGCGCGTCGGTCAAATCCTTTTTCTTTTGATCCTCAAACCGCGTAGTCGTGGCGTCCTTCAGGTACCCCAGGCCCTGGTTGACGAGAAAATGGCCCGGCTTCAAATCGCATTTCGGATCCGCCCAGCGCGCCTGCTGTTGCTGCGCCGCCAGCGGGAGCGTCATCGTGGTCAACATGAATACCGCAAGATTGCGAACCTTGAGCACGTTCACTCCTTGGCTTTCGCGATAAGAGCTTCGGCGTCGCGCTCGACGGCGCGCGCCACGTCGAGCGGCGGCCGTCCCAACGCCTGCGCCGCCGCCAGCACATCATCGTATTCTGGCTTCACTCGGGGCTGGCCGCCATCCAGGACCTTGACCCGCACCGCCACGCCGTCCAGCCGCACCGTCAGCTGGTGACGCGGCAGCGTGGCCCGCTCCGCAATCCAGCGCCGCACCCCCGCCGTGGTACTGTGGCGAAACAGCTCCGCGGTCACCGTCTCCGCGAGTGCCTCGGGCACCATCACCTCCACCCGAAACCCCTGACGGCCTTTCTTCATCTGCACCGGCCACGTCTGCACGTCGAGCGCGCCCGCCTGGACCAGCGCCTGACGCAGCGGCTCCACATACTCGGGACTCATGTCGTCCACGTCGGTGGCGAGCAACACCACGCGACCCGCCTCGCTTGCCGCTTCGGCGATGAGGATGCGGAGCGCGTTGGGATAGTGCTTGGGATCGCGCTGACCAGCCCCCCATCCGCTGCCAACCATGCGCCAACGGTCCGGCGGCGCGCCTGACGACAGCACGCGCAGCAGGGCCGCTCCCGTCGGAGTCGTCGCTTCGCCTTCGACCGGCCCAGCGCCGGCGATCTCGAGCCCTTCGAGCAAGATCGCGGTGGCCGGCGCGGGGACGGGCAGGCGGCCGTGCGCCGCCTCCACCCACCCCTGCCCCACGGCGATCGGCAGATGATGCACCGCCTCGACGCCGAGCCGCTCGAACCCTTCGATGGCGCCGACGATATCGAGTACGGCGTCCACCGCTCCGACTTCATGGAGGTGTACTTTATCCGGAGCGACGCCGTGAACGCGCCCCTCAGCGTCGCCCAGCAATCGGAACGCGCGAACGGCGCGCTCTTTCACCCAATCGGAGACCGGCGCGCGCTGAACCAGCTGCACCAGCTCACCGACGTGACGACCGTGCGGTTGCTCCGGGATCGCGAAGTCGATTTGCTTGCACGTAATGCCGGCCCGTCGAACGTCTCGAACCGTAACGCGCACATCGCCGACGCCGAGCCGTCCCGGCAGCTCCTCGAGCCAGGAAACCGGCAGGCCCAGCGAGAGGAGTGCCCCTAACGTCATGTCGCCGCTGATACCAGCGGCCGGATCCAGGATGGCGATGCGCATGGGCCGAAGTATTGGAATATAAACGGCTTAGGCTCTGTAGAGCCACCCGGCGCCGGTGTTGAACACGACGACGCGCTCTTCCGGGCGCAGTGCGCCGCGCCGCTGCAGCGCCACCGCTCCCGCGAGTGCCGCTCCCCCTTCCGGGGACGCGTCGATGCCTTCTGCGACTTGCAACTCGCGCGCGGCGCCGACGAGGGCCTCGTCGCTGACGGCGATTGCGCCGCCCCCGCTCTCGCGCAACGCGTGGAGCATCAGCCTGTCGCCCAGCGGGCCCGGCACGCGTAGTCCAGCCGCCACGGTCTGCGGATCAGGCCACGGTGTCGCGCGCTCCGCGCTGGACTCAAACGCTTGCACGACCGGTGCGCAGCCGCTCGCTTGCACCGTGTACATGCGGGGGAGCGGTCCGCGGAGCCAACCCGCTTGGCGGAGCTCCTGGAACGCCTTCCACATCCCGATGAGACCGGTGCCACCGCCGGTCGGATAGATGATCGCGTCGGGAAGCTCCCAGCCAAATTGCTCCGCCAGCTCGAGGCCGAGTGTCTTTTTTCCCTCGATGCGATAGGGCTCGCGCAGCGTGGAGACGTCGATTGCGCCGGTGTTGTCGGCGTGCAAGCGGGCGGCGATGCCGCAGTCGCCGATGTGGCCGTCGAGCAGCATGAGTTCCGCGCCGAAGGCGCGGATCTGCTCCAGGATGGTCCGCGGCGTCGTCGCCGGCGCGTAGACGCGTGCCTCCGCGCCGGCGCGCGCGGCGTAGGCGGCCAGCGCGACACCCGCATTGCCGGCCGTGGGAACGACGAACTGTTTCGCGCCGGCGAAAACCGCGCGTGTCACTGCGGCCGCGAGCCCGCGTGCCTTGAACGATCCGGTGGGGTTGGGACTCTCGTCCTTTACCCAGAGATCATCGAACCCTTGACGCGCCGCGAGGCGCTCGACCTTGAGGAGCGGCGTGCCACCTTCGCCCAGGGTGATGGGATGCTCGTTGGCCGCCAGCGGTAGCCATCCATCGTAGCGCCACATCGTCCAGCGGCGCGCGCGCAACTGCGTCTTCGCTTCCGGCGGTGGCAGCACATCGTAGCGCACCAGGTACGGCGCGCCGCAGACATCGCAGACGCCCGGGAAGCCGTCGGCGTCACGCGTGCGCGTCGGAACGCACGCCGAGCACTCCAAGGTCCAGGACGTCACGCGCGCCGGGGGGAGGGGTGCAGTCGATCGAGAATACGATCCGCCAGCTTGGTGGAGAATCCCGGCAGCGCAGCGATCTCGGCGGGGGTCGCCGTGCGCACACCGGCGAGCGAACCGAAGCGTTCCAGCAGCACCCGCCGGCGCGCCGGTCCGATCCCTGGAATGCGCAACAGCTCGGACGTGATGGTTCGCTGCACGCGCCGCTTGCGGCTGTAGGTGATCGCAAAGCGGTGCGCTTCGTCCCGCACACGCTGCAGCAGCTTGAGCGATGGGCTGCGGCGCGACAACCGCAGCGGCTCACCCGAGGCGGACAAGAAGACTTCTTCCTCCCGTTTCGCCAGGCTCACGATCGGCAGCCGCTCCTGTCCCTGTGCCTGCGCCGCGGCCACGGCGGCGGCAAGCTGGCCCTTCCCGCCATCGACCACCATCAAATCGGGAATCTGTTTGTTCTCCGCGATACGGCGGGTAAGGAAGCGTGTCACCACTTCTTTCATTGCCGCGAAGTCGTCGATTCCTTCTACACCTTTGATGCGATAATGCCGATACTCGGCCTTGCGCGGCCGGCCCCCCTCGAACCACACCAAGGATCCGACGGTATCGCGCCCCTGATTGGTCGAGATATCGATGCACACCATCGCGCGCGGCACGACGGGCAGGCCGAGGTCGCGCCCCAGCGAAAAGACGGGATCGGCCGCGCGCTCGTCGATGTCGAACGTCTCGATCTTGAAGCTGTCGAGCAAGTGGCGTGCGTTCTGATCGGCGAGCTCGACGAGCTTCGCGGCGGATCCCCGCTGCGGGACCGCAAACTCCACACCTGGCGCGAGCTCCCGCAGCGCATCCAGGTCGGCCGGCGCAAACGGCAGCACCACGCGCTGGGCGCGCTGTTCGAGCGGGAGATAGTACCCCACCAGGAACGTGCGGAGCACGTCACCTTCGGGGGCATGCTCGACGTGCTCCAGAAATCGGTGCTCGCGCGCGATGAGCTTCCCGTCGCGAATCCGGAGGATGACACCGACCGCATCGTCGCCGTCGCGCGCGAGGCTGATCGCGTCGGCGTCGCCACCGCCGACGACTTCCACGGTCTGCGGCTGCTCGAGCTGATCCAGCCATTTGAGCGCATCGCGCAGCTGCGCGGCGCGCTCGTAGTCCTGAGCGTTGCTCGCTTCCTGCATCCGTTCGCGCAGCCGTGCCCGGACGTCGAGTGTCTTCCCGGAGAGAAACAACAACACGTCGTCGATCATCCGCCGGTAGTCCTCGACGCTCTGATACCCGACGCACGGCGCTTTGCAGCGCTCGATGTGAAAGTCGAGGCAGGGACGATCCGGAGCTTCGTGTGGCAGGTCCCAGGAGCAGGAGCGCACTGTGAAGATGCGGCGGACGATTTTCAGCGTTTGTCGCAGCGTCGCGACGTCGGTGTAGGGACCGAAGTAGCGCGCGCCAGGAATCGTGACGCGCCGCACCACCAGCACGCGCGGAAACGGCTCGGCCAGCGTGACGGCGATCTGCGGATAGCTTTTATCGTCCCGCAGCCGGATGTTGAACCTCGGCTGGTGCTCCTTGATGAGCGTGTTCTCGAGCAGCAGCGCCTGGGCCTCGTTGGGGACGATGATCGTCTCGAGGTCGGCGATTTGCCCCTGCAGGACCTCGCGCTCCGGACTGCCCTGCTCGTCGGCGAAGTAGTTCGGGACGCGCGTGCGGAGATTGGCAGCCTTCCCGACGTACAGAATCTCTCCGGCGGCGTCTTTCCAGAGATAGACGCCGGGGCGAGCGGGAAGTGCCGCTAGTTGGCGGGCGAGCCGGTCAGAGATTGCCATGCGCGTATCGCGTCGGGGTGGCGGAACGCCGTCGTAAGCGCCCCGTATGCCACCCCAAAGATACCCAGCACGACAATGCCTTGAGGAATCGGTCGCCAGCCGGCGACGAGGCGCCCGGCGGCCATGCCGAGCAGGGCGGCGATCAGCGCGGCGGCGACCACCAATCCGACGATCCGCCAGTCTGCGCGTTGCAGGATCGTGCCGATGCGACGATCGAGGTCGTAGAGATGCAGGACGGTGTTGAAGGTGCCGCCGATCGAGGAACCCAGCGCGATGCCCGCCGGGCCCAGGCGCCGCATGAAGAACCACGACAGCAAGGCGGAGATCACGAGCGACGAGATCGCGATTTTCACCGGCGTCCGCGTGTCACGCATGGCGTAGAACCCGGACGCGAACAGCTTCACCGTCGATTGCCCCAACAGCCCGATGCCGTAGGCGGCGAGGACGCCTCCCACCAGCATCGTGTCGTCCGCATCGAAGCGCCCCGTCTGAAACAGCGCGCCGACGATCTGGGGGCCGAACGCGGCGAGCGCAAACGCGGACGGCAGGACGAAGTAGGCGATGCGGCGAAACCCTGTCGCGATCCGATTCCGCAGCTGCTCGTTCGCCGTGTCAGAGACTGCGTCGCGAGAAAGGTCGGGGAGTGCCACGGCGGTTACCGCCACCCCGAACAGACTGATCGGGAGGACCTGAACGAGTTGCGCGTAGCCGAGGCTTGCGAGGCCGCCGGTGCCGGTGAACGAGCCGAGGAACGTGTCGACGAGCCCCGAGAGCTGGGCGACGCCCGCACCTACCACGAGCGGCAGCCAGGCCGTGATGACCTGGCGCACGCCCTCGGGCGCGAAACTGACGCGAAGGGGAATGCCCCCCAGCAGCCGCCAGCAGGCCGGCAGCTGGATGGCGATCTGCAGGACGCTTCCCGCGACGGTGCCCCAGGCGAGCGCGAGCGACAGACCGTACAGCCCCTCGCCTTTCAGCCACGCAGCGGCCCCGACCATTGCCGCGATCCCCGCGATGTTCCACACCGCGGGCGCCGCGTACGGGAGAAAAAAGCGACGGTGTGTGTTGAGGATCCCGAGGCACCACGCCGAGACCACCATGAGCCCGGTCATCGGGAACAGGATGCGGACGAGAATGGTCGTGAGCTCGCGGCGCGGTCCGTCGAAGCCCTGGGCGACGAGGGCCGTAATCGCTGGCGCGAATGTGATACCGATCAGCGCCAACACGGCACTCGCGAGCACCAACAAACCGAGAACCGCGCCGGCTAGAGCACGCGCCGCGTCCTTGTTCTTTTCATTGAGGCCTGCATAAACGGGTATGAACGACGCAGACAGCGTCCCTTCGCCCAGCAGATTGCGGACTGCGTTGGGAATGCGGAGCGCGGCGCCGAATGCATCCGCCGCCGCCCCGTTGCCGAAGTAGTGGGCGAACACGCGCTGGCGGACATAGCCGAGCACGCGGCTGACAAGAATGCCGGCGGCTACCCGCGCGGCGTGACGGCCACTGCCGCCTTTCAAGACGTGGGTTTCTTGCGGCGAGGATCTTCCAGCAGGCGTTGCATGAACTGCAGCTCTTCCCGCATCCCGGCAACCGAGCGATTGAGGTCCTCCACCTCGGTTTCCAGCACCTCGACTTTGCGCTTCACGTCGCGCAGCTCAGGCGGGCTCCCCCCTTGCCCATCCCCACCCTCCATGCGCCGGGCGAACGACTTGCCGAGCGGCGAGTCGACGAGAATCGCGGCGACGGGAATCAGCAAGGCGACGATCAGAATGACCGCGAGCACCCACATGGCCGGATTCTATAAACCCGTCGCCCAGCGCGCCACCTCCGCCGCGATCGCGTCCACCACGTCCATGCCGTAGCGCGCCAGGAACGACGCCGGCGTCAGCACGCGCTCCTGTGGCTGCCCCAGCGGGGCGAGTGCGGCGCGCGCGCGCGCGAGCTGGCTGACCACCGTCCCCTGCGTGCGCTTGAGACTGGCCACGAGCTTCTTCTCGATCTCGTGCGTGCCGGCCAGCGCGGCATTGCGCGACGACTGCACGGTGCGCTCGAGCGTGGAATCGATCTGCTGCACGCCGTTCGCGATCGCCCCATAGCGTGATTCGAGATCGGTGCGCAGCGCCGCGAGCGCCGCGGCGAGATCGGCGGGCATATCCGCCTGGGCCAGCCGCGCCTCGAGCGCGCCGGGCTGGCCGTTGAAGTCCGCGGGTGTAAGACCGTGCTTGCTCAGCACCTTGTCCACGCGGGCTTCGATGATCAGCCCCGACCACCGCGGGATGGGCGCCTGCGGCGCGACGCCGAGGCGGGCGAACAGCGGCGCGGACTCAGGGAGATACTCCATCTCGCCGGGCCCGCCGAGATAGGCGACGGTGGGAAACAGGGCCGCCTCGATGACGGGACGCAGCAGGACGTTGGGCGAGAGTCGCTCGGGTGCGTCGGCGGCCAGCGTCTCGAGCTGCGCCCGCGAAAAGTGTTGCCCGCTGCGCCGCGCCACGGTGTCCGCACCCACCTTGCGCAGCCGGTCGCGCCCCTGTTGCCCCTCGACCATCACCGGGGTCAGACCATCCGCCAGCGTCTCCTGCAGCGCACGCAGGAGCCATGGCGCGGCCGCCCGTTTGGCGCTGGGGTGATACGCACGAAAGACGGCGAGGCGACGCTGCCCCAGCAGCTGCTGCACCGCCTCGGCGCCTGCATCCGCCAGACTCGATTCGGGCCGATAACTCGACCGCAGCCACTCGAGCGCAGGCGACTTGAACTCGGAATCAGGGAGCGCCGCGTCCAGCGCATCGAGCGCGGTGTGGATTTCAGCACCGCACGGTTCGCGGAACAACGGCACCTGCGGTGCCTCATGCGGTCGCTCGCGCAGGACGATCTTCACCGGCTCGCCGTCGCGTCCCAGAACCCAGGCGTGATTCGCCTCGGCGAAGTCGTGATCGTCCCCCGCCACCCAGAACACCGGCACGACCGGGACGCGGCGCTCGCGCTCCAGCCGCTCCGCGAGCGCGATGGCCGACAGCGCCTTGTACAGCGTATAGAGCGGGCCGGTAAACAACGTCGGCTGCTGGCCGGTCGTCACGACGAGTACTTCACCAGCGGCGAGGCGATCGCGGCCGGGCCCCGGCAGGACGGCGGCCAGCACTTCGGCGGCAATACGCCGTGGCGTCCCCGCAGGAATCGTGGCGCCGGACTTGAGCAGCGGGGTCGAAAGGATCCGCTGAATCATGCTCTCGCGCCTACCAGAATCACACGCGGTGTGGTGGGACCGGGCAGCCCCCCGTCGTAGTCGCCGAACCGCGCCGCAATGTGCAGCCCTGCGCCGGTGAGCAGCGCCGCCAGCTCGTCCGTGCCGTACAGGCGGACGCGCTCCTCAAAGCGCCGGCCTTCGTCGCGCAATTCGATCTCCTTGATCACGAATCGGCCATCCGCGCCGATGCGGCGCGTGACGCGCACGTCAGTGCGCGCCGTGCCCTGCGCGCCGTGGCTGAGCGTGCGTCGTACCTGCTCGGCATTCAGGTAGTCGAGGACGAAATGGCCCCCGGGCGCGAGCGTGGCGGCCACCTGCCGCACCACCAGGTCATGCTCGTCATCGTCCAAAAAGTAACCGAACGAGGTGAAGAGATTGACCGCCAACGCAAAGGTGCCGTTGCGAAACGGCAGCGCCCGCATGTCGCCCCGCACCAGGCGGCCGCTCGTTCGCTCGCGCGCGCGCCGCAACATCGCGCGCGACAGATCGAACCCCACCACCTGACCTCCCCAGCGCGCGAGCTCGGCGGCATGACGCCCCGGCCCGCATGCGAGATCCAGGATCCTGTCTCCAGACTCCAGTCGTACCACGCTGCGGATGAGCGCGACGGCGCGGCGGGCATCCTCATCGTCGCGGTGCGGATAGAGGGCATGATACTCCTCGCCGAACCACTGCTCGAACCACTCGGTCATTCGACGAAGACATCCGCTGTGAACGTGAACACGCGGGTTGCCGGTTCCCGCCAGCTCCCCGGCGCGAGTCCCGCTTTGTGACAGACGGCGTCGAGGAACGCTTCAGGACTGAATCCGTGCTCGGCTGCCACCTGCGGCAGCAGCAGCGCCTGCGCGCTCTCCCGGCGCACCAGCAGCCCGTCGCGCCCGATCACCAGGCGGCACAGGTCCGCCGCCTCCATGTGCACGGGTTCGTCGAGGACGGAGATCTCGATCCGTAGTGACGGCAGCTCATCGATCTGGACGGGCGGAAAGCGGGGATCGGATCGCGCCGCCGAGACCGCGACCTGCCGGACGATTTCGCCGAGCGGCCGGTCGCCGGTGACGTGGCCGATGCAGCCGCGCAGATCGCCGTCCCGCTCCTCCAACGTCACGAACGCCCCGCGGTGTAGCGCCGCGCCCGGCACGTCGGGCACATCCGGCGGCGGGCAGCCGGCCAACGCTGCTGCGATCGCACGCCGCGCCAGCGCGAGCAGCGCGGCGCGATCCGCCGGCGTCAGGTCACGGTCCGCGATGGTATGGCTCTCCGCGACGAATCGTGTGGGCGCGATAGAGCTGCTCGTACAAAACCACCCGCGCCACCTCGTGCGGCAACGTGAGCTGCGACAGGCTCCACAGCCGCTCCGCCTTGCGCAAGACCTCGTCGGGCAGGGTGTCCGCGCCGCCGATCGCGAAGACGACGTCGCGTGCCTCCATGTCCCACCGTTCCGTCCACTCCGCAAGCTGGACCGAGGACCATTCGTCGCCGCGACGCGTCAACGCCACGAGGCGCGCGCCCTCGGGAACCGCCTGCCTCCCCAGGACCCGCGTCTCGTCCTTCACCTCATGCTCTTCGACCTTTTTATAATGCCGCAGGCGGTCCAAATACTCGTCACACACGGCGCGGAGCGCGGCGTTCTTCATGCGCCCCACAGCGACGATGCGATACAACATCAGGCATACATGCCGCGCAACCGGTGCATGGCCGCCACCCGGTCCACCGCGACGATGTATGATGCAATGCGGTTGGCTACCTTGTGCTTCGACGCCATCGCCATCACCTCGCCGAAGGAGCGGACCAGAATCGCCTCGAGCCGGCGGTTGACCGTCTCCTCGTCCCAGAAATAGCCGCCGCGGTCCTGGACCCACTCGAAGTAGCTGACCGTCACGCCGCCGGCGTTCGCGAGGATGTCGGGAATCACGAACACGCCCTTATCCTCGAGAATCTTGTCGGCCGCGGCGCTGGTGGGACCGTTGGCGCCCTCGCAGATGATCTTGGCCTTGATATGGGGAGCGTTCTTACGGGTGATCACGTTTTCGGTCGCGGCGGGGACCAGCACATCACAATCGACCGTCAGCACTTGATCGTGGGAGATGGTTTCCGCCTTCGTGTAGCCGGCGAGCTGGCGCCGCTCCTTCACCCATTTGATCAGGTCCTGCACGTCGAGCCCCTTGGGGTTGTGGAGGGCGGTGGATTTGTCGGATACAGCGACGATGACGGCACCCGCCTGGGCCATCAGCTCCGCCGCGATAGAGCCGACGTTGCCGAAACCCTGCACGGCAATGCGCGCGCCCTGCAGCGACATGCCCAGCTTTGCGAGCGCCTCACGCGTGACGATCATGCAGCCGCGCCCTGTCGCCTCACGCCGGCCGAGCGATCCGCCCATCTCGACCGGCTTTCCCGTGACCACGGCGGTCACCGTGTGGCGCTTGTGCATGGAATAGGTGTCCATGATCCACGCCATGACGCGCTCGTTCGTGTTCACATCCGGCGCGGGCACGTCGGAATCGGGTCCGAGCGTTTCGATGATGCTCGACGTGTAGCGTCGCGTCACCCGCTCCAATTCGGCCATGGACATCGCGCTCGGGTCGCAGACGACGCCACCCTTGGAGCCCCCGAACGGAATGTTCACGAGCGCGCACTTCCACGTCATCCACGCGGCCAACGCCTTGACCTCTTCGAGCGTGACGTTGAGGTCGAAGCGGATGCCGCCCTTGGCCGGTCCGCGCGACGTGTTGTACAGCACGCGGTAGCCGGTGTAGACCTCGACTTCGCCGCTGTCGCGCAGGATGGGAACGGATACGATGATCTGCTTTTCGGGATTGCGGAGCACTTTGTACAGGCCGCGATCGAGATTGAGCAGTTTCGCGGCGTGGTCGAAGCGCTCCATCATCGCCTCGAACGGATTCTCCTCGGCGAGAAACGTTTGTTTGTCGGGACGAATAATCGCGGGTTCGCTCATACGACTCGTTTCAGTACCCCTTCCAGAACGCGTTCGACGGCGGCGCCGTTGAATTCCCAGCGCAACGCGAGCTGTGCGACGAGCGGCTCCAGCGCGTCGGCCGGCCAGCGGCTCCGCAGCTTCACGGCATCCTTCTCGGTGACTACAACATAATCGGCGTCTTTGGCGGCCCGCGCGAGCCGGGCGACATCGCCCGGAGGATAGGCGTGATGATCTTGATACGCCGTGAGTTGCACGCTCGCCCCGAAGGCGCGTACCTGGCTCGCGAAGCTGACCGGATCGGCGATCCCGGCGGCGACGATCACGCGCTTCCTGGCCAGTGCCGACAGCTCGACGCGCCGGCCTGACTTGAGGCCCGCCAACGCATCGAGCGCCAGGTGCACCCCGGCGACGACAGCGTCTGGCCACCGGGCGCTGAGGCGGCCCGCGAGCACGCGCGATTCGGCGATGGCCGCGCGGCGCCGCGTCACGACGATGACATCCGCGCGGCCCAGGGCGCTCCAGTCTTCACGCCACGGACCGGCCGGCAGCGGCCACGCCACGTGGCGGGGGGGCGAGCTCTCCGTGCTGACCACGGCGATGTTGACGTCGCGCCCGACATTGAGTCGCTGGTAGGCGTCATCGAGCACGAGCACGCGGGCGCCGCCGGCACGCGCCGTCGCAGCGCCCGCCACCCTGTCAGGGTTGGGCACGACGATTGCATCCGGCACGAGCCGCTGATGCACCGCCTGCTCGTCGCCGCGATAGCCGCGCAGCAGGATGCCCGGCTTGATGCCGCGGCGGGCAAAGAACGCGGCGGTCCACGCCGCGAGCGGCGTCTTCCCCGCTCCACCGACTGCGAGATTGCCGATGGCGACCGACGGCAACGGCAAGGGTCGCTGGCGCAGCCAGCCGCGCGCGTACGCCCTCGCTCGCGCGCTCATGATGGTTCGATACAGGAATGCGACGGGCAGCAACACGCCGCGCACGGCGCGTGCGGGCGCCGCACGGCTCCACCAGAGCCATTGCGCGACTCGCTGGGCGCTCATCTCGTTCCCGTGACCTCGTGCAAGCTCCGTTCCACGTCAGCCATGCCGCGACGCAGCCCATCTTTGCCGACGCCAATGCTGATCGTCGCGCCGTAGCGGACGTCGATTGCCGCAAACGGCTTCGGGATGCACATGCGGTCCCAGGACCGCAGCCACCAGGCGGAGGACGGGCGCGCGCCGACCGTGATGATCGGCACGCCCGCGTGCTGCGCGGCAGCGATCGCGCCGGGCTGCACGCGCTCCGCGGGGCCCCGCGGGCCGTCGGGCGTGATGGCGACCACGGCGCCGCCTTCCAGCGCCCTGACGATGCCAAGCAGTCCCACTTCTCCGCCGCGCCGAGTGGAGCCGCGCACCGAGCGGTATCCCCAGCGCGCGCCCAGGTCCGCGAGATACCCGCCGTCGCGATGCCGGCTGATCAGCATGACGACGTCTTCCCCGCGATGACGGTACAGCAACGGCAGAATGCGACTGTGCCAGAGGACGAATACGAACGGGCGCCGCGTCTCGCGCAGCGCCCGTACGTGTTCGTAGCCCGTCACCCGATAGCGCCACGTGGCCGCGAGGGCACGGACCAGCGCCGAGCCGGCCCGCGCGGCGATCGGATCCGCCCAGCGCAGTTTCATCTGATCAGCCCGGCAGCGAGCTCGGCGACCCGATCCGCCGCCCCCGGCGCACCCAGGCGATCACGCACCAGTCGCAGCCCTTCCCGCTGCCGACGCGTCGCGGGGTTTGCGGCATCGAGCAGCGGCAACACGCCGTCGGCCAGCGACTCCGCGGTGGCGCGGCGCTGCAGAAACTCCGGCGCGACTTCGTAGCCCGCGACGAGATTGACGAGCCCGACCCACGGCACCCGGATCAACCGGAATGCGATGAATGAGGATATCGGATGGACCCGGTACGTGATGACCATCGGTACGTCGGCGATCGCCGCCTCGAGCGTCGTGGTGCCGGATTTGCAAATCCCCGCGTCCGCGGCCGCAAACACGAGCAAGGGGTCGCCGAAGTGCACCTGGATCTCGCCCGGGTCCGGATAGTCCGTGCCATGCGTACCCGCGACGATGATCTGGAGATCGGGGCGAGCCGCGGCGACGCGTGCCGCCGCCGCCCGGAAGATCGCCCAGTGCCGCTTCACCTCCTGCGCGCGGCTGCCGGGGAACAGCCCCAACGTTTGCCGAGTTGGATCGAGTCCGAGGATGCGGCGGGCGTCCACCCGTGGCGGAGGCGCCGGCCGGTCCTTGAGGGGATGACCAACGAACGTGGCCGCTACGCCGCGCTCGCGAAAAAACTTTTCCTCGAACGGCAAGATGACCGCGAGCTGATTCACGGGGGCGAGCTTGCGCACCCGCTTGGGCCCCCACGCCCACATTTGCGGCGCGATGTAGTAGAGCACTGGAATACCGGCCGCCGAGGCGGCAGCAGCGGCACGGAGGTGATAACCCGGGTAATCGACGAGAATCACGAGATCGTAACGCTTGTCGCGAAACGACTGCTTCATTCTGTTCAGCAGCCGGTAGTGCACCGGAATCTTGGCGAGGGCCTCGACAAAGCCGACGACGGAGTAGGACTCCATGCGGTCCAGCACGCGGACCCCCGCGCGCTCCAACAACGGGCCGCCGAGGGCCTCGAGCTCGATTCCCGGAAGGCGGCGCCGGAGTGCGGTCGCCACCGCCGCGGCGTGTGCGTCCCCGGACGGCTCTCCTGCCGAGATGTAGATCCGCGTCACGGCCGCGCCGCGGCGAGCGGCGAGGCGCTGATGGCGTCGGCGACGCGATATGCGAGGGTCAAGGCCTGCAGGCCGGCGGCACCGGTGACCACGACATCGCCGTCACCGCGCACCGCGCGCAAGAAGCTCTCGAGCTCGAGCTTGAGCGGCTCGGCTTCGGGCGCGTCGAGCCGCACGTGCTCCACGATCTCTTCGATCCGCGTGGCGGCAAACCCCTGCCAGCCGGACTTCAGCCGGTAGAAATGGCCGTTGCCTTGGGCGAGATCGAGCGAGAAGTAGCCGGTCGGCTGGAAGATCCGCAGCTTCCGCGTGCGCTCGCGGGACACGCGGCTGGCGGTAATGATCGCCACGGCGCCGTTGACGAACTCCACGCGCGCGTTGGCGATGTCCACATGCGGCGTGAGGATCGGCACGCCCGTCGCCCGCACCTCGCCGACCTCCGAGCGCACCAGCTCCAGCACCAGGTCGAGGTCGTGAATCATCAGATCGAGGATGACCGCGACATCGGTGCCGCGCGGCTGAAACGGCGCCAGGCGTTCGGTCTGGAGAAAGCGGGGCTCGTCGAGATAGGGCGCCGCGGCACGCACCGCCCGGTTGAATCGCTCCACGTGACCGACCTGGAGACACACCCCCCGCTCGCGCGCCCCCTGCACCAGCTGCTCGGCGCCCGGGAGCGTGTCCGCCAGCGGCTTCTCGATCAGCACGTGCAGGCCGCGCTCGAGCACCACCTGCCCCACATCCACGTGCGCCGGCGTCGGCACGACCACCGTGATCGCCTCGACGCGATCGAGCAGCGCCTCGAGGGAGGGAAATGCGACGGTCTCGAGCTCCTTGGCCACGTGAGTGGAACGCCCGCCGTTGTGGTCGTAAAAGCCCACGAGATCGGCGCCATCGATCTTCTTGAGGAGCCGGATGTGATGGAAACCGAGCGCTCCGGCACCGACCACGCCGACGCGCACCTTCCGCACCGCTCCCCCCTCCCCCGTCCCCCGTCCCCCGCTCACACCATGACCCCGCGTTGCGACGCCTCGATGAAGCGCAGAAACGTTTCCACTTCCGGAACCTGGGGCAGCTCGGTGCGGGCGCGCGCGACGCCCTGGCTCACCGTCAGGTCGGAGTTGAACACGAGACGATAGGCCCGCTTCAGCGCGAGCTTCGTGTCGGGCGCGAACGCAGCGCGTTGCAGACCGACCGAATTCAGCCCGTACAAATGCACCGGATTGCCGGCCGCCTTGGTGTACGGCGGCACGTCTTGATTGACCCGCGAACCGCCTCCCACGAACGAATACGTCCCGATGCGGACGAACTGATGGATCGGCACGAGACCGCTGATGATGGCGCGGTCGTCCACCGTGACGTGCCCCGCCATCTGCACGGAATTGGCGATGATCACGTCGTTGCCGATGACGCAGTCATGCGCGATGTGGACGTACGTCATGAGGAAGCAGCGGGCGCCGACGGTCGTCTTGCCGGTCGCGGTGCTGCCGCGGTTGATCGTGCAGTATTCGCGAATGATCGTGCCGTTGCCGATTTCGACCCACGTTTCCTCGCCCTTGTATTTCAGGTCCTGCGGATCGTTGCCGATGATGGTGCCATACCCGATCTTCACGCCCTCGCCCACGCGCGTGTTGCGCTCCAGCACGGCATGCGCCGCGATGCTGCAGCGCTCGGCCACGGTGACGCGTGGCCCGATCACGCAGTACGGCCCGACCGAGACGTCGGCGCCGAGCTCGGCGGTCGGATCGACGAGCGCCGTCCGGTGGATCACTTATCGACCACCATCGCCATCATTTCCGCCTCGGCGACGACCTGTCCGTCCACGAAACCGGCTCCCTTCATCCGGCACGTCTTGCCGCGGAACTGGAGCATTTCCAGCTCGAAGCGGATCTGGTCCCCCGGCACCACCGGACGGCGGAACTTCACGTGATCGAGCGACATGAAGTACACGACCTTGTTCGCCGTATCCTGGCCCTCGAAATGGCTCATGAGCAGCATGCCGCCGACCTGCGCCATCGCTTCAATAATGAGCACGCCGGGCATGATCGGGTGACCTGGGAAGTGCCCCTGAAAGAACGGCTCGTTGATCGTGACGTTCTTGATGCCCACGATGCGCTTCTGCCCTTCCACCTCGATGATCCGGTCCACGAGCAGGAACGGATAGCGGTGCGGCAGATAATCCATGATCTTCGCGATGTCCATCGCGGGCATTCCCGTGCGCCTCCCTGCGCGAGCGAGCGTGCGCGCCAGCGCGATGTTGCCGCCGTGGCTGGGCCGCGTCGCCACCACATGAGCCTGAATCCGGGCGCCGGTCAGCGCCAGGTCCCCGACGATGTCCGCCGCCTTGTGCCGCACGAATTCGTCCGGCCAGCGCAATTTGCCGCCGTGCACCACGCCGCGCTCGTCGAGCACGATCGCATTCGCTTCCGACGCGCCTTTGATGAGCCCGCGCGCCTGCAGCTCGGCCACCTCGTGTGTGAAGCCGAACGTTCGCGCCGGCGCGAGCTCCGCCGCGAAACTCTCCGGCGTCACGTCGTAGGTGCCCGCCTGCCGCCCGATCAACGGATGCGCCCATTCGATCGACACGGTCAGCCGTAATGTCTTGGCCGGCGCGACCACGTATGTCGCTTCCTTATCGGTGACCGTGAAGGGCGCCGTCACCGTCAGCACCGCCGCCTCGCCGCCGACGGACGCGGGGCCCGCTTGCGCCAGCGCCTCGAAGTACGGCTGCACACTGCCGTCGAGAATCGGCGGCTCGGGACCGGTGAGCTCGATCGTGAGATCGTCGATCACGTGGGCGGCGACGGCCGCCAGCACATGCTCGACCGTGTGAATCGTGGCCTCGCCGTGGCCGATCGCCGTGCGGCGCTCGACCGCTTCGACTTCAGTGAGCCGCGCGGGGACCTCGGGTTTCCCAGCGAGGTCGGTTCGCCGAAATACGATGCCTTGCCCAGCCGGAGCCGGCAGGAACGTCGCCTCCGTCTCCGCGCCCGTGTGCAGGCCCGTGCCGTGCACCGCCGCTGGGCGCGTGACCGAGCGTCTACTGTTCTGTGGCGGCAGCGGGACCCTTTGGTTGCACGAGCGCTTCGAGCTCGTCGACGATCTTCGCCAACCGGTACAGCGTCACCTGACCGCGGAGAAACTCGCGATGCGCACGTGACGGCGTGCCGAACATCGTCGCCTCGGCGGGCACATCGGCAATGTGTCCCGACTGGACGAGCAGCCGCGCGCCGCGCCCGATGGTAAGATGGTCCGAGATTCCTGACTGCCCCGCGATGATCACGTCGTCCTCCACCTGCACGCTGCCGGCGATTCCCGCCTGTGCCATGATGAGGCAGCGCGCGCCGATCCGTACGTTATGGGCGATGTGTACGAGGTTGTCGATCTTGGTTCCCGATCCGATCACGGTGTCGTCCACACTGCCGCGGTCGATGCACGTGTTCGCCCCGATCTCGATGTCGTCCCCGATCAGGCAACGGCCGACGTGCGGGATTTTGCGGTGAGCTTCCCCTTCACCGCCCTTTCCGGGGATGTAGCCGAACCCGTCGCTCCCCAGCACCGCGCCGGCATGGACGATCACGCGCTTCCCCAGCGCCGTGCCCGGATAGAGCGTGACACCCGCAAACAGCTGCGTGTCATCGCCGACCGCCACGCCGTCACCCAGCACGCATCCCGCGCCGATGCGGACGTTGCGCCCCAGCTGCACCGCTCGGCCTAGACATGCCTGCGGTCCGATCTCGACCGGCTCCTGCCAGGTTGCGCCCAGGCCCACGACGGCTGTGGGATGGACGCCGGCTTCCCAGACGGCCTGCGGATACAGCACGGGAAGCACGACCAGCAGCGCCGCGTACGGCTCGGGTACGACGATGCGCGTTGCGGGTCCGCCTGCGGCCGACTCGAGCGCCGGGGCGACGAGCACCACCGAGGCGCTGGTGCGCTCAAAGTAGGGGACGTACCGGGGTGAGGCAAGAAAAGAGAGATCGCCGGGACCGGCGCGGTCGAGCGGCGCGATCCCCGCGACCGTTACCGTACCCGGCCCCACCAGCCGTCCGCCGGTGAGGGCCGCGATTTCCCTCGCGGAGAGCGGCCGCGTTCCCGCCGAATTCATCGGGGGAGGAGCGCGAGCCGCCCGGCTACTGCGCCCGCGAGAGACGCTGCAGCACCCGGGCCGTGATGTTGAGCGTCGGATCCGCCGCGGCGACGAATCCTTGCGCGGCGTCGGCATCCAGGATGAGGGAATAATTCATCTCCGCGCGGATGCCCTGAATCACGGAATTGATCCGCTCGCGCAGCGGCCCGAGCAGGTCCTGTTCCCGCTGCCGCAGACGATCGGACAGCTCGTTTGAGCGCTGCTCGACGCGCTGCCCCATGGTCTGCAGTTCCTTCAGCTTCGCCGCGCGCGCGGCGGGAGACAGCGCGAGCTGCTGCAGGTCGAAGACCTGCTGCGCGGAATCGACCTGCTGCGAGAGCTTCTGCACCTCAGTCTGGGACGCCTGCAGCTCTTTCCGGTACGTCGACTCGGCGGCGGCATAACCGGGCGTGGCCCTCAGGATTTCCTGCGAGCTGATGAAGGCGATCTTGACCGGTGCCGGCGCGGACGCGGCGCCTTGGCCGAGCAGGACCATGGGCGCTGCTGCCAGGGCGGCGACGGCGGCGATCGAAGCGAGCACGAGACGCTGCATAACGCTGAAACTCCCGATGTAGGGGCGTGGGCGCGAGGGCGGACTATGGCTTAGAAGAAATTGCCGAGCTTGAAGTGCAGTTTCCAGCCGGGGGCCGGCCGGCCGAAGGCATCGATCCGATCGAAGCCGTACGCGTAATCGATGCCGAGCGGCCCGAGCGGGGAGATGACGGCGGCGCCGATGCCCGCGCCGCGGAACAGCTTTGTCGGATCGTACTGCGCCGGGCGCGACCAGACGTTGCCGGCGTCGAAGAACGTCGACAGATACAGCATCTGGGACAGGCGCAGGCCGAGCTCGCCCGTCATGGTGAAGAACGCCTTTCCGAAGGCGTTGGGGCTCGCGCCGTTGGCGCTGGCATTGGGATCGTACCCGAACGGCGTGATCGATGCTTCATCGTAGCCGCGCAGCGGGATGAAGAACTGCGTGCCGCCCAGGGTGAACAGCTGCTCGAAGAACGGCGAGCTGCCGAACACGAATCCCGACCGCGTCGAGAAGCCGAGCACAAACTTCGCGTTCGAGCTCGCCGGATTGCCGAGCGCGCCGATCGGTGCGTAGAAGTGCCCTTCGACATCCACACGCTGGAAGTTGCCCGAGCCGCCCAACAGGCCGCCGCTCTGCGACAGGCCGAACTGGACCATCGTCCCGGCCGTCGGGAACGGCAGGTCGATCCGCGTATCGCGCATCAGCGACGCACCGACCGTGGAGCGCACGCAGTCGTTGCACCGGAAGGCGCTGGAGAACGCCACGTTGGTGGACGAGCCGGTGAAGCTCTGCTGGTCGATGCCGTACGACAGGAACAGCCGCGTGTAGTTGTCGCCGAAGACCGGGAAGCCCAGCTGCAGGCTCGCGCCGCGCCGCCGCAGGCGGCCGACGTCGGCGATCACGTAGCGCACCCGCGTGTTGTGCACGCCGAGCGTGGCGGAGATGCGCGATTCGCGCACGGCCGGATCGGTGAAGGAGACGTCGAAGTCGTTGATGTTCTTGCCGAACTGCCACTGGAACCGGCCGCGCTTCCCCTGCCCGAACAGGTTGGGCTCATCGAGACCGAGGAACCCGCCGACGCCTGTTCCCTGCCCCACCGACGCGCCGAAGTTGATGTTGCCGGTGCGCTTCTCCGAGACCCGGAACACGACGTCGATATCACCCTGATCGTTCGCCGGCTTGGTGTCGGGGAACGGTAGCGGCTGATTGAAGAAGCCGAGGTTCGAGACCCGTTGGTAGGACGCGAGCAGCGCGTCCTGGCGGAAGACGTCGCCCGGGACCATCACGATCGCTTCCCGGATCACGCGGTCGTGCGTGACGTCGTTGCCGCGGATCTCGACGTGGTTGACGATCGCCGGTTGCCCTTCCGTGATCACCCAGCGCAGATCCACGACCGGCTTGCCGTCCGGCGCGATGCGGCGCAGCACGTCGGGCCGCACGTTGACGTAGATGTAGCCGTTGTTGTAGTACAGGGTCTGCAGCTTGCGGGTAGCATCCTGCCACTGCTGGTCGTCGAAGTAGGCGATCCGGTGCTTGCCGCCGAGGCCGAGCAAGCCGGTGCGCTGCTCCCCGGCGAACGGATAGAACGTCTGCAGGTCCTCGGTCGAGAAGCGCCGGTTGCCCACGATTTCGAATGCGCCGATGCGGTAGGGGTCGCCCTCGCTGATTCTCACGACCAGCGTCGCTTTCCCCGTGCCCTCGTGCACGATCAGCGTGTCGTCGAGCACCTGGAAGTCCACGTACCCCTGCTTGCCGTAGAACGACGGCAGCTTCTGGTGGAGATCGTCGGAGATCTTGTCGTCGTTGTACTCGCCCGAGCGGAACCACCAGAATCCTTCGGGGCGCGAGCCCATCTGGGCGGCGAGCTGCTCGTCCGTGAAGTGGGTGTTGCCCTGGAAATCCACGCTGGCGACGGCGACGCGCCGGCCCTCGTCGATGTCGAAGATCACGCGGACGCCTGCCGAATCCTTCTCGTAGACGTACAGGGGCTTGGTACGGGCGAGGTAGTAGCCCTGCGCGTGATAGAGCGAATCGATGCGGGCGCGGGCTCGCGCCACGCTGGCCGGATCGAGCGGGCGGCCTTCGGTGATGGCCACCTTGTCGCGGACGCTGTGCTCGGCGACGCGCTGGACCCCGCGGATCGCCCACTTCACCAGCACGGGACGCTCGTGCACGCGAATCACGAGGACGTTCTTGCCGGCGGCTTGCGTCTGCGTCAGCGCGACGTCGTCGAACTGGCCGCTGGTGTACAGTGCCTGGATGGCCCGCTGGACGTCGCGATAGTTGATGGCGCGGCCCGGCACGAGGCCGCTGATCTGGATGACGCTGATGACGCTATTGCGGCGTTGCCCGACCACCGCAATCGAGTCGGGAGTGGGGGTTTGCGACGCGCCCGCCGCGACCCCGACCTGTGCGGCGCACAGGCCAGGGGCGGCGGCGGCGAGACTCAAGAGGAATGGAAGGGTGAGCCGGCGGGTCACGCCTTCGAGCCGGAGAGTGCCCTGAATGCCAGGCGCTCCTTGTCGGGGGCGACGTCCACCTCGATCTCGTCACCCTTTGCGAAATCTCCGACGAGGATCTTCTCCGACAGCGGGTCCTCGACGTATTTCTGAATGGCGCGCTTGAGGGGCCGCGCGCCGAAGTGCTCATCGTAGCCGTGATCCACGAGGAAGTCGGTCGCCGCCTGCGTCAGCCGCAGCGTCAGCTCCTCTTCGCCCAGGCGCTTCTGCACATCACGCGCCAGAATCGCGACGATCTGCGAGATGTGGTTGCGATCGAGCGCGTGGAACACGATCACGTCATCGAGCCGGTTCAGGAACTCGGGATTGAAGACCTTGTTGACCTCTTCCTTGACCTTCTCGGACATGCGCTCGAACTCGTTCTTCGCGTCGGGCTGGCCGAAGCCGAGCGTCTTGCCCTTCACGACGTCGCGCGCGCCGACGTTCGAGGTCATGATGACCACGGTGTTCTTGAAGTCGATCAACCGGCCGTAGTTATCCGTGAGGTGCCCCTCGTCGAGCACCTGGAGCAGGATGTTGAACACGTCGGGATGCGCCTTCTCGATTTCGTCCAGCAGCACCACGGAGTACGGTTTCCGCCGCACGGCCTTGGTGAGCGTGCCGGAGTCTTCGTAGCCCACGTAGCCCGGCGGCGCGCCGATCAGCCGGCTCACCGAGAACTTCTCCATGTACTCCGACATGTCGACGCGGATCAGCGCCTGCGCATCGGCGAACAGGAACCGCGCCAGTGCCCGCGCCAACTCGGTCTTGCCCACGCCGGTCGGCCCGCTGAAGATGAAGGAGCCGATGGGACGCTTGGGATCCTTGAGGCCCGCCCGGCTGCGCCGGATGGCCCGCGAGATCACCTGTATCGCTTCGTTCTGGCCCACGACGCTCTGGTGCAGCTCGTCTTCCATGCGCAGCAGACGAGCCGTTTCGGCTTCCTGCAGGCGCGTGACGGGAATCCCGGTCCAGCGCGACACGATGAACGCCACGCCTTCTTCGCTGATCGTCGGTCGGCGGGTCTGCCGCTCGCGCTCCCACTCTTCCTGCTTGCGCCGGATCTCCGCCTGCAGCTCGCGCTCGGAATCGCGCAGCGACGCCGCACGCTCGAAGTTCTGATCGCGCACCGCGGCTTCCTTGTCGCCGTTGATCCCCTCGAGCTTGTCCTTCAGCTCGGCGACCTCGGGCGGCGGCACCTGGGCGGCCAGCCGCGCCCGCGCGCCCGCCTCGTCGATCACGTCGATCGCTTTGTCGGGCAGGAAACGGTCGGTGATGTACCGCTCCGACAGCTTCGCGGCCTCGATCAGCGTCTCGTCGGGAATGACCACGCGGTGGTGGTCCTCGTAACGCTTCCGCAGCCCCTTGAGGATCTCGATCGTCTCCTCGACGGTCGGCGGATCGACGATCACGGTCTGGAAGCGGCGCTCCAGCGCGCCGTCCTTCTCGATGTACTTGCGGTACTCGTTCAACGTCGACGCACCGACGCATTGCAGCTCGCCGCGCGCCAACGCCGGCTTGAGCATGTTGGATGCGTCCACCGCACCCTCGGCCGCGCCGGCACCGACGAGCGTGTGCAGCTCGTCGATGAACAGGATGATGTTCTTGTTCTGCGCGATCTCGTTGATGACCGCCTTGAGGCGCTCCTCGAACTGGCCGCGGTATTTCGTGCCCGCGATGACGGCGGCCATGTCGAGGGAGAGGACGCGATGATCCTTGAGCGCGTCGGGGCACTGCCCGCCCGCGATCAGCTGCGCCAGCCCCTCGACGATCGCCGTCTTGCCAACGCCGGGCTCGCCGATCAACACCGGATTGTTCTTCTTGCGGCGTGACAGGATCTCCATCACGCGCTCGATTTCCTTTTGGCGGCCGATCGTCGGGTCGAGCGCGCCTTCGGCGGCGAGCTGCGTGAGGTCGCGGCAGAAATGGTCCAGCGCCGGAGTCTTAGACTTCTTCTCGCTCTTGGGCGGCGTCGGCTGGGCGCCGGTGCCACCGCCGGCGGGCGTCGCGGGCATCTCGCTGCCGAGCAACCGCAGCGTCTCGGCGCGTGCCTGCTCGAGGTTCACGCCCGCGTCCGTCAGGACCTGCGCGGCGATCCCTTTCTCCTCGCGCAGCAAGCCGAGCAGCAGGTGCTCGGTGCCCACGTAGGAGTGATTGAGCTCCCGCGCCTCGCTCATCGCCAGCTCGAGCACCTTCTTGGCGCGCGATGTATAAGGAAGATCGGGACCGGCGGCGGCGGCCGCTTTGCCCTTCTTGACCGTTTCCTCGATTTTCTGCTGAATCTCTTCGAGATCGACGTTGAGATTGGTCAGGACCGCTGCGGCGACGCCCTCGCCCTCGCGGATCAAGCCGAGTAGGATGTGCTCGGTGCCGACGTACTCGTGATGCAGACGCGCCGCTTCCTCGCGGGCCATCTGCAGAACTTTCCGAACGCGATCCGTGAAATTGTACCCGTTCATCTATTTCGAACTCACCCTTTCGCCCTTCAGCTGGATTCCGCTTCGAGCAGGCGCCGTACAAACGCAGCGCGCACCGTCGGCAGCTCACGGTCGCCGGTGGACCGGCCATCCATTGCCGCCAGGTGCGCGGGTTGAGTGTAAATCAGCAGTTTGTTGAGCGTATATACCCCCGGTCCGGGAAGCAGATTCAGACCGACACCCAACCGCACTCCGCTCAACAGGTTCATCGTCTCTTCAAATGACAGCCGGCGCGCATGCTTGAGAAGGCCGTAGGCACGCCAGGTTTTGTCTTCCACTTCCTCGGGTGCCGTTCTCAACAGCACGTCTCGTGCCTGTTCCTCGTACTCGACGACCTGCCGCACGATCTTCCCGAGGTGGTCGATTAGCTCGTCTTCAGTCTTCCCCAAGGTTGTTTGGTTGGACAACTGGAAGAAATTGCCGACGACATCGCTGCCTTCCCCGTACAAGCCCCGAAAGGTTAATCCTACCTGCGACAGTCCTTGGAGAACTTTGGTGATTTCCTTGGTCAAAACAAGGCCCGGCAAATGGATAAGCACGCTGGCCCGGAGTCCCGTTCCTGCATTCGTGGGACAGGACGTAAGATAGCCAAATTCCGGATGAAAGGCGAAAGGAATGAGCCGGCCGAGTTCCGCATCTACGGCCTCGACAGCGGCATAGGCGCCGTCCACATCGAACCCGGACCACATGCCGTGTAACCGCAGATGGTCTTCTTCATTTACCATCACCCCAACCTGATCCTGGACGAGCAGCGCCGCGCCCGGCCGGGGCCGCGTTTCCCGCTCCAACCCCGCCAACTCCTTGCTGACGAGATGACGTTCGTGCAGTAACTGCCGTTCTGGCCGCTCCATCTGGTCGAGGTGGAATGCGACGGCCGAGGCGAGATGCTCCGAGGACCCCGCAGCTTCGCTGACGCGCTCCAGCACCGCCGTCCGATCGGAATCCTTCGCCCGCTGGCTGAAGGGAATGCCGCGCACGTTGCGCGCGAGGCGGATCCTGGTGGACAGGACGATCGTGGACTTGGGCCCGGAGGCGTCCAACCACCGCATCCCGCCATCGGGGAGGAGCGAGAGATCCATTATTCCAGCACCCGAATCCGGTCCCGCAGCTCGGCGGCGAGCTCGAAGTTCTCGCCCTCGACGGCGCGCCGCAGCTGCGCCTTCAGCTCCAGCAACCGGCTGCGCGGATCGGAGTCGCCACTGGCCGCGCCCGGAATCTCATAGCGCTCGCCCACGTGCTGGCTGGAACCGTGCAGCCGCCTGAGCAGGTCGCGCAGATGAACATCGAAGGAGACATAGCATTGATCGCAGCCCAGCCGCCCGGAGTCGCGGAAATCGCGCATCGTGCTCCCGCAAGCCGGGCAGCGCAATCCATCGCCGGAAGCGGGGACAAGCGCGCCCGCGCCGGTTCCCCCCCCCGCGCCCTTCACGACGGCCCCGAGGAAATTGCCCAGCGGGCTCTTCAGCACCGCCCCGCCGGTCTCGACGCCCTTCTGCTGGGCGCACTGCTCGCAGAGGTGGAGCGTGACCTTGGAGTCGTGCTCGACCTGGGTGAGGTTGATGATGGCGTCGCGTTCCTTGCAGTTATCACACAGCATCAGGGAATCGCCTCGACCGAGCTCACGGTCGTGAGCCGGCCGTCCTCCAGTAACAGAACCCGGTCCGCCCGTCCCGCCAGCTGCCGGTTATGCGTGACCACGACGACCGCCGTTTCGTACTCCCGCGCCAGCCGGAAAAAGATCTCGTGCAGCCGCTCGGCGTTGGCATGGTCGAGGTTGCCCGAGGGCTCGTCCGCCAGCACCACGCTCGGATCGTGCACGAGCGCGCGCGCGACGGCACACCGTTGCTGCTCCCCGCCCGAGAGCTCGGCCGGCCGATGGGTCATGCGTCCCGCCAGGCCGACTTCGGAGAGCACTTCCTCGGCACGCGAGCGCGCCGTGCGCGGCGATGTGCCTCCGATGAGCAGCGGCATCATGACGTTTTCCAAGGCCGAAAACTCGCGCAGCAGATGATGAAACTGGAACACGAATCCGAGCTTCCGGTTCCTGAGTTCCGCCGCGCCCCGCGCATCGAGATCGGCATAGCGCGACCCGTCCAGCCAGATGTCTCCGGTGGTCGGGCTGTCGAGCGCCCCGAGCAGATGCAGCAGGGTGCTCTTCCCCGCCCCCGATGCCCCGACGATGGCGACGAATTCGCCGCGCCGCACCTCGACGTCCACCCCGCGCAAGATCTCGAGCAGCTGTCCATCGCCGCCCGCGAAGTTGCGCCGGATCGCTTTCGCCACGAGGAGCGCGTTCATTCGTACCGAATCGCTTTCACGGGATCGAGCCGAGCCGCCTGCGTACTCGGGTAGAGCGGCGCCAATGTCGCGATCACCAGGCTCGCCGCAACGACCGCCAGCGCATCGAGCGGATTGTTGAGCACTGGCAGGTGGTCGATGAAGTAGATCGACGGATCGATCGGAATCAGATGGCCCTGGTTCACAGCTGCGCCGACGATCAACCCGAGGACCGCGCCCAGCACGGTTCCCACGAGGCCGATGAATACGCCTTGCACGAGGAACACTCGGCGGATGCGGCCGCGCTGCATCCCCATCGCGAGCAGGATGCCGATCTCGCGTGTCTTGTCGCGCACCACCATCGTCAGCGTTCCGACGACGTTGAAGGCCGCGACGACGCAGATCAGAAACACGACCAGTCCCATCGCCAGCTTTTCGAGCTTGAGCGCGGAGAACAGCGAGCGGTTCTGCAGCTGCCAATCGAGCGCGCGGTAGGGATACCCCAGTATGCTTTCCAGCCGCTGGCCCGCCTCAGTCGCGCGTTCGGGATGCGCGAGCCGCACCTCGATCCCCGTCACCGCCCCTCCCAGACCCGCGAACTCCTGCGCCGCCTGACGGCCCATGACGACGTAGCTGTTGTCGTAGTCGTACATCCCCGTTTCGAACAGGCCGGTGACCTCGTAGCGTCGATACTTGGGGATGAACGCACCGAGGCTGCGGTTGAACTGCGACCCGGCGGGCGCCACCATCGTGACGACGTCCCCGGGATACGCCGAGAGCTTGCTCGACAGCCGAGTGCCGATCGCAATCCCGCCCTCGACGCCCGCCCGCGTCGTTCGGAACGTGAGGTCGCCCCTGGTGAAGTAATGCGGCAGGCTCGTCACGGCGAGGCGGCCCGTGTCGGACTCGACGCCGATCACCATCACGCCTTCGGCATAGTCGTGGCCCGCCGAGATCAGGCCCTGACTCATGACGAACGGTTCGGCCGCCACCACATCCGCGGCGCGCCGCACTTTACCGAGCGCGTCCCGCCAGTCATCCAGCCGGAGCCCTTCCCCGTACGTCAGCACGCGCAGGTGTGGATTGACGACGAGGATTTTCTCGCGCAGGTCGTTCTGCATCCCATTCATCACGCCGAGCACGATGACGAGCGCCATCACGCCGATCGTCACACCGCCGACGGCGATCACCGTGATCAGCGATAGGAGCCGGGACGAGCGGCGGCTCCGCAGGTAGCGCATCGCCACCCGCAGATCGAGCTGCGACGGCCAGTTCGTCGCCAGGACAAACACGGTGGCGGCCGCGGCCACCACGAGGACGATCTGCAGCGCGACAATCGCGGCCGGTGGCATCACTCAGGCCGCAGCATGGGGAAAAGAATCACGTCGCGAATGTTCGTCTGATCGGCGAGGATCATGGTCAGCCGGTCCACACCCATGCCCACACCGCCCGCGGGTGGCATGCCGTACTCCAGCGCCCGCAGGAAATCCTCGTCCAATTGCTGTGCCTCGGCATCACCCGCGGCGCGGAGCGCCGCCTGCTGCTCGAAGCGGCGGCGCTGCTCATCGGGATCGTTCAGCTCGCTGAACGCGTTGGCGAGCTCGCGGTGCTGCACGAACAACTCCCACCGCTCGACTTTGGCCGGATCCCCGCGCTTGGGCTTGGCGAGCGGCGACAACGCGACCGGATAGTCGAACACGAACGTCGGCTGCACGAGCTTCGGCTCGACGCAGGTCTTGAACACCTCATCGACGAGCTTCGGGCCACTGAGCGCGGCGACATCGGCGGGCGGCGCGTTGTGCCGCTGCAAGACGTCGCGCAGCTCCGCGTCCTTGGTCGTGTGGAGATCCACACCGGCGTGCTCGCGCACCAGCGTGTAGTAATCCTTGCGCGCAAACGGCGGCTCGAACGACAACGTCGCGCCGTGACGCTCGAGCGTGGTCGTGTCGAACAGCTGCTGCACGAGGCCGACCAGCATTTCCTCGGTCAGGGCCGCCATGTCGGTGTAATCCGCATACGCCTGATACCACTCCGCCATCGTGAACTCGGGATTGTGAAACCGCGACAGCCCCTCATTCCGAAAGTCGTGCCCGATCTCATACACCTTTTCGAGACCGCCCACGAGGCAGCGCTTCAGATACAGCTCGTCCGCAATGCGGAGATAGAACGTCGTAGCGAGCGCCTCATAATGCGTCTGGAACGGCCACGCGGTCGCGCCGCCGTACAGCGGCTGTAAGACCGGCGTCTCCACTTCCAGATACCCCTTGCCGTCGAGGAAAGCGCGGATTCCTTGCACAATCCGGGTCCGCAGCCGGAACAGCGCGCGCACGTCGGCATGCACGGCGAGATCGGCGTAGCGCTGCCGGTAGCGGAGCTCCGGATCGGTCAGCTCGCCGTGCTTGACGCCGCTCGCGTCCTCCTTGCCGAGCGGCAGCGGTCGCAGCGCCTTGGCGAGCAGCGTCAGCTGCTTCACCCGAATCGTGATCTCGCCGCTCCGGGTCTTGAAGAGCGGGCCTGCGACCCCGATGTGATCGCCGAGATCGAGCAGCTCGACGAGCCCATACGACTCCGCGCCCAGATCATCCAGCTTGAAGTAGAGCTGGATCTTGCCGGTGGCATCCTCGAGATGCGCGAACGTCGTCTTCCCGTGCGGCCGCAGGGCCACGAGCCGGCCCGCGAGCCGATGGACGGTCTCGTCCGCGTCGCTCGTGTAGGCTGCCACGGCCGCGCGCGCCGCAACGCTCCGCTCGAAGCGGTACGCGTACGGCGGCACGCCTCGGTCCACCAGCGCCTTGAGCTTCTCGCGCCGCGCGGCCTCGACGAAACTGCCTCCGGTCATTACGCCGCCTTGCTCCCGAAGCGCTTCAAGAACGCTTCGATAAACGGATCGAGATCGCCATCCATGACTTTGTGGACGTCGCTCACCTTCAGCTCGGTCCGATGATCGTTCACCATCGTGTACGGCTGGAACACGTACGAGCGGATCTGATTGCCCCACGCGATGTCCGTCTTCTGCTTGTCCACTTCCGCCTTCTTCGCTTCGCGCTCGGCGACCGCGCGCTCGTAGAGACGCGCTTTCAACATTTTCATGGCCGTCGCCTTGTTCTTCCCCTGGCTGCGCTCCTGCTGGCACGACACGACGATGCCGCTCGGGAGGTGCGTGATGCGCACGGCCGAGGACGTCTTGTTGACGTGCTGCCCGCCCTTGCCGGACGCACGGAACACGTCGATACGCAGGTCGTCGTCCTTGATTTCGATTTCGATCTCGTCGTCGACTTCCGGATAAACGAAGACGGACGCGAACGACGTGTGGCGCCGCGACTGCGAATCGAAGGGCGAGATGCGCACCAGGCGGTGCACCCCCTTCTCCGCCTTGAGCAGGCCGAACGCGTACCGGCCACGGATCTCGATCTCGGCGGACTTGATGCCGGCTTCTTCACCGGGGAGGATGTCGAGTACCGAGACGACGAATCCGTGGCGCTCCGCCCAACGCGTGTACATCCGCACCAGCATTTCCGCCCAGTCCTGCGACTCGGTGCCGCCCGCTCCCGGATGGATCGTGAGCAACGCGTCGCGCGCGTCGTCGGGACCCTGCAGCATGTTCTGCATCTCGAGCGCCTCGAGTCGGCCGGCGATCTGCTCCGCCTCCGTTTCGAGCGACCGTTGCAACGCGAGATCGATGTGGGTTTCGGCTTCGAGCAGGTCGTTGAGCTCGCGGCCTTCCTCCACGCGCTTGCGCAGCGCGTGATACGGCTCGAGCCAACCTTTCAGTGATTTGACTTCGGCGACGGTCGCGCGGGCGCGCTCGGAGTCGGCCCACAGCGCACCGTCCGCCATTCTTTGCTCCAGCTCCGCGAGGCGCGCGGTCTTCCCATCGACGTCAAAGAAAGCCCCTGAGCTCGGTGAGGCGGCGATCGAAATCGGCAAAACGGTCTGTCAGACTCATTAGAACAGTTTCTTTCCTCCAGCGAGGATTTCGTTGAGCGCCTCGGTCCAAAACGGCGTGGTCTGCGCCATCTCGGCGCCCACCTGCTCGAGATACTCCTGCCAGCTCTTGTCGATCTCGTCCTTGAACAACTGCGGCAGCGTGCCGTCGCGAACTCCCTGTTGCCGCTTCTCCGGATGATAAACCAACATGTCGGAGATCAGCGCGCGCGCGAGGCGCCGTGCCTTCTGTTTCGGATCCTGCACCATGAACGGATTCACCGGACGCAGCGGTCCCGTGTTGCGTCTGCCGGGCGTGCTCGTCCCTGCGGCCGGCGGTGGCGCGGGTGGCGGTGCCGGAGCCGGCCGCGGGGGCGGCGGCGGCGGCGCGGGTGGCGGTGCCGGAGCCGGCCGCGGGGGCGGCGCCGCAGCCGCGGGAGCCCTCGGAACGGTCATGGCCGGCGCGCGCGGCGCCGCGGGCGCCGACGGTGCCGCGAAAGGCGTCGCGGGCCGGGCTGGTGCGGCAGGACGAGCAAGGGGGGGGCGCGGTGCCGCTGGTGGTGCCATCGCCGGGCGCGCCGGTGCCGCCAGTGGCGGCGGCGGCGCGGGGGCTCGCGGCGGAGCTGGAGGCGGCGCTGCGGCGACTGGCGCCGCGGCCGTGGCGCCGGCGCCGGCGCCGTCAGGACTCACCGCGAAGACATTGCTGCAGACGCTGCAGCGCGCGCGCAGGCCTCCCGCGGGGACCTTTGCCGGGTCCACACGGTACACGGTTTCGCACGACGGACAGGTGACGTTCACGCCTAGGCCTCGTTGTCTCCGCTTCCCTCGTCCCCATGCTCGCGATCGTGGCGCCGGTCGACGACAAAGACCGATCCCGCCTGCGTCTTCGCGTAGCTCTTCATTTCCGTTGCCAGCTCGCTGACCTGCGCGGGGTGCGCGAAGCGGCGATGCTGATTGGTCACGACCCCGATCGACAGCGTCATCAGCGGCACTCGGTGCAGCTGGCCGCGCCGGTCCTTGCCGAAATAGTAGCCCGCCCGGCGGTCCTGCTCGTTGTACTGATACGGGACCAGCGTGTCGAACACGTCGAGCACCTCGCTGCACACCGGCTCGATGCTGTCGATCGGCAGGACGAAGATGAAGTCATCGCCGCCGATGTGCCCGACAAACCCCTGCTTCCCAATCATCCCCCGCACCACGTCGTGCAGGATGCGGGACAGCAGGTAAATCACGCGATCGCCGTCGTAGTAACTGTAGCGATCGTTGTATTCTTTGAAGTGATCGAGGTCGGCGTAACACACGGCGAAGAATTCGCCGAGCTCCATCCGCCGCTTGATCTCCCGCTCGATCTCCGTCGTCCCCGGGAGCCGCGTCGAAGGATTCACCGCCACGTCGCGCTCGGCCCGCGTCACCAGGGCGTCGAGTCGCCCCGCCTGCTCGCCGGGCTCGAACAGCGGTGTAATCACCTCGTCCGCCCCCGCCGCGAACCACTTCCGCACCGCATCGGTCGCATGGCGATTGGTCACCACGGCCAGCGGCACGATCGCCGTATAGGCATCGCCCTTGAGACGGGCGCACAGCTGCATCCCTTCGTCCCCCGCGCTGTCGGCGTCGATCACCACCAGGGTCGGCAGCGCGCGGAGCACGCGCTCTTCCACCCCAGCCGCCTGCGGCAGGGAGATCACGGGTAAGCTCTTCCCGTTGACCCAGGCGGTCACGAAGTCAGGTACGGAACGTCCAGCCGGCGAGAAGAAGAGAATGGCTTGGCGCGACCGCACCTTACACCTCGTAAGGGTAGAAACTGCCTAAACTTAGGCCTCGTCGCCTCCCGTGTCAAATGAACCCTCGTACGCCTCGCGCAGCCGCAGCGGCGGGGTGCGCGCCCGCATGCGCATGTTCAGCATCTCCACGAAGACCGAGAAGCCCATCGCGAAATAGATGTACCCCTTGGCGATGTGCTGACCCAATCCGTCGGCCACGAGCGACACCCCGATCATCAGCAAGAAGCTCAAGGCGAGCATCTTGACCGTTGGATGGCGATGCACGAAGTCGCTGATCGGCGCGGCGGCGAACAGCATCACCCCGACGGCGAGCACCACCGCCGCGATCATCACGGGAAGGTGGCGTGCCATCCCGACGGCGGTGATCACCGAGTCGAGCGAGAACACGATGTCGAGCAGGACGATCTGTCCGACGACGCCGCCGAACGAGGCGCGCACCTTGGTGCCGGCATGATCCGCATCGCCTTCGAGCCCGTCATGGATCTCGCGCGTGCTCTTCGCGAGCAGGAACAGTCCACCGGCGATGAGAATCAGATCGCGGCCCGAGAATGGATGCCCGAGCACATGGAACAGCGGCGCGGTCACTCGAATGATCCACGCGAGCGCGGCGAGTAAGGCGACGCGCGTGAACATCGCGCCGACCAGGCCGACGCGGCGGGCGCGCGCCTGTTGCGGCGCGGGGAGCTTCCCCGCGAGGATGGAAATGAAAATGATGTTGTCGATGCCGAGGACGATCTCGAGCACCGTCAGCGTTACGAGGCCGAGGATGGCTTCGGTCATGGACGGATGTCGACATTCCCTAGAGGTTCACAGCTAAAACGGGAGCGAGAAGCGTATTTCCGAATACCTCGGGGTCACGGTCGTGCGCAGAGAAGCGCCCCGGCCGGCGGTGGCGCTCAGACGCGCCGAAATCAAAGCGTCGACCGCGCTCAACACGTGATTGGCGAGCAACAGGCCGATCTGGTTTTGCGCGCGCCGGAATGCGGTGTCACTGCGTTTGATGTAGTCGCGGAAGACCTCGTGCTCGAGCGAATGGTCGCGCCAGCTCCACTGAAAGCCCGGTCCCACGGCGTGTTCCCAATAGAACCGGCGCGCGTCGGCGTACTGGGGAGAGGAAGGATCGGGAGGGATGTCGGGATCCACCCAGTACGTGCGCCGCGCCAGCAGCCAGACCGCGCCGTTGTAGGTGGTGGGATTGCTTTCGGGCACGAACGCCGGTCCGGGATCGGAGTCGTACACGCCGCTTTCGGCGAAGCGCTCCATTTGCTCGTAGTACTCGAAGATGGTGTCGCGCCGGCTGGGTCCAAACGAGCGCCGCGCCACATCGAAGGCGAGATTCTGAAAACGCCGCGCCTCCATCGTCGCTTCGTGATCGAGCTGCAGGAAGCGCGACACGAGATACACTTCCGCCGCCAGGTACACGGCCCCGCGGTCCTGATGGGCCAGCAGCTGTCCGCTTCCGGGCAGGAGCAACGACACCAACGGCCGGACGAACACACTCGCCGGCGGCTCCTGCTGCTGTGCCACGCTGGTGCTCGCCAACGCGATCGTCGCGATTGCGGCGAGGATCGCCGAGCGCCTCATTAGAATGTGACCCGGAAGGAAAAGAACGTCGGGTTCTCGGCCTGCAGGTCCGAGCCGGTCAAAAACGCCCGCGCCAGATCGACGCCAAGCGAGCCGCTCTCGACCCCCAGCCCCACACTCGGCCCGCTCAGGCCGTCCTGGACGAACGCGTATCCGGCGCGCACCCGCACCAGCCGCTGATACCCGACGTCGAGACCGAGCCGTGTCTCCGACTGGCCCACCTGTCCCCAGGGGCTGTCCACGTCGGCCGCGACTTTCACGTCGAACGCTTGATCGAGCGCGTTGCCCCCAGCGGGACGCAGCCGGACTTCGTACTGCGCGCCGACGGCGAGCCGGGTGGGGAGCGGATCCGCCTGGGCTTGGTTCTGCACCTGCAGCCGGAAACCGATGTTGCGCAACGCCACGCCGATGCGCAGCGGACCGCCCGGGCCAACGCGGAACTGCCCGCCGAGATCGAGCGCGTGCGTCGCGCCCGTGCCGGCGGGAAAGTCACGGCAGTCGCCGCTGCAATCCACGCGGAACTGGACGAGCTTGTAGCTGATACCGAAGACGAACGAGCCCGTCAGGTTGGCCGCGTAGGAGGCGAGGAACTCGAAGTTGCGGGGGGCGATGCGCGCGATGGTGTTGCCGTTGATGTCGGTGCGATCGAGATCGCCGTAGTCGACCAGGTAGACCGCCCCCCCGATCACGCCGATGCCGCGCGAGGGGAAATAGGCGCCCAGCACGTTACTGCGGCCGGCGACCAGCGAGGCGCTGTGGAGCGCGAACTCGTCGTCGGAGAGCGTGGCGAGGCCGGCGGGATTCCAGAATGCCGCTTCGCCCCGCCCCGCGGCCGCGGTGGCCGTCTGTCCCATGCCGACCGCCTGAGCGCCCACCGGAAATACCAGGAAGAGCGCGCCGGCGTTGAGTGGGGGCTCCTGACCGGAAAGTTGGACTGTTGGAATGATGGAAAGAGTGATGACCGCCAGAATGGAGAATCGCAACCCCATTCCAACGGTCCAACGTTCTAACCTTCCGTCAGAAGGGTTTCGCCTCATCGATGAGCATGATGGGAATGTCGTCTTCGACGGCGTAAATCAGGCGGCAGGCATGACACGCGAGGGCTTCCGGATTCGTGCGGTGCTCGAGCGGCCCCTTGCACTTCGGGCAGACGAGAATCTCGAGCAGGTCGGGGGCGAGGCTCATGATCTGGCGTACCCCAGACGCTTGAGCGATGGTTCGTCGCGGCGCCATTTGGGAAGGACCTTCACATGGAGGTCCAGGAACACGCGCTGGCCGAGCAGCGCCTCGATCTTGACGCGCGCCGCGGCGCCAAGGGCCTTGATAGCGCGACCGCCCTCGCCGATGACGATCCCTTTCTGACTTTCTCGCTCGACGTACAACACGGCCCGAATATATACCGGCTCGGCGCCTTCCCGGAACTCGTCGATTTCGCACGCCACACTGTACGGCAGCTCTTCGTGCAGCTGCTCGAACGCCGCCTCGCGAATGAACTCCGCCGCAAAGAAGCGCATCGGCTGCGTGGCCAGCTCGTCGGGATCATAATGAAAGGGGCTTTCGGGCAGCCGGGAACGTAACGTCTCAAGAAACACGTCCAGGCCCTCCCGCGTGGTCGCGGAGAGTACGACGTCGGACGGTCGGACGGTCGGACGGCCGGACGGTCCGACAACATCGGACTTCGTATATACGGTCACGATCTGAGCGCGCGGGGGTTTTTCGAGTCTGGCGACGGTAGCGAGTGGAGGCGCGGGGTACTCAGCGAGTGGATGCAGATACGCAATGAGCTCCGCGTCGTCGATGGCTCGCAGCGCGGCGGCGCGCATCGCTTCATGCAGCTGGTATTCCGGTTCGAGCAACCCGGGCGAGTCGGTGAAGATGTACTGCGTGTCGTCCTTGGTGAGCAAGCCAACCACGGGGAGCCGAGTCGACTGTGGCTTGGGGGACACAATCGCGAGGTGTTCGCCGACAAGCGCGTTGAGCAACGTCGATTTGCCGACATTGGGCCGGCCGGCCAGGACGATGGTACCGCAACGAGGCATAGCGTCGAATGTAGAATGATCAATGATCAATGATCAATGATCGCGCGCGTGTCTTGCATCGGTGGCGCGTTGCCCCCCCCAGCTGTAATCAGCCTTCTGTCGCGAGGTCCTTATGCTGCGGAACCTGCCCGTATCCGTGCTCGCGCTGTTGCTGGCAGCAGCCGGTTGTGCGCGGCACGCTCCCGTCGCAGTCCTACCGCAGACACGTATTGGTCCGGCACAGGACTTTGGACTCGGCATCGTGGACGCGACGCCGTACTGGGTGAAGTTCGATCTCGACCTGCCCGCATACGTGATCGGGTTCCGCATGACCGACGTCGGTGGAATCGAGCAGGTGTGGAACACCGTCAAGTTGGGCCGGGGGACTTATGTCGTGCACGCCCGGGGTCGGTATCGGTGGTCTCCTCCATCCCTGAATGACAATGGATACTGGTTGGTCATCGTATCGGATGCACAGACCCCGCGGGGCATCCTCGACCGTCGACTCTCGTCGATCATGCTCGCCGATCCGCCGCTGAAAGACGCGCTCCACAGTCTTCCCGTCGTGCTCGTAGCCTCGCGCACGCCGCACTGGGCGGCGTATTATGTGACGTTTGGCGCCCCGAGCCCACCTTAACAGGAGATGATCTTGACCGGACGATCGCTCCTTATCGCGGCCCTCGCGCTGGCGTCGCCGGCAATCGCGGCGGCGCAG
>DASXTV010000010.1:0-10740 GCA_036505175.1 Gemmatimonadales bacterium
GGCGGACCGGCCCACCACCGTGCGTCAGCCGGCCGACGGGGCCGAACCCGTGGCTGTGCGCCCACCGGTGGACTTCCAGTTCGCCGCCACGCCGCTCCGGGAGGCGGACGATTCGGGCCCGCCTCGCGTCGGTGCGGAGCCCAGTCTCGGCCGCTCCAGGCACGCGGTCGTGCGGTACGAAGTGACGGTGCGACAGCCGGTCGGGACGCCGCTGGACGCGCTCGTGGCGTTCAGCCCGCTCGCCGATTCGGCGGTGGTGTACCGCGACGGCGTGGAGTTCACGCGCTACGCCTGGCTCGACAACACGGCGATTCCGATCCCTCCCGCGCGCCCAGGCACCAACATCCGCATCGTCGCGTGGGCGTCGCAGCGGCGCGACTCGGCCACCATGTGGCTGTACGTCATCGACCGCGGCGGCGCGGGTGCGAGCGGGGGGCAGGTCCGCCGACCGGCCCCCGTGGCTCGGGTGGTGGTGCACAACCCGCTGCGCCCGGTCGTCCTCTCGATGCAGTGGGACGCCGGTGCACACCAGCTGCCCACCCCCACCCCCACCCCCACGGCCCCGGCGGTCGCGGCGCCCGCGGCTGCGGCGGCCGACACGATCCGCGCGGCGGAGCCCGTGCTCGTCGCCCCGGCGCGGGCGGCCGGTGAGCGCGAGGCGGAGCGCCGGACGTCGCTCGTGCACGGCCCCGGCGCCGAAATCTTCGCGCCGGCCGACGGCTCGGTACTCGCCACCGATCGCGTGTACGTGGGCGTGAAGGGCGAGCGGGGCACGACCGTCGTGCTGTACGACGGCGCGGCACCGATCGACAGTGCACCGGTCCGGATCGATGGCGTCGTCGACTTCATCGCCATTCCGCTGAAGCGCGGCCCGCATCGGCTGCGGGCGCGGATGACGAACTCCTGGGGCAGCGCGCGCTGGGACAGCATCGCCGTCCACGTGACCGGTCTTCCGGCCAAGTTCGCCCTGAGTGCGACCCGCCTCGCGCTGGTGGCCGACGGCCACACGGTGTCCGCCACCAAGGTACGGGTCCTGGACGCCTGGGGTGTCCCGGTCGTGCAGCCGGCCTATGTGACCGTGAGCGCGACGGGCGCGGAGCCGGTGGGGCCGGACGCCGACGCGTCCTCGGTCGGGCTGCAACGGCTGTCCGACTCCACCGGCTGGGTGATCGTGAGCCTGCGCGCCGGCCGCGAGGTGCGGCGTGGCCTGCTCGAGCTCAAGTCGGGTGACGCGAAGGCGACGCTGCCGCTGGAAATCCTTCCCGAGGTGCGTCCGCTGAGCGTCACCGGCTCGGGGATGGTGGGTGTGGGGGCGAGCCCCGACGCGTACGGCGCGATCACGGCGCGCGGCCGGCTCGGCGATCGGACGTCGCTCACGCTCGGCGTGGACTCCCGCCGGCTGAACGACGGGCAGGAGGTGTTCGGCCGCAGCACGGATCCGTTGGCGGAGGCGCAATACCCGATCCTGGGCGATGCGAGCCAGCTCCAGGTCCGAACGGCTTCGCACGACTGGGTCTCGGCCCGGCTCGAGCGCGGGTTCGACTGGGCCGCGTTCGGCGACCTCTCCACGACGGACTTCGCGAGCGGCCTGAGCCTGGCGCAGTACCGCCGGGCCGTGACGGGGCTCGCCGCCCACGTCACGACCGGGGCCGTCACGTGGAGCGGCTTCGGCAGTCTGACGTCGCAGGCGCTGCGGCAGCTGCAGATCCGGGGTGCCGGCATCTCCGGCCCGTACCAGCTCGCGGCGGACGTGCTGCCGGGCAGCGAGTACCTGCGGGTCGAGACGCGGGACGTGCTGAACCCGGAGCGCGCCGTCGCCACGCAGGCCCTCGCCCGCTTCGTGGACTACGAAATCGACTACACGGCCGGCGTGGTGCTCTTCAAGCAGCCGATTCCCGCGGCGGACGCATACGGCAACCCGGTGTTCATCGTCGCCACCTTCGAAGCGGGGTCCGGGGGCGAGCAGCGGCTCGTGGCCGGTGCCCGGGCGGCGCTGGACGTGCGACCGCTCGCCGCGGGGCTGCGCGTGGACTCGCTGCGGATCGGCATCACGGCCGTCAACGCCGAGCAGGCCATCAACCGCTACCGCCTGGTCGGTGCTGACGTGCGGGTCGTGCGGTTCGGCGCCCTGGACGTGGGCGCCGAAATCGCCTACGCGGAGCAGGGCGATTCCACCGGCATGGCCACTTCGGCCAAGGCGAGCTACGGCCTGTTCGACGGGGCCTTGAGCGTCGGGGCGGGCTACATGCGGGTGGGCCGCGAGTTCACGAACCCCTCCAATGTCGCGCTCCAGCCCGGCCTGATCGAGGAGAACCTGAAGGGCGGCCTCAAGCTGGGCAGCACCGATCTGCGGGCAGAGCACTCCCGCCAGAGCTTCGAGCTGCTCGGCATCGACCGCGAGCACACGCGCGTCGGCATCCTCCAGACCGTCGGCTCGCGCGTACAGGTGGACGCGGGGCTGGCGAACGATCAGGTCTCGGGCAGCAGCCCCACGCCCAGCGACGCGACGGCCGGTGAACTGAAGACGAAGTGGGCGGCGACCCCGAAGCTGCAGTTCTGGACAGAGGCCCGACGCCACGTCAGTCTGTCCGGCCCGGACATCTCACCCGACGTCATGGGTGTCGGCGGAACGTATCAGGTCGCGCCCACCGTGGCGCTCGAGGCGAGCCAGCGCTACGTCTCGCGCTCCGACAGCCTGGGCAACTACGCGATCTCGAGCATCGGCCTGCGGACCGACATGGGGCACGGGACGCAGGCGTGGGGCAGCTACCAGCTGATCGGCGGCGCCAGCGGCGCCACCAACGCGGCCGTCGTCGGGCTCCGCAACCGCATGCAGCTCTCCTCGGATCTCGCGGTGAACGTGCTGTTCGAACGGCGCGTGGGCGTGGGCCGCGCCTCGCTCGCGGATCCCGTGCGCGCGCTCCCGTTCCTGCAGACCGAGGACGACTACTGGTCCGCGGGCGCCGGACTCGAGCTCCTCCCGAAGGGTGCACCGTACCGGTTGAGCGCTCGCGGCGAGTACAAGGACGGCGCGCTCCAGTCCACGCGGCTCGCGACCGTGGCCGGGGACGTCGCGTTCGACGCGTCCTTGGCACTGCTGACCCGGCAGGAGTTTTCGCAGAGCGCCCGCCCCGGCGCTCCGCTGTCCCGCCAGCTGTCGAGCCTGTGGGGCCTCGCGTTCCGGCCGGCGCGTACCGACCGACTGAACATGCTTGCGAAGTTCCAGTGGACCGACGAGCGCAACCCGTTGGGCGCTGGGGTGTTGGTGTCACAGGGCGCGGAGCGCAAGCTGATCGGGGCGGCCGAGCTGATCTGGACGCCGGTCCGTACGCTTGAGATCGGCACCCGGTACGCGATGCGCCGCACGCAGGCCGAGGGCGTGTACCCCGACGGGAGCCCGCGGACGCTGACGGCCTGGGCCGACTATGTCGGCAGCCGGGTGAACGTCGCGCTCAGCCCCTGGCTGAGCGTGCGCGCCGACGGACGGTTGGTGATGGAGCGGACGAGCGGCGCGACGGCCTGGGATGGCGCGCCCGCCCTGGCTTTCCGGCCGGTGAATGGGCTCGAAGTCGCCACGGGGTATCGGTTCGGCAATCTGAGCGATCCAGACTTCTCGGTGCGCGGCGGGCACGGGATGTTCGTGACCCTCTCGGCGGTGCTCACCGAGAAGCTCTTCCCGACCGCCGCGGACTTCTGGCGCCGGCGCTTCTGAGCAGGCCCGGCAGGAATCGCTCGCGGAGGCCCGAGCGGAGCGAGGGCCGGAGCATCGAGTCGGCCGGGCATGCGAAGGGCCGCGACGACGTGCGTCGCGGCCCGAGCAGGCCCGGCAGGAATCGAACCTGCAACCCCCGGTTTTGGAGACCGGTGCTCTACCAATTGAGCTACGGACCTAAGAAGTGCTGCGGTTGGAAGTTACAGAATTCGAAGCGGGCGGGGAAGGCTTCATGCGCTTCGCCACGGCTGCGGCGAGGTCCGCCTCGTCGATGATGTTGTAGCGATCGAACATCGAGCGCGTCCGCCACCCGCAGAGCTTCATGATCTCACCCTCCGACACGCCGGCGCGTCGAAAGTCTCGCGCGGCCGTGCGCCGAAGGTGCTGCGACGTCAAGGTGGGCGCTGCAAATCACCTCGCCGAGGTGGACGTGTCCTCAACGCTTACGCGCGCTTGCTCGTCGCGACCCCGGATGATGGGTGGTCGAGATTAGCGTTGGGTCTAAGTAGGTGTGTCCATGTGTTCGCTTCGAATGGCGCGTCAGCTACGCCAAGCTGGCCGAGTAACAGCCTGATCCAGGTTCGCTACTCCTTCTGCGGGGCGGGCGTCCCCCCCCAACCTGGGCGACGAAGGCACTTCACCCTGTCAGGGTCGGCGTACAAGTGGGGGCGACTGACAAGCACCGGATCAGGTATGCCGAGCTTGGCGGCGACGATGGTCATGAGTGCGGTACCCAAGAATTCGCGACGGTCTTGGTTCATGTGGGATCATCCGAATGTGAACGCGAATGCCTCCACGCCGGGATCGAGAAACTCGATCTCGAATTGGCGATCCGCGATTGGCCGCTGCTGCCGGATCAGCTGATACAACCGCTGCTCAGTCACCGCGCCCTGGCCCTGCGCGTCGACGTCGACGCCGTGCACGCTGGTCGCGGGTTGCCCGTCGATGCGCACCTGGTATCGCACGGAGGCCCCGCGCGTCGCCGGGCCCAAAACCATATGGAGATCGCGGGCGTGAAAGCGCGAGACGATCCGGCCGTTGGCCTCGTTGAGCGTGACGGCGTTCCTGCCGATCGTCCAGTTACCGGCCACCGTCCATTCGTTCAAGCGGAGCTTCGCCACGTCGCGCTTCGAGACGAAGCCCTCGGTGCGCTCGGAGCCGAGGTAGTTCTCCGGGGAGCGCAGGTTGTCCCAGTCAGCGGCGACTTCGATGCCGCGCGCGTCGGGGGCAACCGTGTCATGCCCGACGCCGCCGATTCTGGCTTCCGTCAGCAACGTCTGAATCATCGCCTCGGCTTGGTCGTACTCCCCCTCCCCGAACTGGTGATGCCGGATCACGCCCTTCGGGTCGATGAAATAAAGCGCGGGCCAGTACTGGTTATCGAAGCCGTTCCAGATCGCGTAGTCGTTGTCGACGGCGACCGGGTAGGTCACGCGCATCTCTTTCACGGCGCGACGCACGTTGTCGAGATCGTGCTCGAAGCCGTACTCGGGCGTGTGCGCGCCGATCACGACCAGCCCGTGCTCACCGTATTTCTTGGCCCACGCGCGCACGTACGGCAGCGTCCGCAGCCAGTTGATGCACGTGTAGGTCCAGAAGTCGACGAGCACCACCTTCCCGCGCAGCCCCTCCGCGGTGAGCGGCGGTGAATTCAACCAGGTGGTGGCGCCGCGGAGCGCCGATAACCCACGGTCCGACGCGAGTCCCATCGCGTGCAGCGCAGATTTCGTCGCACCCAACATGGCGAGCTCCGATCCGACAAGGGTCGCGGCCGACGTCGCGATAAACCGGCGGCGATCCTGGTTAATGGGCACGGGCCGCTGCTTCGATCACTTGCGCCACGACCGCCGGATGCGAGAGGAACGCCACATGGCTCGACTTGACCTCCGTCGTGTGTGCCTTGGCACGCTTCGCATAGAAGCGCTCGAGATCGGGATTGATGGCGCGATCGTCCTGTGACACCAGGTACCAGGACGGAATCGTCTTCCATGTCGCCCGATCGACCGAGGCGCCGAAGACGGTGCCGATGATCGGCTTTTGTGTTGCCGCCGCGATCCGTGTTTCACTCACCGGCAGGTCGGCGGCAAAGACGTCGTGGAACTTCGCCGTATCGACATAGAGAAAACCCGCCGCGTCGGGCTTGAGCGCCGCGCCGAGCGGGGCCGGATACTTGTCGCCGAATGCGCCGATCGGCTCGCCCGAGTCAGGGGCGAACGCCGCTATGAAGACGAGCGCCTTGACGTTGGGGCTCCCGGCCGCAGCTTCCGTGATCACCGCCCCGCCATACGAATGCCCGACGAGCACGACGGGACCCGGCTGCGCGGCGACGACGCGTTTCGTCGTCTCGACGTCCGTAGCCAGCGATGTGAGCGGGTTCTGCACCGCGATCACGTCGTAGCCGTCGCGCTGGAGGATCGGGATGACCTTCGACCAGCCCGAGCCGTCGGCGAACGCGCCGTGAACCAGCACGATCGTCGGCTTGCCCGCGGACGAGTGCGACGATTGACCATGCAGGGCGCCCACGAAACTGGCGACGATTAGAACAAGCGGGAATCGCTTCATACCGCATTTCCTTTCTGAAGAAATCAGGCCTTCAGGAACGTCAGTAGGTCGGCATTAATCGTATCCGCCTCGGTCGTGGGCATGCCGTGCGGAAAGCCTTTGTAGGTTTTCAAGGTGCCGTTCTTCAGCAACTTTGCCGACAGCGGTCCCGAATCGGCATACGGCACGATCTGGTCGTCATCGCCATGCATCACCAGGACCGGCACCGTGATCTTTTTGAGGTCTTCGGTGAAGTCCGTCTGGGAGAAGGCAACGATGCCGTCGTAGTGCGCTTTGGCTCCTCCCATCATCCCCTGGCGCCACCAATTCCAGATCACGCCCTGAGAGGGTTTCGCACCCGGCCGGTTGTAACCATAGAACGGCCCCGCCGGCAGATCGTAATAGAACTGGGCTCGGCTGGCGGCGAGCTGCGCCTGCAACCCGTCAAAAACCTGCTTGGGCAACCCACCGGGATTCGCCGCCGTCTTGACCATCAGTGGCGGCACCGCACTGATGAGTACGGCTTTTGCCACCCGGTTTTCCCCGTGCCGCGCCAGGTAGTGCACGACTTCGCCGCCGCCGGTCGAGTGGCCGACATGCACCGCATCCTTGAGGTTGAGATGTGCGGTCAGCGCGGCCAGGTCGTCGGCGTAGTGATCCATGTCATGGCCACTGCCGACCTGGGTGGAACGGCCATGGCCGCGCCGGTCGTGGGCGATGACGCGATAGCCGCGCGCGAGGAAGAACAGCATCTGCGCGTCCCAATCATCGGCCGATAGCGGCCAACCGTGGCTGAACACGATGGGCTGACCCTTGCCCCAGTCTTTGTAAAAGATCTCAACGCCGTCTTTCGTGGTGATCGTGTTCATTGAACGCGCTCCTTGTGTACGAGCGGGGGCGGTCGCCGTCGTCGCCGGCATGGCGGCCGCGGCAAACGCGGCGCCGCTCGTGACCAAGAAGTCTCGGCGCGATGCATCACCCTCCACAGCTCGTTGCCGTTTCATCGGCTGCTCCTTTCCCCCTCATGGCCTCGGTAGCTCCCGTCCCGGGCACGGCGCTATCACTCCTCAGAGGAGAAGTCACCGACGAGCAGATCCCGATGGACGCCCTCGATGAGCCATTCGAGGAGCTCGTAATGTGCGAACACACCTGCCACCGTCCGGTCCGGATGGGCGTGGAAGCCGCACGCCCCCCCTACAATGATTCTGCGTCGAGGAAGAGCGACGCCTGTCGCACGAACGAGTCGTGATACTGGAACAGCGAGCCATGACCGGCGTCCGGATACGTGAGCAGCATCGCGCGCGGTAGATGCTCGGCGAGTGCATATGAATTCCGGACCGAAATCATATGATCTGAGACGCCGTTGACGACGAGACATGGCTGACGGATCTGGCGGAGCTTCGCGAAGCGCTCCGCGCCGTCCCCACGCTCCCACGCGCGAAACGCCGTGAGCTGCGCTACCGCGACTTTCGGACCCGAGACGGGCTCGCGATCCTTGCGGCGGGCGGCCAGCCGCTGCGCGTACGCCTGGCCTGCCGCCTGACTCGCCGCACTCGGCGTAAAGAAGAGCTTTACAAGCCGCTGAAACGCCTGCAGTTCCGGATCATCGAGGATCCGCTTCAGCTCCGGTTTTTCGAGATGCATGATGTCTTCGCCGCCCTCAGGAGCAGTTCCGACCAGGAGCATCTTCCGCACCAGCGAAGGCCGCTCGAGGGCGATCAACTGGGCGAGTACGCCGCCGAGCGAGAAGCCGAGTACGTCCACCTGAGTAAGGCCGAGCGCATCGACGAACGCCAGCACGTGCGCCGCCATTCCCGCCATGGTGTCCGGGACCTCGCCGCTCGAGCGTCCCAGGCCGGCGTTCTCGAACAGGATCACCTCGCGGTCCCGCGCGATCGGATCGGTCACCGCGGGATCCCAGAAGTCGAGTGTTCCCGTGAAGTGTTGTAGGCAGAGCAATGGCGGCGCTGACGCACGGCCAAAGCGACGATATGCGTACCTCTCGAGCCTCGACGCGACGAATTGCGTCGGTGCAGTGACGTTGCTGCCTTCGGCCTGGGTCAGCGTCGCCATGGCATGCTCTCCTTACCCTCGAAGCGACTTGAAACCGGCACGCAGCTCCGTCACGAACGTCTCCGGCTGCTCCCACGCCGCGAAGTGTGTGCCCTTCGGAAGGCGTGTGTACCGGAGCAGCTTGGGATACGCGCGCTCGGCCCAGCTCTGCGGGGCTTGATAGATCTCGTCCGCATACGCCATCACGGCCACGGGAAGCTGAACGCCGCGGGCGTCGAAGAAGCCGCCCTTGCCCCCCAGCTGTCGCGTGCTCCAATACAGACGCGCCGAGGAGACCGCCGTGTTAGTCAGCCAATAGAGGGTGATGTTGTCGAGGATGTCGTCGCGCGACAGGCCCTCGCTGCCGCCATCGAAGACGCGCACGATGAGCTCCTCGCTCCGCGCGTCGTGGTCGATCATCCAGGCCGCGAGACCGACGGGCGAATCTGCGAGCGCATACAGCGTCTGGGGCCGGAGCCCCATCTCGTTGGCGTAGCCGAGGCCCTTCTTATAGAAGAAGTCGAGCTGGTCCCAGGCGCGCCGTTCGTCCGCCGACAGGGTGGCCGGCGGTGCCTCGCCACGGGCCATGGCCTGCGCGATCTCGGGCGGAACGGTGGCCGCCATGTTCGTCGAGATGCCGAGCAGACCCGGAGGTTGCTGCAGGGCCATCACCTCCGAGACCGCGTTCCCCCAGTCGCCGCCCTGCGCGACATAGCGAGTGTAGCCGAGGCGCTGCATGAGCTCCGCCCACGCGTGCGCGATGCTGACGGGGTTCCAGGTCGCGTCGGTGGGCTTGCCGGAAAACCCGTAGCCCGGCAGCGACGGAATCACCACATGGAAGGCGTCCGCGGCTGTCCCGCCAAATGCCGTCGGATTGGTGAGCGGCTCGATGATCTTCAGCTGCTCGATGATCGAGCCGGGCCATCCGTGGGTGACGATGACCGGCAGCGCATTCTCGTGCTTCGAGCGCACGTGAATGAAATGAACGTCGAGCCCGTCGATCTCGGTGATGAACTGGGGCAGCGCGCTCAGTTTCGCCTCGCACTTGCGCCAGTCGTACTCGGTCCCCCAGTAGCGCGCTAGATTCTGCATCGTCCTGAGCGGCACGCCCTGCGATGAATCCGGCACCCATTCCCGCTCGGGCCATTTCGTCGCGTTGACGCGACGGCGCAGATCGGCAAGCTCCACGTCCGAAGCAGTGAATCTAAACGGACGAATGTCGGCATTGCCGTCCGTCCGTCGCACGACCTCAGTAAGCCCTTGCGTCATAGCGTTGGCCCTCGTGGAAAGAACGGCAGCTGTTGCCGCTACGAAACCAACAAAATTACGGCGATCGAGATCGGGCGTCTTGGCCATACCGTTTCTCCCTCACTTCACCAGCGTGATGAGCGGCTATCCCTTTTCGACGACGCACGTCGCGAGAGCTCCGCCCCGTTTGTGCCGGAGCCGGCGAGTGTCCATCGAGGAGAACGGGGAATTGGGCGGGTGTAGGCGGTCCCATGACGAGATGGAGGTCGCGCGCATGAAAGCCGTAGACGATCCGCCCATGAGCGGCATTCCCGCTTCATCGCTTGGCCGAGCGTACCGAGCTCCAGAGCGCCCACCCAGGATTGACTCGGTTTGGATAGATCTCCAGCATCTTGTCGTAGAGCTCTTGAGCGGTTTTCGTCGTTTCCGCCAACCGGTCGAAGTCGCGAATGTACTGGCGGGTCTGTTCGATGATCCCGGGGCTGTCGTCGTTCTCGGGTCGCTTGTGTGATGCCACGACCGCGCGTGGCGTGAGCGACTCGATCTTGTCGAGCGCAGAGATCCACTCGCGTCGTGTCTGCGCATTCGACTCGACCAGGTAGAGATGGACATCGTTGTACGCGGCATCGCCGGCGACCACGAGTCCGATCGAGGGGACATTCAGGCAGGTCGTATCATCCGTGTCGGTGTGGCCAAGCTCCACGGCGACCAGCTCGTGCCCTTCAAGATCCAGGACATTCCCGTCGAGCTCCTCGGCGATGACCAGCCTGTCCGGAATCTGGCCTGGAAATGATGCCTTCCAGAGCTCGAGAACCTCTGGAGAGGCGTTCAGGCGCATCACTCTTACAGCGCCGGGCGTTGCGACCGCTTTCGCACGTGGGAATCGTTCAAGAAGAGTGCCGACCCCAAACCAATGGTCTCCATGACCGTGCGTCATGTAAATGGTGGTCAGGTTCTTACCCTTGGCGGCAACCCAGTCCGCCAAAGCGTTGGCTTGCTTGACCGTCATGAAGGCATCCACCAGGACGGCGTCTCGTTTGCCATAGATGAGGGTTGATGCCATCGCCTGAAAACGTGCCTCTTTTACGCCCGGAGGCATGTCGCTCATGACGATGGGTATGCCCGGCGTCACGAACACGTCCCAGTTCAGAAGGACGTCTTGTCTTGTATTCCCCCTGGCGTCTGCA
>DASXTV010000011.1:0-192194 GCA_036505175.1 Gemmatimonadales bacterium
GGTGGTGGCCGAGCGCGAGGATCTGCCCGGTGTGGTGCTCAAGGCTCCGCCGGTCCGCGATTCTGTTCAGGTGGTCGTCCCGTGAGACGGGCAATCCTGCTCGTCGTGTGCCTCGGGCTCGCCGCTCGCGCGCAAGCGCAATCGAGCGGGACCGTCGGCGCTGACGCGACGGTCGTCACCGTCGGAATGACGATCGCGACGCTGCGCGACCTGGACTTCGGCACCGTGATCAAAGGCGTGCCGACGACCGTGCTGCCGACCGCGGCCAACGCTGGTGAGTGGCAGGTCAACGGCAGTGGCAACGCGTTTGTCGTCGTCAGTTTCACCTTGCCGGCGCAGCTGAGCAACATTCAAGCGTTGCCGGGCTCGACGATGCCGATCTCGTTCAGCGCGGTTTCGGCGGTGTGGCGCCGCGCGACGAATAATCCGGTGGGTGGCACCGTCTTCGATCCCGGCGCGGGGGCCGTGGGTCGCCTGGGTCCGCCTGCGAATCCCACGTTGTACATCTGGTTGGGCGGCACCGTGAACCCGGCGCCCACGGCGAAGCCCGGGATCTATCGAGGCAACGTCGTCGTCTCCCTGATTTACCAGTAAGCCATGTTCGTCTTCGGGAGCGTGCTCGCGGTGGTGGCCGCGCTCCATTACACGCCCACCCCCGCGGCCCAGGACACTACCCCCGAGCAGGTCGTCATCGACCTGCGCATCGGGCGCATCACCGGGACGACCGTCCAAGCCTATCGCGTGCGCTCCGAGGTTCTCCTGCCGCTGTCGCAGTTCTTCCAGCTCGTCGAGATCCGGCATCGCCTCACGCCTGACGGACGGCTGGAAGCGACGGTCGATCCCGGAAACCTGCAGATCGTGATCGATCCTCGCCGCGATTCGATGCAATACGGCAATCGCCGCGTTCACATCGAGCGGGAGTTCATTCGGTTCGAGTCCCCTGAGCTGTACGTCGGGAGCGAGCGGTTGGGGGATCTGCTCGGCGTGATGTTTTCGGTGGATTGGTCCGATCTGACGGCGACGGTCATCGATCCGAGCAGCCTGCCGATCGCGCGCCGGCTGCGCCGGGAAGCGGCGCGCGAGGCGTACCTGCGCCGCCCCGACGGATTGAGGCCGGACGTGACTCTCGGCTTGCAGCACCCGTCGTGGGACGGCGTCGTCGCCGACTATTCCATGTTTTCGCCGTCCAGCGATCCGCTTGCCGGATCGACCTACGGCTTCGGTCTCGGCGCCGATGTGGGCGGTGGATCGCTCGAGGTGCTGGGACAGAGTGTCGGCCCGGCGGCAATGGGTCGCGTGCACCTCGACGCCTCGTGGACCGGTGTCTGGCGCGAGCAGCGCTGGGTAAAGCAGCTGCGCCTGGGCGACGTGCCGTCCTCAGGTCCTCGCTCACGCGCGGTCGAGGGGATCGCGATCACGAACGCCCCGTTCGTCCGGCCCTCGCTCGTCGGGTCGCTGCGCTATGCGGGAAGCCTGGAGCCGGGGTGGTCCGTGGAGGCCTATCGCGGCGGGGATCTCGTGGCCTTCGATTCGGCGAACGCGGCGGGAGGCTTCTCGATCGCGCTGCCGGTGCGGTACGGCGAGAACCCCGTCGACTTCGTCGCGTACGGGCCCTTCGGGGAGATCCGCGAGTTCAACCGCACCTATCGCGTGCTGAATGAGCTGTTGCCGGCGCGCCGGTTCGAGTACGGCCTGTCCGGCGGCCGCTGTCCGCAGCCGTCGTTCATTTGTAACGCCACGCTGAATCTCGATCTGCGCTACGGGGCGACCTCGCGCTGGACGGTGCAGGGCGGTCTCGATCAATACTGGCGCGACTCGCTCTCCGACCGGACGCATCCGTATGTCGCGGTGATCGGTAATCCGAGCAACGCGTGGGCGATCCAGAGCGAGGTGGTCGGCGCTGGCCTCGCGCGTGGCGCGCTGCGGTACGAGCCTTCCGTCGATCTGCGGCTGGAAGGTGAGTACGTCCATTTCGCGCACGATTCCGCGTCGGTGCTGGCGGTGCCGGGCCGCCGCGCGCAGTGGACGCTCAGCGGATTCCTGCGGCCCAGGACCAGCCATGGCTTCTTCTTCTTCGACGGCCGGTTCGAGCGCATCAGCACCGATGCCGGTGCATTGACGCGCACGCGGCTTGGGGCCTCGCTGCAAACGGACCAGGTCCGGCTCTTGCCCTACGTGCGCACCGAGCACGGGCAGGCGGTGGCTGGTAACCGCGAGTACGCGGGATTGTCGACATTCATCATGCCGCGCGGCCGGTGGGGCATGTTCCTGAGTCAGATGTTGCTGCGCACCAACGCTGAGATCGAACGCCGGGCGGGCCTGGTCTCCTGGTCCGCGTTCGCGGCTCATCCCGTCACGCGCGGCGTCCGTCTCGAAGTCGGCGCGAACTGGCTCCGCGGCGATGCGGGACTCACCTACACCATCACGGTGACCTCGTACTTCTCGGCGCTGCGAGCCGTCACGTCGGTGCTCGCGCCGCCCGGCCAGCCGGTCAGTGCCAGCCAGTTCGTGCAGGGCTCGCTCCTGTGGGACCGCCGTACCGACCGCCTCGCCGTGGCGCCCGGTCCCTCGCTCGAGCGGTCCGGCCTCTCGGGCCGGGTCTTCATGGACGTGAACGCCAACGGCAGGCGCGACGTGGGCGAGCCGCCCGTTGCCAATGCCCGCGTCCTGATGGGCTCGCTTTCGGCGCGCACCGATTCGACCGGCGCCTATCACGTCTGGGACCTCGTGCCGTTCGAGCCCGTCATGGTCAGTCTCGATTCATCGTCGCTCGAGTCGCCGTTGCTCGTCCCGCTCTTCGCGCGCACCAGCATCGTCCCGGGGCCCAATCGCTTCCGCAGTCTCGACATTGCCGTCGTGGAGGCGGGCATCATCGAGGGGCGGGTCGTCCGCAATGGCGCGGGGGTAGGCGGCGCGACGCTGATTCTCACCGATCGGCGCAGCGGGACCCGGCGCACACTGGTGACCTTCAACGATGGCGCGTTCTACCTGATGGGCGTGAGGCCGGGGGATTACGAGCTGACAGTCGACGCGCAGGTCCTGGACGCGCTCGCCGTGGATGCCGAGCCGCTGCGGTTCAGCCTGTCGCCCACGCCCAACGGCGTGGGGCGTTCAGATCTCGAGGTGCGCCTCAAGTCGAGGTTTTAGCCGCTCCGGCAACGTCGTGTAATACGCTCTCGAGCTTCGTGAAATCGTAGGGCTTGACGAGCGAGGGTACGCCCGAGTCTCGCAGCAACGAAGCCGTCTCCGTCGCAAACGTATCGCCGGTCGTGAAGATCAGGCGGTTCACCATCGTTGGATGCTCGTGCCGCAGCCGCTCCAAAAATTCTCCGCCGCTCATCCCCGGCATGCGCACATCCGAGACGATCACGTCGAAGCGCTCGCGGCGCAGCACGCGGAGCGCGTCGCTTCCGTCTTCCACGGCGATGACGTGCATGCCGCGGCGTTTGAGAAAGCTCACCACGGCCCGGCGCACGCCCTCCTCGTCGTCGATCAGCAACACCGACAGCGTGCCTTCCGAGACTGCTGCCCGGGCTGTGGCCGGAATCGGCATCGGTGGTGGCGTGCTCCGCGGGCGCGCGCGCGCGTCGCGCGGCAAGCCGATCGTGAACGTGGCGCCCTGTCCGGGCACGGAATCCACCCAGATCCTGCCGCCGTGGTCGTGCACGATGCCGTAGCAGATGGACAGGCCCAGTCCCGTGCCGGCGCCTTCCGGCTTCGTCGTGAAAAAGGGATCGAAGATTTTTTCCTGAATCTCTGTCGGGATGCCGGGCCCGGTGTCGGCCACCTGCAGCTGCACGCCCTCGTCGTCGGTGGTCAACGTCCGGATCGTGATGGCCCGCCCGCCCGGCACCGTGGTCAGCGCCTGCTCGGCGTTGCTGAGCAGATTGAGCAGCATCTGCTGCACTTCCGACCCGTTGGCCCACGCCTTGGGGTTCGCCTCGTCGAGCTCGAGACGGACGGTGATGTTGAGCGTGGTCAGATGATAGGACCGCAGCGCGAACGTGCGGCGGACGACTTCGTTCAGCTCCACCAGGGTCCGCTCCTTACTGCCCGCCCGCGCGAACGCGAGCAGGTTCGAGGTGATGCGGCCGATGCGCGTCGCTTCGTCGTACATCATCTGCACGGTCTCGCGCTGATCGGGCGGCAGCTCATCGAGCAGCAGCGTTTGGGCGAACCCCGAGATGATGGCGGCGGGATTGTTGATTTCGTGCGCCACGCCGCTCACCAGCTGTCCCATCGCCGCAAGCTTCTCGGCCTGCTGCAGCTGCGCTTGCGTGCGGCGCTGTTCCGTGGTGTCACGGACGAGCACCAGCACCTTGGGAATACGGCCGCCTTCCCGTACCGGAGCCAGCAGGATCTGGCCGGTCCCTTCGCTGCCGTCGGGTCGCTGATAGGGAACCTCGAAGCGCCGCAGCTCGCCATCGAACGCCGCGGCCAGATTCTCGCGCGCAATGCGTGCGGCGGTGCCCTCGAGCCAGCCAAACGTCGATCGTCGTCCGCCGCTCTCCCTGTCGTCGCCGGGGGATGCGTTGACGAGGACGCGACCCGCGTTGTTTTCATCGAGCACGTGGGCGTCGCGGTCCACCACCGTGATGGCATCGGGCACCGCTTCCATGAGCAGGCGGAGATTGCGCTCCGCGGACGCCGTCGCGCCGAGCGAGCTCATCAGCGAGCGGGTTTGGTTGGCGACTTCGTCCTCGAGGATGTGCGCGTAGCGCCGATCCACGCCGAGCGAGTACAAGACCCGGGCTCCGATGATCGCCATGCCGACACCGAGGATGATGGCAACGTCGGGTTCGGGTCCGGAGCGCACGAGGGCGACGATCGCCACCGCCGTCATGCCCGCCAGGCTGATCGCGAGGGTTACCACGCGCGCCGCGGTGCTGGCGCCTCCCCCCGTGGTCGAACCGCTGCGCCCGAGATGGTGTGCGTAATCCGGCGCCACCGCGGCTGCGGCCGCGATCAGCAGCAGCCCGGCGTCCCAGGTGAGATCGAGCGGGCGTCCGGTCTGTGCGGTGCCGCCCAGTGCCGCCACGGCATAGATGAGATTGCCAACCGCAAAAACGATGACGGCCGGCAGGATGAGCGTGGCGGTGGCGGCGAGGAAAGCCGGGCGGCGCAACAATTGTATCAAGATCGTCCACAGCACCGCGACGGCACCGATGGACCATCCGATACTCGTCACCAGCCCAGCCGTCGAAGCCGGCGCCCGACTCGTGATCAATGGCTCGAGCAGATACTCGTACACGAGCGCACCGACGGTAAAGCTCACGAGCACGGTATCGAGGACGAGCTCCGGATCGGCGCGGCGGGCCGGCTGGCCGCGGACCAGCGTCATGACGGCGACAAGGAAACACGCGTAGATGCCGAGGAACCCCACATCGGCCAGGGATGGATACGAGGGCGGGGCGCCGCGCCATAGGTCGTAGTACATCCAGATCAACTGACCTGCGAGAAACGCGGCGCATCCGGCACCGATCCAGCGCCACGCATGGCGTTGCTCGGCCGTCGTCTTGCCCCGCGTCGCGGCGAAACAACAGTACGTGGCGAAGACCGCGGCCCAGGTCCAGGAGAGGTTGGCAACGAGGTGCACGGTGCGCCGGTCGCTGGAGGGGAATGCGTACAGGAGCACCATCGCCACGAGCGACACGATGGCGATGCCGACCAACACGCGAGCGGGCCGGGTCAGCGGCAGCATCTTAGGAGACTCCGGGCCTAAATTATGCGCATTATGTTTGCCCGCCAATGAATCTGCTCGGGTGGATGCGTGCGCCGGAGGAATCGCTCGCGCACTGGGACGACCTCGTCGCGCTGGCCGCGGCCGTGCAAGGCGATGGACTGACCCGCATCCTCGTCTGCGGCATGGGCGGGTCGAGTCTCGTCGCCGCCGTGCTGGCGGATACGTTCAGGGCCCGGAGTCTCCACGTCCTCGACAGTACCAATCCGGAAGCGGTGCGTTCCGCGGCAGCCGGCGCCGACCTGGGGCGCACCCTGTTCGTCATCTCCAGCAAGTCCGGCAATACGGTCGAAACCCTCGCCTTCTGCCATTACTTCGCGGCCCGCGCGCGCCCGGAGCAGTTCATCGCCATCACGGAAACGGGGAGTCCACTCGACGGCATCGCGCGAGGGCAACGGTTTCGGGCCGTCATTCCGCACCCGCCCGATGTGGGGGGCCGCTACTCCGCGCTGACGGCCGTCGGCATGGTGCCCGCGGCGCTGGGCGGACTCGACGGACGCGCATTGCTCGAGCGGACGCGTGGCGTCGACATCGCGGCTGCGGGTGCGCTCGGCACCACGATCGCCGATCGCGCGACGAGCGGCCGCGACAAGCTGTGCCTGAGCCCGCCACCAGGGATCGCCGGACTCGCGCTGTGGATCGAGCAGTTGATCGCGGAGAGCTCGGGCAAGGAGGGACGCGGCGTGGTTCCGATCGTCGAGGATCCCAGGGGCAGCGCGTTGCCCGATTCGCAAACGGTCGGCCCCGAGATGTTCTCCGCCGATCCGCTGGATCTCGGCGCCGAGTTCCTGCGCTGGGAGCATGCGACCCAGGCGCTCTGCGAGCGGCTCGGCGTCAACGCGTTCGATCAGCCTGACGTCGAAGCAGCGAAACGTTTGGCGCGCGCCGAACTGACGAGTGGGGATGGGGGGGCGGGGACGGGGAGGGGCGCCGGGGGCGGTGTCGGGGCGCCGCATGCTGCGCCCCTACCAACCCTCACGCGCGAGCAACTCCGTCACCGCGCACGGCCCGGCGACTATCTCGCCATCCTCGCGTACGTCGCGCCGACGCCTCAGGTGGTTGCCCAACTCCAGCAGGTACGCGCCGCGTGGGGCGCAGCGCTCAACTGCGCGACCACGCTCGGCATCGGCCCGCGCTATCTCCACTCGACGGGCCAGCTGCACAAAGGCGGACCGAACAGCGGCCTGTTTCTGGTGATCACCACCGACATCGGCGAGGACATCGAGATTCCGGAGATGGGTTGGACGTTCGGCCAGCTGCATCAGGCGCAGGCGCGCGGGGACGTGCGGGCGCTGCTCGCCCGCGGTCGCCGAGTCGCTCACGTGCACCTCTCGAGCCTGGCGGAGATATCGCAGCTGCGCCCGTGACGACCGCGTTCATTTTCCATCTCATTCCGCACACGCATTGGGATCGGGAGTGGTTTCTCCCGCGCGCCGCGTTTCATGCGCGCCTGATCCCGATGTTCGACGAGCTGATCGATCGGCTGCACGCCGAGAGCGCTTTTCGCGCTTTCCTCCTGGACGGCCAGACGGTTCTCGTCGAGGACTATCTGCGGGCGCGCCCCGACCGCGAGACCGATATCAAGGCACTTGTGAAAACGGGTCGCCTGCAGGTTGGCCCGTGGTATGTGCTCGCCGACGAGTTGATCCCGTCCGGGGAATCGCTGATCCGAAATCTCTTGCTGGGGACTGCGGACGCGGAGCATCTCGGGGGACGACTCGACGTGCTGTACTCCCCGGATGCGTTCGGCCACCCTGCCGTGCTGCCCACGCTGGCGCGTGAGTTCGGTCTGAAGTACGGCGTCGTGTGGCGGGGCTTGGGCGGCGGGCCGGGGGGCGGGCAGGAACCTGATTTCTTTCGGTGGCGAGGGCCAGACAACCGCGAGATCCTGCTGTGGCATCTACCGCCCGATGGGTACGAGATCGGCGCCGCATTGCCCGGCGCGGGAGCGCGCCTGCCCGACATCTGGACGCAGGTTCGCGCCACGCTCGTGCAGCGCGCAGCCGGAAAGCACGTCCCGGTGTTTGTCGGCGCCGATCACCATGCGCCGCATCCCACGCTCGCGCGGCTCCGCGATCTCCTTGGCGACCTCGAGCCGGCGAGTGCATTCCGCATTTCTCGCCTGGACGAGTTCTTCCAGGCGGCGGAGAGCACGCCCGCGAAACCCGTGGTGGGGGAGCTGCGGTGGTCCTACGGCTATACGTGGACGTTGCAGGGAGTGCACGGTACGCGCGCGCCGCTCAAGCGGCGGCATGGGCAAGTCGAGCTCTGGCTCGAGCGTCTCGCCGAGCCGCTGGTGGCGCTGGCGCGCCACGCCGGAGGTCGCGATCGCAGGCCGGTTCTGGAGACGGCGTGGCGGACCCTGGTGCGGACGCAGTTCCATGACACGATCGCGGGATGTACGGCGGACGCCGTCGCATCGGCCGCTGGCCATCGTCTCACCGAGGTTGCGGCGTACGCAGCCGAGCTGACACGCGGCGCACTCGTGGATCTTGCCGGGCATGACGCCGACGTGCAGCGGGAGCGGGCCGACGGCAGCGAGCCGAAATTGCTGCTGTGGAATCCCGTACCGCGCTCCCGTGGCGGCATCACGGTCGCCGATGTGACGGTGTTCCGGCGCGATGTGCTGGTCGGCCCGATGGAAGGTCGCCTGCCGCGACAGGGAGCGGGCTATCGACCATTCGGCCTCTATGGCCAGGACGGACACGCGATCCCCGTACAGGTTCTCGCGCAGCGGCTCGCCCAGGAGCGCACCGACGCAACGCGTCACTATCCCGATCAAGACGAAGTCGATCAGGTTCGGATTGCATTCCGCGCGCCCGCCGTTCCCGGCCTCGGTCTCGCGGCGCTCACGAAGGGCGCAGCGGCGCCACTGTCACGCAGCGAAGACGCCCACGTTCGCGGACGGTCGCTCGAGAACCGCTTCGTCGCGGTGACGCTCGAGCCCAACGGCGCGCTGTCGCTGCTCGACCGCCGGCGCAATGAGCGATATGTCGAGCTGCTGCGTCTCGAGGACGCGGGCGATGCGGGGGATGCGTACACCTACTGCCCGCCGCTGCGCGACCGAGTCAGGCAGAGCCGCGGTCCGATTGCCGTGCGGCGGCTCGCGGCCGGTCCGTTGGTCGCCGCGCTGGAAGCGCGCTGGGAAGTCATACGCGGGATCGACGCGCGCCTGGTCGTGCAGCTGTTCGCAGACAGCCCGGTCGTCCGTGTCACGTTGGATGTCGACAATCGCAATCGCTATCACCGGCTCCGGGCGCGCCTCGTGACCGGCCTCGCCGGGAGACCGGTGACTGCCGGCGCGGCGTTCGGCGCGGTCGAGCGCGCCGCGGTGAAGGTCGACGCGGCGGCCTACCCGCGCGAAACGCCGGTGCGGACGGCACCCGCGCATCGCTTCGTGGCCGCGGCGCAGGGTGGCCGCGGACTGGCCGTGCTTGCTCCCGCGTTTTTCGAATATGAATGGACGGCGAAAGGCGATCTGCTGTTCACGCTGCTGCGCGCCGTCGGCGACCTCTCGCGCGCGGATCTGCCGACCCGGCCGGGTCATGCCGGCTGGCCGACGCGCATTCCTGAAGCCCAATGCCTCGGCTCGAGCCGCGTCGATCTCGCGATCGCGCCGGTCAGCGCCGCAGACGTGGAACGGGGAGATGTCCTGCCGCAGCTCTGGGAAGAGGCATTCCTGCCGCTGCACGGGCTCTGGTTGCGCGATGCGGCCGCACTGACGCCGGCGCCGGTGAACATCGCGCTCGAAGGCACCGGTCTCGTCTTCTCGGCGCTCAAGCCCGCCCAAGTCGGTTCGCCGATGGTGCTGCGCTGTTACAACGCCACCGGCCGCAAAGCGGCTGGCGCGTGGCGGTTCGCCAACGGGGTGAAGACCGCGCACCGAGTCCGCGCGGACGAGCGCGAGGCCGTCGCGCTCGTCTTGGAGCAGCGCGGCAACGTCGTGCGGTTCGTCGCCGAGCCGCATGAAATCGTCTCGATGCTGGTGACGTGATGCAGGAACATCCGTTCTCGACGTCGCGGTCAGCGCGGTATTTCACGCTCGGGTCACCGGAGAACGTCTCCGATCTGTGGTTCGTCTGCCACGGATACGGCCAGCTCGCGTCGCGCTTTCTCGAGCGGTTTCGTCTCATCGAAGCGGCGCGCCGCTGCATCGTGGCTCCGGAAGGATTGTCGCGCTTCTATTTGACTGAGAGTCCCGCCGAGCGACGTGTCGGCGCGAGCTGGATGACGCGAGAAGACCGACTGCACGAAATCGACGACTACGTCGGCTATCTCGACGGTGTGTATGCGCAGCTCGCGCCGCGCACGGCGCAGGTGACGGCGCTGGGATTCTCGCAAGGAACGGCGACCGTCTGCCGCTGGGCGGCGTTCGGCTCCTCGCGCATCGACCGCGTGATCGTGTGGGGCGGGGAAGTGCCGCCCGATCTCGATCTGGCGGCGCCTCGCGTTGCCGGGCGGCTACGCGCGGCTCAGCTGACGCTCGTCTACGGCACACACGATCAGTACTTCACGCCAAAGATCGTCGCGGCCACCGAGTCACGGCTCCGAGCACACAAGATCAATTATGACCTCGTGCCGTTTGACGGCGGTCACGAGATCGATGACCGAACGCTGGTCGGATTGGCGGGGAGTCGTACGCCGTGAGCGGTGTTACGGCGCACGCCTCACGGCGCACGGCGCACGTTGGGATCCAGCACGTCCCGCAGTGCATCGCCCAGCTGTGTGCACGCAATCACCACCAACACCAGCGCGATGCCCGGTGCCGTTGCGACCCACGGCGCGTTCACCAGCGTGTCGTTCCCCGAGGCGATCATGTTGCCCCACGAGGGGGTCGGCGCTTGCACGCCGAGGCCCAAGTACGACAGTCCACTCTCGAGGATGATCGCATTGCCGATGCCGAGGGCAGCGGCGGCGATGACCGGTGTGAGGGCGTTCGGCACAATGTGGCGCGCCAGGATGCGCAGGCGTCGCGCGCCAACGGCGACCGCCGCTTCGACAAAGGGTCGCGCGGCGAGCGCGCGCACTTCGCCGTGCATGAGCCGGGCGATCCCCATCCAGCCGGTAAGGCCCAGCACGGTTACCACCAGAGCCGTGCTCGGTTGCCACAATGCGGCGAGCAGCAGCAAGAGCACCACGCGTGGCACGGCGAGGGCGAAGTCCGTGAGTCCCAACAGCGCGATGGACAGCGGTCCGCGCCAGTAGCCCGCTACTGCACCCACCACCACGCCGACGGCGAGCGAGATCAGCACCGCCAGCACGCCGACGCCCATGGAAATGCGCGCGCCGTACACGAGGCGTGTCCACACGTCGCGGCCGAACCGGTCCGTGCCGATCGGGTGAAAGACGCCGTGCGGGTCGCTGGACAACGGCGGAATGAACCTGGTCGCCACGATGTCCCGTTGCGCGATCGGATCGCCGTTCGTCACGAGGGGCGCCGCGATGGCGCACACGACGACGACGACGAGGACGAGAAAACCGAATGCTCCGCGCCGGTCCCGCAGCAGCTGCGTCATGGCATCGCGCTCCTTCCCCGAACGCGCGGGTCGACCCACGCGGCGAGCACGTCGGCGATCATGTTGCCGGCCACCACGAGCACGGCGCTGATCGCCGTCGCTGCCATCACGACGGGATAGTCGCGCGCCTTCACGGCCTCCACGAGGACGCGACCGACGCCGGGCCACGCAAACACCGCTTCCACAAAGACGGCGCCCGAAAACAGCGCCGGCAACGACAGCCCCAGCAGCGTCACCACCGGCGTGAGCGCATTGCGGAGCGCGTGATGTCCCACGACCCGCCGTGGTCGCAGTCCCTTGGCTCGCGCCGTGACGATGAACGGCTGGCTCAGCGTCTCGAGCATCGCGCCGCGCGCGAACCGCGCGGTGCCCCCGATGCCGATGAGCGTCAGCGTCGCGAGCGGCAAGGCGAGGTGGCGCAGTCGATCGATCAGCCAGCTCCCGCCCTGCAAGTAATCGGAGTCGAGTCCGGCGGTGCCAAAGGCCGGCAACATCCTCGCCCAATACGTGAAGACCAGGACCAACATCAGCCCGAGCCAGTAGCCCGGCATCGCGAAGAGGGTGACGGTCGAAACAGAAAGGATCGTGTCGAGTCGCGAACCGTTACGCGCCGCCTGCACGGCACCGATTGCGAGACCCGCCAGATAGCTCAGGAGCAGCGACAGAGCCACCAGCCACGCGGTGTCGGGCCACGCGGCGCCGAGGACGGCGCGCACCGGCCGGCCTTTCGCGATGCTGTTTCCCCAATCGCCGCGTGCAAACCGACCCAGCCAGCTCGCGAACTGCGCCGGCAGGGGCCGGTCGAGGCCAAGGGTTACGCGCTGGGCCGTGCGCTGCTCGGCGGTCGCGGCCGGGCCTAGCATGATGTCGATAGGATCGCCTGGTGCGAGATGCAACAGGAAAAAGGTGAGCGTCACGACGCCGAGCACGACGGCAAGACCGGCGAGCAGACGGTGTCCCAGCCTGGCGAGCATCGACGGGAATCTCGCGCCGCCTCTCGGGCGCCGCTAGAATCCGTGCGTGTCGCGCGTGTTCGTCCCGATTCCGCTCACACTGCTGGTGCTGCTGACGTGCTCGTGCCGCGACGAGGCTACGCGCCACGGCACGACGGTCCTGTTCGCGTCCGGCGCCGATCTGCAGAGCATCAATCCGTTGCTCACCACCCATCCGCTTGCCCGTCAGGTGCAGCGTTACGTCCTGCTCATGACCCTCGCGCGCTACGACTCGTCGCTCACGCCGCGTCCCTATCTCGCTCGGAATTGGCGCTGGTCGGATGGCGGTCGGACGCTCACCTTCCACCTGCGCGGCGACGTGCGCTGGCACGACGGCGCGCCGACCACCGCCCGCGACGTCGTCTGGACGCTGCAAGCGGCGCGCAACCCCGCGACGGGCTATCCGCGCCTCACCGAGCTCCACACGCTGACGTCGGTGGCGGCAGTGGACGATTCGACGGTCGCGCTGCACTTCAGCGGGGCGGACGGCGCCCCCCCGCGAGGTCCGAATGACCTGCCGGACGTCCTGACCGATCTCGCGATTGTGCCGGCCCATCTGTTGGACAGCGTAGCGCCGCAGCGGCTGCGGCAGGCGTCGTGGAACGTGCATCCGGTCGGCAACGGTCCGTTCCGGTTCGTGCGGCACGATCCGAATCGTCGCTGGGTGTTCGCACGCAACGTCGACTTTCCGGCAGACCTTGGCGGCCCGCCACAGGTCGAGCGATTCATCGTGGTGATCGTGGACGAACCGATGGTGAAGCTGTCGGCACTCGTCGCGGGGGAGCTGGATTTCGCCGGTGTGAGCCCGCAACACGCGGCGTTCGTCCGCCGCCACCGCGGGCTGACGATCGCAGAGTATCCACAGATTTTCCCATACGGGCTCGTCTTCAACACGCGTCGGCCGCCGTTCGACGATCCCCGCGCCCGCCGCGCCGCGGCCTTGGCGATCGACCGGCAGGAAATCGTGGACGGCTACCTGTTTGGTTTCGCCGCGGTCGCCTATGGACCCGTGCCCCCCGGCCTGCCCGGATACCGCGTGCCGCCGCACGTGCCGCTCGCTCCCGATTCGGCGCGCCGGCTCGTCGCCGACTTGGCTGAGAAGACGCCGCCGACGTTCGAGCTGCTCACCGTCGGCAGCGGGGAAGGGGCGCTGGAACAGATGATTCAGGCGCGGCTCGCCGCGGTGGGATTCCGCGTGACGATCCGGCAACTCGAGCTCTCGGCATTTTTGGACCGGGTGTACGGCGAGCGGCACGATTTTACGGCCGCCGTGATGGGCGTCCCGGGAGATCCGGGGCTCGGCTTCCTCCAGCCGCTCGGAAATCTGACCGGCATCCCGATCCCTCCCGACCCCATCGCCGCGCAGCGCGTATTCGCCGAGCAGCTGCCGGTCGTGTGGCTGTACTTCGCGCGCGGCGTGCAGGCGATGAACAGCCGAGTCCGCGGCGTCCGCATGGACATGCGAGGCGAGCTGCCCACCGTCGCTGCCTGGCGCGTGCAGCCATGAGACGCCGGGATCTGCCGACTGCGTTTCATGCCGCCGCGCCGCTGCGGCTCGACTTTGCGGGCGGATGGACCGACGTCCCACCATTTTCGGCGCGCGAAGGTGGAGTCGTCGTGAACGCGGCAATCGGACTCCGCGCGCATGTCGAGCTCCAGCTGGGTGGGACGTTGTTGCGGTTGGTGTCGGAGGAGTTGGGAGAAACGCTCGAATGTGCCAACTCGGGAGGACTTGTTGCCCACGGCAAGCTGCCGCTGCTCACGGCCGCGCTCCGCACGTTCCCGGTGTTGGGCGGATTCACGTTGACGACCCGTTGCGATGCACCGCCCGGCTCGGGACTCGGCAGCTCGGGTGCGCTGGGCGTCGCGCTGGTGGGCGCGCTCACGCGTGCGCGCCACGAGACGGTGAGCGGGCCGGACGTTGCGGACCAGGCCTGGCAGGTCGAAACGGTCGAGGCCGGGCTGCCCGGCGGCAAGCAGGACCAGTACGCCGCGGCACTCGGCGGCTTTCATCGGCTCAGTTTTCGCGATCCCGATGTTGGCATCGAGCCCGTGACACTCGATCCCGCCTTCGCGGCGGCGCTCGAGCGCCAGACGCTGATCTGTTATACCAACAAGAGTCGCGTCTCCGGAGGGACGATTTCACGCGTGATGGGAGCGTACGAACGTGGTGATCCCGAGGTGACCGCCGCACTGCACGGGTTGAAGGAGACCGGCAACGCGATGGCCGAGGCGTTGCGGGCCGCCGATCTCGCGCGCGTGGCCACCCTGCTCAGCGCGAACTGGAGACATCAGCAGGCGCTCGATCCCGGTATGCGCACCGCCGAGATGGCGCAGCTCGAGGCCGCGGCCAGGCAGGCCGGCGCGCTCGGCGGGAAAGCAGCGGGCGCCGGCGCGGGCGGCTGCATGTTTTTCGTCATGCGGGGCAATGCGCGTGATGCAGCGAGCGCGGTGGCGGATGGCGGTGCCAGAGTGCTGCCGCTGTCCTGGGCGGCCGAAGGGATGCGGACGTGGTGACCGCGGAAGAGCTCGCAGAACGCGCGCAGCAAGTCCGCGGCGCGTCTGATCTCGCGGCGCTGCTCACGCATCTGCGGGAGCGCGCGCGCCCGTTGCTCGAACGCATGCCCGTCATCCCGGAGCACAAAGCGCTGCTGACCGTGGATGGCGGCTTTTGTCCTGACGACGGTACTGTGCTTGCGTTCGATCCCTGGAGCGCGGCCGAGCATCGATGTCCGCGCTGCGGCAAGACGTGGAGCGGGGAACGCCACAATTGGTCCTGGGCGCGCTATCAACACCTCTGGCTCGCCGAACGCGCGGCGCATCTGGCGACGCTCGCAGGGCTCGGCGATGACACGGACGGTCCGGCGGCGGCGCGTGCGCGCGACATCCTCAACGGCTACGCGCAGCGCTACTGGCGCTATCCCAACCGCGACAACGTCCTCGGGCCCAGCCGCCTGTTTTTCTCCACCTACCTGGAGTCGCTGTGGACGTGCAACTACATCGCGGCAGCCGCGCTGCTGCGCGCGTGTAACCAGCTCGACGACGCAACGGCTCGGGGAGTGAATCAGGTCGTGGAGGAAGCGGCGACGCTGATCGGTGATTACAACGAGGGATTCTCCAACCGCCAAACGTGGAACAATGCGGCGCTCGCCGCGGCGGCCGTCTGGTTCGAAGACGAAGAGCTCGCGCAGCCGGTCATCGAAGGCGAGACGGGCCTCATCGCCCATTTGATGCGCGGGTTTGGGCGCGACGGGATGTGGTACGAAGGTGAGAACTACCATCTCTTCGCGCTTCGCGGTCTGCTCACGGGCGCCGCGTGGGCTCGCCACGCCGGGGTCGATTTCAGCGAGGATCAACGACTCGCGGACCGCCTGCACGCCGCGCTCCGGGCGCCGGCGCTGACGGCACTCCCCGACTACACCTTCCCGGCGCGTAAGGACTCCCGGTTCGGTGTCTCGTTGGCGCAGCCGGGATACGTCGAGTTGTGGGAAATTGGACTCGCGCAACTCCTGCGCCGTGCGCCGGACGCCGTGCGCCCGAATGATCTCACGGCCTGGCTTGCGGCGTTGTATCAGGTGCCCCGGCCGACTCCGGAGTTACAAGAATCCTATCTGCATGACGCCGGGGCAGCGCGTACGGCGCCCGGCGCGCGCACTTCGCTGTCGTGGTGGTCACTGCTCGAAATGCTTCCCGAGCTGCCGGCGGCGGAGGAGTCCTGGAGTCCCAGCAGCGTGTTGCTCGAGAGCCAGGGTCTGGCGGTCCTGCGGAGGGACGGCCGATATGTCAGTCTCGAGTGCGGTCCGCACGGCGGAGGGCACGGCCATCCGGACCGGCTGCAGCTGACGCTCTACGCGGACGGTGTGCACTGGCTTCCCGATCCCGGCACGGGACAGTACGTCACGCGCGATCTGTTCTGGTATCGTTCGACCCTGGCGCACAACGCGCCGCGCCTGGACGGCGAATCCCAGCCGCCCGGCAACGCCACCTGCGAATGCTTCGACGACGGGGGTGAGTGGTCGTGGGTCCACGGACGGTTCAATGGTTTGATTCGCATGGTTGCGATGGGTCCTGCCTACATCGTCGACGTGATGACGCTGGCCGGCCGGGAGGAGCACGTGCTTGAGTTGCCGTGGCATATCGCCGGCCGGGGGACCGTGGAGACGCAGGGCCGATGGGTCAATGATGAGCCGCCCGACGAGTTCGTCACGCGTGTACAGCGCTTTGTTCCCGACGAGCAGGAGGAAGGGGCCGAGACTGTTCTGTCGCATGCACAGCAGCGCGCGCGGCTCACCGCACACCTCGTGTCCGACGGCGAGCTGCTGCAGATGGAAGGGCCGGGCCTGCCGGGCGAGCAGGGCCGTGCCACCTTTTACGTCGTGCGCGCGCGCGGCACCAACGCTCGCATCATCACGGTGCTCGAGCCCCACACGGACCAGCCCGTGATTCGAGCCGTGCGCACGCGCGGCGACACCGTAGAGATCGAGACCACCGCGGGGGCCCTCGATCGTCACCGCTTCGGTCCGACGGAATGGATCGTCGAACGGGAAGGGAGGGAGGGGGAGGGCGGGCAGAGCGCGCTGGTACTGCGCGGACAACGGGAGGCAATCCTGCCATTCGCGCCGCTGCTCGAGATCGATGCGCCGGCGCCGGTCGCGGCTCCGGCGTTCCATATCGGTGGATCACCGCCGCTGGATGGGACACTCGAAGGATTCGACCTGTCGGAGCCGCTCGAGCTGGGACTCGAGGATCAGTATCGCCGCAGCGAGGATCCATATCCCGGCCCCGATGACTTCTCGGCCGTCGCGTACGCCGCGTGGGACGAGGCGGCGCTGTACCTGGCGGTCGCGGTGACGAAGCCGGATTTCGTGCCGCGACCAGAGGGTTCGGCGCCGCTCAGGCTCGACAATGAGGGGGATGAGATCCATTCCGATGGGCTGCAGATGTATGTCGCGGCGCCACGCCGTCCGTCGGGTGACGAGGGAGGTGCTCCGGTCGGCTATCTCATTGTCCCGAATGATGGCGGTCACACCGTACGTGCCAGCACGACCAGCGATACACGCGGGGCCGCGAATCTCGCGGCCGTGCGCGGAGGCTGGCGGCGTACCGACACCGGCTACTGCATCACCGTCGCCATTCCGTGGCCCGCCGACGTCCATCCTCATGCGGGCGGCCGCGTGAATTTCGACCTCATCGTTAATGAAATGCTCCCCGGCCGTCTGCGGCGTGTCGGCCAACTGGTGTGGAGCGGCGGCGGTGGTTGGGTGTGGCTGCGCGGCGACCGTCAGGACCCGAAACGGTTTGGGATACTGGAGCTTGTCGGATGAGCTTCACACGCTCAAGCGTGTGCTCGGCGAACATTGTCCTTAAGGACAATGCTGGCCGAGCCCAGGCTTTAGCCTGGGAACGATGATTACGGTCGTCCTGCACGAACCTCAGGATCTCGTCAACATCGCGCACGTCGTGCGCGCCATGAAGAACTTTGGTGTACGCGATCTGCGCCTCGTGAATCCCCGCGAGTACGAAGCATACCGCATCGAGGGGATCGCGCATCAGACGCAGGACGTGCTCGCGCGTGTGCGCACGTATGGGACGCTCGAGGAGGCGCTGGCCGATTGCGTGCACATCGTTGGTTTCACGGCGCGGGGGCGCACCGCCAAGCGCAACCTGCAGCGTCCACGCGATGCCGCCGCGGAGGTGCTTGCCCTTGCCGACAGCGGTCCGATCGCGCTGGTGTTCGGCCGCGAGGACAAAGGGCTCTCCAACGAGGCGCTCGATCGCTGTCATCGCGTCGTGACGATTCCCAGCGATCCCGGCTACGCCTCGCTCAATCTCGGCCACGCGGTCATCATCATGCTGTACGAGCTCGCGCTCGCGCGCGGCGCCGCAGATCATCCCTTCAAGGCTCCGCGCCGGCCCTCGGAGCCGGCGGATGCCGCAGAGTTAGAGCGCTTATTTGTCGATGTCGCCCGCGCGTTGCACGCGATCGAGTTCTTCAAGACGCGCAACGCGGGCGGCGTGATGCGCACGATGCGGGAGATCACCCATCGCGCGCCGCTGGACGCCCGTGAAGTGAAACTGTTGCGTGCCATGGCCATCGAGGTGACGAAATACGGTGAACGACTGGCGCGTTCCCGGCTTCACGTCGACCGGTAGCAAGCGCCCCGACGCGCTGTTTGGGACGCCCGCGCGCATGACACGGGCGTCCGGCTGCCGCGTCTGGGATGAGGACGGCCGCGAGTACGTCGACTTCGTCATGGCGTTGGGCGCGGTGGCGCTGGGGTACGGCCACGCCGACGTCAATCGCGCCGCCGCGGCAGCGATCGCAGCCGGGGTCGTCGGCCCGCTGCCGCCCGTCGCCGAGGAAGACCTCGCTGAGGCCCTCGGCGAGAGCATCCCATGGCTCGAGCGGGTGCGCTTTCTCAAGACGGGCGCGGAGGCCGTCGCCGCGGCGCTGCGTCTGGCACGCGTGGCGACGGGCCGCGACGAGGTCTTGGGTTGCGGCTACCACGGCTGGCTCGATTGGTGCCAGGGAGCGGCGGAAGGCGTGCCCGCGGCCGTCCGCAATCTCTTCGCGGAGCTGCCCTTCAACGATGTCGCGGCCGGCCGCGAGATGATCCGCGCGCGGGCGCCGCGCCTCGCGGCGGTGGTCGTGGAGCCCGTGATCGTGTCCGAGCCCACGCGCGAGTGGCTGCAGATGTTGCGCGTTGAGACCGAGCGAGCCGGTGCCATCCTGATCTTCGACGAAATCAAGACGGCATTTCGCCTCGCGATCGGCGGCGCCGTCGAGCGCTACGGCGTGCAGCCTGCGCCCGACCTCGTCGTGCTGGGTAAGGCGCTGGCGAACGGGTTCCCGCTCGCGGCGGTGGGCGGCAGAGCGGACCTCATGGCTGCCGTCAGCCGCACCTGGGTCTCATCCACGCTGGCGACGGAAGGCGTCGCGCTCGCGGCCGCGCGGGCGACGCTGGACGTGTTCGAGCGCGACGCCGTCTGCGAACGTCTCCACGCAATCGGGACGCGACTGCTGCACGGCCTGCATGAAGTGCAGCACGCGCACGCCGGCGTGGTGACCGGGGTCGCGGGGCTGGCGGAGATGTGTTTTCTGCATTACGCCACCGAGGAGCTGTCGCGTGCCGTGACGCAGCAGGCCGTGCAGCGCGGCCTCCTGTTCAAGCGCACCGCCTACAACTTCGTGTCCCTGGCGCACGACGAGGGCACGGTGGACCGTGCCCTCGCGATGCTCCATGACGCGCTGCGCGCGATCTAGAAGAGCGTGTAGGTACTCACGAGCAGGAAGATCACGACCGCCGCGATGATGACCACGGCGGTGTAGCCCATCGCTCGATCCTGCGGCACCTTCATGAGAGTCGGCAGGCCGAGATACAGCAAGAAGAGACCGTACAACGACACGATGAGGCCGACGATCAGGAAGCGGCCGTGAATATTGAAGATGCCCGCGAGCCACACCGGCGTGCTGGAATACGCCGCGACCTTCAAGGCCTGTACGTCGTTCTTCTGCCCGCCGAATCCGGGCGCCAACAGGCTGATGATCTGGGTCAGCGCGAAAACAGCGGCCAGCGACAGCAGCAACGCGATAACGGCCCATGTAATCGCTCCGCTGAGCGTTACGTCCCCCGGCAGGCTTGTTCCCGCGATGCGCCTTCCGAAGATGAAGCGCCCGACGGCACCGGCCAGCGGGCCGAGCAGGGCAAGCGGCAGGATGTACCGGCCCCAGATCACGCCCGGTTTGGCGAATTCAGAGTCGACTTCTTTGAATGTCGCGCGTGGCTCGAACAGCATCGCCCGCGCACGGCTCATCGTCGTCTCCATCCCAATCTCCCCCCTGAGGACCCCCCAAGATAAAAGGGGCGTAGATTGTGGCAATGCTGGTCGACGTGCATGCTCACTTTTACCATGAGCGGACGCCCCGAGCCGACTGGCGGGAGCGTAACGAGAGTCGTCTGACCGCCGGCGCCAAGATCGGGATCTCCGTTCACGTCGCCTCGATCCTGGGCACCTTCGGGTTGACGTCGCCGACCTACTTCCCCTCGCCCCGCGACGTCACAGTCGGCAACGATGCACTGCTCGCGCTGCAGCGTGCCCATCCCGACCGGATCCGCGGCTACGTGTGCGTGAATCCGAATTACACGGCGCATGCCCGCGACGAGATCGTGCGCTGCCTCGACGCCGGGATGATCGGGATCAAGCTGGCGGCGAGCCGGCGCGCGGACGATCGGCTGCTCGACCCGATCGCCGGCCTGGCGCTCGAGCGCCGCGTTCCGGTGTTGCAGCATATCTGGCAGCACCGGCGTCGCGACTGGCCGGGACAGGAGGCGTCTGATGCGACCGAGCTGTGTACCTTGGCCCGCCGCCATCCCGACGTTGCGTTCATCCTCGCGCATATCGGCGGCGGCGGGGATTGGCTGCATTCGCTGCATGCCGTTGCGGACGTGCCGAATGTCTATGTGGATCTGTCCGGCAGCGGCGTGGACGGCGGGATGCTCGAGGCCTGCAGGGAGAGCGCCGGCGTCAATCGCCTGCTGTGGGGCAGCGACATCACGATGGATACGGGGTGGGCCAAGCTCCGCTATTTGGAGTCGCTGTTGTCCAAAGACGAAATCGCGCTGGTGCGGTGGAAGAATGCAGCGCGCATCTTCCCACCGGGTGCCTTCCCGACCGACTGATGCGGATTGACTGCAACGCCTTTCTCGGCGCGTACCCGTGGCGCAAGGTTCCCGGTACGTCACCCGACGCGCTGGTCCAGGCCCTCGAGCGCACGCAGATCGATGTTGCCTGGGTCACCCATCTTCCCAGTCTCTTTTGGCGTGACCCGACCGAAGGCAACGCCTGGTTGTATGAGACCGCCCGCAAAGAGAAGCGCTTGAAGCCGGTGCCCAGCGTACATCCCGGGTTGGCGCAGTGGGAGCAGGTCCTTGCCGATGCGGCCAACGCCGGCGCGCCGGCGGTCCGCTGCGATCCTCTGTATTTGGGGATAGAGCCCGCGGGCGGGCAGATGCGCGTCCTCACCGCCGCCTGCAGTGCCGCCCGCATCCCGCTGACGCTGGCGGTGCGGCTCGAGGACGGGCGACAACGTCACCCCAACGATCACGTCGCGGAGCTGCCGGCCGCCGCGGTGCGTGCGTTGATCCGCAGCGACGCGGACGTGCGTCTCCTCGTGACGCACGCCGATCGCGGATTCATCGAGGAGGTGCATTTCGGCTCGACGCCGGAAGAAGCGCGCCGGATCTGGTGGGACATCTGCTGGATCTGGGGTCCGCCGGAGGACCACCTCGCCACGTTGCTCGAGACCATTGGCAGCGAACGATTCGTGTTCGGCACCGGCCAGCCGCTGCGGTTGCCGGAAAGCAGCATCGCAAAGCTCGATCTGCTCGATGTGAAGCGTGAAGTCCGGGATGCGATCGAATCGAAGAACGTTCAGGGATTGATCGTCTGACGACGCGTCCCACGATTCGCGCACGCTTGGAGTGGGGGCTCATTCCGGCGGTTCCAGTCCCGTTTCGCGGTTCAACGATCGACGAGCAGGCACAGTACGACTACGCGCACTGGATGGCCACGCAGCTCGTCGCCGGTGTGGCCGTCTGGGCGCATACGGGACGCGGGCCGCACCTCGCTTCATCACAGCGGCGTTTCGTGCTCGAGACCTGGCGCCGCGTCCTCCCGGATACAGTGATTGTCGCCGGTGCCAATAGCGTGGAGATGGCGCGCGATGCGAAACGATGGGGAGCCGATGCGCTGCTGGTGTTTCCGCGCCGCGACGACCCAGTCGCGTTTCACGCCGAGCTCTCCAAGGAGCTCCCGGTCATCGCCTTCTATCTCTACGAGGCGGCCGGGGGCGTTTCGTACGACGACGCCACGCTCGACGGGATTCTTTCCCTCCCTGGAGTTTTCGGCATCAAGGTGGCGACGTTGGATTCGGTCATGACGTTCCAACGGGTTGCGGCTGTGATGCGCGATCATCCCGACCAGCTCTTGATCACCGGTGAAGACCGGTTCCTCGGCTATTCGATCATGATGGGCGCACGTGCCGCGCTCATCGGCATGGGCGCCGCTGTCACGGATATTCAGGCCGCGCTGCTGCGCACGTGGACCAACGGCGACACCCACGCCTTTCTACGCCTCTCCACGCAGTTAGACGCCTTTTCGCAAGTGACCTTCACGGAGCCGATGGAAGGCTACATTCGGCGCATGCTCTGGGCTCTCGCTGCCGACGGCGTGATCCCGGACGACGCCTGCGACGATCCGTGGGGTCCGCCATTGCCGGCCGCGGAGCGTGAGGCAGTCCGGCGCGCGGTGCGCGAGGCGCGCGTACGGTAGAGCGCCGCTCGTTCCTCAAGACCAGCACCGCGCTGGCACTCGGAGGCTTGATGCCCAAAGCCAAGCAACAACACATCGTTGTGGTCGGCGCGGGCGCGTTTGGCGGCTGGACGGCGCTGTTCCTGCGGCGCCAGGGCGGGGGCGCGCGCGTCACGCTGGTCGACGCCTGGGGGCCCGGCAATTCACGCGCGAGCTCGGGCGGCGAGACGCGCGTCATTCGCGCGACGTACGGACCACGCGCGGTCTACACGCGGATGGCGGCGCGGGCGCTCGCGCTCTGGAAAGAGCACCAGACGCGCTGGCACCGGCAGCTGTACCACGGCATAGGCGTCCTCTGGTTGGTCGAGAGCGACGACCAGTATGAGAAGGCTGCGTTGCCGATCCTGCGCGATGCGCACATCACGTTCGAGCAGCTGCCAGGCGTCGAGGTCGCGCGCCGCTATCCGCAGATCAGCTGCGAACAGGTGCGCTGGGCGATCCTCGAGAGAGACGGCGGTTATCTCACCGCGCGGCGGGCGTGCGCCGCCGTGCTCGAAGGGTTCCTCGCCGAAGGCGGCGAGTACCGCCAGCTGGCTGTCCAGGCACCGATCGAGCCGAGAGGCGGCGAGCTCTCCAGCATCGCGTTGTCAGATGGCAGTCGGCTGACGGCGGATCGTTTCGTTTTTGCGTGCGGGCCCTGGCTCGGGACGCTGTTTCCTGATGCTATCGGGGAGCGCGTGAAGGCGACGCGCCAGGAGGTCTTCTTCTTTGGCACGCCCCCCGGCGATCGGCGCTTTACGGAGGAAGCGCTGCCCGTCTGGGCGGATCACGGCACGCGCTTCATGTACGGCATTCCCGGGAACGAGTGGCGCGGCTTCAAAGTAGCCGACGATACCAGGGGACCCGTCATCGATCCGACTACCGAGACCCGAGTCCCGAGTCCCGAAGCCCTTCAAATCGCCCGCGAGTATGTCGCCTATCGCTTCCCGGGACTGAAGGGCGCGCCGCTGCTCGAGTCGCGCGTGTGCCAGTACGAGCAGTCGCCCGACGAGCATTTCATCATTGATCGCCACCCGGCGGCGGGGAATGCATGGCTCGTGGGGGGTGGCTCGGGGCACGGCTTCAAGCACGGCCCCGCGGTGGGTGAGCTGGTCGCGCGATTGGTTCTGAGTGGAGCGGCGCCCGATGCGCAATTCCGGCTTGCTCGCTTCGCTCCATAGCGACTGCGAGCGATTCCAGCGGGAGCTGCCGCGTGATTTTCCGGCGCACGTGCGCGACACCTACCGCATCGATCTCTCCGCCCGTTACCTCGGCCGGCCGCTGCCGCATCCCATCGGTAAAGGATCCGGCCAGTTGTCGCTCAACAGCGGGCAGCTCGAGACCGACGCCGCGGCCGGTCTGGCATTCGCAGTGCTGAAGACGGTGATCGCCCAGGACGCCGGTGGTGATCAGTCGATGGCCGCCTGGGCGATTCACGAGACGAAAATGAAGGTCGAGCGGCGTGGCGCGGGGTGGACCGTCACCTGGAAGGGCAGGGGATGGGATCGCACGTTCGACGATTATCTGGCGCTGGTCCGCGCGGGACGGGATCTCACGGCGAGCGGCGCCCTCCTGACGGTACCGTCTGTGAAGTACCATCTGCCGCGATTCGACGAGCCGTTTCGCGATGAGGAGTACGCGTTTACGACGCGGGCACTCGCCAAGGCGTGGGGTACGTCGCCGCTGCTGTTGGAGAAGGACTTCTCCCCCACCCTCGCCGGTGACCGCCTTGCCGACGAGAAGCCACAGATCCTGCGCTGGCTCCGCGAAGTGCCGCAGCGCATTCGAGCTCACGGCGATGTGCTGCTCGCGATGAAGCTGATGAACGCCCGCTTCGACGATGATTTTCAGCTCGAAATGATGGAGGCTGCATCCAGTGCGGATGCTCTCGTGGTGTTCAATCGACTGTTCGATTCGACGGCGGGTGTAGCGTATGGTGGACCAGAATTGAGCGATCGCAATCTGCGGGTATTGGCTCGGCTGACCCCGGGCTTGCGCCCGGGGTCAGCCGAGCTGTGTGGTACCGGCAACGTGTCCTCTGGTCGGATGATTGTTGAATACGCGCTGCGTGGCTGCTCGTCGGTACAACTCCATACGTTCTTCCAACTGCCCCTCGAAGAATATCCGGCGACCGACGGCTCGCGCACGCAACGTGCCCTGCACGCCTTGATCTTCGATCCGCGTGATGGCCTGATTGCGGTGATGCTGGAGCGCGAGTCCGCCGGTTTGCTCGCGCGCCGCGGCGGCGAGCTGCATTTCATGGATCTCGTTGCCAGGGATGCGGGATGACGGACGGGATTGAGCGCCGGAGGCTGCACGGACTGTTGTTTCTCGCGCTCGCCGGGTTGCTCGCGTGGGGCGGCACGGTCGACCCGGCGAAGGCCTCGATCCGCTGGGTGCTTGTAGCGGCATTGGTGTGCTGGGGATTGGTCGAGATGTTCTTCGATCGCATACCGTGGCTCCGCGAGCGCGACCGCGTCGAGCGGGTGTACCTCCAAATGATCTCGCTGGGCCTGGCCATCGCCGCCGTGGCGTGGCTCATCCCCGCGAACGGCAGCGAAGCGTTGCTCGGCGTGGGTGTTCTGCTGGTCATCGTTCCGCTCGGTCTGTGGATTCGGCTGTGGTACGTGCGCAGGCAGGCAAAGGAATGACCCGTATCGTCCGGGCTGAGCTGTTCGAGCTCACGCTGCCGCTCGTCGAGCCGTTCGTGATTTCTGGCGGCACGATGTCGGAGCGGCGCTCACTCATCGTGGTGCTGCATGACGACGCGGGCCATGTGGGCTACGGCGAGTCGCCGCCGTTCGATCTGCCGTTTTATTCCGAGGAGACGCTGGCCAGCGCACGTGACCTCATCCGCGTGATGTTGCCGCGCGTCGTCGACAAAAACTTCGACGGTCCGTTGGCCGAGGCCGTCGATGCCGCGCTCCGTGACGGTGTACGCGGCAACTGGTTCGCGCGTGCTGGTATCGAGACCGCCGTGTGGGATCTCGAAGCGCATACCCGCACGACCGGACTCGCCACACTGCTCGGCGAACGACTCGGCGTGAAACCGGCGGGCGCCGTCGACTGCGGCGTCGCCCTGGGCATTCCCCCCGATCGCCGCCCCGATATCCTGACCACATGGGTCTACGAAGCGGTTCAGCGCGGCTACCGTCGCGTGAAAATCAAAGTGGGGCCCGGCTGGGACGCCGTCGCCGTGGCCGCGGCGCGCACCGGCATGTCGGGTGCGACGCTGCCGCTGACCGTCGACGCGAACGGGGCCTACGAATGGCCGCGCGACGAAGCTGCGCTCCGCGCGCTCGATGATGCCGGCCTCCTGTACATCGAGCAGCCGCTCCATCCGGACGAGCTCGTGGGTCATGCGCGACTCGCCGAACTGTTGCGGACGCCGGTGTGTCTCGACGAAACGCTGCGCGATGCCCGCGCCGCGCGTCAGATCATGACCTTGCAAGGGCCGAAGGTCTGGAACATCAAGGTGCATCGCGTCGGCGGACTGACCGAGGTCTGCCGGATCTACCGCCTGGCACACGAGTACGGCGCCAAGCTGTGGGCCGGGACGATGCCGGAATCGGGTATCGGGTCGCAGGCAGCGTTGGCCGCGGCATCGCTGCCGCTGTTCGTCTACCCCTCGGACCTCGAGCCGTCGAGCCGCTGGTTCGGCCGCAATGGCGACGTCATCAAGCTGACGATGGGCGACGACGGGCGTATGGCAGTGCCGCAACAGTCGTGCGGCCGGCTCCTCGATCCGGGACGATTTCGCCTCTTGACCGCGCCTGTACTTTAGGGGCGCCAATGAACAAGCCAACGACTGACTACTGGGCCGCTCATCTGTACTTGAGCCCGCGGCAGCGGCCCAAGCCCGATCAACCGGTGCGTGACCTCTCCCCACGCGCCGCCCAACGATTCAAGAAAGCCCGCGAAGAGCTGCGCAGCCTCCGCCATGTGACGGAGCAAGTCGTCTACCTCGGCACGACCTGGAAATGGGTCTGGATGTACGAGGTTGGGGGCCGCAAGCTCGGCTACCTGCACCCGATGCAGTCGGGCGTGAGCGGCACGTTCGTGCTGTCGGGACTCGAGGAGCAGGAAATCAGCGCGACGAACGGATTGCCGCGCGTCATCAAGCAGGCGGTGCGTGACGGCACGCTGTTCGACGGCGTGCGCCATTGCTGGATGGAATTCGCGGACCTCGATGCCGTCCAGGCGTTCGTCGAGGTCGTGCGATTGAAATATCAATTGTTGGCGCGTCCGGAATAATGCCCTTGTGTCCCGTTCCCGTGTCGACATACATTCGGGGGCTTTTCGAAATCGCTTTTGCCGTCCCACACCGAAACCGAACCACTGATTAGCCACTAGAGGCCATCTGCGTTCAGCTGCGGTCGTGGTGTTGATCCTCGCCCTCCCGCCTGTGGTCGCGAACGGCCAACAGGCCCAACCCGCTTCCGCTTCGCGGTATCAGGCTCCCGTCATCAGCGACACCGGCGACCTCAAGGGGCCGCGCCAGCCGATCTTCTTCCGTCACGACATCCATGCGGGGCAGGACCAGATCCCCTGCATGTACTGCCACTATTCGGCGTCAGTTTCGAGCGAGCCGGGCATCCCGTCGCTGCAGACCTGCATCGGATGCCATCAGCTCGTGGGCGGGTCGACCCCGGCGCATCAGGCCGAGATCAAGAAAGTCCGGGATGCCTGGCGTGAGCGGAAGCCGCCCGAGTGGGTGCGGGTTCATGCGCTGCCCGGATTCGTCCGCTTCCCGCATATGCGGCACATTAAGGCACTCGGCACAGACGCGTGCATCACGTGTCACGGCGACGTGAAAACCATGCCGCAGGTATCTCAGGTCTCGACACTCCGTATGGGTTGGTGCGTGCGCTGCCACATCAAGAACAACGTGACTCGCGACTGTAGCGTGTGTCACTACTGATATGACCAACTCACTCGATCGTCGGCGATTTCTGAAGGTGCTCGGCGTCACCGGCGCCGGCGCGGCCGCCCTGTCGTCGTGCGGCATCGGCCCCGAGCCCACCGAGCGGCTGATCCCCTATCTGGTGCAGCCCGAAGACCAAATACCGGGTACCGCGACGTATTACGCCACCACCTGCCGCGAATGCGCTGCGGGATGCGGTGTTCGCGTGCGCGTGCGCGAGGGCCGGGCCGTCAAGCTCGAGGGCAATCCGGACTCGCCGATCAATCGCGGCCGGCTCTGCGCCCGGGGCCAGGCGGCGATCCAGGGACTCTACAATCCCGATCGCATTGCGCACCCGATGGTGCGCAACGCCAACGGCACGCTCGAGGACATCGATTGGGACGGCGCGATCCAGCGGCTCGCCGCGAAGGTGCGCGAGGCGCACGGGAAGGGGATCGTCTTCCTGACCGGCTCCGAGCAGTCGTCATTCGGTGACCTCGTTGACGAATGGATGAAGCAGGTAGGCGGGCGACGCACGAGCTACGAGGCCTTCGGGTTCGAAGCGCTGCGGGCCGGCAACCGGATGGCGTTTGGCACGGCGACGCTGCCCTCCTATGACTTTGCCAACGCGAAGTATCTGCTCTCCTTCGGTGCCGACTTCCTCGACACCTGGCTGTCGCCGGTCGAATTCCAGAACGGGTTCTCTCACGCGCATGCGTTCGACGCCGGTCGCCCCGCGTCGATGGCGAAGTTCGTGTTTGTCGGTCCACGCCTGTCGCTGACCGGCATGAATGCCGATGAGTGGATTGCGGCGCGGCCCGGCACCGAAGGCGCGCTGGCGTTGGCGATGGCGCAGGTGATCTTGAGCCAGCATCTGACTCGGGTACCGGCCGACGCGAGCCGGCTCGTCGGTGTGCTGGGAGCGTTTAGTCCGCGCGCCGTCGCCCAGGTGATCGGGATCGATCAGCAAACAATCGTCCGGCTCGCGCGCGAGTTTGCCCGCTCGGGCGGTGGGCTCGCCGTGGCCGGCGGCATGGCGACGCAATACGCAAATGGTGCGGAGATCGTCGCCGCGGTGAACATCCTGAATTACGTGGCCGGTGCGGTCGGCTCGCTCGTAAAGTTCGGTGCTGACCTGGCCGTCGGCTCGACGAACACGTTCGGGGACCTGACGACGCTCGCGTCGGACATGGCGGCGGGTCGAGTGGGCCTCCTGTTCGTCCACGGCACGAACCCGGCGCATTCGCTCCCAGGCGCCTTCCAGCAGGCGCTCGGCAAAGTCGGATACAAAGTCAGCTTCTCGTCGTACATGGACGAGACAGCCGCTGCCTGCGACTTGATCCTGCCGGATCACCACCCGCTCGAGCAGTGGGGCGACAGCCGGCCACGCGCCGGCGTGACAGCGCTGCAGCAGCCTGTCGTCCAGCCGGTGTTCGACACTCGTCCGACCGGCGACGTCATCCTCAAGCTCTCCGGTAAGAGCGGCACGTTCCAGGACTATCTGCAAAGCATGTGGAAGACGCGGCGGGCGGCGGACTTCGATCAATACTGGTTCGACTCGTTGACAAAGGGCGGCGTCTACGCCGAAGCACCAACGCGCTCCGTGCGTTTGGCTACGCAGCTCTCGTCCATCGTTCCCCCCCTGCTCGAGCAGAAGGCGATAGGGGGTGAGGACCAAACGGTGGTCGTCTTCCCGCATCCCGCCCTGCACGACGGCCGCGGCGCCAACAAGCCGTGGCTGCAGGAGCTGCCCGATCCCGTTTCGAAGATCGCGTGGCACAGCTGGGTCGAGGTGCATCCCGACACGGCCGCCAAGTGGGGCCTCGCCACCGGAGATTTCCTGCTGCTCAAGTCGCCGTTCGGCGCGCAGAAGTTCCCGGCCTGGATCACGCGCTCGGTGCGTCCCGACGTCCTCGCCGTGCCGACCGGGCAAGGTCATACGGCCTATGGCCGCTACGCCAAGGACCGCTCCGCCAATGCCTTCGAGCTGCTCGGGGCGCAAGCGACGAGTTACGGCGGCCGCAACTTCGTCGTGAGCGCGAGCGCGACCAAGACCGGCGAGCATCGCAAGATCGTCACGACCGAGGGCAGCCCGCGTGAGCGCGGCCGCGGCACGGTCGAGGTGCTGGGTCTGGCCCGCGCCAAGTCTCTGCATCCCGGCGACGCGCCATTCCACCACGAGGAGACGCCGGAATACGCCGCAGAGGCCGTGGAATGGTGGGCGGAGCGGCAGCACGAGCAGGCGGAGATCGGCAACTACAAGGGGCAGCAGCCGCGCTGGGGCCTGGCGATCGATCTGTCGAAGTGCACCGGGTGCGCCGCCTGCGTCACGGCCTGTTACGCCGAGAACAACATCGCCACGGTGGGCGAAGAGCTGATGCAGCGCGGCCGCGAGATGTCGTGGATGCGGCTCGAGCGCTACTGGCTCACGGACGAGCACGGTGAGCCGCAGGGCGCCGTGAATTCCCCGATGCTGTGCCAGCAGTGCGGCAACGCGCCGTGCGAACCAGTCTGTCCCGTGTTTGCCGCCTATCACACCCCCGACGGGCTCAACGGCCAGGTGTACAACCGCTGCGTCGGCACGCGCTATTGCTCCAACAATTGCCCGTACAAGGTCCGGTACTTCAACTGGTACAACTACGCGGAGCGCGGCGGCGAGTACGAGGCCTTCCCCGAGCCGCTGTCGATGCTGCTCAATCCGGACGTCACCGTGCGCGAGAAGGGCGTGATGGAGAAATGCACCTTCTGCGTGCAGCGTATCCGCGGCGCGCAGAACCAGGCGCGGCTCGAGAACCGTAACGTGCGGGATGGGGACATCGTCACCGCCTGCCAGCAGACCTGTCCGTCGGAGGCGATCGTCTTCGGCGATCTCAACGACCGGCGCTCAAAGGTCTACGAGCTCGCCGGTAACCCGCGGGGCTACCACGTGCTCGCCGGCCTGAACACCAAGCCCGCGATCACCTATCTCGCCCGCGTCGTCGCCCAGGATACGCCGAGCCATGGCTGACACACCAGCGTCGCCGACCCGCGTGACCTACGACTACGTCACGCGCACGATCGCGCGGACGCTTGGGACGCCCTCACGCGGCTACTACTTGCTGCTCGGCTCCGCCGTTGCCCTGCTCGGCGTCGGCATCATCACGCTGCTGTTCCTGCTGCGCTACGGACTGGGGCTCGCGGGGTATTCGCATCCCGTCTACTGGGCAGTGTTCATCACCTGCTTCGTCTTCTGGGTCGGCATCGCGCATTCGGGGACGCTGATCTCGGCGATTCTGTTTCTCTTCCGCTCGGGCTGGCGTACCGCGGTGTACCGCACCGCCGAGGCGATGACAGTGTTCGCCGTGATGACGGCGGGACTGTTCCCGCTGATTCACATCGGGCGGCAGTGGTACTTCTACTGGCTGATTCCGTACCCGAACGAGCGCGGGCTGTGGCCCAACTTCAAGTCGCCGCTCATCTGGGACGAGTTTGCGATCGGGACGTACTTCACCGTCTCGACGGTGTTCTTGATCATGGGTCTCATCCCGGACATCGCGGCCGTACGCGATCTGGCGACGGGATGGCGCAAGAAGCTCTACGCGTTGACGTCGATCGGGTGGACCGGTTCCAACGAACAGTGGCGTCACTACACGCGCGGCTATCTCTACCTCGCGGCACTCGCGACGCCGCTGGTGCTGTCGGTGCACAGCGTCGTGTCCTGGGACTTCGCGATGGCGATCGTCCCCGGATGGCATGCCACGATCTTCGCTCCCTACTTCGTCGCGGGCGCGATTTATTCGGGCTGCGCGATGGTGATCACGCTGCTCACGCCGATTCGCACGTTGTTCGGGCTCCACGAGCTGATCACCGTCAAGCACTACGAGAACCTGGCGAAGCTCTGCCTGCTGACTGGATCCATCGTCGGGTTTTCTTACCTCACAGAGAATTTTATCGCCTGGTATGGGGGCAACCCGACCGAGCGAGCCGCGTTCTACTACCGCGCGTTCGGCCCGTTTTGGTGGGCGTCCTGGACCATGTACATCTGCAACGGGTTCCTGCCGCTGCTGCTGTGGATCAAGAAGATCCGCACGAATATCACCGCGCTGTTCGTCATCTCGATCTTCGTGAACGTCGGCATGTGGTTCGAGCGCTACGTGATCATCGTGGTGTCGCTCGCCGGCGAGCCCTACACGACCTGGACCAACGCCGTGTACAACCCGACGTGGGCCGACTGGGGCATCATGGCGGGAAGCTTCGGCTGGTTCTTCATGTGGTTCCTGTTGTTCGTGAAGAACTTCCCGGCAGTGTCGATCAGTGAGGTGAAAGAAGTCCTTGCTGCTCCGCGCAGAAAAGCTTCGCAGGCGCGCGTATGATGCCACTCCCGAAGCCGCTCGCGGAGATCTTCCAACCGCCACCAACCCCGGGCATCCTGGGTGTCTTTCAGTATCTCGATGCGACGCTCGACGCGATCAAGAAACTGCGCGCGGCCGGGCACACGGATTTCACCGTCTATTCGCCGATCCCGCGCCACGAGATCGAGGACGCATTGGGCCAGCCGGTGAGCCCGGTGCGGATGTTCACACTGATCGGTGGGATCGCGGGCTGTGCGATCGGTGCCTGGCTCACGCTGTGGATGTCGTATGACTGGCCGCTCGTGCTCGGCGGCAAGCCCGTCGGCTCGGTGCCGCCGTACGTCGTGATCATGTTCGAGATGACGATTCTGTTCGGCGCGCTCTCCACGATTCTCGGGATTCTGTTCAACGCCGCCTTCGCGGCGCGGCGCCTGGGAACGATTCAATACGACCCGCGCTTCACGAATGATCGCTTCGGCATTTTCGTGCCGGCAGATGCCGGTAAGTCGACAGCGGTGGAGAAGTTGTTGCGCGATGCCGGCGCGGAAGAGGTGCGTCGTGGGTAAACGTCGTGTCGCCCTGGCCGCCCTGGCCGCCCTTGCCGCCCTTGCCTGCAATCCCGACGACGTGGTGCACAAGGTCGGCTGGTTCGCGACGATGCGGCACCAGCGCAACATCAAGCCGTACGCGCGGCCGATCGCGCCGGTCGTGGGCACGGTCCCCGTATCGGGCGCCGAGCTCCCATTGACGCGCGAGCTGGCCGATCGGCTGACCAACCCGCGCACGCGCACGGCTGAATCGTTGAACCGTGGCCAATGGGTCTATAAGACCTATTGCCTGGTGTGTCACGGCGAGCGCGGCGAGGGCAACGGTCCGGTCTCGCTCGCGGGTGGTGGCCCGTTCCCAGGTATTCCGTCGCTCGTCGATGCGACGCGTCCCCACATGACCGATGGCGCGATCTACGGCATGATCGTCGAAGCGCAGCGCATGGGCCGCGGCTTGATGCCACGCTACGGCGACAAGATTCACGGCACTGATCGTTGGGATCTCGTCAACTACGTCCGCAGTCTCCAGCTGAACGCTCGAGGCACTCGATGAGCGTGGCGACGATCAGTCGCTCCGAGCTCGCCCAGAAAGCGCGGCAGGCGCCCGTCGCGCGATTCGCGCTGTTTGGCGCAATCGCCGCCATTCTTGGCGGCATCATCCTGGTGCTCGGTCTGCGCGGGCAGCCCGAACGGACGTGGTGGGCCTACCACACCAACTTCGTGTTCTGGGTGGGGCTGGCGCAGGGCATGGTGGTGTTCGCGGCGGTGCTGAAGCTCGCGAAGGGCCATTGGGGCGGCGTCGTCATTCGGTTTGCGGAAGCCGCCGCCGCGTTCACGACGGTGGCGGTGGTCCTCTTCATCGGTCTCGTCATCGGCCGGCAATACATCTTTACGTGGATCCACGAGCCGCGACCCGAGGTCGGCTGGTGGCTCACCACCAAGTGGTTTTTTCTCCGCAACGGCCTGATCCTGGTCGTCTTGTCCTGGCTGTCCTGGCGCTTCGTGCGTCACGACACCGCGCCGGACGTGCGCGAGCTGACCGGCGGCGGGGCGGTGGAACGGACGGAAGACGCCGCTCGCATCTCGCGCGAAGCCGGGATCCTGATCCTCGCCTACTCGTTTGGCTACAGCCTGCTCGGCTACGATTTGATCATGTCGCTGTCGACGAAATGGGTCAGCAACCTGTTCGGCGCTTTCTATTTCATGGGCAGTTTCCTCGCCGCACTGATGATGCTCGCGGTGCTCGCGATCGTGTTGCGCCGCACCATGGGCCTCGCGGGCATCTACACCTCGCGCCAGCAGCACGATCTCGGCAAGCTGTGCTTTGGATTCACGGTCTTCTGGGCCTACCTGATGTGGTCGCAGTACCTCGTGATCTGGTACGGAAATTTGCCCGAGGAGACGTACTTCATCTTCTATCGTTTGGTCGGTGTGTGGCGACCCGTGGGGATCGCGGTATTCCTACTGGTGTTCTTGATTCCCTTTATCGGCTTGCTCGGAGTGAAGCCGAAGCTGTTCGCGCCGACAATGGTAGGCTTTGCGCTCGTCAGCCTCGCGGGGATCTGGCTCGAGCGCTATCTCGAAGTGGTGCCGGCGATCAATCACGGCGCCGCGCCCGCGATCGGCGTGCCCGAGATCGGCACGACGCTGTTCGTCGGCGGTCTCTTCCTTCTCTCCTGGTCCTGGTTCGCCGGCCGCTATCCCATCATTTCTCCTCGTCTTGCGGCAGACGCCCTGGAGCGCGAGCAACACTAGCGCCCTAGCGGCACCAGGAGCACCGTGCCACTTTACGACTGTACTGGACTCTTTTCACGTCCACTTCCTCCATGGAGGCCTCATGCCGTTGGTTCGTTTACTCGCGCTTGCGGCGATAACCCTGGCAGCAGCCTGCGGCGGCGACAGCACAGGATCTACGACTCCGCCGCCGCCCCCACCGCCGCCGCCTCCTCCCCAAGGTCATTCGACGACGATCACGGTTTCGAACAACTCCTTCTCGCCGACTCCGGACACCATCCCGGTCGGCAACATCAGGTTTCATTGGAGCGCGGGCGCCATCACGCACAACGTGACCTGGCTGACCGGGCCGTCGTCTCCGCCAGGTTCCGGCAATAGAGCCGACGGTGATGCTGACTTTGTGACTGCTCTGATCGCCGGCGACTACACCTACCACTGTACCTTTCACAGCGGGATGAACGGCGCGATTCATGTGAACCCGTAGCACAGCGCAACACACGCGTCGCGGGCTCCCGGGTAGATTCAGTTCCGGGAGCTTGTTTTTTTTGTCATACCTTCTCCACATGGAGGCGTCATGCCGATGTCTCGTTGGTTGACGATGGCGGCGATAGCGGTAGCAGCCGCGTGCAGCGGCAACAGCAGCACCGGGTATGGGGGCAATCCGCCGCCACCCCCGCCACCACCGCCACCGCCGGGCGGTCATTCGACGACGATCACTGTCGCCAACTACTCCTTCTCGCCGACTCCGGATACCATCGCAGCCGGAACCATCACGTTCCACTGGGCGGCGGGCGCGGTGACGCACAACGTGACGTGGCTTACCGGACCGGGGACGCTGCCGGCGGGTTCTGGCAACAAGGCCGCGGGGGACCCCGACTATGCCCCTACAGTGGTGGCAGGGACTTACACCTATCACTGCACGATTCACGCAGCCCAAGGGATGAGCGGGACGCTCGTCGTCACGCCGTAACATCGCATGGTGAGTGCTAGACGCTCCCGGGGCAGATCCCGTCCCGGGAGCTTAGTTTTTTAGAAATGAACATCTGGCAGGCGGCCGCCGATCTCATCCGCCAAAACCGGGCGGGTGCACTCGCGACCGTTGCGCGCGTGCGCGGCTCGACGCCTGTGCCCGCCGGCACCAAGATGCTCGTGGGCGCCCAAGGTCGATTGATCGGCTCGATCGGCGGCGGCTGCGTCGAAGCCGAAGTCATTGGCGCGGCGCTCGACGCCCAAGCCAGCCGGCGCCCCTCGCTCCTCACGCACCACCTGAACGCGGACCTCGCCGGCGATCTCGGTCTCTCGTGTGGCGGCACCGTCGACATCTTCGTCGAGCCGCTGCTGGCGGACGACGCATACGTGCGTGTGCTGGAGGCTGCGGCTGCTGCGGAGGCAGGGATGGTCCGCACCGCGACTGAGTGGAGCAGCGGTCCCGTGAAAACCTTCGAGCCGCTCGCGCGCGCCGGATTCACCGGAGCAGCGGCGACACTCACGCGCGATGGACGGTTCATGGAAGAGCGGTTGCTTCCAGCTCCGCGCGTGTTTGTGTTCGGGGCGGGGCATGTGGGCGCCGCGATCGCGCGCGCGGCGGCGGCCGCCGGTTTCCGGGTCGTGGTGATCGACGATCGTGCCGAGTACGCCGACGCGTCGCGTTTCCCCGCTGGCATCGCGGTGCTCGCGGCGGACGTGGAGACCGCGCTCTCACGCTACACGCTGACGACCGCCGACGCCGCCGTCATTGCGACGCGGGGGCATCGCAACGACGCCTTGATCCTGGAGCGGGTCGCGACCTCGCCGGCCAGTTACGTTGGGCTACTCGGCAGCCGTCGCAAAAAGGTCGTGGTGAGCAAGGGACTCAAAGCGGCGGGTGTTCCCGCGAAAAGCCTGCAGCGGGTGCGGGTGCCTGTCGGGCTCGCCATCGGCGCCGTCACCCCCGAGGAGATCGCCGTCAGCGTCGTAGCCGAGTTGATCAGCTGGAGACGCGGCGAGTCCTAAGGGAGCGGCGCGACCTGCTCGAGGAGCCGATTGAGCGAGTCCGCCGAGAGCGGACCCATGATCTCCACCCGTAGACCTCTCACGAAACGCGCGAACATGCGATCGCCGCGCTGACGCCCGCGATCTTCGCTCGAATATCCCCGCAGACGCGCGCGATCTTCATTTGCATATAAGTGCCCGGCTGAGTCGTAGTAGGCGCTTCCCGCGGGCCGCTGAAAGATCTGAATTACCGTAGACGAGTCGAGCGTCTGCTCGACGACGATCGTTCCATCTGTTCCCGGAACGCGGCGGAAGTCGCGTGTGGCCAGGCCGGGGAGCCCGACCGGCTCTTCACCGAGAATCGACTTCGCCATGAGGCGGCTGATCACGGGCCAGTTCGTCGCCGCCGGGCGCGCCAGCGGAGCACCGTCGACCACCACCTCCGCGACTCTTGCGGTCAGCGAATCCGCAACGGACCTAGGGGCGGCCGCGGCATTGAGCGTGACACTTCGACTTGCCGCCGCTGCTGAGTCGGCGTGCGGGGTCTCCCGAGCCACCTCGTCACGCAGATGCTGCCTCTCCGCCGTCGCCGTCTGCACTGAGGCGCGCGCGGTGGCGCGGGTCGGAGCAGGGGTATGGGCGGTAGCCGTGACGGTGACCGGGGTAAGCGCGGGCGCCTTTTCTGGCTGGGCAAAAGCGTCACGATGCTGAGCCGTAGCAACCTGCTGCTGCGGCGTGTCCGATACAACAGCTGGAGCAGGATTCCGCAGATAGTAGCCGAGTCCCAGCGCGACGGCGATCGACGCCGCCCATGCAACCGATCGGCGCACATACCAGGGCGAATGTGTCGGGGCACGCCGCAACTGCTCGAAGGGCGGCGCAGGACGCTCGGCCGGCCGCGCCGATCCCAGCAACGCGCTGGCCCGCTCCAGCAGCGCCCGCTCTTCAGTCAGCCTCGCACGACACGTCGGGCACTGCGCCAGATGAGCCTCGAGTGCCACGCGCTCGGCGGAGGGCAGCTCACCGTCGAGGTACGCGTGTAGCGTGCCCCCGCCCCCCCCCTCATCCACGTGCGACATGCTGTCCTCCTTCCCGTTCTGCATCATAGGCTTCGACCAGTCTCCGGCGCGCTCGCGCCAACGTGGTCCCAATCGCGCCGCGCGCCAATCCCGTTTGGGCGGCGATTTCGTCGTACGACATTCCGGCATCCCACAACAGCAACGCCTCGCGGTCCCGCGGCGTCAACTCGTCCAATGCCTTGCGGACCAGGGTGCGTTGCGTATCCGCATCGATGGCGTCTTCCGGCGCGGTGCTCACGGCGTCCGGCTCACTCTTCAACAGCGTGAGGTGCCGTTTTTCCCGCGCCGCACGTCGCGCTTCGTCACGTGCCATGTTCGCCGCCACCACGAATAACCATCCCCGCGTATTCTCCGGCCGATGGACCAGGGCGCGCGCAAACGCTTCCTGCGCGAGATCCTCCGCGCGCTCGGCGTCCCAGACCTTGCGGTACAGGAACCGCACGAGCGCGGGATACGTGCTGCGATACACCTCGGCAATGTCGTCGGGCATGGGCTAATGCGGAATTCGAAATGCGGAATGCGAAATGTGCACGTGGGGCTTCGAGAAGCTCGCCGTACGATTTCGCATTCCGCATTCCACATTTCGCATTCCGTTATCCCCGAAACTCTCGCACCAGCCGCTCCAACTCACCCGGCCTCCATTGTCTCTTCCCATCCGCTCCAATCTTGATGCTCGCGTGCCGCCCGGCCACCAGCACCGCCGGCTCGAGCGCCGCTACTTCGCGTAGATCCGGCAGGGCCTTCAGCAACGCGAAGTAGGCGTCGCTATACGGAGCGATGCTGACTACGCGCAGCGAGTCGCCGTGGCCGAGATCGGTCCAGGTGCTGTCGCGCATGATGAACAACCGGCCGCCGATCCGCTGTGTCGGGTTGATCCCCGAACGCGCACGGCGCAGGTCGTCGAACTGTGACGCATTCGCGGTCCCCGTGACGACGACCTCCTCGAGGTGCACCGACTCGGTCATCGAGCGCTCGCGGGCCGAGCGCCCCACTGACCCGGCACCGGCCTGGTCGGCTGGGGCCGGGGCGGGAGCCTGCATGACACGATCCTCGGCCCGCTGACGCATCACGACGTTGGGCTCTTGCACCAGATACGAAGTGTACTCCGTCAGGATCCCGTAGCGCAGCGCCAGCTGCTTCAACGCGTCCATGAGCTCGCGCGTCTGGCCGTGCAGGCGAATCTCTCGCGACAGCGCGCCCACCTTGCGCGCGGCCCACAGCTGCTCGATGTAGCGCGCGTCGTCGTTCGCCCGATCACCCACTGTGGTTCGAAACTCTTCCTGCTGCCCGCTGCGTGAGCCGTGCACCGTAACCGACCACTCCCCACTCCCCACTCCCCGGTATCTCCCGAGCACGACCATTTCATCGTTGGCAAACAAGTCCGGAAGACTGCCCGGTTGCACGTCGTACAGCTCGATACCCGACCCGGCCGAAATCGTGACATCGGTGAGGACCGGACTGGCGACTTTTGCGGCTAACGCACCGACCGCCCGCTCGATGTTCTCACCAGGGCGGATGTACTCGGTCGTGCCACGGGCGCGCTCGGTCAGCCGGTCGAGGAGATAGGTGTTCACATCGTCGCCGACACCGAACGAAAAGACGCGGAACTTGCCGCGGCCCTGCTCGGCACTCTCTGCGATGCGCTCGGGGTCTGTCTCACCCGTACTCGCCTGGCCGTCCGTCAGGAACACGACGACGCCGAGTGACTGCTCCGCGGGCGCCTGGGAGAATGCCTCTGTGAGGGCGCCGGCGATGTTCGTCCCGCCCTCGGCGTCGAGGCTGCGAATCCAGCTTTCCGCGTCGCGCCGCGCGTCGGCGCTCACGCCGGTCCATCCCTGCGCGTAGCGCCGCACGCCACCGGAGAACGCGACCAACCGGAACCGGTCGCCTTCGCGCAGCGTGCCGAGCAGCTGAATCAGCGCCGTCCTCGCCTGCTGGATCTTCTCGCCCGACATCGAGCCGGAAACGTCGATGACTGCCACCACGTCGCGACGCAAGGCGGCGGCGTCGGCCGCCGCGCCCGGTGCGAGCAGCAGCATGAAGTAGCCATCCTCGCCGGCGGGATGATGCGGCACCAGCGAGAGGCCAATCAGCCCGCGTGCCAGCGGCAACAGCAGCTCGAAGTCGCCGGCAGCGGCGCTTCCGTCACCGAGCATCACTTCGAGGCGATTGTCGCGCCGCGTGACCTGGACCTGATGGGTTGGAGAGTACGGATCGCCGAAGCGCGCGGCGCTATCGACCTCTAGACGGAAACTCCTCGGTGCCGTTTGACGATTGCGGTCGCCCAAATAGCGGAACCGCCAGGCATCGCCGGCGCGGTCGAGGAGCTGCGTGTATTTCAGCGTGATCTTTCGGGTCTCGCCTGGCGCGATCGGGAATACCCGCGCGCGGATCAGTCCCTGGCCGGCCAGCTCGATCAAGGCAGGATCGCGTTTCTGACGCACGATAGCTTCGTAGATGGAACGCGCCTGCGTCGCATCCATCGCTTCCCCGCGCAGCTCCTGATCGCCCTGCCAGAGGGAGTAGCTGGAGAAGACAGCCTCACCCGGGAGCGGGAAGTGATACATCCCCTCGTTGAGTGTGGGGCCGTTATTGCGAAACCACTCTTCCACCGTGACCCGAGCGACGCGCCCGCTGATGCTGACCTGCACGGCGCTGCGAAGCCGCTCGACTGGCCCGATGGGGTTTTGCGGGACCGGCCGCACCGGGTCGATCCAACCCTGGCCGCTCGCCGGGGACGACAGTGCGCACAACAGGGCGACGGCCCCCAGGATGGGATGGCTCCGCATGGCAAACCTCTTGTGAAGGACGCCATGAGAGACGCGGGCCACTAGAAGAGTTGCACAACGGCGTACGGCGCACGCCTTACATCACAGCACACTGATTGGGGCCGGATTCAAGCACCTCTGCATCCGCGTCCAAAAGCTCGACCAAGCCAAGATTGCTCTCTTTAATGGTCCGGTATGCATCGGGGAACGTTGCGGCGTGATCCGCAATCCACTTTAAAAAGACGCGCTCGTCCTGGATTGCGGCTGCGGTGTTGGTAGCGGTGATCACGTCGAAGCGAGCGGCGATCGCGCGATCGGCGCGCCGCTCTGTCTCGCTGGCGTAGTGTGCGGGCAGGACCAGCAGGTCCCCCGGCCACGTTTGCCGCGCGCGCTCGAGGCTTTGCCACAAGAGCTTGGCCCACGATTCGGACTGGCCCGCCAGGTCCGGCCGGCCGACCGACTTTACGAACAGGAAATCGCCGGTGAGGGCGAGGCCGTCGTCGGCCAGCAGTGCGACGCTGCCGAGGGTGTGTCCGGGCACGTGGGCGGCGCGCAGCGTGGCACGCCCGAACGCGATGGTGTCGCCGTCGCTCAATGCCTGATAGGTCAGCTTACCTGGCGTCTGGTTGTAGGGAGAGACCGCGTCGTGGGGATGCAGAAAGTACGGAACCTGCCAGCGGGCGGCAGCCGCCCGCGCGCCGCTCAGGTAATCGGCGTGAATGTGAGTATCGACGACGGCCGCGGCGGTCGCGCGTAACTCGGTCAACAGCGCGTCGTAGCGCTCGAGGTGGCGGCCGGGATCCACGACGATGGCGTCGCCATCACTCACCAGGACATAACTCAGTGCCCCTTTGCCGACGCGATCGAGCTGCACGACGTGCGACAGGGAAGGGGTAGGCGACAGGTGGCGCGCGACGTACACCGTCTCCCATGCAGCCATGCCGCCGATGACGGAGTACGCCTCATAGCCCCGCTCCCGCAGGAAGGCCGTCGCCTGCTTGCTCGAATTCCCGTGACCGCAGACGACCGCGATGGGCCGTGTGTTGTCGAGCTGCAGCGCGTTGACGTCGGGCAACGCGAAGAGCTTGGAGTTCGGATGAGCGTGAAAGTCGAGCTCGGACCCAAGGGCGATGCGACCGCGCACGACTTTCTCGGGGGCGCGGACGTCCAGGACCTGCACTCGCTCGCCGCGGTCGAGCCGCTCCGCCAGCTCCTGCGGCGGCATTTGTGGGAGTGACGAATCCGGCATGGCGTTAGTGTCGTCCCGCCTGGTGGAAAACGCAACGGCCCCCGTTGGCGGGGGCCGCGATTGACCATGAAGCGCCCGTCTACTTGAGCGGCATCGTGACACCAAACATCAGACCCAGGACATTCGTCGGATCGAAACCCAAGTCGGTGTTGCGGCGAAACATCGTATAGTTCAGCTCCACACGGCTGCCCAATGCGCTTGTCAGGAGAAACCGGTATCCCCAGCCAAGGTTGAGGCCCGTGCGGGTTGCCGCGTCGGCTCCGGTGGCCTTCAAGTATTGGAGATTGCCACCCACTGCCCCGTACCATCCTCCGTGCACCGCGTAATCCAGGCGTGCTGAGAGATTGCCCGAGAAGCTTGTCTGCCCACTTCCCTGGATGCGTTGCATGTCGAGCCCGGGTTCGATCGCCACTCTGTCTGTGATCGGAATAATCGCGAACATCGTGGGTGGAACTGTGACTGCGCCAAAGCCCGGAACAATGCCCCCAAACGTGTTCCCGAAGGCACCGCCGTAGCCGGGAAATGCCAGCACCGTCACTGATCCTGTACCGATCAGGTGAACGTTGGCGTATCCGCCAGCAATTCCCAATTGGGCGGTCCACTGGCGGCGTGATGCTGCCGTCGAGGCGTTGCGCGTTGTCCGGCTGCGGCCTGTCGCCGTCGACACACCGAGGAGCACGGAGTACGTGTCCATCGGGGGCGCATTGTCAGCCTTGGCGGCAAATGTCGTGCGCACTTCCACTCGACCGTTCAACCGGCCTGACAACGGGTGACGATAGCCGAGGGCGGCCTGGAGGCCGAGCTGCGTTTCGTTCGCGACGCCGTTGATGTATGTGAGCGTTGCTCCAGCCGCGCCATACACGCGCGGGGTAAGCGCGTAATTACCCCGCACGCCCAGGTGCAGGACGCTGATGCTTACCCCGAAACTGAACTGCGACGCGGCGACGTCCGTTTCCACCGCCAGTTTCTCGGAGGCCGGGACGATGGCGTAGAGGCCAGCGTCTGTTGGGACGAGCGTTCCCAGATTGAAGCCGGGAATGCTGACGACGTCCGTCGGGTCGGCCCCCGACCCGGCGAACACAACGCGGGTCCAGCCGCCCTGCATACCGAACTCCGTTTGCCAGGACCGTTGAGCGTGCGCCCTCGTGGTAACGCCCGCGAGTAATGCGAGAATCGCAACCGTCCGTTGCAAGGAACTCCTCCAACGTTTGAGGGGTGGGAAAGAGGCGCCCCAATATTGGAGTTACGCTTGGAAACGCAATCGCTTAGGGAATCCCTCGAGCTTTTTGGGAGGGCTCCCGTTTTTTGGTCCCGCCTCTATATTGACCGCTATTGTGAAACAGTTCACAAGCGACACCACCAGTGACGCTTATCCCCAGTTCCTAGCCCACGTTCGGAGGAGTCCCGCAATGCGCTTCGCTCTGCTCACGACCGTCGTCGCCATCGGCGCGCTCGCCTGTGGTAAGAAGGGCGACCAAGCCCAGAACCAGATGCAGGCGGGGTCCCCGCCACCCGCAGAGCCGGCCGGCGCGGCGGCCACGGGTCCCGTCGTCGAGGTCAAGATGACCGGCAACGGCAGCACCAAGGCGGCCTTCGAGCCCAGCTCCATCACGATTCCGGCTGGTGCCACCGTGCGCTTCACGAACGTGTCGGGCGGACCGCACAACATCACGTTCTGGTCGGATTCGGTCCCGGCGGGCGGCGCGGCGGCACTCAACGCCGGCATGAAGAACACCGTCGACAATCTGTCCGGACCGTTCCTGACGCAGGCGAACGAGACGTACGAGGTGTCGTTCGCCAACGCGCCCAAAGGGACCTACAAGGGCTTTTGCACGCCGCACCTGACGCTCGGCATGAAGATGGCGATCAAGGTCGAGTAGTGATTGCGTGCGATGAAATCGGCGGCCCCGGCAGATGCCGGGGCCGCTTTCTTGCCGTAGATTCGGCGACAGCATGAACCAGACGCGCGAAACGCTCGCGGCCCGACTCCGCACGGGACCGCTCTCCGTCCGGGAAGCCACGCAGATCTGTCGCGCATTGCTGTCGGCGATCGAAAGTGCGCACGCGCGTGGGATGGGGCATGGTGCCATCACGTCACACGCGATCGTGCTCGAGGAAGGCCAGCCCATTCTCGTCGTCGGTGACGCGCCCTCGACCGATGCGTTGACAACCGATCTGTTCGCGGTCGGGGCTGTGCTATACGAATCCGTGAGCGGTCGCCCGTGGCCAGCGGGCGCGGACCCGGCATCCGCGGATTGGTCCCGCGTACCGGGCCGCCTGCGCCGAGTGTTGCGCCGTGCATTGAGCCCCACGCCCGAACGGCGCTGGCGCGACCCGGCGGCGTTTCAACGGGCCCTCGCGGTACCTCAACTGCAGGACCCGATCTGGCCTGCGGTGGCCGTGATCCTGTTCGCCGCGGCGACGATCGCCGCCGTCGCCCTGTGCAAACCGCTCGGACTCTGCTGGGAGCGGCAATCATCGCAACCCGCTGCGGCGTCTCCGACTCGGTAATGGCCTACGACTCGCGCAGGGCGGTTCTCGTACTGATCGACGGTGCCCGCTGCGACGTGCTGCGGGAGCTCCTTGGGCGCGGCGACCTCCCCAACCTCGCCCGATGGGTCATCGAGCCGGGTGGCCTCACGACGGGCACCACCGTCTTTCCCTCGACGACCGGTGTCGCGTACATCCCGTTCCTGTTCGGGCGCTATCCCGGCAGCGTCGGAATCCCCGGCATTCGCTGGCTCGATCGTCGCGGCGCCGCCAGTGGGAGGGGCTGGCGCGAGCAGTGGCGGGCCGCACGAAGCTATTGTGGCGTGCAAGGCGGCTGGCTGAACCGCGACATCTCGCCTGCCCCTTCGCTGTTCGACCTGGTGCCGGAAAGCATCGCGATCTGCACGCCGTTGACACGTGGACTTCGCTCCGGTGCCAACCGTGTCCCCCTCCTTCGCGCCATTCTGGGCTCGGCGGCGCATTACCTCGGGACCTATCCGGTGCTGGACCGGGCGGTGGCACGCGCCTGGCTCCGCGCCGCCGACGAGGCGTGGCGTTTCCTCTTTGTCGTCTTCCCCGGCGTGGACGGGATCTCGCATCTCAAAGATCCGCTGCATCCGGCCGTCCTCGAGAGTTATCGGCTCGTCGATCGGGCCCTCGGTGCGTTTGTCGCTCGCGTCAGCAGGAAGGGCGACCTACCGGCGTTTTTCGTCGTTTCGGATCATGGGATGACAGTCATGCGGGAGCATGCCGACCCGGCGGTCCTGCTCGAGGGGGAGGGAGTTCCCACGTTGCGACATCCCGTCAACGTGTGGCGCCGGAAGCCCCGAGTTGCCACGATGGTGTCGGGTAATGCGAGTGTACAGCTCTATTTCGATCCCCGCTCGGGCCGGGAGCACCCGCGCACGGAGTCGGGGATCCCACCCGCCATCCTCGAGCGCCTCCTCGCGCTGCCTGCCGTCCGATTGATCGCCTGTCGAGGTGACTCGCACGGCGTCGTGATCCGAACCCAAAACGGTCGGGCGCGGTTAACTGAGGCGTTGGGTTTGATTCGCTACGAGGCCGAGAGCGGCGATCCGCTCCGGCTGGGCGGGTCCGTGGAGCTGGATGACCGCGATCTTCTGTCGCGTACGAGGGAGACGGACGTGCCCGACGCACCGCGCCAATTGCTTCAGCTCTTCCAAACCCCCCGGGCAGGCGACCTCGTCCTGGCGGCGGTGCCGGGCGCCGATTTCCGGGGCCCCTGGGAAATCCCGGAGCACCGGGCCGGACACGGCAGTCTCATTGCGGAACATATGGAGGTTCCGATCGCGGCCAGTGTGGCTCTTCCGCACGGTCCTATTCGTACAGTAGATCTGATGCCGACGGTATTGGAGCGCCTCGACGTCGCCGTCCCATCCGGTGTCGTTCTCGATGGCGTTCCCTTTTCCAAAATCGCAGCCGCAACGGAACAGCTGGTTCGGTGAGGGGATTCCCGATGCCTCCACGTATGGTCGTGGTCGTAGCCGCGCTCCGCTTGGCCGTCTCCGTCTACGCGGCGAGCGCCGATCCTGTGCCTCCGCCGGCTCGATCCGGTGACTGGAGCGAGCTCGAGCGCACGACCATCACGCCGACCTCTCGACGCAATGAGCTGTTGCTGGAGCTACCGCCGGTCGACTTGCCGGCGGGCACCGTGGTCGATGAAGCGGCGTCGGTGGGGGAATTCCCGGTGAACGGATCGATTTACGCGCTGCACGCCGAGCTCGTCGACGAGACCGGCCGCCGTCTGCCCCCGGGGCTGCTGCATCACATGAACGTGATGGATCCGAGTGAGCGTGAGCTGTTCCTGCCTATTTCACGGCGTATCCTGGCGTCGGGAATGGAGACGGGCGAAATCCGGTTCCCATGGCTGCTGTTTGGCGCGCCGGTTCGGGCCGGCGAGCGCGTTCTCGCGAATGCGATGGTCCACAATCCCACCTCAGTAGGATATCGCGGCGTCCGGGTCCGGCTCGTGTTGAGCTATGTGCCCGAGCATCGGCCGTGGCCGTTGTTTGCGGTGGTGCCGTGGCAGCTCGACGTCGCATTCCCGGTGGGAGATAAGTCATTTGACCTCCCGCCCGGCCACAGCGAGCGCTCCTATGAAGGAAGTCCGGCGGTGGGGGGCAAGCTTGTCGTCATCGGTGGGCACATGCACGAGTACGGCCGCACGATCGAATTCTGGGACGCGACGACGGGCAAGATGCTGTGGCATGGAGAACCTGCGCCGGCGCCGCCCGGGGAGCCCAGCGCCGTGCCGGTGGCGAAGCTCTACAGCCTCGGTGGCCTCGGTCTGCGCGTCACCCCGACGCACCGCTACCGTGTACACGTGATCTATGAGAATCCCACCGGTCACACTATTCCAAACGGCGGCATGGGCGTGGTGGGCGGATTGTTCATGCCTGATCGTAACGCGGTATGGCCCGCCACGGATCAGAGCGACCCACTGTATCAGCAGGATCTGCGTCACTTCATGGGGCCTGTGGGGAGACCGGCTATCAGCGAGCCGATGTCCCACATGCACATGGGGCACTAGACGCTGCTGCCGGACTCCACGCCGTAGTCGGGGACCGTCAGACGCTGTGGCTCCGCGGCTTCGGCGGTCTGCATGATCCCCAGCATCATGGCTGCCACGATCAACCCGGCGAGCGCGTCCACGGCGTAATGGAATTGGCCGTACACGACTGCCAGAATCAGCCCGGCGGTGAAGGGCAGCAGCACCAGGCCGAGCGCACGCCAATAGCGCAGCGCCATCCCCGTCGCCACCACGGAAGCGGCGACGTGTGACGATGGGAAGGCGGCGCCCCACGAATCTCCCCGGTCCAGCAGCCACGCCGCGAAGCGCGCGGGCCCGACCTCGGTGGCGGCATTGTGCGCGCCGTCGAATGCATAGCGCGGACCGGCGACCGGGAAGAAGAGGAAAGCCAAATAGCAGAGGTAGAAGGTCGCCATGACCGCGAAAATCGTGTGCCGCGACGCATCGCGCCGGCCCGCCATCCAGAGCGCAAACGGAGAGGCGTAGAGGATCGGGTAATACGCCAGGTAGCACGCGTGCAGCACCCACGACAGCACGACATTGGGCGACTCTCGAATCCAACGATACGAGATCTGCGAGCCGAACACCCACGTCTCGAGGCGCTGGATGAGCAGATCATTTTGAAAGCCGGCGCTCAGCGTGAGGACGCCAATCTCGCCGTACAGGGCGGGGAGCAGGAGCATCGGATACCAGTCGCCCAGGAAGCGGCCGAGCGGACCGGCGGTGCGTGCGTGCGGCGCCAGCAGCACCAGTGCGGCGATCAGCGCGTGCGCCGTCAGAACCCACGGCCAGCCGGGGATTCCTTCACCGCGGAACGAGAGGAGAACGACGCCCGTCGCGACCACGATGTAGGCACCGGTCGCGAGATCGATGACTGTAAAGCCACGCCAGAGCGTCTTTAGAGCCATCCCACCTCCCGATACCAATTCGCGGCGCGACGCAGCCCCGTTTCCAGCTCGATCTCCGCGTGCCAGCCCGTGTCTCGCGTCAGGGCATCACTGCGGCAGGTCCACGCCGGAGCCAGATACTCATTGCCCTTGTCGGCCGACAGCAAGGTGGCGCGCCCGGCAAGATATGCAAGAGTGCCCACCGTCCAGAGCAAACCGCGCGCCACGAGCGGCGGCACGGGCACGATCCGCGGTGTACGTCCCAATGCCCGGCCCGCTGCACGCACGAGCTCCCGGCTCGTCGTTGTCGTCGGATGCGCCGCGAAATAAACACGGCCGACCGTCGCGGGTGAAGTGGCTGCCGCGATCAACGATCGCGCCAGGTCTTCCGCGTGAATCACCGATAATTCCTGCGAGCCGTCGCCAAATACCGGCACGACGCCCCGGCGCGCCAGCTGAAAGATCTTGAGCGTGCCCCGATCCCACTCGCCGTACACCACCGGCGGCCGGACGATCGTCCATGGAAGGGAGGACGGCATGGCGCGGACCAGGACTTCGGCAGCGAGTTTGGAGCGCCCATAGTCGGTGACCGGCGCAGCCGGACGGCTCTCATCGATCGGATGGCCGGGCGTCGTGGGACCCGCCACGGCGAGCGAGGAGACGAAGAGCAGGCGTCGCACGGCTGCGTCGCGGGCGGCCTCGAGCACGTTCGCCGTCCCGTCGCGGTTCGTGGCCATGAAGTCGACAGCACGGCGGGCCGCGATCTTGCCGGCCACGTGGTAGACGACGTCCGCTCCCGTGCAGCCCGCTCGCAGCGCGCTCTCGGTGTCGAGGTCCCCGCGCAGCAGCCGGATCTCCGGACCCCATCCCAGCTGTTCCGCGAGCGCGGGCCGGCGCACCAAGGCGGTGACGGTGTCACCGCGGGCACGCAGCGCCTTGACCAGATGCGCACCGACAAAGCCGGTGCCTCCGGTCACAAAGACGTTCACAGCGGCTTGTCGTAGACGCGGTAGGTCTTGGAAACGCGGAACCCGAGTTCGGTCGCGGCTTTGTTCATCAGGGCATTGTCTTCAAGAATCCAGCCGGCTTCTCCGCGCGGCATTCCGTGCTTGACCGAGTTTTCCCACGTACGGTGGTACAGCACCGCGTCAATCGCGCGGCCGCGAAACTCTGGAATCACGCCGAGCAGCATGACGCGGGCGCGGTGAATCTTGCGCGCGTACCACAGCACTTTGAGAATGCCCGGAAACATCCGGCCTGAGCGGTTGTGCAAGAGCGCGAGATTGAAATCTGGGAGACTCACAGCGAATCCCACGACCTCGCGGCCACGCTCGGCGAAAATGACGAGGTCCGGCACGACGATCGGCTTCAGCTGTTTGGCGAGATGATCGATCTCCGTGTCGGTCAACGGCACGAAACCCCAGTTTTTCTCCCAGGCGCTGTTGTAGAGCTTCTTGATGAGCTCCACCTCGGCGTCGAAGCGCTTCATGTCGAGCGTGCGCAGCGTGATACCGTTGCGCTCGAGCGCGCGACGACCGATGCGCAGAAACCGCTCGGGTGCCGATTCGGCGCCGCCGCCCTCGTAGGCGAGCAGATCTTTGGCCTTGGCGAAGCCGTAACGCTGGTGCAGCCTCTCGTAGTAGGAAAAGTTGTACGGCATCATGAGCGACGGTGGCGTGCCGTTGTTCGCAATCAGGAGACCGCATTCGTCGTTGACCGAGGGGCTCATCGGCCCACGCATGGTGTGGAAGCCCTTGGCGCGCAGCCAGGCCGCGGCGGTATCGAAAAGGGCGTTGGCGACGGCTTGGTCGTCGATGGACTCAAAGAAGCCGTAAAAACCCACGCGATCGTTGTGTTCGCGGTTATGCATGTCGTTTTTTATTGCGCCAATCCGTCCGACCGTCCGACCGTCCGACCGTCTGGCCGTCCAGTACTGCGCTTCCGCGTGCTGGAAGAACGGATTCTTCGCGGGCGAGAGCAGCGTGTGCACGTCGCGGCGCAGCTGCGGCACCCACAAGGGATCGTTGCGGTAGTGGTCGTACGGAAAGGCGATGAAACGATCGAGACCGCGCCCGTCGGAGACGGGCACGATCTCCACTGCGGTCAGATGACCCCCAGCTCTTTTCCGAGCCGGCCGAAGACCTCGAGGGCGAGGTCGATCTGCTCGGCCGTATGCGTGGCCATCAAGCTGGTGCGGAGGCGGCACTGCGACGGCGGCACCGCGGGCGGGACCACCGGGTTCGTGAAGACGCCGGCGTCGAACAGCTTGCGCCAGAAGAGGAACGTCTTCTCGAGCGGCCCGATCAGCACGGGAATGATGGGCGTCTCCGTGGGACCGATGTCGAAGCCGAGGGAACGCATCCCTTCCTGCAAGCGGCGCGTGTTGCGCCACAGCTGCTCGCGCCGCTCCGGCTCGCGCTGCATGACGTGCAGGGCCGCCAGCACGCCGGCCGTGTTGGAGGGCGGCAGCGCGGCGGTGAAGATGAGGGGCCGCGAGTGATGCCGGAGGTAGTGAATGACGTTCTCCGACCCTGCGGCGAACCCGCCGATCGAGGCCAGCGACTTGGAGAACGTGCCGACGATCAGGTCCACTTCTTCCACGAGATCGAAATGCGCCGCGGTGCCGTCGCCGTTGGGGCCAAGGACGCCGACCGAGTGCGCGTCGTCGATCGCCAGCGCCGCGCCGTACTTCTGGCAGGCCTTGAGCAGGCCGGGGACGTCGGCGATGTCCCCTTCCATCGAATAGACGCCGTCGACGATCACCATCGTGCCGGTGCCTTCGGGCAGCTTCTGCAGTTTGCGCTCGAGGCCGGCCAGGTCGCCGTGGTTGAAGCGCATCGTTTCGCCATGCGACATCTTGGCGCCGTCCACGATCGACGCGTGGTCGAGCTTATCAAGGAAGACGACGTCGCTGCGGCCCACCAGACCCGAAATGACGCCCAAGTTCGCTTGATAGCCCGTTGAGAAGACGAGGCAAGATTCCTTGCGAAAGAACTCCGCCAGCTCGGTTTCGAGCTGTTCGTGGAGATCGAGGGTCCCGTTGAGGAAGCGGCTGCCCGTGCAACCCGAGCCGTAGCGCTCCAGGGCCGCCCGCGCTGCCGCCAGCACTTCGGGATGATGGGTGAGGCCGAGGTAGTTATTCGACCCCATCATGATCCGCTCCTGGCCTTCGATGACGACGACTGTGTCTTCGGAGCGGGAGATGGGTTTGAAGTAGGGGTACAGACCCGCAGCTTGGACTTCGCGCGCCCGGGTGAAGTTCTTACACTTGTCGAACAGCGCGATGTGCTGCAGGGTCTCTGTGCGCACGCAGCCTCTGGCTTTCTATGAGTAAGCGGTGGTAGAGCTTAGCCTTGCGGTCCCGAATTGGCAAGGCTCTGTGTGAGACCTGCCACAGCTTTCGGCGTCGCATCGCGATACCCTAGATTGCGGCGTTCGCGCAGGGTTCGGCCGTTCCTCCCGGAGGTTGATAGTGGTCTCTTACGTTGTCCGCAGCCTGGGCGTTACGGCCGTCTTGTGTTCACTTTTTTCGAATACTTCGGCCGCGCAGGACAGACGGCATCCGCGTTGGGAAATTCCCGGGTTCGACTTCCGTCCTGACGGTGTCTGGCGGACCCAGGCGCGCGCCGTGCGCGCGAGGCGGGCGCAGCTGCGAGCCGCGGGACGATTCGCCGAGCTGAACGCATCCGCCGCGGTGGCGGGGGGGGGCGCCGCGCCGCTGCGTCAGGCCGGCGCCGAAGCGTCCGCGACCGTCGTGAGCGGCACCCTCAAGGTGCCGGCCATTTTGTTCCGCTACAAAGACTCGCCCCTGCCAACATTCGTCGCAGCCAATTATGACGATGTGTTGTTTGGTGCCACGCCAACCGGAGCTGCGGCCGGCCGGCCGTACACGTACCGCTCTTTCTATCAGCAGATGTCGAACGGCGTGTTCGACATTCAGGGCAAGACGTACGGCTATGCGACTCTCGACAGCAACGAGGTTTACTATACCGGTGGTACGAACCCAGACTGCGTCGCGGCGAATCCATTCGGGTCGAGCAATTGCAACGGGCTCTTCGACACTACAGCAATCAGGCGGATGCAATCGGCCCTGACGCAAGCACTCACAAAACTCGACGCGCAGATTGATTTCTCGCAGTACGTCGATCCTAACAGTGGCTATGTCCCCTTGGTGCTGTTCATGCATGAGGCGAAGGGTGGAGAATGCGGCCCACAGAGCGCCCCGGAAAACCATCTCTGGTCGCACCGTTTTGCGCTGCGGACGTTCACGACACAGGACAACGATCCGTTCCACGCCGGCCAGAAGGTCAAGATCAGGGACTACATCCTGCAATCCGCGGTCGGCGGTTCCACAGCGTGCAACACGTCGCAGATCATGCCGATCGGCACGGTGGCGCACGAAACTGGGCACGGGTTCGGCTTGCCGGATTTATACGACACGGATGGCCCCAGCGAAGGGATCGGCCAGTGGGGACTCATGAGCTCGGGCAGCTTCACGACGCCGTTCAGCCCTTCGCGGATGGAAGCGTGGTCGCTCAATGAGCTCGGTTGGATCACGATCGTGCCGCTCACGTCGACCGGCACCCCCACGTTCAATGCCGCGCCGCTTTCCGATACCGCCTTTTACGTCGCCGTGCAGGGATCGAACCCACGCGGGGAATACTTCCTCCTGGAAAACCGGCAGCGCCAACAGTCCGATACGGCACTCATTCGGTTCCACTGTGCACGCGCCGGAAATCCTGTCGGATGCGGCGGCGGTCTTTTGGTCTGGCACGTGGATCAGGTCAAGCTGGACAACAGTGGCAACGGCGTGAACTCGGGCCCGATCCATGGGCTCGAGCTGATGCAGGCAGATGCATTCGGGAATCTGGATGCGGCGGCAGTGTCTACGAATCTGTGTCCCTCAACCTCGATGTTCCTCGGCTGCTCCAATCGCGGCGACGCGGGTGATCCCTATCCCGGGACGACGGGCAATACCGGGTTCGTTTTCCGCACCAATCCTGCCGCGGTGAAGAACATCGATGGGTCGTTCGCCGGCTTCGCCGTCGATTCCTTCCAACAGCTCGTACCAAATAACACGATGTCGTTCCGGTTGCGGTTCGGGTCGCTGACCGCTGTCAAGGCCAGCGATACGACGGCCGTTATCCAGTTCGATGCCGCCAACTACAACGTCTTTCGCGACCTGCTCGATCAGGGGTCGAGCCACACCGTCGGCTTCGCCGACGGCCAGGTCTCGGCCAACGGGCGCACGCGCTGGCACTTCGTGTCCTGGTCTGATGGTCTGCCGAAGGATCACACGATCGTCGGCAGTCTTGCGGGGGGGACACTCACAGCGAGTCTCGGCCGCGACTTCTTGCTCATCGCAAACTCGACCTCGGGTGGATCGGTAACCGCTGACACGGCGATCAATCTCGCCGGCGATTTCGTGCCCGACGGGCGGGCCGTGCAGCTCACCCCGGTGGATGCGGGCCTCGGTTTTTGCGGCTGGACCGGCGACTCGACCACCACGGATTCGGTCATCACCGTGCCGATGCAGCGCCCCTACACTCTGACCGCCAACTTCGGCACCGGCGCGACGATCGCGTCCGCCACGGCGCGCCCCAACGGCATCATGGGCGCCACGTATGCCGACACGTTGCGCATCACCGGCGGCGGCGCCACGACGTGGAGCGTGACGGGTGGCGCGCTACCACAGGGACTCACCCTCGGCTCGAGTGGTGTCGTCTCCGGCTTTCCACGACAGACGGGGAACTTCACCTACACGGCAACCGCGGTGTCGTGTGACCCACAGAGCAAGGTGTTCACGCTGTCGGTGACGGCGCCGATGCTGGCGACGGCCGACGTGACCGCGCAGCTGCTCGGTCCCACGTCGCCGCTGACCGCGGATCAGGTCCGCTATCTCGATTTCCTCGGCAATAGCAACGGCGTGTTCGATATCGGCGACTTCCTCGCATGGGTGAAAGCAACCGGCGCGCCACCGAGCGCGGCCGCGCTTCAGGCGACGCCTCGGAAGGGAGGCCGCCAATGAACCGGCTGTTCGGATTCGCGCTGCTCGCCACGCTGCTCGTCACCGGGCTGAGCTGCGGCGGCGATTCGACGGGTCCTTCCGGGCCGGGCCAGCTCAAGGTGCGGCTGACATCGCCAAACTCCGGCCTGGACTCCGCGATCGTCTTCACGATCACCGGTCCGACCGCGCTGACGAGCGCAACCGCGGCGCCTGGCCTGCGACTGTTTCAGCAGCCGCTCGGCACGAGCACGAGGTTCGCGCTGATCGGCCAGCTCAACACCGGCGCGACAATCCTGACGATCGGTGTGACGGACGTGGGTGCGTTCAGCCAGTACAGCGGCGCGATCACCGGGGTGGCGCTGCCGAATTACGCCCTGCGGGTGCTGCCGGGCGGTTACGCGCTCGCGTTGACGCGTTAGGGAAGCCCCATCGCGTGAACACGCCCGGCGGCTCCCACCCCCAGCGTCATGGGATTTGTGCAGACGCCGGCTCGGGCGTTTCCCAGTCGCGCGTCAACCTCTCTTCGAGCCGGCGCCGCAGGTCCTTATAGAGTGTGAGCAACCGGCGGCATTCGTCGGTCAGGGTCGTGGCGCCACCGCCGGGTCCGCCGGCGCGCGACACGACTATCGGTCGGTCCAGTGCCGCTTCAATCTGTTGAATCGCACTCCACGCCGTGCGGTAACTGATGCCGGCTTCGGACGCGGCGTCCTTGATCGAGCGCACACGGTCGACCGCATCCAGGAGCCGCGCTTCCCGCTCGCCGATGACAGGAACGCCGCGCCTTGTCAGCGTGACGACCGCGCGGGGGACCAAATCTGGAAACAGCATACGCGCTCCTACCGCCCAGCGGTCGCAAGCGGCGCGGCACACTCACCGGGCAGCGGCGCGAACGCCGCCGTGCCGCCAGGCAGACGCAAGGCGAGCAACCTGGTGCGCCAGTCGGCCAGCGCCCAGGTACTGAATCGAGTTGCGGCGCTGTCCTGCGACGCCGATCGAATCACGTACAACGTGTATGGATTACCGAGCGCAGTGTCAGCAGTAAAAAGCACGCGTAAATCGATGCCCGTGAGCCGCGTAAACGTCGGCAAGTCGGCGAGCGCGTAGGCGGCGCGCTCGTCGGCAATGCGCAGCGTGGCCGCCTGATCCACACCGGCTTGTACGTACCAGCTATTTCCAGCAGTAGCGGGATGAACGCCCGCGGCCTGCCACAAAGACAATTCCTTGATGTGTGTACCGGAGGAGTCGCCGCGCGAGATAAAGGACGCGCGCGCCACGGCGATGCGGCGAAATGCTTCCGCGGCGCTCGCGGCCGTCGCCGCGTGAGCGGGATCAGCCGGCGGTCCCACGATGGCAAAGCGGCTGGCGACAAAGGGGCAGCGCAGCCCCACGTATCCCGGATCGATCAACAGTCGTTGTTCCAGGGTCGGCGCATGCGTGATGACGACATCCAGGTCGCCCGCGGCCGCTGAGTGAATGATCGTGCCCGACGCCGCGACAATGACGCGTACCGGCGTCGCCGGGTGCAGCGAATCGAGCAGTGCTAGCGCGCCCGATTGCTCGACCGTCGTGGTTGTACCGAGCCGCAGTGGCTCCGCCTGCGTGCCTCTCGTGCACGCCGCTTGCGCGGCGCAGACGAGAATGAATGCCACAGTGTGTCGAGTCATGTCGCCATGTCTTGTTCCTGACGGTATGCCCGAGCGGCGAAATCGTTCCACTCTATTTTTGCATGTGGCATGGCCGCGACATGAGAGCTAATTCCGAATCCTCCCTCCGAATCAGAACGCGCCGATGTTGAAGGGCGTGCTCTCCGCGCTGGTCGCGCCCGCGGCGCTGACCACCAGCGTGTAGCCGTTGCCGACCTCGTCGATTCTCAGGTCCGAGAACGTGGCGACACCGTTCACCGCGGTGACGGTCGTCGTGCCTGAAAGCGTGCCGGGCAGGAGCATGCCGCCGTTGTGCCCGATCGCGATGGATACGGAGCCGGTGAACCCGGTGAGCGGATTCCCCTGGGCATCCACCACCGTGGCTTGCACCGCCGGTTTGATGGTCATGAATGGCGGCGTCGTGCTCGGCTGAACGGTGAACACCAGGTGCGTCGCCGCCGGGTTGAGCGCGAAGACGGTGGCCAGCCAGGTGCCGGGCGGGCTCGTCGGGTCGAAATACCAGGTCCATTGCGGATCGACCGAGGTCGCGTTGTCCGGCACGAGGGACTCCGCGTCGCCTTTCAGCTGCGAGTCTTCGCCCTCGTTGACGTGCGTAAAGCCCTGCGGCGTGCCGAGGCCAACCAGCCGGTTCGACATCGTGACGCCAAACGCCAGCGCGCCCGCGTCGACGGGAATCGCTCCGGGATCGGCGATCGTGGGGACCACACCGGAGCCCGAGGCCGAGGAGTGGGCGCCCAGCGCCTGGGCGCTGACCAAGCTCACACCGCTCCACGCGGAGAGCAGCACCCCGCCATCCGCGATGGAGTTCGAGAAGATTGCATGCACCGCCAGGATCGAATCGGTAGCGGTGCCGGCGTCGGGAAAGTTCTGCACGTTCGTGGCGACGTAGGTCGCCATCGAGATGCCGCCGAGGGTGACGTAATCGACCAGCGTGTACGTGTTACCGACCGGAGTCTGGGCCACATCGCTCAGGTGGTCAGTGACGGTGGTGATGGTGTTGGTCGAGCCGACCCAAAAGAACGTTGCGACAATCGCGTCGCCGAGGTGGGGGTTCCTCGGGTTGAACCCCTTGCCGATGTGCGTGCCGCCGTTGCCCCACGGGATCGCATCCGCGAACGTGCCGTTTTGCTGGTCGAGCGTAATGCCCGTCCCTGCCGCAGCGGCCAGCGCCGCTTGCGCGTGGTGGGGCTGGGGACTGAGGGCGTCCCGGCAGCTCGCGATCAGCAGGGCCATAACGAGAAGCTGCGCAAAGGCCGCAGCGCTTGTTCTCTGAAACATGATTCCACCTCTTGTAGAGTGTCCGCCACACTTCGAACTGATCCCCCCTGTAGCGCAAGACCCGAGCCAGAGGGTGGTCACCGGCGGGAGGATGCGGTTAAGTTTGAAACCCGCAGTAGTTTGGGGGCGGTAGCTCAGTTGGGAGAGCACCTGGTTTGCAACCAGGGGGTCGAGGGTTCGAATCCCTTCCGCTCCACTCTGCCCGCACCGTATCTTCGCCCATCATCCAGCGCCCTCTGGAGAGTTTGCTGCGTGCGTCGCGCCCTTTTTCCCGCCGCCGTGCTCGTCCTGTTTACTTCCTGCGTTTCCGCCGATCACCTCGCGCCGTCGATGGCGGAAGTGGGGAGCTTCACCGCGGCCTCGCTGGCGTCGGTGCGATTCAGCGAGCTGCACTACGACAACACCGGAACGGACGCAGCTGAGGCCATCGAGGTATCGGGACCCGCGGGCACTGATCTGAATGGCTGGAGGATCGTGCTGTACAACGGCAGCGGTGGCGCCCCATACCGTACCGACACGCTGCGGACATCGGTTCCAGCGGCATGCGGCGATCGCGGCGTCGTGGTGGTGAGCTATCCGGTCAACGGCATCCAGAACGGCAGTCCCGATGGCATGGCGTTGGTGGACGGCGGCGGGGCGGTCGTGGAATTCCTCTCGTACGAGGGGACGTTCACCGCGGTGGGCGGCCCGGCCAATGGGCTGTTGTCGGTCGACATCATGGCGAGCGAAGCCGGCACCGAGCCCTTCGGCTTGTCGCTGCAGCGCAGCGGCGCCGACGTGTGGAGCGGGCCGAGCGCAAATACGTTCGGCGCGTGCAACGACGACGTTGTCCCGCCACCTCCGCCACCTCCGCCACCTCCTCCGGGGCCCGTGCACATCGTCGAGATCCATTACGACAACAGTGGCGCGGATGTGGGCGAGGCGGTGGAGGTCGAAGGCTCGGCGGGACTCGATCTCAGCGGCTGGAGCGTCGTCCTCTACAACGGCAACGGCGGTGTCGGCTACGGCACGCTCGCGTTGACCGGCACGCTTGCCGATCAATGCGGTGGCCGCGGGACGTTCGTCGTGCCGGCGCCAGGGCTTCAAAACGGCTCTCCAGACGGACTGGCCCTCGTCAACGGAACGACCGTCGTCGAATTCCTGTCGTACGAAGGCGTCTTTGCGGCGACGAATGGCCCGGCGGCCGGCCTCACGTCTACAGACATCGGCGTCCTCGAGAACGGCGAGGCCATTGGCAACTCGCTGCAAAAGGATGCCGCGGGTTGGTATGGGCCCACGACGTCGAGTTTCGGAAGTTGCAACGTGCGTCCCGCGAGCAAGATCAGTTTCTCGGGGCGTTTCACGGGCGACGTGCCGCTGCCGGTCGGATTCGAAGATCAGCTGTTCGCTACACTGCTGGACGCCAGCGGCAACGCCGTGCCGACGACGATCACCTGGACGACCGAGACGCCCGACATCGCGAGCGTCGATCAGAACGGGGTAATCCACGCACTCACCGCTGGCTCGGCGTTGTTTCGCGCGACCGCCGGCGATGGGACCACGGGGACGTGGACCCTGCCCACGCGTGTCGCCGTCCTCGGCTCGGCGCACTACGGCAATAACACGGAGTTCGGTGAGCCGGCGGACGCCGATCCGGCGGACGACTTCATCATCCGGCACCTCGAATACACGACGTCGTACAACCGCGAACGCGGCGAGCCCAACTGGGTGAGCTACGAGATCGACGCGTCGCACTTTGGTCCGGAAGATCGCTGCGACTGCTTTACCGCCGACCCAGGGCTCCCGGCCGAGTTCCCGCACTTCACGACGGCGGACTACAGCGGCGCGGGCGCGTTCGCAGGCTACGGCATCGATCGCGGCCACCTGGCGCGGTCGTTCGACCGTACGTCGGGCAGCCTCGACAACGCCTTCACCTTCTACCTCTCGAACATCCTACCGCAGGCCGCCGATCTGAATCAGGGACCGTGGGCCGTGCTCGAGAACTATCTGGGTGATCGCGCGCGCGTCGATAATCGTGAGGTGTACGTCATCGCCGGCGGTGCGGGCAACAGGGGGACGCTCAAGAACGAGGGGAAGATCGTCATCCCCGAATCCCTGTGGAAAGTGGCGCTCACCGTCCCGCGCGATCACGGGCTCGGCGACGTGCACTCCTACAGCGACGTCGAGGTCATCGCGGTGATCATGCCCAACGTTCCGGGGATCCGCGACGCCAGCTGGGAGGGCTACAAGACGACGGTGGACGCCGTCGAAGGGTTGAGCGGTTACGATTTGCTGGCGCTCTTACCCGATCAGGTCGAGATCGCGGTGGAGAGCAACACCAAACCGCCAACGGCGCGGAGCGACGGTCCTTACGAATCGTTGCCGCAGCTGTCGGTGGCGATGAGTGGGGCCGGCTCGAGCGATCCGGATGGTGACGCCCTGACCTACCGATGGTCATTCGGCGACGGCAGCGCGGCCACCGGCCCAGCGGTCACGCATACCTACGCGGCGCCGGGAAGCTATACGGTACGTCTCGCGGTCACGGACATTCGTGGCCTCGTGGATACGGCCGTCACGACCGCCACGGTCGTCACGCACCCGCAGGCGATCCAGGACGTCAAGACAACCGTGGACTCGTTGGTGGCGAGTCACATGCTCACCGTTGCAGACGGGAAGTGGCTCGACACCAAGCTCGAGCTTGCGGTCGACCTCCTGTCGCGCGGGCTGACGATTCCAGCCGTCAAACAGTTACAGCAGGTCCGGGGTCGGCTGCAGGGTCTTGACGCGCCCGCGCTCAGGGAGAGTGTTGAGCGCATCGTGCAATCCATAACCGCGAGGGACTAGCCCTCGCCAGGGAGACTCCCGTGCTTACCGGCGTCCTGATTTCGGTTGTGATGCTCGCGCAGAATCCGCAGGCCCCCCCTGCTACACCCTTGCGGATCGCGGCGAGCAGCCAAGCGTCGGTCGAGGTGCATCTCAACGCTCGACGCATCGGCAACTCCTGGTACGAAGAAGACGCGAGCCTGTCGGGCCCGTCCCGGATCGCGATCAACTACGGGCAGCCCCATGCCCGTGGCCGCAAAGTCGAAGGCGGACTGATCCCGCTCGATACGGTGTGGCGCTTCGGCGCCAACATGGCGACGCTGTTGCACACCGATCTCGACATTACCCTCGGCGACCTGAAACTGCCGCGCGGGGATTACTCGCTGTTCATTCTGTTCGCGCGGCCGGGGTACTCGCTGATCGTGAATCGGGGCACGGGGCAGTGGGGTACCGACCGCGACGCCTCGAAGGACATCGGCCGCGTCGCGCTGGCGGCTCGGACGATGGCGGAGTCTGAGCCGTCGCTCTCCATTTATCTCGTCCCGGACGCGCCGCAGCCCGGCACGGGGTACGCGGAGCTGCGCGGCACGCTCCGCATCAAGTGGGGCACGACGGAATTGACCACCGGCTGGCGAGTGGACCAGTGACCGACGAACGGTACCCGATCGGGAAGCACACGCCGGTCGCCGAGCTGTCCCCGGCTGACCGCAGCGCCTGCATCGAGCAGATCGCGGCGGCGCCGGCCACCTTCCGACGTGCGGTGGCGGGATTGAACGACGCACAGCTCGATACGCCGTATCGCGCCGGCGGGTGGACGGTGCGCCAAGTCGCGCATCACCTGCCGGACAGCCACATGAACGCCTACATGCGCTTCAAGTGGGGGCTCACCGAAGACACTCCCGCCATCAAGACCTATGAAGAAAAGGACTGGGCGAAGACGCCCGAGATCGGTGCGCCGATCGCGATGTCGCTCGATCTGCTGACGGCGCTGCACCAACGGTGGGTCACGCTGCTGCGCGCCATGCGCCCAGCGGACTTCGCCCGCACCATCCAGCACCCGGAGTGGGGCAAGCCGTCGCTCGACTCGATGCTGGCGCTCTATGCGTGGCACGGCCGGCATCACACCGCCCACGTCACGACGCTGCGGCAGCGGATGGGCTGGGGGGGATGACTGATGGACGACGAGGAGCTTCCGCCGGGCGATGGTGCCGCCGATGCCGAGGGCATCGTCGTCTGTCCGTACTGCGGCGAGCCGAACGAAATCGGCATCGACGCGGGGGGCGGAGCCTATCAAGACTATGTCGAGGACTGTCAGGTGTGTTGCCGGCCCTGGCGCGTCACCGTTGCGTATGACGAGGAAGGCAATGTGAAGATCTTTGCCTCGCCGCTCGACGAATGAACATTTTTCCTGTGATCTCCGTCTCAGTCGGAAGAACTAAGCCGGACGATTCTGCCCCGGGTTGCAATGTGACATTAGTGTCACATGTCGGTGCTCCGGAGCGAGTGATGACCGCTGTTCTGTTGATTGACGACGAAGCCGAGGTGCGTCTGGCCCTGCGGGATTTCCTGGCGGGGGAGGGTTTTGTGGTCCATACAGCGCGGAACGGCCAGCATGCCCTCCACGTGCTGGACAAGATGGACCCGCCGGACCTGATCCTGCTCGATTACAAGATGCCGGTCATGGACGGCAAGCAGTTCCTGTCCGCGCTGCGCCGCATCCCCCGGATGCTGGCGATCCCGGTCGTGATCATGTCGGCGTCGACGCGGGAATGGTCGGGCGCGCATCTCGAGGTCGAGGAGGTGCTGTCGAAACCGATCGACCTCGAGCTGCTGCTCGACACCGTCAACCGGCTTAGCGACCGCTATAACGCGGCCTCGTAGCGTCGGCCGACTTCCTCCCAATTCACGACGTTCCACCATGCCGTCACATACTCGGGCCGGCGGTTCTGGTATTTGAGGTAGTAGGCGTGTTCCCAGACATCGAGACCCAGGATCGGAATCTTGGTGTCCATCAGCGGACTGTCCTGATTCGGCCGCCCCGCCACTTCGAGCTTGCCCTTCGCCACCGTCAGCCACGCCCAGCCGCTCCCGAACTGCGTCGTCGCTGCAGTGGTGAGCTGCTCTTTGAACTTCGCGAACTCCCCGAACGTGCGCGTGATGGCATCGGCTAGCTTGCCGCGCGGTTCACTACCGCCGCCCTTGCCTGCCGGCGCCATGATCGTCCAGAACAACGAGTGATTGTGGTGTCCGCCGGCGTTGTTGCGTACGGCCGGGCGGATGTCATCAGGGACCGAGTTTATGCCGCGCAGCAGCTCTTCGAGGCTCTTCTCGAGCAGCTCGGGATGTTTGTTCAGTGCGTTGTTGAGATTGGTGATATAGGCCTGATGATGCTTGCCGTGGTGGATCTGCATCGTCTGCGCATCGATGTACGGCTCCAGGGCCGCGAAGTCGTATGGCAGCGGCGGCAGCGTGTGTCGCGTGAGTTCTTGGACTTGTGCCATTGCGTCATTCCTCTTGAAGTGTGGTTTTCAAACCCCGCATTGCGCGGCACGGTTCCCTCCATATCTTGGCTCCGCGGACGCGCTGTCCTCTCCCACATCCGGAGGCGCTCGTGGCGGAGTTTCTGCTGCGCTGGCTGCACTTCCTCGCCGGCATTACGTGGATCGGACTGTTGTATTACTTCAATTTCGTCCAGGGGCCATTCATGGCCGAGGCAGACGCGGCCACGAAAAGCGCGGTGACGCAGAAGCTCGTCCCGCGCGCCCTGTGGTGGTTCCGCTGGTCGGCGGTGCTCACGTTTCTGACTGGAGCGGCGATCATCGGGAAACGGATCGGCGAATCGCCCGAAGGCTCGGCGGCGTGGTCGACGCCGTGGGCGGTGACGATCCTGACCGGCGCGCTGTTCGGCACCGTCATGCTGGCGAATGTCTGGCGGGTGATCTGGCCCAAGCAGAAGATCGTTATTGCGTCGGCTCTGGCGGCGGCATCCGGAGGACAAGCCAATGCCGCGGCCCCGGCCGCGGCACGACGTGCGTTTCTGGCGTCACGCACCAACGTCGTGTTCTCGATCCCGATGTTGTTCTTCATGGGCGCGGCATCGCATTTCACGGTGCCCGCCGGCGGCAATCACCTCGCCTACTGGATCGGGATCATCGTCTTGGTCGCGCTCGTCGAGATCAACGCCCTGACGGCCACGACGGGCGCCACCACCAAGCCGATCGAGAAGATTCCCGGCGTGATCGTGACCGGATTCGTCGTGTGGGCCATCGCGTACGGGCTGGTGCGGGCGTTCCTATCGGCCTGACGGCATAACCGATGGCGTCGGTAACACTCCGCCGGCTGAGCAAAGTCTTCGACGGCGGTATACAGGCGTTGCACCCCCTGGATCTCGACGTGCGGGACGGAGAGCTGCTCGTCCTGCTGGGCCCGTCCGGATCTGGAAAGACCACGGCGCTGCGCTGCATTGCGGGGTTGGAAGCGCCGACCACGGGCGACGTCGTGATCGGCGAGCGTGTGGTGACGCACGACCCACCCGCCGACCGCGACGTGGCGATGGTGTTTCAAACACCCGCCCTCTATCCCCACCTGACCGTTCGCGAAAACATCGCCTTTCCGCTGGAGATGCGGGGTGTTGCAGATGCCCAGGTTGCGCGTCGCGTGCTCGAGACGGCCGCGCGGTTGGGGGAGGGCCTCCAGACCGTGCTCGATCGCATGCCCGCGCAGCTCTCGGAGGGGGAACGCCAGCGCGCGGCGCTGGCGCGCGCGATCGTGCGCGGTCCGCAGGCCTTTCTGTTCGACGAACCGCTGTCCCGCCTGGATGCGAGGTTGCGGATCGAGCTCCGCGGCGAGTTGCTCGCGCTGCATCGCGCGCTCGGCGCGACGATGATCTACGTGACTCACGATCAGACCGAGGCGATGACGATGGGCCAGCGCGTCGCGGTGCTGCACGAGGGACGGCTACGACAGGTGGGCACGCCCGAGGAGGTGTACCAGCGTCCTGCCGACGTACACGTCGCCCGCTTTGTCGGCACGCCCGGGATGAATGTGCTGCAGGGCCGGGGACGGGGGCCGGGGACGGGGGGGACCGGGGGGGCGGGGGCGGGGGCGGGGGCGGTGGACGAGGGGGGGGGACGCGTGATCGAGGCCGGGAGTCTCACGATCCCGGTCGAGCTGACGACGTACGAAGGCGAGCTGCAGGTCGGCATCCGCCCCGAGTACGTCGGCCTGTGCGCCGTCGACAAAGGAGTGGGGAACGGAGACGTGCTGGTCGTGGAGCCGCTCGGGAGTGAAACGCTGGTGTACCTGAATGCCGGTGGCCAACCGCTCGTCGCGCGCCTTCCCGGTTTCGCCGATGTGCGCGTCGGAACACGCGTCGGGGTCAGAGTGGATCGCCGCCGCCTGTATTTGTTTGATGCCGCTGGAGCGCCGCTCGCATGACCCCGCGCACCTGGGCTGCCGGCGCGACCGCCGCGGCAGCCGTTGCTGCAGTGCTGGCACTCATCGTCGTAATGACGGCGCAACGACACTATGAACAGGCGTTCGCGTTTCGCATCGCGGGCACAACGGCGGCATACATCGCGGCGGTCACACCACCGCCCCCGCCTCCCCCTCCACCGCCTGTTCCTCGGCGTTCCCGAGGCACGCCGCGCGGTCGCCGGCGGACTCCCGTGCCGCCCCCACCCCCGCCCCCGCCTCAGCCCGGACCTCCTGCTTCGGTCTTGCCAGCAGCTCGCAGCTACGATTTGCCGTCCTTGCTGACGCAGGCCCGGGCGCTGCGAACGCTGCCCGGCTGGTCGTCGGACGTGGAGGTGTACTTCGGGACCGCGCCGCTGGTGGATGCGACGGCAGCACCACTGTCTCCGGACGATCTGTTGCTGCTCGAGGCCGGCGGTCGGTGGCGGAACGGCGCGGCGGTCGTCCCACTCAAGGACCGTGACGGGCAGGGGGTCGTGGGTGCTGTCGCGGTGCGGCCTCGTCCCGCGCCGCACGGACCACTTCCCGGCGGATTCGGCTTTGCTTTCCCGGCGGCGGTTATCGCCGTTGGCGCGGTCGCCGTCATGGCGTTGCGTGAGCGGTCGCCGCGGCGTGGCGGCTACGTCGGGGCGGCGCTGTTGCTCGCGCTCGCGACGTACCTCGACGTCCGGGCAGCCGCGCGCCAGAGCACGGACCGGTGGCTGGTGGACACGCGCCGCCTGTTGCAGGAGGCGGCGACGCGGTTGCCACCGCCGCGGGTGCGCGTAGCGATCACCGATCTCGCCTCCATGGTTCACGATGGGGAAGTCGTCGCCGGCGAGCCGGCGGAGTCGGCGCCGCGCCGCGTGCGCATCGACGGGCAACGACGTGCCGTCGTAGCGGTCTTGATCGGATCGGGCCGCTGGGTCGAGCTCCGCTCGGTGGCGGCCGAGGTCGAGGCTGTCCGCTGGTTGATCCTGCTGCTGCCCTGTGCGTTGCTGGGGCCGATCGCGATCGGGATCCTCCGCTGGGCACAGCGCACGGCGCCGCGCAGCCGGCGCGAAACCGCGATTGCGTGGGGCTTCCTGGCGCCCGCCGCGCTGCACCTGACGATCTTCACGATCGGTCCGGCGATCTATGCGATCTATCTCGCAAGCCAGGCGAACATCCGCGCGCTCGTGCGCGACCCGTTGACGTGGAATTCGTTTGTCACGAGCGCGGCGTATGCGTTGTACGTTCCGGTATCGGTCGCTCTGGCGCTCGCGGCGGCCCTCGCCGTGCATCGCTACCGGCGGCGTGGGGGAGGAAAACTTTTCAGCGCCGCGTTCCTGCTTCCGTACGTCTCGTCGGTGGTGGCGATGGCGTTGCTCTGGCAGGCGATCTACCGGGCCGGTTCGGTCGGGTTGGGCCGTCTCGACTGGCTGAGTAATTCGAACACCGCCCTCTTCGCGCTGATGCTCGCGTCCGTCTGGGCGCACGTGGGTGGACAGATGCTCGTGTTCCTCGCTGCTTTGCAGGCCATCCCGCAGACCTACCACGATGCCGCGCTGGTGGACGGAGCCGGTGTCTGGCGCCGCTTCTGGCGCGTTACGCTACCGTTGCTACGACCGGTGACGTGGTTCGTGTTCCTGACGGGCGTGATCAGCGCGCTGCAGATGTTCACGCTCGTCTTTGTGCTCACGCAGGGCGGTCCTGTGCACTCGACCGATGTTCTGGTCCATCGCGTCTACAGGACCGCGTTTGGACCGCATGCGTTGGGCATGGCGAGTGCGCTGGCCGTCATGCTCGCCGCGATCACGCTTGTCTTTCGGTGGCCGCAGCTCAAGCTGCTGCGCAGGCAGGCACGGCATGCGTAGGCTACTGCTGGGGGCGGTTGGCCTCGTGATGGTTGCTCCCTTCTTCTATATGGTCTCGGTCTCATTCATGGGTGAGACCGAGCTGCTGCGCTGGCCACCGCCATTACTTCCAGCCGCGCCCACGACCGGCAATTACTCGGCGGCGCTCGAGGCGCTGCCCTATGCCCGTGTCCTGCTGAACACCGCCATGCTCGCCGGCTGCGTGATGGTGGGTCAGGTGCTGACGAGTGCGGCGGCGGGATATGCATTTGCGCGCCTGCGGTTCCCGGGTCGCGATGGACTCGTTACCACATTGCTCGCCATGCTGGCGATTCCGGCGATTGTACTGGTGATCCCTCGCTACGTGATGATCGAAGCTCTGGGCTGGGTGGACAGCTATCCCGGTTTGATCTCGACAGAGCTCGTATCGGTATGGGGGATCTTCATGATGCGGCAGGCATTCGTGATGCTGCCGCGTGACGTGGAGGATGCGGCCCGGCTGGATGGAGCAGGGGAGTGGGCGCTGTTCTGGCGCGTGGCACTTCCCCTCGCCAGACCCGCGGTGGCGGCGCTGGCCGTGCTCGCGTTCGTGGACCAATGGCGCAACTTCCTCTGGCCGCTGGTCATCACTCGCTCAGGCAAGATGGAAGTCGCGGAGGTTGCGCTGGCGCATTTCCACACGGCGTACGCCGGCAATTGGCCGTATCAGATGGCGGCCGCCGTCCTGGTGACGCTGCCCGTGCTCGTGATCTGTCTCGTGGCCCACCGTTACGTGATGCAGGGCGTGAGCGTCAACGGTGCGCGAGTGCGTCTCTAGCGTCCCGGCGCTCCGAACGTCACAGCCCAGTCGAGATCTGCTGTAGTTCCGGCGGGCCATTCCACGACGGCGTGGCCGCTCTCCAGGCGCTTCACGGTACAGGCGACCTCCGACTTGCAGGCTCTCGGACGCAGGCCGCGTGGGACCGCGATCATCACGGCATAGGGGCGTCCGTCGAGATTGCGGGACTTCGCGTGGAGTGCACGCGTCGTGGCGTCCCACCGTTCCTCGTTGATGTCGATCGCACCCTGGACGATGTGCCGGGTAGAGCCGATGATCAGCGGCCGGCTCGCGCTCGGCCGCAGCGCGAGCACCAGCGAGGCATGAGGCTGGAGAGTGACGGCGAGCGTCTGTCCAACATCAGCCATCGGTCGCTCGCCCCAAACGTCGTAGGCGGCAAACCGAGGTCCTGCTCCGGAAATTCCCACGGCCGCCAGACTCTGCGTTACGGTGCGCGGCTCGTCATCCCAATTCAGCAGCCCGAGTGTCCACCAGTGGGGAGCGCCTTCGACGATCCACGTGGACGCCGGCCGGTCGCGTGTGAAGCTCCACAGACCTCCCGGGCCACCGGTGTCGGTCACATGTACGGCGAGTACGTTGTCGCCGCCCCAGTTGAGCGCAGCGGCGGGTACGGCGTAGCGGCGATAGCGGCGCCAGCCGCTACTGCTCCCAACTTTCACTCCGTTGATGAATGTCTCGTCGCCATCATCGACCTTGCCGAGATCGAGACGCAGCGTGTCTGGAGCGTGTGACGCGGCGGGCAACGTGAAGTGCGTGCGATACCAGGCGGATCCATCGTAATCGGGATGACCGGCCTGCTCCCAGGTCAGCGGCACCGGAATCGTCTCCCACGTGTCGTCGTCGTAATCGCGCGCCGCGTATCGTGTGTCATCGCCGGTGCGAAATCGCCACGGCCCGCGCAAACGGACGACGGTACTGCCGGCACCGATCGCCGGGGCAATCTCCGGCTCGTCGCTTTGCGTCCCGACCGGACGCGGCGCCGACGGCGTCTGTGCGGCGACCGGGATCGTCTTCTGCAGAAGCGGCAAACGCTCGGCCGGGAGTTTGGGGAGATTGTCCGAGAAGATGCTCATCCCTCCGGACAGCGCCACGACGGAGGTCCACACGCGCGCCTCATCGAGCGTGAGCGGCGGCCGCACGACGAGGCAATCGGGGTCGTTGAGCCAAACGGACCGGTGATAAAAGCTGCGGAGCCCGGCCGCGCGCGCCGGTGACTGGATGCCGTTCCAGCTCGCGTTCACGTCGTTACCGATGCGCATGCCGTCTACCAAGCCTGCAGCATGTTGCAGCGGCGCGCCGCACCCGAGGAGGAATGCCTCCGTGCCGAGGCCCTCGCGCAGGGCGGCGAGCCCCCCGCGATAGGCTTCGGCGCGAGTGAGGCCGCCGTAGTGGGTCACGCCTCCCGTCGCCCATTCCAGAAAGTCGATCTTCAGGTAGTCGTAGCCCCACTCGCGCACCACCCGGCGCGCGAGGTCGTACAGCCACTGCTGCGCATCGGGGTGCGCGCCATCGAGTGCGAGAATCCGGCCGCCCCATGGCTCCCGCGTGTCCATGACGAGCGGAGTCGCCTCGGGAGCCGGACCCTTGAGGAGCCACGCCGGATTCTTTCTCACGACGTCCGATCCTTCAGCGACCGCAAAGGGCGCAATCCAGAGCCCTGCCTGAAAGCCCGCCGCGTGAATGCGATCGGTGAGCCAACGGTGGCCATGCGGGAACTTGGCGTTGGTGTCCCAGTCACCCGCGGCGCGCTCGTACCCATCGTCGAGCTGGATGTAGCGAAAGAAGCGGCGGTCGAAGTGGGCCGCGCAGAAGTCGATGTTCGCGAGCATGTCGGCTTCGGTCACATCGGCACCGAGCTCGTACCACGAGCACCATCCGGTAGGGACTGTAAGCGCGGCGACACGTTCGCGGTCCACAGATGATGCAGGCTTGACGCAGGCGGTCAGCGCGTCGAGGCCATCGCCCGCGGGGAGATAGGCGATACGCAGGGTTGCCCGATCCCCATCGGGCCGGAGCGGACGGGGGGGGAGCCACTCACTCATGGCCTCGACGCCACCGTCGGCAGCCAGCTTGACCTTCCCCTCACCCGCCTCACCGGGATCCCATACGGCGGCGATGCCGTGTCCTGCACGACTCAGTCCGATAGCGCCATAGCTGGTTGCGTCGGCCGGCAACGGAGTCACGCGACAAGCGCTCCACGATTGGTACCCGCTCACGAGGGCGATGAGAGGGCCGTCACCTGGAAGGACTTGTGGCTCAGAAGTTGCGAACAAGCGAATACCACGGATCGTAGCGAGCACGCGATCGGGATAGACGGTGACGGTGATGGCGCCGCGTGCCTCGGAGTCCAGAGCAAAGAACTCCGCCTCGATCCATACGCTGCCGGATGCGGTACCTGCGGGAGCCGGGGTGGGAGTTCGTCCCCGGATCACCAGGGATTCGCCGCCGGGTGGGCGGCGGTTCCCTACGCTGACGTCTTCCAAGTCGGCCAGGGTAACGAGCGTATCGCCGATCCAGACGCCCAGTGCTGCATTTCGCAGCAAGGGGACGGACCGGTCGGGGCCGTTGTACCACAGGGCGAGGCGGCGCTGATCGTCGAGATCGAAACGCAGGCTCCCCACGGCTCGCAGCGGGCGGAGACGGGGAGGACGCCAGAGGGCAGCAGCACCAGTGAGGAGAACGAACGTGCGCCGGTCCATGATACCAATGTTGGTTGCGCTGAGTGCTTTGTCTACGACACTGGTCGCGCAATCGAATGCGTCGCAATCAAATAATGCGTCGCAATCAAATAATGCGGCGCAATCAAATAATGCGGTGCAATCAAATAAGGAACGACCGCACGCCATCGGCTTCGGTTTCGTGGCGACGCTCGGCGCGTACTGGCAGATCGAAGCAGCCGAGATCGGTTACGTGCGCCGGCCGTCGCGTGGGCTTGCCGCGATCGGACTCTCCGGCCGCATCGGAACGTTCATGAACGAGAGCACGATGCTGGGTGGCACGCGGGGCGTTGTGTTCGCCGCAACGCTGTCCGCCCGGACACGCATGAAGTCCATCGCGCAATTTGGTGCGGAGGAGCCCGGCACCGGCATCGGGTTCGACCTGACCTTTGAGCTCAGCGGCTACACGGCCGCGCGCTCTCCGATGACGCTCGGCTCCCATTGGGCTGCCATCTCAGTCCTGCCGGCGTTCAGCGTGGGGAGCGGCAGCTCTCCGCACTTCGGCATTGTGATCGGCCCCACCGCCTTCTTCAGCGGCGGGAAGCCGGTTTTGCGCGGTCAGCTCGCGTTCCGCGGCGAGGCGCCGCTGGCGCGCCGGGAGCGCCATCCCTAGGTTAGCGACCTTATGGTCGCGCCGACGCTAACCTCCGACAATCCTGGTCTCGAGGTCCTCGCCGAAGTTGCCAGAGTGCTGGCCACCGCCCGGGGAGGGCCCGCCGAAGAGGGTCTGGCCGGAGTGGTGGGCGTGCTGCGCCGGAGCCTCGCGCTGCGCCGCTGTCGGCTCTGGCTGCGCACGCCGGACGGCTCCCAGTTTATCCCCATCGCCAGTCCCGAAGACGAAGCGCCCGTTCCCGGATTCACGTCCGCCGTCGCCGGTTGGGTGGCGGAAGGAGTCCACAGCGAATCGGTCCCGGGCGGCACGCTCCTGCGCCTGCCACTGGTTCACGAGGCTGAAGCCTTCGGCTGTTTCGAAGTCATCATTCCGCAGGGTCGCTTGGAGCGGATGGCGCACGACGTCTTGGTCGTCGTGGCGCAAATGCTCGCGCCCGTTCTGGCGGCGAACGAGCTGTCCCAGGACCTTGCCTCGGAGGTCGCCCTCCGCACGCGGGAGCTCGAAGCACAGCGCAACTTTGCCGCTCGGATCATCGACTCGCTCCCGGTCGGCCTGTACGTGATCGATCGGGGCTACCGCATCCGGGCCTGGAACCGCAAACGCGAGGCGGGCACGCAGGGGGTGTCGCGCGAAGATGCGCTGGGGCGCGAGGTGTTCGAGGTGCTGGACCGCCAGCCCCGCGACCTGCTGAAGCTCGAGTTCGATCGCGTGTTCACGACGGGGGAGATCCAGACCGTCGAGATGGATTCGCAGACCACCGGCGAGGCGCGGCACTATCGCATTACCAAGATTCCGATGCGGATGGACGACGAGGATATCTCCTACGTCATCACGATCGGCGAAGACGTGACCGCGTGGCGCCAGGCGCAGCAGCGCCTCGCGCAAAGCGAGAAGCTGGCCGCCGTCGGCCAGCTCGCCGCCGGGGTCATGCACGAGATCAACAACCCGCTCGCGACGATTCTCGCCTGCAGCGAAGCGCTCGGCCTGCGCGTCGCCGACCTGCCGGAAGCCGAGCGCCAGGCTCAGGAGGAGTACCTCCGGATCGTCGATACGGAGGTACAGCGCTGCCGCCGGATCGTGGAAGGCCTGCTCGATTTCTCCCGTCCCAAGCAAAGCGCCCACAAGGTCCCCGCAAAGATCAACGCGATCATCGAGCAGACCTTGTTTCTCCTCAAGCATCACGAGCGCTTCAAGTGGCTCACGATCGAGCGGCAGCTGGCAGATGGGTTGCCCGAGTTTCCGGCCGACGCCGAGCGTCTGGTGCAATGCTTCATGGCGCTGATGCTGAACGCGATGGACGCGATGAACTCGCGCGGTGTGCTCACGGTGCGCACGCGCCGCAATCCGCAGCGGCGCGACGAAATCCTGGCGGAGTTTATCGATACGGGCACAGGCATCCGGCAGGAAGATCTGCCCAAGATCTTCGAGCCGTTCTTCACGACGAAGCCACAGGGCCGCGGCACGGGCCTGGGCCTGTCGGTCGCGTACGGCATCGTCGAGGAGCATCGCGGCCGCATCGAGGTAGAATCGCAGATAGGTGTGGGCACCAACTTCAAGGTGTTCCTTCCGGTCGGATGAAAATCCTCGTCGTTGAGGACGACAAGACGGTAGGTGATTATGTGCGCCGCGGTCTGGACGAGGCGGGGTACCACGTCGACCTCGTCGGGGACGGAGACGAGGGGCTCCGTCGTGCCAGCGGGCGCGGCGCGAACTACGACATCATGGTCCTCGATCTACGCCTGCCGAAGGTCTCCGGCATCGACGTGTTGCGGACCCTGCGCGACCGCGGCCTGGGATTGCCGGTGCTCGTCCTCACGGCGCAGGACTCGGTGGACTTCAAAGTCCAGGCGCTGCGCATGGGGGCGGACGACTACGTGACGAAGCCGTTCGCGTTCGAGGAGCTGCTGGCGCGGGTCGAGGCGCTGGGACGTCGGCCGAAGGCGATCGCCCCGCCCACGCTGAAGGTGAACGGGCTGCTGCTCGACACGGGCAGCCGCGAGGTGACGCGTGACGGCAAGCGCATCGAGCTGACGCCGAAGGAATACGCCGTGCTCGAGTATCTCATGCGGCATCAGGGTCGCGTGATGTCGCGCACACTGATCACCGAATACGCCTGGGATTATCACTTCGATCCCGGGACGAACATCGTGGACGTGGTCATCACGCGTCTGCGCAAGAAGATCGATCACGCGAAGGAACCCAAGCTGATCCATACGGTGCGCGGCGTGGGATACGTGGTGCGGGCGTAGACGTGGAGAGCATTCGCGCGCGGATGACGGTCTGGTACGCCACCGCGCTGATCCTCAGCATCGCCGTATTTGCGCTGGTCCTCTATTTCGCGCGCCGCAGCGCCACCTACCAAGATCTCGATCGCCGCATTCAATCGGAGGCCGACCTGACGGCGGGCATTCTCGCCGAGAGTTATCACGCGCGCGGCGTGCTGGTGGAGCAGGATACGGCCGGACGGCCCGTGTTGACGCAGGACGTCGCGGCGGTGCTCGAGGTCGTGCCCGACTTCCTGCTCGTCACGAGCCGCGACGGCCGGCTGCTGTTTGCCTCGCCCGACGCGCGCGCGCTCACCTTCGCCGAGTTCGAGCAGTTGAACGCGATCACGCGTCCGCCCTCTCCCCCCGCGGGGGCGCCGCACGTGCCGGGCCGCTTTCGGATCGAGCCCAACGGCCCGACGCTGCACTACATCGTGCGCGCGGTGCCGGACGCCGGCGATCAGTTCGGCGCCATCTTTGCGGGCGCGAATACGCGTTCCGCGGAGCTTCAGATCGAGCAGCTGCTGCTGACGATCGTGATCGCGTTCTTCGTCGGCGTGGTACCGGCCATCCTGGTCGGCGGTTGGATCGCCGGCCGCGCGCTCGAGCCGGTGGACCGGATGATCACGGAGGTTCGCGAAATCACCGACGGCCGGAGCCTGCACCGGCGCCTCGCGGTCCCGATGGAGCGCGACGAGCTGGGCCGGCTCGCCGAGACGCTGAATCAGATGATGACGCGCCTGGAGCGCAGCTTCGCAGCGCTGCGGCGCTTCACCGCGGACGCGAGCCACGAGCTCAAGACCCCCCTCACGGTCGTGCGCGCCGGGGTGGAGCGCGCGATCACGCGCCCGGACATGCCGCCGGAAACGCTCGCGGCGCTGGAGGAAACGCTCCAGGAGGTGAACCGCATGACGGAGCTGCTCGAGTCGCTGCTCACGCTGGCGCGCGCCGACGAGGGACGCGCCGATCTGCACCGCGAGCCGGTCGATCTGCGTGAGATCATCGAAGAAGCGGGCGAGACCGGGGAGCTGCTCGCCGAGCACGCCGGTGTCGGCATCGAGATCCGCCTCCCGGGCGAGCCGGTCGTGCTCTCGGTGGACCGCAGCCGGGTGCGGCAGCTGGCTCTCAATCTCATCGAGAACGCGGTGAAGTATACGCCGCGTGGTGGGCAAGTCTCGGTCGAGCTCGTCAGCAACGACGGGCGCGTGGTGTTCACGGTCGCGGACACCGGCATCGGCATCGCGCCGGGCGACCTGCCGCACGTGTTCGATCGGTTCTGGCGCGCGGATTCCGCGCGGACGCGCACGAGTGAGCGTGCCGGCACCGGGCTCGGTCTCGCCATCAGCAAGTGGATCGCGGAAGCGCACGGCGGCACGATCGAGGTGCAAAGCCGTCCGGGAAGGGGGACGACGTTTACGGTGGGGTTGCCGAGCGGCTAGATCCACACGCAGTTGTCATCATCCCGTAATTGACGTGCAAGTGCCGGGTCACCGGTCATCGGTATCTCTCAGATGACACTCTAGCTGAGAGCCGACCATGTACGATGACCTGGCGCGAACTCAGAATCCCCCTCCGCTCGAGTGGTTCGTCGTGCACGCGATAATCCCGTCGCTGGTCCTTACCCTGATCATGCACATGCCCGGCGGCACCGACTGCGAACTCTCTCTGCAACCCGTGCCCGAAGGAGTGTCCCCACGTATGCGAGCCTTCAGCTCCGTTGCTTCGATTACCGCGCATGTGGCGCTTGGCGCTGCGGTGTTTCTTGGCAGCACGAAGACGGGTCAGTCCGACCTCGTTCGCCCGGTTGAGCGCATGATGTTCTTTCAGCCGGCTCCGCCGGTGGATGAGGCCGGCGGGCTCTCGCTCCCAGGCCCCGTCACCGTGGTGCCACCGGAGGACCTCCGTTTCATCCGGGCGCCATCGACGCTGCCCCAAACCGGGGCGCCGCAGTCCTTCTCGCCTATCTATTCCGGCACCGTGAGCACGCCTGGCACCAGTCAACTAGGCGGCTTGGGCGGTCTGCTCACTGAGGAGCACGCTGAAGTCCTGACTGGCCCGCTCCCCGTGTACCCAGACCTGCTGCGCCAGGCCGGAGTGCGGGGAAGGGTCGTGCTCGAGGCAGTTGTAGACACCACGGGCCGTGTGCTCGCGCAATCGATCTCGATCGTCTCGGCGACTAATCCCGGCTTCGTCGCACCAGCGCGACTGGCGCTTCTGGCGACCCTGTTTCGCCCAGCCATGATCGGTGGAAAGCCAGTCAGGATGCGGGTGAGAATCCCCTATGAGTTCGCCATTCGGAACGGGCACGGCTGAAGGCTCATCCGGCTGTCATCGTTTTGTAATCTTCGGCCTACTAGCGGGTTTGTTGTCACGGGTACTATTACTTAGCAACCAGTCCACCAGCCCGGAGGATACGGCGGTGTTTGACCATCTGATTGAGTCCAGTCGCAAGACAAACAAGAAGGGTGCATTGGGCCTCGGCGTTGTATCGCTCGTCGGTCACAGCGCGGTGGTGCTCGCCGCAGTCGTCGCGACGCTGACCGCGGGCGAGAAGAAAGACGACACGGCGATCGACACGGCGATGGTGTTCTTGAACCAGGAAGAACAGAAGAAGCCGGAAGAGCAGCCACCGGTCGTGGACGTGCCGCAGCTGAAGGGCTTCCAGACCGTCGTCGCGCCGACCGACATCCCGACGAACATTCCGCCGATCAATTTGCAGCAACACTTCGATCCCAAAGACTACACAGGTACCGGCGTCGAGGGCGGGATCGGCACCGGGATCGTGCCGTCGTCTGATCAGGTGTTCATGGAGTCGGTCGTGGAAGAGCGGCCCGAAGTGCTGTCCGGGCCCGCGCTGAATTATCCGGACCTGCTGCGCCAGGCGGGCGTGCAGGGACGGGTGCTGGTGCAGGCGATCATCGATACGTCTGGCCGCGCCGAGCCGCCGTCGGTGAAGGTGATTCAGAGTCCCAATCCCGGCTTCGACCAACCGGCCAAGAATTACGTGTTGCGGGCGCTGTTCCGCCCCGCGCGCGTCCATGGGCGAGCGGTTCGTGTGCTGGTGAACCTGCCGATCGACTTCAAGATCAAGAGATAGGGAGACCCAATGAGTTACGCTGACCTATGGGCATCGATGGGGCCGTTCGCCAAGGGCATTGTGATCGTCATGTTCGTCATGTCGGCCTGGTCGTGGGCGGTGAGCATTTCGAAGCAGATCTACCTCAGGAAGTCGCAGAAGGAGACGCGTAAATTCGCGCCGGAATTCTCGCGGTACCTACAGGAAGAACAGCTCGACGGCGCAATTGCGCTGGCCGAGAAGAACAAGAAGAGTCACGTGGCGCGCGTGCTGGGCGAGGCACTCGCCGAAGTGAAGCCGCTGCTGCGCGACCGGGCGACCATCACGGCTGCCGACATCAACTCCGCCGAGCGCGCGGTCGAGCGGCAGATGCTCATCATCACCGCCGAGCTGAAACGCGGCCTCGGCATTCTCGCGACGACCGGTGCGACCGCGCCGTTCGTCGGGCTGCTCGGGACGACGATGGGTATCGTGACGGCGTTCCAGGGCATGTCGGCGTCGGGCGGCTCCGGCTCGCTGGCCGCGATCACGGGCGGCGTGGCGGAAGCGCTCATCACCACGGCGTTCGGTCTGCTCGTCGCGATTCCGGCGGTGTGGCTCTATAACTACTTCGCCACGAAGATCGACTTCCTCACGGTGGAGATGACCTACACGTCGAAGGAGCTGATCGACTATCTCATCAAGAGCGTCGGCAGCGAGTTCGGCCGGTCGATCTTTACCAAGGAATTCCAGACCCAGAAGGCATCGCAGACCAGCGGCCCGATCAAGGGATAACGCACCATGGCGATGGGTGGCGCGAAGAAAACGGAAGGGGCGGTCGCGGCCAACATCAACGTCACGCCGATGATCGACGTGATGTTGGTGCTGTTGATCATCTTCATGATCGTGACGCCGGCGATCACCGCCGGCTTCCAGGCGACGATTCCGCGCGCCAAGAATCCCGACGCGCGCGAAGAAGGCGAAGGCGAGGTCCGCCTGGGCATCGACCGGGACGGGAAGTTCTATCTCGACATCACCGGCTCCAGCGGCAAGTACACCGGTCCCCGCTACATCAGCGACGAGGATTTGCAGAGCCAGCTGACGAACCTCTACGCCAACCGCACCACCGACAAGATCCTGTATCTCCGGGCGGACGAGGGCATCGAATACTCCCGCGTGCAGCAGGCGCTGGAGATCGCTCGCAAAGCCGGCGTCCGCGTGGTCGGCGCCATCGCCGAGCAGGAACGCTCGGCGCATCCGGAAAGGCATTAGCCGATGGCCATGGGAAGTGGCGGCTCCGGCGGCGGGCTCAGCTCCGACATCAACGTCACACCGATGATCGACGTGCTACTCGTGCTCCTCATCATTTTCATGATCACGCTGCCGCTGTCGCGGCGGGAATTCGACGTCCAGGTGCCGCCGGAACAGAAGCAGCAACCCAAGCAGAAGCAACAGTCGAACGACCAGATCGTGCTCGAGCTGAAGGCCGATGGCTCGTACGCGGTCAACACGCAACCGGTCCAGTTCGAGCAGCTCGACGCCAAGTTCCACGAGCTGTACGATCAGCGTCCGGCCAAGCTGCTGTTCATCAAGGCCGCGCCCAACCGCAAGTACGGCGACATCGTGCGCGCGATGGACGTAGCGCGGGGAGCGGGCGTTCAGGTGATTGGATTTACGCCGGCGGAGCAGGGGGCCGCAGCAGCGCATTGACGACAGGCTAAAGCCTGCGCTCGGCCTGCGCTGTCCGTAAGGACAGGGATTGCCGAGCACACCCTTCAGGGTGTGAACACCGGGGCGCGAAACCGTGCCCCGTTTTTCGTTCTAGTGTATTAATAGACCGTGCCTTCCACCTCACGCCCCGTATTTGACAGCTACTCGCTGCCGCTCCCCGAGCGGCGCGAAGGACCCGCGGCCGCGCTCTCCTTTGCCGCGCATGTCGCCATCGCCCTGCTCGTGCTGTGGCGGGGCGCGGAGCTGTTCCAAGGCAGTGGTGGCGGCGGCACCGGCCCGCGCGGCGGTGGTGGCGGCGGTGGCCGTCCGGCGGTCAGCTGGCTCGCGCTCCCCACTCCATCCGTACCGCAGGCAGACGATGTCCCGCCGGCGCCCGCCGTAACCGTTCCGACCGTTGCCGCACCGGTCACCGAACCGGTCAAGCTCGACGTGCCTCTCCCCGTTGTTGCGATCGCGCCGCCGGCCGCCGTCGGACCAGGTGAAGGAACGGCGGGCGGTCCCGGAAAAGGCCCGGGCAGCGGCGGCGGCACAGGCACGGGGACCGGCACCGGCTCCGGCTCCGACGCCGGCCCTGGCTCGGGTGGCGATGCGAGTGATATCTTCGCCGCCACGCCACGGTGGGCCATCATTCCGCCGCCCGGCGCGCCGCGCGAAGCCCGCGGCCGCCACGAAGTCCGGTTTTGGGTCACGGTGGAGGGGCGGGTCACCCGGATCGACGTGACCCCTCCGATCAAGGATGCGGGCTATCGGCGCGAATTCACAGAACGAATGATGGGCTACTTGTTCAATCCCGCCACGACCCGTGACGGACGACACGTCGAGTACGTCGCGAGCCTGATCGTCTATCCGTAGCATCACGTCGTAAGCGAAAGCAGGGGAATGCGTGCGGCAGCTCTTTCAGCGCAAGCCGATCGCCGAGCTCCTGGTCAGCGACCTGGACACGCCGCAGTCGCTCCGGCGCGTACTCGGGGCCGGCGATCTCATCATGCTCGCGATCGGCGCGGTCATCGGCGCCGGGATCTTCGGCGCGATCGGCACGGCGGCCGCCGGCCAGTACGACGCCGCAGGCAACATGGTGCGTGCGGGCGCCGGGCCTGCGCTCGTGTTCTCCTTCCTGTTGTTGGGTGTCTGCTGCGCGCTCGCCGGTCTCTGCTACGCCGAGCTCGCGGCGATGATTCCGCAGGCAGGCAGCGCGTACGCCTATTCCTACGCGACGCTCGGCGAGGTCGTCGCCTGGATCATCGGATGGGATCTGATTCTGGAGTACGCGGTCGGCAACGTGGCGGTGGCGATCTCATGGGGCGACTACTTCAAATCATTGCTCAACGGATTCGGCGTCCAGCTGCCCGACTGGATCACGACCGGCTATCGCACCGCGCTGCTCAGTCCCGATCCCAAGATCCACGGACTGCTCGAGAGCGCACCTCATCTCGCGGGGATTCCGATTCTCGTGAATCTGCCCGCATTCTTGATCGTCGGCCTCATCACGTGGCTGCTGCTGCTCGGCGTGCGTGAGAGTGCGCGGACCAACAACGTTCTCGTCGTCATCAAGTTGCTCGTGCTGGGGCTCTTCATCGTGGCCGGGTTGACGCACATCAATGCCGCGAACTACACGCCGTTTGCTCCCAACGGTTTCCGTGGCATCCACCAGGGAGCCGCAATCGTGTTCTTCGCCTATATCGGGTTCGATGCCATCTCGACGGCGGCGGAGGAAACGAAGAACCCCCAGCGCAATCTGCCGATCGGCATTCTCGGCGGGCTGGCCATCTGCACGCTCATCTATGTCATCGTGGGGGCTGTCCTAACGGGCATGGTGAAGTACACGGACTTGGGCGTCGCCGACCCCCTGGCGAAAGCGCTCGAGGTCGCGGGCTATCGCACGGTCGGCTGGATCGTGGCGCTGGGCGCGATCATCTCGATGTCGGCCGTGCTCCTGGTTTTTCAGTACGGGCAACCGCGCATTTTCTTCTCGATGGCACGCGACGGTCTGTTGCCGCCCTGGGCGGCTAAGATTTCCCACGGCCGCCGCGTGCCGTATATCACCACCATCGTGACTGGAGTTTTTGTCGCGTTGTGGGCGTTGATCGGCGACGCGAACGAGACCTACAACCTCACGAATATCGGCACCCTGTTCGCATTTGCCCTCGTCTCGATCGGCGTCCTGGTACTGCGCCACACCGATCCGGCGAGGCCGCGGCCGTTCCGAGTTCCGTGGGTCTACGTGACTGCTCCGCTCTCGGCGGTACTCTGCTTGATCGTGATGAAAGGTCTCCCCTTGGAGACCTGGATACGCTTCGGAGTCTGGCTCGCGCTCGGGTTGGCGCTGTATTTCGGGTACGGCTATCGGCACAGCAGAATCAGGAAGTCGTCAGCTCCGTCCCAGTAACTGCGCCGCCAGGAGCAGCGCTCCGGCCGGCGCGTCGACCTGACCGCCGCCTTCCGAGATCCGCGCGCGCGGCAAATCTGTCGCGAGATTCGCGCGCAACGCGATCAGCAACGGGGAACCCGGCCGCAGCAGCCCGCCGGCCGTCGCCATCCTGATGGCGTTGTTGTCCGGGAAGTGGCGCAACAGCACGCGCACCAGCTGGGACAGTTCCGCCGCCGCCTCTTCGACGATTTGCTGGGCAACCGTCTCGCCTTCGCGCGCGGCGTTGAGGACGTGCGGCGCAAGCGCCGCGACTTGCGCCGGTGTCGCCGTGGCGGTCCACCGGATCAAATCATCGAACGTCTCCAGCCCCAGCGCCACCAGTAATCGCTCCAACAAGGTGGAAGACTCCTCGAGCCCGTCGTGCGCGCGCGCCGCGGCGGCGAGCGCGCGCCGCCCCATCCAGTAGCCACCGCCGTCGTCGCCGAGCTGCCAGCCATGACCACCGGCGCGATACAGGTGCCCATCCGCGCCGCGGGCGTGGGCGATCGAGCCCGTGCCGGCATTGATCAGAATGCCGGGCCCATCCCCGAACGCCGCCGCGAGGGCAATCTCGGTATCACCACGCACATCGACGCGTTCGGCGACCCCCGCGGCCGTAAGCGCGGCCGCGAGCGCTTCCTGCTCGAGTGCGCGACCCGCGCCGGCCGCCCCGACGAGTGCGACGGTCGCCGGCAGCGACACTTTGGCCTGCGTCGCCGCTCGACGTGCGACGTCGAGGATGACCGCCGCCGAGCGCTCCGCGCCGCCGGGTCGCATTGCGGAGCCAGGACCCTCGGCGCGGCTGATAACTCGACACTCACGATCCCCAACGACCACGGCGGTGTGGGAGCCGCCGCAGTCGATGCCGAGCAGGACGGGTGGATGGGCGGATGGGCGGATGGGCGGTTCGGTCATGTCGTTGCGCCCATCTGCCCAGCTGCCCATCGGCCCGACACCAGCGACGACAGCATCCCCACCACCACCGTCACCGCCGTCCCCAGCGGCACATACCACGGCCACGCGAGCCCCGGGAGCCAATGCAGCGGGAAGTGGGGGATCACGGCGCCAAGGACCACCGGGGCCATCACGACGATGCTCACGATGAGTGCGATGATGACGTCGACCTGCCGCGCGCGCGGCCAGGTGCCACCGAGGATGTAGGTCCCGAGCAGCGATCCGTAGGTGAGCGAGGCGATGCTGAGCGCCAGCTGCACGACGGGCGTGTTCTGGTCGCGGAACGCGATCGCGCCGGCGACGAGGATGACGGTCCAGACGAGCGTGAGCCAGCGTCCGACCCGCAGCAGCTGTGCAGGGTCCTGGCGGCCCGTCAGCGGGGCATAGAAGTCATGCGTGGAGGCGGAGGCGAGCGAGTTCACGGCCGACGCATGACTGCTCATCGCCGCGGCCAGAATGCCGCCGACCGCCAGTCCGGCGATTCCGGTGGGGAGATGCGTCACGATGAACGTTGGGTAAATCGCGTCGCCGCGCATCCCGGGTTGATCCGCTCCCGCGAGCCACAGGCTCGTTCCCACCAGCAGGAACAACGCGAACTGCGCGATAATGAAGACGCCGGAGCCGATGAGCGCGCGTTGCGCATCCTTGAGGTTTCGCGCGGCGAGCAAGCGTTGGACGATGAGGTGATCGGTGCCATGGGATGCGGCAGACAGCAGGGCCCCGCCGATCACTCCGCCCCAGAAGGTATAGGTCTTTGCAAACGAAAACGAAAAGTCGAACGCTGTGAGCTTTCCGGCATCCAACGCGCGGCCGAACGCATCGATCCCTCCGGCCAGGTGCGTGGCGACGATCACGGTCGCGATGCCGCCCACGAGGTAGACCCCCAGCTGGATCACGTCCACCCACACCACCGCGCGCAGGCCGCCGACCCACGTGTACACGAGCGTCACGAATCCGATTGCCACGATTCCGACGGGAAGGCTCCAGTGGGTGATGATGGCGAGAGGAATCGCGGTCGCGAAGATGCGCACGCAGTCCGCGAGCGCTCGCGTGAACAGGAACACCCCAGATGCGGTGCGCCGCGCCACCGGACCGAAGCGATGCTCGAGTCGCTGATAGGCGGTGTCCTGGGTGCCCTGGAAGTAGCCGGGCAGGAGCAGCGCCGCGACGCCGATGCGGCCCACCAGATATCCGAACGCGATTTGCAGAAACGTGAGATCGCCGCGCGCCGCGAGTCCCGGCACCGAGATCACGGTCAGGGCGGACGTCTCGGTAGCGACGACCGAAAACATCAGGGCCCACCACGGGAGCCCGCGATGACCGAGGAAATAGTCCGAGGCATCGCGCTGGCGTCCAGCGAGCAGCAGCCCGAACACGATGACGGCGGCGAAATAGGCAAAGATGACCGCGACGTCGAGGGGACGCATACGAACGAGATGCCTAGACGCTTAGATATAGAAAGGGCCCGCGATCTGCGCGGGCCCTGCCAGCCGAATCAGGAAAGATCAACGCTCAAACCGTGAACGACGACCCGCAGCCGCAGCCGCCGGACGCGTTCGGGTTTTCGAACGCGAATCCGGATTCCTGGAAGTTGCTCTTGTAATCGATCACGGTGCCGTTGAGATACTGCGAGCTGAATTCGTCGACAAACAGCCGCACGCCCGCGCTTTCGATCACGACGTCATCCGCCGCAGGCTGCTCTTCGATGTTCAGGCTGTAGCGAAAGCCCGAGCAGCCGCCCGGCAGCACGGCGACGCGCAGCCCGGCGGACTCCTGCGCGACCTTCTCCTCGGCCAGGAATTTCTTGACCTCTTCGCCCGCGCGCTCCGTGAGCGTCAGGGTAACCGATTTCTGTGTAGTGCCCATCATATCCTCCAATCTGGCAGCAACTTAGAGGGACAGAAATCGTCTGTCAATTGGTCCAGTGTGATTCGACACCCTTCAGGGTGTGAACACGCTTGCCTAACTACAAATCGCGCCCCCAATTGGAGGCCCATGCGACTGACCATCATCGACTGGGTGATCATCGGGCTGTACTTCGCGTTCAACATCGGGATCGGGTTCTACTACAAAGCCCGCGCCGGCAAGAGCACGGCGGAGTTCTTCCTCTCCGGACGCAACGTCCCCTGGTGGCTCGCGGGCACATCGATGGTCGCGACGACGTTCGCCGCCGACACCCCGCTCGCCGTGACCGGTTTTGTCGCGAAGAACGGTATCGCGGGGAACTGGATCTGGTGGTGCTTCCTCGCGAGCGGGATGCTCACAGTCTTCTTCTATGCGCGGCTGTGGCGCCGCGCCCAGGTGATGACGGACGTCGAGTTTGCCGAGATCCGCTACGCGGGAAAGCCCGCGGCATTCCTGCGCGGTTTTCGTGCACTCTATCTCGGGATTCCGATCAACTGCATCATCCTCGGATGGGTCAACCTGGCGATGGTGAAGATCCTGCAGTTGATCTTCGGCATCGGCAAATTCGAAGCGCTGGTCATTGTGCTCGGAATGATCGCGCTCACCTCGGCGATTTCGACGCTCTCCGGTCTGTGGGGTGTTCTCGTCACCGACATGTTCCAGTTCGTCATCAAGATGTCGATGGTCATCATTCTCGCGGTGTTCGCGGTCAACGCCGTGGGCGGCATCGACGCGATGAAGACGAAGCTGGTGGAAGCGGGTCGCGGCGATGCGTTGGACATCGTTCCTGCCGTCGGCTCGGCGTGGATGCCGATGATTGCGTTCTTCGTCTACATCGGCGTCAACTGGTGGGCGACCTGGTACCCCGGCGCCGAGCCCGGTGGCGGCGGCTACATCGCCCAACGGATGTTCTCGGCCAAGGACGAGCGGCACTCGTTGCTCGCCACGCTCTGGTTCAACATCGCGCACTATGCGATCCGGCCGTGGCCGTGGATTCTCGTGGCGCTTGCCTCGCTGATTCTCTACCCGGGGCTGCAGGATCCCGAGACCGGCTACATCCGCGTGCTGATCGATCACCTGCCGGCGGCGCTGCGCGGTCTGATGGTCGCCGCATTCGCGGCTGCATACATGTCGACGATCGCGACCCAGCTGAACTGGGGCGCGAGCTACCTGGTGAACGATTTCTACCGGCGGTTTTGGAAGCGCGATCGGACCGACGCGCACTACGTGCTGGCATCGAAGGTGGCGACGGTGGTGCTGACGATCATTTCCGCGCTCGTCACGCTCAAGCTGGAATCCATCGCCGGGGCGTGGAAGCTGCTCATCGTGACCGGCGCGGGAACGGGCGGCGTGCTGCTGCTACGCTGGTATTGGTGGCGCATCAATGCGTGGAGCGAGGTGTCGGCGATGGTGTCCGCGTTTGTGGTCTCGCTGTTCCTGCAGCTTGCTCTCGGGTTGGACAATGACAAGCCGATCGACTTCGCGCGGATCATGCTCATCACTGTGGCGGTCACGACAGTCGTGTGGCTGGCCGTCACCTTCCTCACCAAACCGGAGCCGCAGGAGAAACTTGTCGCGTTCTACCGGCGCACGCGTCCGTCGCGCGCCGGCTGGGCGCCCATCGCCGCGCACGCACCCGAGGTGAAAGTTGCGGGCGGCGGTCTCGCGAATCTGGTCGACTGGATCGCGGGATTAGTGCTGGTGTACGGTGTGCTCTTCGGCGTCGGCAAGCTACTGCTCCACGAACTGCTGCCGGGATTGCTGCTGCTTGCTTTCGGCTTGCTGGGCGGATTTGTGATCTATCGCGACCTGTCGCGGCGCGGGTGGGCTACGGTGGTGGAGTGAGCGCGTCGTTGGCGAGGTCGGCCACGCGCCGCCGAACCTGAAGAATCTTGGTGTTCGCGCGCGTGGGGTTCACGCGGTTGGTGAGCAGAATGATGAAGACGTTCTTGTCGGGGTCGAGCCAGATGGACGTGCCGGTGAAGCCGGTGTGTCCGAAGGCGTTCGGCCCCATTTTCGTTCCGGCGCTCGAGTTTTCCGAGGGCGTGTCCCAGCCGAGCGCGCGGGAGGAGCCGGCCGGAATGTTTTGACGTTGGGTGAACGTTTGAACGACGGGCGGCGAAAGGCGGCGCGGGGCGGCGAAGGGCGGCGTCCGTGCGGCTCGCACGTCGAGGAGCCATTGCGCGAATCGCGCCAAATCGGGAGCTGTACTGAACAGCCCCGCGTGGCCCGACACCCCGCCTAAACGTCCCGCATTCTCGTCATGCACCTCGCCCCACAACAGGCGATGCCGGAAGACGGTGTCTTGCTCGGTCGGCGCGATGCGTTCGCGCCAACTCTCCGGCGGTAGGTAGCGGGTCGACGGCATGCCGAGTGGCCCAAAGAGTCGCGAGTCCAAAAAATCGTTGAGACGCTGGCCCGTGATCGCCTCGACCGCCTGGGTCAGGACCATGGCGCCGAGATCGGAGTAGACGAAGGTGTCGCCGGGCTGACGGAGGAGGGGCGTCGTGTCCACCAGCGCCAGCGCTTCCTCGCGCGTCTTGGCTTCCGCGTAGAGCGGTCGCCAGGCGGGCAATCCCGAAGAGTGCGTGAGGAGGTGGCGGATCAGCACGCGGTCCTTGTTCGCTCCCTGAAACGCGGGTACGTAACGCTGCACCGGGGCGTCGAGATCGAGCTTGCTCGCATCGACGAGCATCATGGCCGCGGTCGTCAGGCCGATAACCTTGGTCAGTGACGCGAGATCGTAAATCGTTTCCGGCGTGACCGGTCTGCGATCATCTGCGCCGTAGTGCCCCACCGCCGCGAGAAGGACGACGCTGTCGCGATAGCCCACGGCAACGACGGCCCCGGGAAACGCGCTGTCTACCTGCGATCGCAAGTAGGTGACGACGGGCTCGAACCGACCGTATGACTGCTGCGCCGTGATGGGTGGGACAGGACGTTGCTGTGCACAGGCCCCCGTCGCCAACGCGAGCAACGTCAGCACCTCGGCCGCCCTCCACCGCCCTTCGCCGCCCTTCGCGGTCACGGCATGATGACGTGCGCCGGCGGTTTCGGCGGCGGCAGCGTCGAATCGGAGAACACGAGCCCATGGCCGATGGGATACGCCGGCGGGATGCGAATCGGCAATTTCCCCCGCACCGGCGACCAGCCGAGCAGCGCGCGCGCCGCGGCACGCTCGGCGGGGCGCACGCCGCTCCAGGCGATCAGATACGACTTCACCGTCGGCGTCTGGTTCAGCAGGTAGGGACTGCCGAGCGAGACGAGCACGGTCGGCTTCACCGAATCCGTCACGGTGATGAGGCGCGCGAGCGAATCGGGCAGCGCGATGCTGCCCTTCGCCGCGATCGGCCGCACGTTCGTCGCGAAGATCACGGTGGGTGCGCGACCGATCACCACGCGTGCCGAGTCGTAGGACGCGGTGCCCGACATCGGCCAAAGGCGGAAGAAGCCGACCGTGTCGCCGCCGGCGCGCATGAGCTCGAGCATGCGCTGCCCGACATAGCTGTTCAGCTCGTCGCCGTACGCGATGATGGCCATGCGGCTCCGCGCGCCGCGCAGCCGCGCCACGATACCGCTGGTGTCCCGCACGAGGGTCAGGGACCGTTGCGCGATGTCGTCCGCGGCATCCTGGAAGGACTTCGAGCCGACGATGCGCGCGATCGAGTCGAGCGGCACGGTCCGCCGCTCGAACAGGCCCAGCTGCCGCTTGATCGCGAGCACGCGGTTGACGGACGAATCGAGGCGCGCGGTGGTGAGGCGCCCGCTCTGCAGTGCCGCCAGCATCGACGCGATCGCCGAGTCGGGATCGGCAGGCATGAGGAGGAGATCGGAGCCGGCCTGGAATGCGCGCACGGCCGCCTCGCCCGCGCCGTACTTGGCGACGATCGCGCCCATCTGCAGCGCATCGGTCACCACGAGGCCCTTGAACTTGAGCGAGTCGCGCAGCACGCCCGTGAGCATCGCGGCCGACAGCGTCGCGGGGGCGTCGCCGGTGAACGCGGGGAATGCGATATGCGCGCTCATCACGACCTGCGCGCCGGCGTCGATGCCGGCGCGGAACGGCACCAGCTCGACGGAGTCGAGTCGGGCATAGTCGACCCGAATCGAGGGCAGACCGATGTGCGAGTCCGCATCCGTGTCGCCATGGCCGGGGAAGTGTTTCAACGTGGCGAGCATGCCGTTGTCCTGCAGTCCGCGCACGTAAGCGCGCACGAGCTGCGCGACGGCGCGCGGGTCCTCGCCGAAGGAGCGGGTGTTGATGATGGGATTCAGCGGGTTGTTGTTGACGTCGGCATCGGGCGCGAAATTCACGTGAATGCCGACGGCGCGGCCCTCGCGCGCAGCGACGCGCCCGATCGTGTAAGCATCCCGCTCGTTGCCGGTCGCGCCGGCGGCCATGATGTAGGGAAACGCGGTCGCGCCGACGACGCGCATCGCCGCGCCCCACTCCAGATCGGCGGAGACGAGCAGCGGGAGTTTGGAGCGCCGCTGCAGCGTGTTGAGTTTCGCCGCGATGTCGTAGGGCGAGCCGACGGAGATGATGATGCCGCCGACCTCGAGCGTGTCGACCCAGCGCGTCGCGATCTGGAAGGCGGAATCGTCCAACGCCATGTAGTTTCCGCCCAGCCAGGGCACCACGAGCTGCGCCACTTTTTGGCGCGTGCTGAGCTTCCCGAGCACCGCGTCGACGGTGACCGGTTGCGGCGGGCGGGGAGCGGTCGTCGAGCGTCCACCACACGCCGCCACGAGCGTAATCATCAGGAGTCTATGCGCGCGCATCGTCTCTTCTGGATTGTGTTGGGAATCGGGTGTTCCGGCGGAACACGCCTCCCGTCACCGGCCGTCGCCCAGGTGCGCCCGGGCATCGAGACACTGCTTTCCGACTCCGCACACCTCATCGCCGGCAAGCGTCTCGGTCTACTGACAAATAACACCGGCGTCGATCACCTCGGTCGCCGCGATGTCGATCTCCTGCGCGCGGCGGTCGGCGCACGGCTGACGGTCTTGTTCAGCCCCGAGCACGGCTTTCGCGGCACGGAAGATCGCTCCGGACTTCCCGACGGCACCGATTCCGCCACGGGTCTCCCAATCTACAGTCTCTATGGCGGATCGCGTACCGCCGCGCGAGCCGCGGTCGATTCCATCGACGTGCTCCTGATCGACCTGCAGGACATCGGCGCCCGCTATTACACGTACATCGGGACGACCGTACAGCTGATGCGCGATGCAACGCGCGCCCGCAAACGGGTCATCGTGCTCGATCGCCCCGATCCTGTCGGCGGGACAGCAGTGCACGGCAACGTGCGCGCGCGGGCCGGCGATCCTGATTCGCTCTTTTCGGGCTTCATGCCGGTCGCCATGCGATATGGTATGACACTCGGCGAGCTGGCGCGGCTGGCCAACGATGTCATGGCGCTCGGCACGGATCTCGTGGTCGTGCCCGCGCTCGGATGGAATCGCACGATGTTCTATGACCAGACGGGTCTCCCGTGGGTGAAACCGTCGCCCAACATGCCCGACATCGAGAGCGCGTTGCTCTATCCCGGCACCTGCTTGTTCGAGGGCACCAACGTGTCGGTGGGGCGGGGAACCCCGATGGCATTTCAGGTGCTGGGCGCGCCGTGGCTCGATCCCGATTCCGTCATCCGGCGGTTGGACAAATCGGCGCTGATTGGCGTTGACATCGAGTCGACGGCGTTCACCCCGGTCGGGCCGACTGACTTCAAGTACGCTGGGATCGCGCTGCGTGGCGTACGGCTCAGGGTGCGCGATCGAGCGCACTACGACCCCACGAAGCTCGCCGTCGCGTTGCTTGCAGCTATTCGTGCCGCTCACCCAACGCAGTTCCAATTCCGGGCGCAGAGCTTCGATCGGCTTGCGGCAGGGCCGGAGCTGCGGACGGCGCTGGAGGCGGGGCGGCCGCTGTCCGAGATTTGGGATTCGTGGGCCCCTGATCTCGAGCGGTTTCGCCGGGCTCGTGCGAAATATCTGATTTACTAGATTAGGCCATGGCCGAGCGACGCTACAACGACAAAGAGATCGCCGCAATCTTTCGCGCAGCAACAGAAGTGCCCCAGAGTCCGCAGCGCGAGGTCTCGCGCGAGGAAGGGTTGACGCTCGCCGACCTCCAGGCGATCGGCCGCGAGGTGGGCATTTCGTCCGACGCGGTCGCGCACGCTGCCCAGGCCCTCGATGTGCGACTCGACGCCGCATCGCGGACGTTTCTGGGGCTCCCGATCGGTGTGGGCCGGACGGTCAACCTCAATCGCGAGCTCAGTGATGCGGAGTGGGAGCGCCTGGTTGTGCAGCTGCGTGAGGTTTTCAACGCTCGCGGCACGACGCGCTCCGAAGGCTCGCTCAGGCAGTGGACGAATGGCAACCTGCAGGTCCTCCTCGAACCCACGGAGACCGGCCATCGCCTCCGCTTTCGTACGATGCACGGCGCCGCTCGTGCGTCGATCGGCGCCGGCTTCGCGTTCCTCGGCGTCGCCGCGACGATCACGATTGTGAGTGCGATCGGTGGCACACTGGGTGACGCGCTTCCAGGAATCGCGTTCCTGTCCTTCACCGGTGTCGGGATGATTGCCGCCGGCGCACTACGGCTGCCGAGGTGGGCGCGCTTGCGCGGGCGTCAAATGGAAGCGCTCGCGGCTCGGGTCGCGCTTCCCCCGGATTCCCCTGCGCACAAGACATGACCGAGGCAACGGCTGACTGACACTCAGCCGAGGCCGCTCGCGTAGATTACGGAATGCGAAAAGACAAACGACGTCGCAAGAACGCCGCCGACACTTCACTTCCGCCACCTCCACCACGAGAACCCATTCGGCTGCCTCAACGACGCCCGGTGTCACCCCCGGTGGTAGATCCCTCGTTGTGGCGTGAGCTGGTTCACACACTGCGACATGCAGCGGGAGCGGTGCTCGATATGGCGGATGCCGCAGTCGATGCGTTGCGAAAGCAGTTGGAACGTCGCGCGTAACAGAGCGCCCGCGCGTCCGGCCCGCGAACTGGTGACCCCCTTCACAGAGTTCCTGAGTCCTGTAGCGTAACGCTCTACGGCGCCTTGCCGACTCAGCCCACGGGTTCGATACTCGTGGGCTCCTCTTTGGGACTCGAACGCAGGAGTCGCCATGGTTGCCGCTCGCAGGCTGACCCGCGCTGCCGTCGTCGTCTTGATCGTCGCCGGCAGCGCCGTCTGGTATGCTTGCGGCCGCAGGACAGATGGCCCGACCGGTCCCGCGTTCAATGCCCCCGATTTTCGCAGTGCCATGGCGATCCAGCGGCGCCACACGGAGGCGCTCCTCGACATTCCGGGCGTCGTGGGAACTGCGGTAACCCTGCTGCCCGACGGCCGCCCCGCCATGCAGATCCTGCTGGAACGCCCCGGCGTCGCGGGGCTGCCGGTGGTGCTCGAAGGCATTCCCGTCACGCAACGCGTGACCGGCCGGCTCATGGCGTTCAGCGATCCCACCCGGCGGCAGCGGCCGGCCCCCATGGGCTTTTCGGTCGGGCATCCGGCGATCACGGCCGGGACCATCGGCGCGCGCGTGCGTGACGCCCTGGGACGCGTGTACATCCTCTCCAACAACCACGTGCTGGCCAACTCGAACGGCGCCAACATCGGCGATCCCGAGTACCAGCCCGGTCCGTTCGACGGCGGCACGAGCGCCGATCAGATCGCCACACTGACAGACTTTCAGGTGATCTCGTTCGCCGCCAACGGCAGCAACACCATCGACGCCGCGATCGCGCTGTCCAGCACGGCGGTGCTGGACAATGCAACGCCCGCGGACGACGGCTACAGCATGCCGAGCTCGACGATCTACGGGGACGCGAACGGCGACGGCCTGTTCGATGACACCAATGCGCTCCTCGGTCTCAACGTGCAGAAGTATGGCCGCACCACGCGCCTCACGCACGGCCAGATCACCGGCGTCAACGCAACGGTGACTATTTGTTACGAGGTCTCAGGGTTCACCTGCACCAAGACCGCGCGCTACGTCGACCAGCTGATCATCTCGCCAGGAACGTTCAGCGGCGGCGGGGACTCGGGCTCGCTCATCGTGACCGATGACGCGAACCTCAATCCGGTGGGTCTGCTGTTCGCGGGAAGCTCATCGGTGACCATCGCCAACCGCATCGATCTCGTCCTGCTCCGATTCGGCGTGACGATCGACGGGTCCGAGCCGCCGCCGCCCGGTCCGCTGACCGACCTGTCCCTCACGAGCGTCAGTGCACCGAGTACGGTGGTGCAGGGCAGTACCTCCAGCATCACCGTGAGCGTGAAGAACGTCGGCAATCAGGACGTCTCCAGCTTCGACGTCACGCTGCAGGACACCACCGAGCACGTGACGCTCGGCACGCAAACGGTCGGCGGACTGGTCGCCGGCGCCAGCACCACGCTGACCTTCGCCTGGACGCCGAGTACCACGGGCGAGCACGTGCTCGTGGCGCGGCAGCTGCGCTCGGACGACAGGGCTACGAACGACCAGCGCGCCGTAACGATACCCGTCAACGCACCGGTGACCGACATCGCGGTGGCGAGCTTCAGCGGACCTACCGCGGTGACCGTAGGCCACGGCGCCAACATCGGCGTGACGGTCACCAACGTCGGCAACCAGAACGTGACGAGCGACATTGCCGTCACCCTGCAGGATTCGACGGCCGGCGTTACGCTCGGCACGCAGATGATCGCCGGGCTCGCGGCGGGTGCCAGCACGACGCTCGTCTTCAGCTGGAACACCACCGGCGCTGCCCTGGGCGGTCACACGCTCGTGGCAACGCACGCTCTGACCGACGACAACGCCGCCAACAACCGGCGGACAACCGTGGTCACGGTGAATCCCAAGCCAACCGATATCGCTCTGACGGGAATCACCGCGCCGCGCTCGGTGGCCCAGGGAGAGACGGCACACGTCGTGGTCACGGTTCAGAACGTGGGCGAGGTGGATGCCACGACGCCCTTCGCCGTCGACCTGCTTGACGGGTGGGCGGGCCCCACGGTCGGCACGGCAACGGTGTCGGGTCTCCCGGTGGGGGCGACTGCCACGGTCGATATCGCGTGGAACACCGCCGGGGCGGAAATCACTGGGCACACCCTGTTCGCGACGCAGAGGCTGCCCGACGACGTCTCGACGAACAACACGATCGGGATCGCGGTGAACGTGACCGCGCCGCCACCACCGGGTCCGCCGCCCCCGCCGCCGCCGCCGCCACCGCCCCCGCCGGGAACGGACGTCGCCGTCACGGGGATAACCGCGCCCGCACGCGTGACGCAAGGAGACACCGCACACGTCGTGGTCACGGTGCAGAACGTGGGCGGGCAGGACGTCACGACGAACTTCGACGTCGTGTTGACCGACGGGTTTAACGGACCGACGCTCGGCACGCAGACGATCGCCGGGCTCGCCGTTGGCGTGAGCGTGACGCGGACATTCGACTGGAACACCGCCGGCGCGGCAGTCACCGGGCACACCCTGTTCGCCACGCAGAAGCTGGCCGACAGCAACTCGGGAAACAACAGCGCCGGCATCGGGGTCATCGTGCAAGCCCCGCCGGTAACGGACGTCGCCGTGAGCAGCGTCGTCGCGCCGAGCGCGGTGACGCAGGGGAGCACCGCGTCCATCGGGGTGACGGTTCAAAACGTGGGCGGTGTAAATGTCAGCGGCAGCTTTGATGTCGTCCTGACCGACTCGACCGCGGGCGTGACACTCGGCACACAGACGGTGACGGGGCTTGCCGTTGGCGCCACCGCCACGCGCACCTTCAGCTGGAATACCACGAGCGCTGCACTGGGCGGCCACACGCTCGTGGCGTCTCACACCCTGTCCGACACCAACGCCGCGAACAACCAGCGCTCCGCGACCGTCACGGTGAACGCTCCGGTGACCGATGTCGCCGTGAGCGGCGTGAGCGCTCCGAGCTCGGTGATTCAGGGCAATCCTGTCATGATCGGTGTCACCGTGCAGAACGTGGGCGGGCAGAATGTCAGTAGCAGCTTCGATGTCGTGCTTACCGACGCAACGGCCGGTGTGACGATCGGTACTCAGAGCGTCCCAGGGTTGGCGATCGGCGCGACCGCCACGCGCTCCTTCACCTGGAGCACCACCGGCGCCGCGCTAGGCGGTCATACGCTCGTGGCGACAGAGACTCTTACGGACGGCTACGCGGCCAACAACCAGCGCTCGGCGACGGTCACCGTGACGCCGCAGCCGACCGATCTCGCTCTCGCGAGCATCACGGCGCCCGCCTCAGTGACACAAGGTGACACCGCCCTCATCTCGGCCACGGTGCAAAACGTGGGTGGCGCGGACGTGACCACCAGCTTCGATGTCGTGCTCACCGATGCGACGGCCGGCAACGCGGTGCTCGGGACGCAGACGATCTCCGGGCTCGCTGCGGGTGCCAGTGCGACGCGCACCTTCAGCTGGAACACCGCCGGTGCAGCCATGAGCGGGCACATTCTGACGGCGACACAGAAGTTGGCGGACAACAACTCGAGCAACAACGCGGCCGCGATCGCGATCACCGTGAACGCGCCGAGTCTCCATGTGGGGAATTTGAACGGCGTTGCCACGAGCAACGGGAACACCTGGAGCGCGACCGTTCAGATCACCGTGCACGACTGGCGGCACAATCTGGTGACCGGCGCCACCGTGCAGGGCACGTGGAACGGAAGCGGCCCCAATGGCCTGTGCTCGACGACCGCGGGCGGCAACGGGGTTTGCAGCATCGTCCTGTCGTCCATCCCGAATTCGACGAAGGCCGTCTCGTTCGCGGTGACCGGCATGACGTCGGCCGGCTACGTTTACAAGTCATCCGCCAATCACGACCCGGATGGCAGCAGCAACGGCTTCTCGATTACCGTCAAGCGATAGATGGTCGCACGCCTGATGACGCTGGTGCTGCTTGCGGGGGCATTGGCATGCTCCCGCTCGCAACCCGGAGGAGCTGGAGGAGCCACCGTAGCCGTGAAAAGCATCGACGAGGTTCTCGCCGCGCACACTGACTCGCTCATGGCGATCCCGGGCGTTGTGGGCACGGCGATCGGGTTGTGCGGTGGCGAGCGCTGTATCAAGGTTCTCGTAACCGACTCCAGCTCTCGAACCAAGGGCCGAATTCCCTCGCGTCTCGAAGGCTATCGTGTCGTGGTCGACGTGACTGGACCGATCCAGCCGAGATAATCCTATGGTGTAGCCCTCGGCTCCACGCCGACTTGCCGCCACAGATAGGCATAGGTCAGCGCGAGCTCCTTGGCGACCTGGGCGTTCGTGACCCCGGCACCGTGTCCACCTTCCGTGTTTTCGAAGTAGTAGAACGGCATCCCCATCGACTCCATCTTGGCGGCCATCTTGCGCGCGTGGCCCGGATGCACGCGGTCGTCGCGGGTCGTCGTCGTGAACATGACGGTGGGATACTTCACCCCGGGCTTCAGGTTCTGGTAAGGTGAATACTGCGAGATGTAGGCCCAGTCCTCGGGTTTGTCGGGATCGCCATACTCGGCCATCCAGCTCGCCCCCGCGAGCAGATGGTTGTAGCGCTTCATGTCGAGCAGCGGATTCTGAATCAGCACCGCGTTATAGAGTTCGGGGTGTTGGGTGAGCGCGACGCCCATCAACAGCCCGCCGTTCGAGCCGCCACGAATTCCCAGGTGCTGCGGGCTGGTGATGCTGTCGCGGATCAGCTCCTGCGACACCGCCGCGAAATCGTCGTAGATGCGTTGCCGGTGCCCCTTCAGTCCGGCACGATGCCATTGCGGGCCGAACTCGCCACCGCCGCGAATATTGGCGAGCACGAAAACGCCCCCGCGCTCGAGCCACCCGGCGCCCGTGTGCGTGCTATACGACGGTGTGCTGGCAATCTCGAATCCGCCGTAGGCGCCGAGCAGGGTGGGATTGTTGCCGTCGCGCTTCATGTCGCGGCGATGCACGACGAAGAAGGGGATCTTGGTGCCGTCCGCCGACGTCGCTTCCTGTTGGTCGACGACCAGGCCCGTCGCGTCGAACATCGCCGGGAGGCGCTTGAGTTCCGCGACGCTGCCATCGTCCGCCGTCACGTACAGCGTCGTTGGCTGAATGAAGTTCGTGAATGTGAAGAAGTACCGGTTCGACTGGGCGGACCTCGCAACGACGCCCACGGTGCCGAGATCTGGTGCCGGCACTCTGTCGAATGTCCATCGTCCATCCTGATAGCGGTAGCGCCGCAACTCGCCCCGTACGTTGTTCAGGACGTTGAGAAGCAGGTAGTCGCGCGTGGACGTCACGCCATTGATGGTCTCGCGTGGACCAGGCTGCATGACGAGCTGAAAGGCGCGCCTGCCGCTGAGAAAATCATCGAGGGGCAACGCGATCAGCGACGCAGTCGGCCAGGTCTTGCCACTCACAGTCCATGGATCGCGCACGTACACGACGAGCTGACCGTGCACGATACTGACATCGGCATCCGTGGGGACGTCGAGCTTCACGACCTTTCCGTGGTCATAGAGGTATCGCGTGCGGTGGTAAAAATCCGTCCCATCCCTGATCATGAGATAACGGCGCACGCCGTCATTCGTGCTGGACGCAGACGCGCTGACGTGGTCGGGCGGCGCCTCGTACACGGTCGTCGCCGTAGAGAGCGGGGTACCACGCTTCCAGAGTTTGATGATGCGTGCGTAGCCGGAGGTTGTCATGCTGCCAGGTCCGAAATCGGTCCCGACGAGGAGCGTGTTGTCATCGACCCACGTGATTCCGGACTTCGCTTCCGGAACCCTGAAACCATCAGCCACAAAGTGTCTGGTGGTGAGATCGAACTCCCGCAGCTCCGTGGCGTCCGATCCGCCGCGCGACAGACCGACGATGCAGCGCCGGTATTCGGGCTCGAGGCAGCTCGCGCCCGCCCAGGACCAGGGCACGCCCTCCGCTTTGCTCAGCGAATCCAGATCGATCACGGTCTCCCAGGAAGGATTCGCGGCGGCGTAGCTCGCCCATGTCGTCCGGCGCCAAATCCCCCGCTCGTGGTCGGCGTCTTGCCAGAAATTGTAAATCGAGTTCCCGAGGATATTGGGGAAGGCGATCTTGTCCTTGGAGTCGAGGATCTGCTTGATGCGAGCATAGAGCGTCTGATACAGGGGTGATCCGCCGAGTTGGGCGATGGTAGCGGCGTTCTTGGCGTTCACCCACTCCATCGACCGTGCGCCCTCCACGTCCTCGAGCCAGACGAACGGGTCGTCGGCTGGAGGGGGAGGCGCAGGCGCCTGCTGTGCGCCTAGGACAGCGGTTCTTAGAAGGGTGAGGACGACGAGACCGAGTACGGCGGTGGTGGGGCGGTTCCTGCGATCCATGGTAGCTCCTCGGAAATACGGTGGCGACGGCTCTGCTAAGGTACGAGTCAACCCGTTGGTCCACTAGGACTTTTGGACCTACCGTCAATCCCTCCAGCGATTAGCTTCCCCCCGGCATGAATGTCATTCCCCAGCGAGTCAAAGACGGTTTTGTCAGCTTGACCGGACCGCTGGCGCGTGGGCTGATCCAGGCCGGCGTGCATCCGAACACGATTACCACGCTCGGGACTTTGGTGGTGGTTGGCTCGGGAGTCGCGTTCGGCCTCGGCGACATTCGATGGGGCGGCATGCTCCTGCTCTTGAGTGGCGTGTTCGACATTCTCGACGGGCAGGTAGCGCGTCAGGGCGGCAAGATCACGACGTTCGGCGCCTTTTATGATTCGACGCTCGACCGGGTCGGCGAGGGGGCGGTTTTCACCGGGCTGATCTTCTATTTCTTGACCGGCCCGTTGCCGGCCGAGCTGACGTCGCGGGCCATCGCCGCAGGGCTGGTCGCGCTGGTCGCCTCGCTGTTGGTATCGTACACGCGGGCGCGGGCCGAAGCGCTCGGCGTGGAAAACAAGGTGGGTATTGCCGGGCGGGCTGAGCGCATTCTCCTGCTCGGCCTGCCGACACTGGTGTTCGGCGCGGGACCGGGGCGGCCCGGCGTCCTGCTGTTCTGGATTGTGGCCGTGCTCGCGCTCGTCTCCGCGATCACGGTGATCCAACGGGTGGTGCATGTCGCGCGCGTGGCGCGCGGCGCGCCGCCGCCGTCGCCGATTCCCAAACGTGAGACGTTGCCTGGAGTCGCGGCGGCACGCCGCAAAGGACATTGATGACACGGGAGCAAACGGGGACGGCGGTCGTCACGGGCGGCGCACGCGAGATCGCGCCCGCGAAGGGAAAACTGGGCGTGATGCTGGTCGGCCTCGGCGCCGTGTCCACGACGTTTATCGCCGGCGTCGAAAACGTGCGGCGGGGTCGAGCGCTGCCGATCGGCTCGCTCAGCCAGATGGCGACGATCCGGCTCGGCAAGCGCACCGAGAAGCGGATGCCGAAAATCAAGGACTTCGTCCCGCTCGCGGACCTGAAGGATCTCGTGTTTGCGGCGTGGGACCCGATTCCGGATGACGCCTACACCGCGGCGGTCAAGGCCGGTGTGCTCGATCAACACGAGCACCTCGAGCCGATCAAGGCGTTTCTGCAGAGCCTCAAGCCGAGCCCCGCGGTCTTCGATCAGTACTACGTGAAGCGGCTGCAGGGCACGAACGTCAAGCGCGGTAAGAACAAGCGGGAGCTGGCCGAGCAGCTGCGCGTGGACATGCGGAACTTCAAGCAGAGCGCGGGCCTGGATCGCCTCGTGGTGGTGTGGTGCGCGTCGACCGAGGTGTTCCTCACTCCTGGACCGGCGCATCAGTCGCTGCAGGCGTTCGAGCAGGCGATGGAGCGCAACGACCAGTCGATCGCACCGTCGATGCTGTATGCCTACGCCGCGCTCATGGAGAACGTACCGTTCGCGAACGGTGCGCCCAATCTCACGGTCGACCTCCCCGTGATGGAGCAGTTGGCGGACGAGCATCACGTGCCGATCGGCGGTAAGGACTTCAAGACGGGCCAGACGATGATGAAGAGCGTGCTGGCCCCGGCATTCAAGGCGCGCATGCTCGGCCTGTCCGGGTGGTATTCCACCAACATCCTCGGCAATCGCGACGGCGAAGTGTTGGACGATCCCGAATCGTTCAAGACCAAGGAGGAGTCGAAGCTCGGCCTGCTCGAGCACATCCTCCAGCCCGAGCTCTATCCCGAGCTGTACGGCAAGGTCTATCACAAGGTGCGGATCAATTACTACCCCCCCCGCGGCGATAATAAGGAAGGGTGGGACAACATCGATATCTTCGGATGGCTGGGCTATCCGATGCAGATCAAAGTCGATTTCTTGTGCCGCGACTCGATCCTCGCCGCGCCGATCGTGCTCGACCTCGCGCTGTTCTTCGATCTCGCCGCGCGTGCCGGGCTCTCTGGTATTCAAGAATGGCTTTCCTTCTACTTTAAGAGCCCGCAGTTCGCCGCCGGCCTGTACGCCGAGCACGACCTGTTCATTCAGCAGACGAAGCTCAAGAACACGCTGCGCTGGATGATGGGCGAAGAGCAGATCACGCACCTCGGCATCGAGTACTACGAGTACGCGGAGAAGTAAGCTCACTCCAGGAGATAATCCCGCATGATTCTCGGATTGCTGCAGAATCCCGCCCAGCATGCAGCAGGCGGGGAAGCTGCACTGGTGCTGCCCGACCTGAACCAGGCCACGTTCCTCGGCGGGATCGGGGGCCGAGCGCTGTTGCTCTGGGGCCTGGTCATCTGCGCCTTGGGGCTGCTGTTCGGTCTCGCGCAGTACACGCAGCTGCGCAACCTGCCGGTGCACCGCGCGATGCGTGAGATCTCCGAGCTGATCTACGAGACGTGCAAGACGTACCTGCTCACGCAAGGCCGCTTCCTGCTTATCCTCTGGGTGTTCATCGGTGCTATTGTCGCCGTGTACTTCGGGACGCTGGCGCAGACGACGGATGCGGCGGGTGCGGTGGTGCGCGGCTTCCCCGCGATGAAAGTGATCATCATCCTGCTGTTCAGCCTGATCGGGATCGCCGGCAGCTACGGCGTCGCGTGGTTCGGCATCCGGGTGAACACGTTCGCGAATTCACGAACGGCCTTCGCCAGCCTCACCGGCAAACCGTATCCCAACCATGCGATTCCGCTCAAGGCCGGCATGAGCATCGGGATGCTGCTGATCAGCGTCGAGCTCCTCCTGATGCTCCTGATTCTGCTGTTCATCCCGGGCGACTACGCGGGCCCGTGCTTCATCGGATTCGCGATCGGCGAATCACTCGGCGCGGCGGCGCTGCGCGTGGCGGGCGGCATCTTCACCAAGATCGCCGACATCGGCGCCGACCTCATGAAGATCGTCTTCAAGATCAAAGAGGACGACGCGCGCAACCCCGGCGTGATCGCCGATTGCACCGGCGACAACGCCGGCGATTCCGTGGGCCCCAGCGCCGACGGCTTCGAGACCTACGGCGTGACGGGAGTCGCCCTCATCTCCTTCATCCTGCTCGCCGTGCACGAGCCGCTCGTCAAGGTGCAGCTGCTCGTCTGGATCTTCGCGATGCGCGTGATGATGATCGTGGCGTCCGGCGCGTCGTACTTCCTGAACGCGGCCGTCGTCAAGGCGAAGTATCGCACCGCCGATCACATGAACTACGAGGCGCCGCTCACGACGCTCGTCTGGCTGACGTCGTTCGTGTCGGTGGCGCTGACCTTCCTGGCGTCGCGGCTGCTGATCCCCTCCGTGGGCGGCGATCCCACCCTGTGGTGGAAGCTCTCGCTCGTGATCACCTGCGGCACGCTGGCCGGCGCCATCATCCCCGAATTGGTCAAGGTGTTCACGTCCGTCTCCTCGCGGCACGTGCGCGAGATCGTGACGTCGTCGCGCGAGGGCGGCGCGTCGCTCAACATCCTCTCGGGGTTTGTGGCCGGGAACTTCAGCGCGTTTTGGTTAGGGATGACGATGATGGTGCTGATGGCGCTCGCCTACGGGGTCAGCACGACCGGGCTCGGGAGCCTCATGGTGGCACCAGCGGTATTCGCGTTCGGCCTGGTGGCATTCGGATTCCTGGGCATGGGGCCGGTGACGATCGCGGTCGATTCTTATGGACCGGTCACCGACAACGCGCAATCGATCTACGAGCTTTCATTGATCGAGCAGGTGCCCAACATCCGTGCCGAGGTGAAGAAGGACTTCGGCTTCGATCTGAATTTCGCGCGGGCCAAGGAGAACCTGGAGGAGAACGACGGGGCGGGGAACACGTTCAAGGCGACCGCCAAGCCGGTGCTGATCGGCACCGCGGTCGTCGGTGCGACCACGATGATTTTCTCCATCATCGTGGCGCTCACCCGCGGGTTGCAGCCCGAGCTGCTGTCGAATCTGTCGATTCTCCATCCGCCGTTCCTGCTCGGTCTCATCACCGGCGGGGCCGTGATCTACTGGTTCACGGGCGCTTCGACGCAGGCGGTCACCACCGGGGCATACCGCGCGGTGGAGTTCATCAAGGCGAACATCCGGCTCGAGGGAACGACAAAAGCCTCCGTCTCGGACAGCAAGAAGGTGGTGGAGATCTGCACCCAATACGCGCAGAAGGGGATGTTCAACATCTTCCTGACGGTCTTCTTCGCGACCCTCGCGTTCGCGTTCTTCGAGCCGTACTTCTTCATCGGCTACCTGATCTCGATCGCGCTGTTCGGCCTCTACCAGGCCATCTTCATGGCCGACGCGGGTGGTGCGTGGGACAACGCCAAGAAGATCGTCGAGACCGAGCTGAAGCAGAAAGGCACGCCGCTGCACGATGCCACCGTGGTCGGCGACACGGTGGGCGATCCGTTCAAGGACACCTCGTCGGTCGCGATGAATCCCATCATCAAGTTCACGACGCTGTTCGGGCTGCTGGCGGTCGAGCTCGCGGTATCGCTCACCGCCGAGCGCGGTGCCACGCTGAGCCTCGTGCTCGCGGGGACGTTCCTCGTGATTGCGCTGACGTTCGTGTGGCGCTCGTTCTACGCCATGCGCATCGAGCACGCACGCGCGCCGGTGTGCTAGCGGAGGTGGGGGGCGCTGCATGACGACGACCCAGCTCGCCGTCACGGCGCTCGGCGCTGCCGCCATCGTCTGGGTGTTGTGGTACTTCCTCTTCTCGCGCGGCAAGGCGGTCGCGGCGACCGCCGGTGCGGGGGGAGTCCAGGAAGTGCATGTCACCGTGAAGGGCGGCTATACGCCCGACACGATCGTGGTACAGGCCGGCACGCCGGTGCGGCTGCAATTCTATCGCGACGAGACGGCCGATTGCTCGGAGCGCGTCGTGTTCGAGCGCTTCGGCATCGATCAACAGCTGCCGGCCTTTCAAACCACGACCGTCGAGTTCACACCCGATCGGCCGGGCGAATACCCCTTTCGCTGCGGCATGAACATGCTGAAGGGGCTGCTCGTGGTGGAGCCGCCGGGCGAGCGCCGGGCGGCGTCGTCGCCGCACAAGTTCCACGGTGCCACGCATGAGTAAGACACGAATCGTTCTTCCCATCGAAGGCATGACCTGCGCCAGCTGCGCCGCGACCGTCCAGGAGGCGCTGGCGGGCGCGCCCGGCGTTACGTCCGCCGGCGTCAACTTCGCCACCAATAAAGCCGCCATCGAGTACGATGCCGCGCAGACAAACGTCGGCCAGCTCATCAAGACGGTGCGCGAGGCGGGCTACAACTGCGGCAAGGCGAGCGTCACCTTCGGCATCGTCGACCTGCACTATGCGCCGAGCGTGGCGTTGCTCGAGCAGTCCCTGTCGAAAGTGAACGGCGTCATCCGGGCCATCGCCAATCAGGCGACGGAGACAGCGACTGTGGACTATGTCCCCGGGGTCGTGGACGCCAAGGACCTGGAGCAGGCGGTCCAGGCGGCGGGATTCGAAGTCGCGGCGCCGATCGCGGCGGAGGATCCGCTGGAGCGCGAGCGCATCGCGCGCAGCCGCGAGATTCGCACGCTCACCTGGAAATTCGTGGCCGCCGCGGCCGTGACGATCGTCGCCATGATCGGCGCGATGCTGCTGATGGCCGATCGTCCGATGGGCGACAACGGCACGATGAAGCAGGTGGATCTCCTGGGTCACCTCCTCATGCCGGTCGCCGTGTGGCTGCGCGACTGGGTGGCGGGTCAAGGTTGGATTCTCGATCTCGGGTGGATCAAGTGGGGGCTGGCGGTCCTCACGCTCCCGGTGGTTGTCTGGTCGGGCCAGCAGTTCTACAAAGGCACGTGGAGCGGGCTGCGGCATCGCACCGCGGACATGAACACCCTCATTGGAGTGGGAACCGGTGCCGCCTACCTCTATTCGCTCGTGGCGACGGTCGCGCCGACGATGTTCTTGCGCGCTGGACTCCCCGCCGATGTTTACTACGAGGCCGTCGCCGCGATCATCGCGCTGGTCCTGCTCGGCCGCCTGCTCGAGGCGCGCGCGAAAGGCCGCACCTCCGAGGCCATTCGCCGGCTCGCAGCGTTGCGCGCGAAATCCGCGCATGTGCTCCGCGATCGCCAGGAAACCGATATTCCCGTCGAGGCAGTGGTCGTCGGAGACCTCCTGATCGTCAAACCGGGCGAAAAGGTGCCTGTCGACGGCATCGTCACCGAAGGCGCGTCGGCGGTGAACGAAGCGATGCTCACCGGTGAGCCGATGCCGGTGGGCAAGAAGCCGGAAGACGAGGTCATCGGCGGCACGCTGAACACGACCGGCAGTATCACGTTTCGCGCGACGCGGGTGGGCAAGGAAACCGCGCTCGGGCAGATCGTGCAGCTGGTCGAAGATGCCCAGGCGACCAAGGCGCCCATCCAGAAGCTCGCCGACCGTGTCGCTGGGGTGTTCGTCCCCATCGTCATCGCGCTCGCCATCGCGGCGTTCGTGTTGTGGTTCGACCTGGGACCCAACCCGCAGGTGCGCGCGCTCGTCTTTGCGACCGTGGCGTTCGTGACGGTGCTGATCATCGCGTGCCCCTGTGCCCTCGGCCTCGCCACTCCGACCGCGATCCTCGTGGGCACCGGCAGGGCGGCGCAGTACGGAATCTTGATCCGGAGCGGTGAAGCGCTGGAACGGCTCGCCACGGCACGTACGGTGCTACTCGACAAGACCGGCACGATCACCGAAGGCAAGCCGGCGGTCACACACATCGTGACGGCGAAGAAACCGGACGGTACGCCGATCAGTCCCGTCGACGTGCTCAAGTGGGCCGCGTCGGTCGAACAGCGCTCCGAGCATCCACTCGCGCTCGCCATTCTGAAAGCCGCGCAGGACAAGCAGGTGTCGCTGCTCGGCGTCGAGAAGTTCGCGGCGATGGAGGGTCGGGGGGTACGCGGGACGGTGGACCGCCGCATCATCGAGGTGATCTCGTTGCGGCACGCGCGCGAGCGGAGCCTGGAGCTCGGCTCACTGGGCGCCGACGCCGACCGCTTGGCGGCGCAGGGCCGCTCGCCGATCATCGTCGTCGTGAACAACACGGTCTATGCCGTCATCGCGATCTCCGATCCGATCAAACCGACGTCCAAGACGGCCGTCGAGCTCTTGAACGGGCGCGGGATTTCCGTCGTCATGGTCTCGGGCGACTCGCGCAAAGGCGCCGAGGCGGTGGCCGCGGAGGTGGGGATCGAGGACGTCATCGCCGAGGTGTTGCCTTCGCAGAAGGCGGACCTCGTGAAGAAGTTGCAGCGCCAGGCGAGCAGGGCGGGGGGCGGCCACATCGTCATGGTGGGCGACGGCATCAACGATGCGCCGGCGCTGGCGCAGGCGAATGTCGGCATCGCGATCGGCACCGGCACCGACATCGCGATGGAAGCATCCGACGTGACGCTGATCCGCGGCGACCTGCGTGCCGTGTTCACGGCGATCGAGCTCGCCCGCCGCACCATGCGGACGATTCGTTGGAATCTCATCTGGGCGTTTGGGTACAATGTGGTGCTGATTCCGGTCGCCGCCGGCGCCCTGTATCCCGTGACGGGATGGCTGCTGTCGCCGGTGCTCGCGAGCGCGGCGATGGCGTGGTCGAGTCTCTCGGTGGTGCTCAACAGCCTCACGTTGCGGGCGTTCAAAACTCCAGGAGCGGCAACGCATGCGTTACTTCCACAGAACTAGCGCGAGTCCCGAAGCAGTCCTCGATGTCGCGAAGAGTTTTTTCGGTGGGCGCCTGGCGCCGGCTGAAGAATCGCCGCGGCGGCGTGCTTATCAGGGGACGTTGGGTCGTATCACGATCAGCGCGCGGCCGGAGGGAGGTCATTACACATTCGTCGAGGCCGCGACCGATCAGGTCGGAGAATCGGAGCTCGACAAGCTCGCGAAGCGATTTCTGTCGGAAGTGCACCGGCTGGTCGAGCCGGCGCATGTCATGCGCGGCGCGTACTAGCCCGCGACCTTGGCGGTGTAGCCCGCTTTCGCGACGGCCGCCACGAGCTGGTCGGTCGTCACCGAGTCATCATCGAAATCCACTTCCGCCTCCCCGTCCGGCAAGTCGATGATGGCGGTATAAACGCCGGCCACTCCCTTCAGGGCTTTCTCGACCTTGGCCTGACAATGGCCGCAAGTCATTCCAGTCACACGGAGTTTGACGTTCGCCATGGCTCTTCCCTCCCAACTATAATTTAGGGCCATGGCACTTCCCGCGACTCGGCCGACGGCAGCCATCCCCTCCGGGGCGGTGCTGTCGTCCGATCAGCTCCTCGAGATCTACTACTACCTGCGGCTCACCCGGACGCTGGAAGAACGGCTGGTGGCGCTGTACCGGCAGACCAAGGTCATTGGCGGGCTATTTCGGTCCCTCGGCCAGGAAGGGGAGTCGGTCGCCTCGGCGTATGCGCTGGAGCGCGGGCGCCATAAGGACGTTCTGTCCCCCCTCATCCGTAACCTCGGCTCCCTGCTCGTCATGGGCGCACAGCCGGTCGAAATCCTCCGGCAGTACATGGCCAAGGCCGATGGCCCCACGCGCGGCCGCGAGCTCAACGTCCATTTCAACGACCTCGAGAAGGGCTACCTCGGCCAGATCTCCCACCTTGGGGACATGATCCCGGTGATGGCGGGGATCGCGCTGAGCTTCAAGCTGCGGGGCGAGCCGCGCGTCGGACTGGTCTATATCGGCGACGGCGGGATGTCGACCGGCACGTTTCACGAAGGCCTGAACTTCGCCGCCGTGCGGCGGCTGCCGCTGGTCGTCATCGGCGAGTACAACCACTGGGCGTACTCGACGCCGCCCGAGAAGCAGTTCGCGGTGAAGGACCTCGCCGAGAAGGCCAAGGGGTACGGAATCGCGGCCGTGACCGTGGACGGGAACGACGTGTTCGCGGTGTACGAAGCGACCAGATTTGCGGCGGAGCGCGCACGCCGCGGGAAGGGCGTGCATTTCGTCGAGGTGAAAACGTATCGCCGCAAGGGTCACGCCGAGCACGACGATCAGCACTATGTGCCGAAGGACGAGTTGGAGCAGTGGGCGAAGGCGAACGATCCAGTCGATCGCTATGTGCAACGACTGCTCGCGGCCGACCTGGTTGCCCAGGGTGACTTGCAAGACATCGACGATCGCGTGCGCGTCGAAGTCGATCAAGCGACGGATGCCTGTGTGAACGAACCGCTGCCGGAGGGCGAGACGGCGTTGCCCGGCGTGTACGTCGATCCGCCCGCGGCCGACAAACTCTGGTTCAAGAGTCGCTGATGCCGGAAGTCACTTTTCTCGAGGCGCTCCGCCAGGGCTTGTGGGAAGAGATGGAGCGCGACGACCGCGTCTTCATCCTCGGCGAGGACGTCGGCTTGTATGGCGGCGCGTTCAAGGTCACGGACGGCTTCAGCAAGCGCTTCGGCGAGTCACGCGTGATCGATACACCCATCTCCGAAGCGGCGATCGTGGGAGCGGCCGCGGGCGCTGCGCACATGGGTCTGCGGCCGGTCGCCGAGATGCAGTTCATCGACTTCATCTCGTGTGCATACGACATGCTCACGAATTACGTCGCGACGGCGCGCTACCGCGCCGGCCTCTCGACGCCGATGGTCGTGCGCGGCCCCTGCGGCGGCTACGTGCGCGGCGGGCCGTTTCATTCGCAGAACCCCGAGGCCGCATTCCTCCACACCCCCGGGCTCAAGATCGTCTATCCGGCGACCGTGCGGGACGCAAAGGGGCTCATCAAGTCCTCGATTCGCGACGAGGATCCCGTGCTCTATCTCGAGCACAAATGGCTCTACCGGCGCATCAAGGAGGAGCTGCCGGAGGGTGAGGAGATTCTCACGCCGATCGGCAAGGCGCGCATCGCACGCGAAGGGAAGCATCTTTCCATCATCAGCTACGGCGCCACGCTGTGGAAATCGCTGGAGGCGGCCGATCAGCTCGAGCAAGCGGACGGCGTCTCGGTCGAAGTGCTCGACCTGCGCACATTGCTGCCGATGGACGATGCCGCGATGGTCGCGACGGTGAAGAAGACGAATAAGGTCCTGATCGTGCACGAGGATACGCGCACGGGCGGCATCGCGGGGGAGATCGCGGCGCGCATCAATGAGCAGGCATTCGAATGGCTCGACGGGCCGATCATGCGCGTCACGGCGCACGACGTGCCGCTGCCGTATGCGCCGACGCTGGAAGACTTCGTGCTGCCCCAGACCGACGATATTGTGAAAGCGGCGAGATGGTTGGCGAAATACTGAGCTATTCGGTATCCGCTATTCGGTATCCGGCCGGTTGTGTCGAACACCGAATACCGGAGAGCGGATACCAATTGGAGATGCTATGGCGCGCCTAGACGTACTGATGCCCCAGATGGGTGAATCCATCGCCGAGGGCACGCTCAGCAAGTGGCTCAAGAAGGTCGGCGACCCCGTCAAGCGGGACGAGCCACTGTTCGAGATCTCGACCGACAAAGTCGACGCTGAAATCCCGGCGCCGGCGGCCGGCGTGTTGGCCGAAATCAAAGTACAGGAAGGGCAGACAGTCCCCGTGCAGACGCTGGTCGCGGTGCTCGAGACGGAGAAGGGCGCCGCCTCGCCTGCGCCCGCGAAACCGGAGCCGCCGAAAGCCGCGGCGCCACCGCCGTCGGCGCCTAAGCCCGAACCTCCAAAGGCCGCACCGGCACCCGTGGCGTCCGCACCGGCCGCCCGGCCGTCGGGCCGTCCGGCCGACGGTGATGGGGGAGTCCAGACCGCGGAGCAGCGGCTCCGCACCAAGTCCACGCCCCTGGTTCGGAAGATTGCAGCCGAGCACAGTGTCGACATCTCGCGCATCCCGGGGAGCGGTTACGCGGGACGTGTCACCAAGCAGGACATCCTCGGGTACATCGAACGAGCACCGACAGCCCCGGGAGTCCCGGCTCCTGGCTCCCGACTCCCGGCTCCTTCCGGTCCGATCGAGCATCCGGTCGTCGAACCATGGCCAGGCGATCGCGTCGAACCCTGGTCCAAGATTCGCAAGATCACCGCAGATCACATGGTGATGTCGCGGCGGGTCTCCGCGCACGTCGCGAGTTTCTTCGAAGTCGATTTCACGCGCGTCGCGCAGCTGCGCAGTAAGGCAAAGCAGAGCTACGCCGAGCGCGGCGTGAACCTCACGTTCCTCGCGTTCATTGCGAAGGCCTGCGCCGAGAATCTTGGCAAACATCCGATCGTCAATGCGGCGGTCTCGGGCGACAGCACCATCTATCGCGCCGATGTCAACATCGGCATCGCGGTCGCACTCGACTGGGGCCTCATCGTTCCGGTGATCAAGCACGCCGACGAGCTGTCGCTGATCGGCATCGCCCGCGCGATCAATGATCTGGGGGAGCGCGCGCGCACCAAGAAGCTGTTGCCCGACGACATCCAGCGCGGCACCTTCACGATCACCAATCCAGGCGGCTTCGGGCCATTTGCCGGCATTCCGATCATCAACCAGCCGCAAGTAGCCATCCTCGGCGTGGGCGCGATCGAAAAACGCCCCCGAGTCGTGACCGCGTCCGACGGCACGGAGTCCATCGCGATCCGCACCATGGGGATGCTCACGATGTCCTACGATCATCGCGTCGTGGACGGCGCCGACGCCGACAGGTTCCTGGCCGACGTGAAGCAGCTGTTGCAGGAGTTTCCCGAGGGAGCGGTGTGAGTATGCCCAAAGTCCTGACCGCGGCGCGCGTGCGCGTCCCCACGCAGAACGAGACGGAGTACGTGAACACGCTGCGCGAGCTGAGCCAGTTCGCCGAAGCGCGCGGCCAGCGGATCTGGTTGTACCGCAACGCCAAGGATCCACGGCTGTTCATCGAGTTTTCCGAGAGCCCGACCGAGATGTCACACCGCGCCCAGGCCTCACGGCTTCCTGAGGAGATCAAACTCGAAAAGCGCCTTCAGGCGCTGGCGACGTACGCGCCCGACGCCTGGGAGTTGTGGAGTGAGGTGAGTGTATGGCCAGCCGAACGATCACAGTAGCAACCGACCGCTGGGAGGTGTATCCCTCCGGCCGCGTGACCGTGTACGGCCGCGATCAGTTCGGTCTCATCTTCGAGCACGGCGCGGGGCCGCAGCGCCGCCGCCGCGTCACGCACTTTTCGCCGCTCGGGGCTCGCTCGCCGGATCGCGCCTTGACGGAGCTCTCCGAGCGCGAGCTGCTCGAGCTGTTCCAACAATCGCAGCCGGCGTGGACCGCCCCCGAGGTCGATTACGCCGCACATTGATCTGCATTGCCATTCGACGGCCTCCGATGGCGAGTGTGAGCCGCCGGAGGTCGCGCGCCGCGCCCGGGCGGTCGATCTGGCAGCGATCGCGCTCACCGATCACGACACCACGGATGGCGTCGCGGATGCGGCGCAGGAAGGCGACAAGCTGGGCGTTCGCGTCATTCCCGGGTGCGAGTTCAGCGTGCGCGCGCCGTGGGGTGAGCTGCACGTGCTCGCGCTCTTTCTGCCGCAGGGAAACGAACGGCTCCAGACGTTCCTGCGCGACACGCGCGCCGCGCGACGCATCCGCGGCGAGCAGATCGTCGCCAAGCTGCAGCGCCTTGGCGTGCCGATCGACCTCGAGGACGTCCAGGCGCAGATGCTCGGCGGGGACGGGGGGAAGGGGGCGCTCGGGCGGCCGCATGTCGCGCGCGCGCTCGTCGACAGTGGCGCGTGCGACACCATCAGCGATGCGTTCCGCCGCTACCTCGGCCGGGGGCGGGCCGCCTACGTCGAAAAACCGCTGCCCAACCTCGGCCAGGTCACGGCGCTGGTACACGACGTGGGAGGGCTAACCGTGGCCGCGCATCTGGGTGATCACGGCACCGAGGCCCAGCTCCGCATCTTTCAGGACCAGGGACTCGACTGTGTGGAGGTCCGGCATCCCAGCCACGCACCCGCGGTCGAGCAGCGGCTCACGCGCATCGCCGAGCGGCTCGGACTGGGCATCAGCGGCGGGTCGGACTGGCACGGCGAGAGTGAATACGGTGAGATCCACGCGCCGTTGGGTGGCATGCGTGTGCCCGACACGTGGCTCCAGCCGCTCGAGCAGCGCCTCGAGCGCACGGCGAAGCAACGGGGAGAACATGAGCGAACCGCTACCGATCGGCAGTAAAGCTCCGCCCTTCAAGGCGCCCGCCTCCGACGCCCGCACATACGCGCTCGCGGATCTACTCAAGCGCGGACCGGTTGCGCTGGTCTTCTATCCGGGAAACAACACCCCCGGCTGAAACCGCCAACTCTCCGCCGTGCGCGATGAGATCGCCAAGTTCCATGCCGCCATGATGCAGCCGCTGGGTGTGAACCCCGCGAGTGTCGACAGCCATCGCGGCTACGTCGACAAGATGCGGTTCAACTTCCCGCTGCTCTCCGATCCGGAGCGCACGATCGCCCGCGCCTACAACGCGCTCAAGGACGACGGCAAGGGTATCCAGCGGACCGTCTACGTGATCGGGCGCGACGGCACGGTCCGCTTTGCGCAGCGTGGTGCCCCTCCAGTGGATGAGATCGTCCGTGCCGGCTGATCTCCATGGCAAGGTCGTTCTGGTCACGGGTGTGGGACGCGTCGGTCAGATCGGCCACGCGGTGGCGCGCGGCCTCGGCCGCGCCGGGGCGAAGCTGCTGCTTGCCGACGTCAATGCCGTCGGGCTGGCGGACCGCATCAAAGAGTTCGGGGCGGAAGGGATCGCGGCCAAAGCGTCGGCGGGCGACCTGACCCAGCCGGAGGTCGCACGCGCGGCAACCGCCGCGGCGCAGGCGCAGTTCGGCGGTCTCGACGCCGTCGTGAACGTGGCCGGTGGATTCTTCAGTTACGGGCCGTTCACCGACGTGAAGCCCGAGATGCTCGATCGCGAGCTGGCCGTCAACTTCAAGACCGCATTCTACATGTGTCAGGCCGCCGTGCCGTTGCTGCTGTCTCGGGGTGGCGGATCGATCGTCAACTTCGCGTCGATCGCGGTGGTCCGCTCGCTCATGCACATGTCGGCCTACAGCGCGGCGAAGTCGGCGGTCGCCGGGCTCACGCGCGAGCTGGCGCGCGAATACCGCGACGCCAACATCCGAGTGAACGCGGTAGCGCCCGCGACCGTCCGCACGGCCGACAACGTGGCGCAGATGGCGGATTCCAAAACCCCGCTGGTCGAGCTGGACGAAGTCGTGAATACCGTCCTCTTCCTCGCGAGCGACGAGGCAAGCGCGATTACGGGCCAGATCGTCCCCATCACCGGGAAGGCGTACTAGTGCGGCTCGAGGGCGCGGCCGCGCTGGTGACGGGAGCCGGGAAGCGGATCGGCCAGGCGATCGCGATTGGCCTGGCGCAGGCCGGCTGCGATGTCGCCGTGCACTATCACGGCTCCGGGAAAGGAGCCGAGGAGACGGCGCGAGCGATCACGAAAGCGGGACGGCGCGCCGAGCTGTTGAACGCCGATCTGAGCGACGGCGGGGCGGCGCGGGGCCTCGCCGACCAGGCAGCCCGCGCACTGAAACGACTCGATGTGGTCGTGAACTCCGCCGCGATCATGGTGCGCCAGCCGGTGGAAACCGTGACCCCCGAGAGCTGGGACACGACGCTCGATCTCAACCTGCGCGCGACGTTTTTCGTCTCGCAGGGCGCGATCCCCCATCTCCGCCGCACGAAGGGCAAGATCGTCAACATCGCCGACCTGGCCGGCCTGGAGCCCTGGCCCACTTACATCCCGCATTGTGTCAGCAAGGCAGGGGTGGTGATGCTGACGAAAGCGTTGGCGCGCGCGCTCGCGCCCGACATCGCGGTCAATGCGGTTGCCCCCGGCGCCGTCCTCTTGCCGGAGGATTGGGACCAGCAGTCGCGCGAGCACATTCGCGAGACCACGCCGCTCGCGCGCATCGGCTCGCCCGCCGACGTCGTCGCGGCCGTCCGCTTTCTTCTCGCGGGCACCGACTACGCGACCGGGACGATCCTGGTCGTCGACGGGGGGAGACTGCTCCGCTGAGGGACGTCGTGGTGGTCGGCGGCGGCTGCTACGGGACGTTCTACGCGTCGCAACTCGAGAAAGCCAAAGCGCGCGGTAAGACGGACTATCGGGCCGTTATCGTCGTCGATCGGAATCGGGACTGCCAAGCCAGACGCGAGCTGGGCGAGGCCCCGGATCGCGAGTTCGTCATCTCCGATTGGACCACGTTCTTCGATCAGTTTTTGACCGTCAGACCGTCAGACCGTCCGACCGCCAGTACCGACGACCAGATCGTCCCGTCTCCCCACATGCCCCATCTCATGTTCGAGTGGGTTCTCAGGCGGGCGCGTGAGCGCTGGCCGAACCGGACGGTGTCGGTCGAGCCGGTCCCTGGGGATTTCCTGACGCCCCTCCCCTACGACCGTCCTGGTGCGGATCACACACGCTACGTCTCGTTTGCGGACTGGATCTGTCCAACGCATTGCATCGAGCCCGCGCTCTGTCCCGCCATTGGGGCGCCGCGGACCTGGGAGATGTCGGATGCGGTGCGGCAGCTCGCAAGCCGACTGACGGAGGGCGGCCGCCCGGTGCGCGGCCCCGCGTTGTTTGTGTGCAAGCACCACGTCTTCGGCGTGGGGATGTTTGCGGCTGATGCGGTACGCGCGGGCGACCGCGTCGTGCAGGAGGCCGGATCGACGAACGCCGCCGCGGAAATTCTGGTTGGGACGATTTCGAGCTGTCATGGGGCGTTGAACCTGCTTCAACTGGGTGCGTTGTGCGTGGTGCGTGGTGCGTGGTAAGGCACGCGGGCCCACGCACCACGTACCACGCACCACGCACGTGAAGCCAGAGGATCGCCGGCGGTACCTGCAACATGCTCGCGACCTGTTCAATGCGGGCGAGTATTGGTTAGCGCACGAAGCGTTGGAAACAGTCTGGCGTTCTATTATTAAGGAAGCCGAGGCACGGGTGTGGCAGGGCTTCATCCAGGCCGCCGCCGCCCTGCTGCATCGGGCTCGCGGGAACCGCCACGGCACCGTCGTCGTTGGAGCGGCGGCGCTCGAGAAGCTGGCGGGCCCGCAGCTTCCCGACATCGAGTTCGAAACCGTACAATTTCGCGCGCAGCTGGCGCGCGCCCTGGCGGGTGAGGGGGATCCCCCGCGACTGGAATTCAGAAGCACATGACCAAGCGTGTAGCACCCATTTACGACGTCGTCATCGTGGGTGCCGGTCCTGCGGGGCTGTGCGCCGCGCTGTACGCGGGGCGTGGCATGCTCAAGGCGGTGACCATCGAGCGCGGCGCGCCGGGTGGCGAGCTGCTGAATACCGACCTGATCGAGGACTACATCGGGTTCGAGAGCATCAAGGGGTGGGAGCTCGCGCAGAAGATGACCGAGCACGCCAAGACGTTCGGCGCCGAAATCGTGACCGACACCGTGGAGCGCATCCACCGCGATGCGGATGGCTGGTTCGATGTCGACACGGCGCGCGGCGACACCTATCGCAGTCAGGCGGTCATTCTCACCGCGGGCGGCACGCCGGTGAAACTCGGCGTGCCGGGAGAAAAAGAGTACGCGGGTCGGGGCGTGTCGTACTGCGCGGTCTGCGATGGGGCGTTCTTCAAGGGCGAGCGGCTGGCGGTCGTCGGCGGTGGTGATGCGGCGGTCGAGGAGGCCGACTACCTCACGCGCTACGCCAGCAAAGTGCATCTCGTGCATCGCCGCGAAGAGTTTCGGGCGTCCAAGCTGCTGCAGGAGCGCGCGTTCGCGAATCCCAAAATCGAGGTGATCCGCAATACCACGGTGCCGGAAATCGTCGGCAATGAGAAAGGTGTCACCCACGCCGTGCTCGAGCACACCGCCACGGGCAAGCAGTCCCACCTCGACGTCGGGGGCGTGTTCATCTTCGCCGGATTCAAACCCAACACCCAGCTCGTGGACGGCCATGTGGATCACGACGCTGGCGGGTATATGATCACGGACAACCGTATGATGACGTCGATGGCGGGGTTGTTCGCCGCGGGGGACGTGCGGAGCCAGGTCACCCGTCAGATCACGACGGCCGTTGGCGACGCGACGACCGCAGCGATTGCGGTCGAGAAATACCTCAAGTCGCTGCGCGAACAACACGGCGACGGCACAGGCAAGCAGTGAAGATCGTTTCGATTCCCAACGGCATGTTCGCAGAGAATTGCTATCTCGTGGTGGACGAGCAGGCTGGCGCGTGCGCCATTGTGGATCCCGGCGAAGAAGCCGGCCTGATTCTTCACAAGGTCAAGGAAACCGGCGCGCAGCCCGTCGCGATCTGGCTGACGCACGCGCATCTCGACCATGTGCTCGGCGTGCCGAGGGTCGCCGCTGAAACAGGAGCGCCCGTGTGGCTGCATCCCGCCGACCGCCCGCTGTACGACGGCGTGCCGGAGCAGGCCGCCTGGTTTGGCCTCGCGCCCCCGGAACGGCTTCCCGCTCCCGATCACGACCTGGCGCATGGCGCCGCGCTGCAGGTCGGCGACCTGCGCTTCGAGGTCCGGCATGCCCCCGGACACTCGCCCGGCAGCGTGTGCCTGCGGGGGCCGGGGGTCGTATTCACCGGCGACGTCCTGTTCGCGGGTTCGATCGGACGGACCGACCTGCCGGGCGGTGACTTCGGGACGCTGATCGCCAGCATCGAGCGCGAGTTGCTCCCGCTCTCCGATGACACCATCCTGTACAGCGGACATGGACCCGAAACCACCATCGGACGGGAGCGCCGCACAAATCCCTTCCTCACCGGCGCCTCCCGAATCGCCTAAGCAGCGGCCGCGTTGCATGCGCTGCGCGGCCGAGGTCCAGAAGAAGCCCTGGGGCTGCAAGAATCCGTGTCCGAATTGCGGGTTCCTCTATCCTCTGGGCGACTGCTCCGATTGAATCACGTCCTCGCGATTCTCCTGCTGGTGATCGACTGCGCGGCCCGCGCGGGGCGCATTCAGCTCGCCAGCTGGGCGGCCGGAGGGCACCTCACCCTTCGCGATGCGCTGCGCTTGAACCTGTACGGCGAAGCGGCTTCCACGTTCACACCCAATCGCCTCGGCGGTGAGCCCGCCCGCTTCCTCGGCATGACGTGGTCGGGGCTGCGGGTGGTGATGGCGCTGGTGGCGCTCGGCGTGGAGGTCGCGGCGGAATGGCCTGTGTTCGGCATCGTGGCGGTCGCGCTGGCCGCGTACTACGTGCCCGATTGGAGCGCGGCGGCGGACCGGTTCCTGTCGCACAGTTTGGCCCGCGACTTGTTGGGGATCGAGCTCATCGCGCTCGTGCTCCTGATCGTCATCTGGACGCTGCAGCGGTTCGTCCGGCCCGGCGCCATCCGCCATCGCGTGCGGCGGCAATGGCGCGTCGCCCTGGCGCACGTCCGGCGGGCGCCGTGGTGGGTCTTGTTTGTGGGCGCGCTGCTGACCGTCATCAGCCTCGCGGCGCGAGCGCTGATCTTGCCGGCGCTGGTGTGGGGTCACGCCGCTGCACCGCCCTTCAGCGTGATGTTGTTCGGTTCGCTGGCGCTGCTGCACGCGCCGCTCGTCGTGCCGCTGCCGTCGGGCGGCGGCGGGATCGAAGTCGCGTTCCTGTCGGGATTCGCCGGAGACTTCGGACCGGGCCATCAGGTGATGATGCTGTTGCTGTGGCGTTTCTACACGACCATTCTGCTGACCGTGCTCGGTATGTATTTGCTGGTCCGGACGCACGGCGTGGCGGCGGCGAAGGAGCTGTTCACGGTCGGTTGGTTCCAGCGGCGCTAGCGGGGACAGATTCTATGGGCGATTCTTGGCTCGAAACTAACGGGATTGTGGAAGCAGTGACGCAGACACGTATGGAGCGTGACCCGCTGGGAGAGATGGCGGTGCCCGCCGAGGCGTTGTGGGGCATCCAGACCGAGCGCGCGCGGCAAAATTTCCCGATTTCAAACCTCCGGCCGCTCCCCGCGTTCGTCGATGCCGTCATCCGCATCAAGAAAGCCGCCGCCCTGACCCACCGGGAGACCGGGCGTCTGAACGCGAAACTCGCGGACGCGATCATCAAGGCCGCGGACGAAGTCCTCTCCGGCGGGCATCGCGAGCACTTCGTCGTCGACCCGTATCAGGCGGGCGCCGGCACCTCCCACAACATGAATTGCAATGAGGTGCTGGCGAACCGCGCCAATGAGCTGCTGGGCTCGGGGCGCGGCGAATACAAGCCGGTCCATCCCAACGATCACGTCAACATGGCGCAATCGACGAACGACGTGATCCCTACCGCGATCCGCCTCGGCGCCTTGGCGCAGCTGGCGGCGCTGACCGAATCGCTCACGCGTCTCGCGCGCGCGCTCACGGCGAAAGCCACGGCCTTCGACGACATCGTGAAGTCGGGCCGTACGCACCTGCAGGATGCGACGCCGGTGCGGCTCGGCCAGGAATTCGCTGCATTCGCCCACAGCGTCGAGCGCAACCGCGAGCGGATCATGCGCGCCGCGGACGATCTGCGCGATTTGGGGATTGGGGGCACCGCGGTCGGAACGGGCCTCAACGCCGAGCCGCAATACCCCGGACTGATGGTCAAGCACCTCCGCGCGATCTGCGACTTCGAGCTGCGCGAGGGCGCCGACCGGGTGCAACTGATGCAGTCGATGGGCGACGCAGCGGCATTTTCGGGCGCCCTGCGCACCTACGCCGCCGACCTCGGCAAGATCGCGAGCGACCTGCGGCTGCTCGCTTCCGGACCGCGCACCGGTTTGGCGGAGATCGTGCTGCCGGCCGTGCAACCGGGCTCGAGCATCATGCCCGGGAAAGTGAATCCATCGATCGCGGAAATGGTGAATCAGGTCTGCTTCCAGGTGATCGGGAACGACGTGACCGTGACCGCCGCCGCGGAGGCGGGGCAGCTCGAGCTGAACGTGATGATGCCGGTCATCGCGCACAATCTGTTGTTCTCGATGAGCATCCTCACCACCGCGACCCGCGTGCTGGCGGAGCGCTGCGTCGAGGGGATCGAAGCCGACGCGGAGCAATGCGCGCACTGGCTGGAGCGCAGTCCGGCGCTCGTCACGGCGCTGGCGCCGACGATTGGTTACGCCGAAGCCGCGAACCTGGCGAAGGAAGCCGTGGCCAAGAACGTCACCGTGCGGCAGATCGTGATGGAGAAGGGACTGTTGAAAGGGAAAGCGCTGGAGGAGGTGCTCGATTTGCGGGCGATGACGGAGCTGGGTGTGCCGGGCGAGCGGCAACGCCGGAAATGACTCTCACAGCGGAGACGCACCTATGAACAGCTGGATCGTTGCCGGACTGATCGCAGGCGTCGTCGCGTACCTCGTAGACTGGGTCATGTGGAGCAAGGTCTTCACCACCGGCCTGGATGCGTTCGTCACACAGATGACGCCGGAGGAGATGAAGCGCTTCATGGGTCCGGCGTTGGCGAAGTCGGCGGTGCTGACGCTCGCGTTTGGTCTGCTGCTGGCCTGGTTCTACGGTCGGTTCCGCGGCGCGCTGTGGGTGCGGAACGGCGGGCCGCTCGCGGGGATGGAGTTCGCGACGGTGCTGTGGCTGCCGACGATTTTCCTCGCCATGGTCGGGAGCGGGGTCTGGTACGCCAAAGTGCGGCAGCTGCAAATGGCCACGTGTTGGGAATGGCTGGTGCGCATGAACGCGGCCGGTCTCGTGGTGGGATTGCTCATGAAGTGACCGGAGTCACGGCCCCGGCGCGCGCGATGGGGTAGAAGTGTCCGCATGCGTACCCTGATGATTGTCCTCATCGCGCTCGCGGTTGCCGGCAATGCCGCGGCGCAGCGCCGTGCGCGCATCGGCCCCACCGTCTCCAGCATCTCACTCGAAAACGGGTCCGGCGGCAGCAACTCCTTCACGTCGTTTGGCGGCAGCCTCGCATTTCTCTCCGGCGACGACGGCGAAGTCGGCATCGGGGCGTCGCGCTACAGCGACCTCTCGAGCAGCAGCTGCGTTCGGCAGATGACGTTTGTCGGACTCGAGTCGAACTACTATCCCGTCGGAGCGAAAAGCGTGGCGCCGTTCGCGTCGAGCGCCGTAGGGTTGGCGCGTGTGCTCGATCAGGATCCGACGCTCACTCCACTGCTGGGCTGCAACACATCCGCACAAACGAGCAACGAGCTCGGGTTGGGCTTCGGTCTCGGCGTGCGCGTCAATCTTGGCAACCAGGCCGCCGCCCTCGTCGAGGGGCGGTTCTTTCAAGTCCCGAACAGCGCCATCAAGGCCCTCGAAGGGCGCGCCAACGTGTCGTTCGCGTTCGGCAGTCCGAGCAAGAAGTGGCAATTGCTGAACGGCACCCTCGGGCCGGCCGTTGGCGTGCTGACACCGCTCAGTGGGCCCCTCCAAGGTCGCGGGCCGACGGTGGGCGTCCGCTTCCGCCGTGACCAAAAGAAGGGCGGGTCGCTCGGCTTGCAGATCGATTACGCGCCATTGCGCGTGAGGACCGGCTGCACGGCCAATTGTGATCCGTACGCGATCCTGTTCGCCCCCGGATATGAGCCTTCGCTGCACCCCGCCTGGGGACGCGTTTACGTGGAGCTCGGCCTGTTGCTCGCGGGCTTCCCGCAGATCGGCGACGATCGCGGCGTCGCCCAGGGTGCACACGGCGGTCTCGGCGCCGACATCTTCAGTGGTCGGACGCTGATGACGAACGTCAATGCGCGGGTCTTGTGGATGCAGCGGAATGATCCGAACAACCGCAATGCGTTCATCGTCCAGGTGGCTGCCAGTCTGAGCCCACGGCTGGAGCATCAGACGAGCCATTGAATCCCGATAACATCTCTCGCATATTCCTCCCATGCGCGTCACAACCTGGGCGGAATACGGCCTCATCGTGTCGATCCATCTGGCACGGGAAATGGGGAAGGGCCCCGTCGCCGCACGCGAGCTGTCCGAGCAGGAACGCCTGCCGCATGACTACGTCGAGCAGATTCTGTTGCGCCTGCGCCGCGCGGGTTTGGTCGAGTCGGTGCGCGGCGCCCGCGGCGGCTATATGCTGGCGCGCGAGCCGCACGCCGTGAGTGTGAAGGACGTCATCGAGGCCTCGGAGCACGTGACGTTCGAGGTGAACTGTGACCTGCATCGCGTGGACGATGAGCGCTGCGATCCGGCGACCGCTTGCAGCATTCGTCCCGTCTGGCGCCTGCTCGAACGGCGCATTAACGAAGTGCTCGCCGGCGTCACGCTCGCCGATCTGCTGCACGCCGAGCCCCAGGTCTATCAGATCGCCGGGGTCGCGTCCGGAAATTGACGCAGCTGTCGCCTGGGGAGCTGCTGCGGTACTCGCGGCACCTCACGCTTCCCGATGTAGGTCTCGAAGGCCAAGCGAAACTGCGCGACGCGCGCGTCGTACTCATCGGCGCGGGCGGATTGGGATCCCCGGCGGCGCTGTATCTCGCCGCGGCGGGCGTCGGGACTCTCGGCATCGTTGATTTCGATCTGGTCGATCCCAGCAACCTGCAACGCCAGATCCTCCACGGCACTTCCGGTATCGGCACACCCAAGATCGACTCAGCGCGCGAGCGGCTGCGTGACGTCAATCCGCACGTGCAAATCGAAGCGTTCGGCGAGAAGCTCACCTCGGCCAACGCGCTCGCGATCCTTCGCGAGTTCGACATCGTGGTCGATGGCTCCGACAATTTCCCGACGCGGTATCTCGTCAACGATGCATGCGTGCTGCTCGGCAAGCCCAACGTGTACGGCTCGGTCTTCCGGTTCGACGGACAGGTGTCCGTGTTTTACGCGAAGCAGGGCCCGTGCTACCGCTGTCTCTACGCCGAGCCACCGCCGCCCGATCTCGTGCCGTCGTGCGCGGACGGTGGCGTGCTCGGAGTCTTGCCCGGGATCATCGGGTCCCTGCAGGCGCTCGAAGCGATCAAGCTCATCGTCGGATTCGGCGAGTCGTTGATCGGCCGTCTGGTGCTCTTCGACGGCCGGCGCATGCAGTTCCGCGAGCTCGCGCTACAGAAGGATCCCGACTGTCCGGTGTGCGGTGAGCATCCGACCGTCACTGCATTGATCGATTACGAAGCGTTCTGCGGAGTAGGAGCCGGGAGTCTGGAGTCAGGAGACGGGGTCGAAATTTCCGCGCGAGACCTTCAGCACGAGCGCGCTCGCAAACCCAATCTCTTGCTCATCGATGTCCGTGAGCCGCTCGAGGCCGAGATCGCGCGCATCGAAGGCGCGCGACTGATCCCGCTGCGTGAGCTGCCGCGTCGAATATCCGAGCTGGCGGGACAAGCGGAGATCGTGACGCACTGCCATCACGGCCAGCGTTCGTTGCAGGCACGGGAGATTCTCAAGGGAGCCGGTTTTGCGAACGTCAGAAGTCTTGCAGGCGGAATTGATGCGTGGTCTCGGGAAATCGATTCCAGTGTTCCCCGGTACTAGTACGTTTTCTTTCAAGGATGCCGAAGGGGGGACTCGAACCCCCACGGGCTTGCGCCCACTGGCTCCTGAAGCCAGCGCGTCTACCAGTTCCACCACTTCGGCAATTACTAGACGTCTCGACGTCTAGACGTCTAGGTTTTGAGGAACGGCAATCTAGAACGTTGTATAACCCCAAGTCAATGCGTATCTTGCCGACGACAGCGTGGAAAAAATCTCCATCGCCAGGAACCCTAAAGCCCGGCACGATTACCATCTCCTGGAGACGTGGGAGGCGGGACTCGTGCTTACAGGCACCGAGGTAAAATCGCTGCGTGATCGCAAGGCGAGTTTGAGTGAAGCCTACGCCCATGTGCGCAACGGCGAGGTCTGGCTGGAAGGCATGACGATTTCGCACTACGGGCCCGGGAGTTACAACAATCCGCCGCCCGCTCGTTCCCGCAAACTCCTCCTCCACAAACGCGAAATCCGCAAGCTGCTCGGCGCCACGACGCAGAAGGGTCTCACGGTTGTGCCGCTCGAGGTCTACTTCAAGGATGGATTGGCCAAGGTCGCGATTGCGCTCGCGAAAGCGAAGAAGGCGCACGACAAGCGCGAGGAGCTGAAGCGGCGCGTCGCCGAGCGCGAGATGGCGCGCGTGGTGAAGGGCAGACGGTCATGATGGTGCTCCTGCTGCTCGCTGGCCTGCTGCCGCAGCAGGTCCTGATCGCAACGTCGCGCGGGCAGGCCAGCATTCCCGTCACCACGGAAACGGGTGCTGCGGCTGTGGCGGCGGTGCTGCTCGCGCAGCCGCTGGGAGTGGGGGTCTCGCTCGACGGCTCCGCGGCACGCGTCACGCTGGGGGACCGCGTATTCGTGTTCGACGTCGGATCGCCGTTCTTCCGCTGCGACAGTGCAGCCTATCCGCTTGTCGGTGCGCCGTACGTTGCGCGGGACACGCTGTTCTTACCGCTGCACTGGCTGACCAATTACGTGCCCCGGATGCTGGCATCCCGCTACCGCTGGGACCCGTGGTTGGCCCGGTTGGACGAGCGGCCGGCACCCCCGCTTCCCCCGGTGGCAACCGTGCCCAATCCGATCACCGGTTTGCGGCTCGCGCACACGATCGTCGTGGATCCGGGGCATGGCGGGATCGATCCCGGCAACCCGGGGCTGCACTTCCCCCGCGGTCTCACGGAAAAAGACATCACTCTGGGGATCGGCAAGCTGCTGCGGGCGGAGCTGGTGCGGCGCGGACTCAGCGTCGTCCTCACGCGCTCGACCGACACCCTGATCGACCTCGCGAATCGGCCGCTCTTCTGCCGCGCCGACTGCGATCTGTTCGTCAGTATTCACGTGAATGCGATGCCCGCGGGCCGGCGCCAAACACAAGTGAACGGCGTGGAAACGTATTTCGTCTCCGATGCCAAAACTGAAGATCAGAAGCGTGTGGCACAGATGGAAAACGACGCGCTGCGGTTTGAGACCGATCCGGTGCTCGACCGCGGCGGCCCGCTCGGGTTCATCCTCCACGATCTGCAGCTGAACGAATACCTCCGGGAATCCGCGCGACTCGCCGAGCTGGTGCAGGGTAAGGTTGCCGAGATACATCCAGGGGAGGATCGCGGCGTGCAGCAAGGCCCCTTCCTGGTGCTGGCGGCGGCGCGCCGACCCGCCATCCTCGTCGAAGCGGGCTTCGCGACCAATCGCGGCGATGGGGCCTTCCTCGCATCCGCACTGGGACAACGCAAGATCGCGATGGCGATCGCCGACGGCATGGTCGCCTATCTGCTGGAGTTCGAGCGGAAGCTCATCGGTACCGGGGGTGGTCGCGGGCGATGATGCGGGAGCTCCGCTGGAGCACACTGACACTGGCCGCGGGACTCTCGAGCTGTGCGTCCTACAACGCCATGTGGAACGCCGAGCGTCATGCCAAGGATGCCAGACAGCTCGAGCGGAACGGCCAGACGTCTGAAGCGCGCGCCCAATGGGCGCAGGTGGCCGCGACAGCCAAGGCTGGGCGGACCGACCACGCCTTGGTCCTGCAGGCGGAAGGGCTCGCCTATTCAGACGCCTGTCGGGAGGCTGGCGAGCTGATGGCGCGCGCGCGCGCGAGTGTGCAGGATGCGACACTGCGCGAACGGATCGATCTGGCCGATGCAGAATGCGCGCTCCTGGCGGGTGACCTTGAGCGCATCGACGCGACGCTGTCGGCGCCGCTCGCTTCCCGGAACGCGGACCGCCGTTCGCGTGCCGAATACATTGCCGGCCAGTCAGCCGCTCGGCGCGCGGACTACGAGGCGGCCAGCCTGCACTTCGATCGCTCGCGCGAGCCCGACGCGGCCGGCCGGGCTCTGGTGGCGCAGCAGCAAATCTTGATCGCGCGAGCCACGCAGCGCAGCGACCTGAGGCCTATCGTTCGCGAGCTCACCCGGTTACGTGCCACCGTGAGCGCAAACGAAGGGGCGAGCCGCGTGCTCGACCTCCTCACCGTCGTGGTGGCGAATGCCCCCGCCCCCCGCCCCCCCCCCGAGACGCCGGCCACGCGATTCCGGGTTGCCGAAATCGCACGTGATTCGTTGCACGCACCGCTGCTCGCCGGTCGGCTCTTTCTCGACGCGGCGGCGGCCGACTCGGCCTCGCTCTACGCGCCCAAGGCGCTGATCGCCGCCCTCGCCGTCCTGCCCGAGCGTCGCGATTCGATCGTCGCCCTCCTCGACTCACGGTACGCCGCGTCCCCCTATACGCGCGTGTTTCACGGCGAGCAGAGCATCGCCTACGCTGCGGCCGAGGATTCTCTGGCGCGTGAGATGGGGGTGCAGGTTGCCGGTAGCCGCGCCGCCGTCGCCGGAGTTCTCTTCGATGCCCCAGTACCAGGCCCTCGCGGCCCGCGGCTGGACCGTCCGTGAGCGCGGTGGAACTGTTCGGCACCACATTCCAAAACCCGATTCTGCTTGCTGCTGGTACCGCCGGTTTCGGCCGGGAGGTCGATCGCGTCATCGATCTCGATCTCCTCGGTGGCATCGTCACGAAGGCGGTGACACCGGAGCCTCGGCAGGGGCATCCCGCGCTGCGCGTCGCCGAGTTTCGGGGCGGGATGCTGAATGCCGTGGGACTGGCCAATCCCGGGGTCGAGCGCGTCGCCACGCACGAGCTGCCGTGGCTCGGAAAACGGCTGCAGCGGGCCCGGATCATTGTGAACGTGGCGGGCGCGACCATCCGAGACTACGTGCACGTGCTCGAACGACTCACGCCGCTCGCAGGCGTCACGGCGTTCGAGATCAATGCGTCCTGTCCCAACACGGATGCCGGCGGGCTGGAGTTTGGCGCGGAGCCCCGCAGCCTGGCGGAGCTGGTGCGTGCCTGCCGAAGTGCGTCGACGCGGCCGCTCGCGGTTAAATTGTCGCCGGTGCTCCCCGACATTCCGGCAATGGCGCGCATCGCCCGCGACGAAGGCGCGGAGGCCGTGAGCCTCGTGAACACCATGCCGGGCTTGCTCGACAAGCGGCTCGGCAACGGCAGCGGCGGGTTGAGCGGTCCGGCACTGCTGCCGATCGGTGTGCTCGCCACCAGGCGCGTGCGCGCGAGCGTCGGCATGCCGGTCATCGGCGTCGGCGGGGTGCGCAACGTCGCCGACGCGCGCGAGTATCTCGCGGCGGGCGCAGCGCTCGTGGCCATCGGGACTGCGGCGCTCGCCGATCCGCGTGTGCCGGTGCGCATCGCCCGAGAGCTGAGCCGTGGCTGAGCTGATCGTCGCGTTCGATGTGACCAGCGGGCGCGAGGCGCTCGCGATGGCCGGGCGCCTCCCGGGTCTGCGCTGGGCAAAGATCGGCCCAGTGCTGTATGGCCGCGAAGGTCCGTCGCTGATTAAGGAGTTCACCGAGCGCGGCATCCGCGTGTTTCTCGACCTCAAGTGGCATGACATTCCCAACATCGTGGCGAGTGCCGTGAGTGCGGCGCGTGAGCTCGGTGTGTCGATGACGACGGTCCACTGCCTCGGCGGGCGCGCGATGCTGACGGCCGCGGCCGCAGCGGCTGGCCAGGATCTGGCACTCGTCGGCGTGACGGTCCTGACCTCGCATGATGCCGCCGAGCTCGAGAGCATACTCGGGCGGGGCGTTCCCGATGTCGGCTTCGAGGCCGAGCGCCTCGCGCGCGGGGCGCTGCAGGCAGGATTGCGCGGTGTTGTCGCGTCCGGCCAGGAGCTTGGATTGCTGCGCCAGGCGCTGGGCCCTGATCCCTGGATCGTGGTGCCGGGCGTTCGCGCGCCCGGGGAAGCGGCCGGCGATCAGGTCCGCACCGTCGAACCGGCGGAAGCCGTGGGCCGCGGCGCGACCCATCTGGTGGTCGGGCGTCCCATCACAGGCGCGCGCGATCCCGTCGCGGCCTATCACCGCCTGGTCGAAGCGCTCGATTAAGGGTATTAGGCACTCCTATGCGAACAGCCTGGCTGTCCCTTGCCGCGCTCGCGCTGCTGCCGATGCCGGCGCGGGGTCAAGCCACGCTGTCCGACGCCGCGGAGCGGGCCAAGCAGGCCTGGTCCGCGCACGACCCCCAGGCACTCGTCGGCCAGAGCTCCAATATCGTGTTGCAGATCCCCGGTGCCGATCCTTCGTCCCCCCTGGGACGGCCGCAGGCGATCGAGTTGTTACGGCGCTACTTTCGGCCCACCGAGGAGCGCGGCCTGGACGTCACGGCGATCCGGGAGGTGGAGCCGGGCAAAGGGTTCGTCGAGTTAACCCGCCGCTACGTCGTCGTGGGAACGGCCGAAGTACGTCGCGAAACACTGTTTCTTGGCTACCGGCTCGTGGGTCACGAATGGCGTCTCGTGGAACTGCGAAGTGCGCCCTAATCCCGCCCCTTGCGTGAAGTTACGACCCCGTCTATTGTTCAAGACTCAGCCAGAAAATTTTCACAATTTAGGGAGCTGCCTGTTGAAGGTACGTTCGAGTGTGCGCCCCATCTGCGAGCACTGCAAAGTCGTGACGCGCCGGGGCGTGATTCGCGTGATCTGCAAACGCAACCCCAAGCATAAACAGCGGCAGGGTTAGGGAGAGGCATGGCTCGTATTGCAGGCGTGGATCTGCCGCGCGATAAAAAAATCCAGTACGCACTTCCGTACATCTTTGGCATCGGTCCCAGCAACTCGGTCAAGATTCTCGCGGAGACGGGCATCAGCCCCGACGCCCGCGTGCGCGACCTGCGCGACGCCGAAGTCGCCCGGTTGCGTCAGGTGATCGAACGGGACTACAAGGTGGAAGGCGCGCTCCGGACGGAGGTCGCGATGAACATCAAGCGCTTGATGGACATCGGGACGTACCGGGGTGGTCGCCATCGCAAGAATCTGCCGGTGCGCGGCCAGCGCACGCACACCAATGCGCGCACCAAGAAGGGACCGCGGCGCGCGATCGCGGGCAAGAAGAAGCCCGTCCTGAAAAAGTAAAGGACCATGGCCGAAGCGACACCGACACCGACGCCGGCACCGACGCCGGCACCGACACCGGCAGCAAAACCAGCACGGGCAGGTGGCGCGCCCAAGCGCGCCAAAAAGATCGTGGAAGCGGAAGGCGTTGCGCACATCACCGCGACGTTCAACAACACGCTCATCACGATCACCGATCTGCAGGGCAACGCGATCACCTGGGGCTCATCCGGCAAGGCCGGCTTCAAGGGCTCCAAGAAGTCCACGCCGTTCGCCGCGACCGTCGCGGCCGAGCAGGCGGCGCGTGAAGCGTTGAACCTCGGCGTGAAGCGCGTGCACGTGCGCGTGCAGGGGCCTGGCTCCGGCCGCGAGTCCGCCATTCAGGCGCTCGCCAGTGCCGGGCTGCAGATCCGTTCGATCCGCGACGTGACGCCGATTCCGCACAACGGGTGCCGGCCGCCCAAGAAACGGCGGGTGTAACGGATGGCACGCTACACGGGTCCCGTCTGCAAGCTGTGCCGGCGCGAAGGCACCAAGCTGTTTCTGAAGGGCACGCGCTGCCTGACGGAGAAGTGCGCCGTCGAGCGGCGCGCCTACGCCCCCGGCCAGCACGGCCAGTCGACCGGGCGGCGCCGCAAAGCGTCGGAGTATGCCAAGCAGCTGCGCGAGAAACAGAAGGTGAAACGAATTTACGGCCTCTCCGAGCGCCAGTTCCGCAACATCTTCGAGCGCGTGCTGAAGGAGCCGGGCGTCACGGGCGAGGCGCTGCTCGTGGCGTTGGAGAGCCGGCTGGACAATCTGGTCTACCGGATGGGCTTCGCGAGCTCGCGGGCGCAGGCGCGCCAGCTCGTGCGGCACCGCCATATCCTGGTCAATGGCCGCGTGCTGGACATTCCGTCCTATCGCGTGCGCCTGGGCGAGGAAGTGCGAGTCGCTGATGCGAGCCGTGAGCTCGTGTTGGTGAAGGTCGCGCTCGAGCAGTTCGGGCGCGGACAACCGGTTTCGTGGATTCAGGTGGACACTGACAAAGTGCTGGGCAGGATGACGGAGCGGCCGACCCGCGACGCCATTCCGATTGCGGCACAAGAACAGTTAATCGTCGAGCTCTATTCCAAGTGATTACCACTCTTGATTTGACGGGGTTGGTCCGCCCGCACCTGGTCGAGATGACCAAGCGCGAGGACAACCCGAATTCCGCCGAGTTCCGCCTCCAGCCGTTGGAGCGGGGCTACGGGTACACGCTGGGCAATTCGCTGCGCCGGCTGCTGCTCTCGTCGCTGCGCGGTGCCGCGGTCTGGGCGTTCCGCATCGACGGCGTGGTGCACGAGCATCAGACCATCTCGGGCGTCGTCGAGGACGTGCATCAGATCATTCAGCGCCTGAAGCAGCTGACGCTGGTGCTCGCGCCGGAAGTCGACGAGGCGGTCCTGCGCTTCAAGGTCGAGAAGGCGGGCCCCGTGTACGCGCGCGATCTCGAGCAGCACGGCTCCGTCTCGATCGTGAATCCGGAGCAGCTGCTGTTTACGGTGCAGGACGACCGTGACATCTCAGGGGAGCTGTATGTGAACAAGGGACGCGGCTACGTCGAGGCGGAGCAGCATCCCGTCGACCGCACCCTCGCGGTGGACGTCGTGCGGGTGGACTCGATCTACAATCCGGTGCGCCGGGCGAACTTCACCGTGGCGGAGACGCGCGTCGGCCAGCGCACCGACTACGACCGGCTCACGCTCACCGTCGAGACCAACGGCACGATCTCGCCCGAGGACGCCGTCGCGTATGCCGCGGCGCTCGCGCAGGAGCACTTCCGGTTCTTCGTTGACTTCGGCAAGGTGCCGGTCGTCCAGGGCGAGCCCGCAGGGAATGGCGGAACCGAAGGTGGCCGGCTGCGCGACGTGCTGAGTCGCGCGATCGATGACGCCGGGCTGTCGGTGCGGTCCGTCAACTCGCTCAAGAACTCGAACATCCGCACGCTGGGCGATCTCGTCCGCTACAAGGAAGATGATCTGCTCAAGGTCAAGAACGTGGGTGAGAAGGCGCTCGGCGAAATCGCCGAATTGCTGCGTCGCGAGGGCTTGAACTTCGGGATGCAGCTCGAGGAGACGCCAGGCGGCGAGATCCGCATCATCGACCCCGGTGTCGCCCCGCAGGCGCAGCTCACGGGGGCGGAGGAGGAGTAATGCGCCACCGCGCCAAGGGCCGCCAGCTTTCGCGCACGTCGAGCCACAAGAAGGCGACGCTGAACAACATGGCGACGAGCCTGTTCAGGCACGGCGGCATCCAGACCACCGAGGCGAAGGCGAAGGAGCTGCGTCCGTTTGCGGAGCGGCTGATCACGCTCGCGCGCCGCGGTGACCTGCATGCGCGCCGGCTGGTCGAGCGCCGCCTCAAGGACAAAGCCGTCACGACCAAGCTGTTCGCCGAGATCGGCAAGCGGTTTGCCGCGCGGCCTGGCGGCTACACCCGTATCGTAAAACTGGGGCATCGCGTCGGCGACGGAGCCGACGTGGCGCGGATCGAACTATTGAGTGAATAAGCGTGAGACGGGTGGGACGCGCCTAACCAAGGGGACCCCAGCGGGTCCCCTTTTTACGAAGCCTTGGCGACTCGATTCGATTTGATGCACTGCGCGCACACCCGAATGCGGCGGACGACGCCGTTCACCACGACCCGAACCCGCTGTAGGTTGGGGTACCAGCGGCGGGGGGTCTTGTTGTTCGCGTGGCTGACATTATGCCCCGTGATGGGACCCTTGCCACAAATCTCACACACTCGAGCCATAGTTCGATCCGACGACAATGAGTTCTAAGGGCGCCGCAAAGAGGCCTAAACCTAAACCGGCCACCGAGGCTCGACAACCCCGGCAATCGCGGAAAACCGCCGTGATCACGGGCGTCACCGGCCAGGACGGCTCCTACCTCGCGGAGCTGCTGCTCGAAAAGGGCTACGACGTGATCGGGGTCGTGCGGCGCACGTCGCACGACTCCTACGAGCGCATCGGGCACCTGCTGGACCGCGTGCACATCGTCGCGGCGGATCTGCTCGACCAGCATTCGTTGACCACTGTGATCCGCGACGCCAAGCCCGATGAGGTCTACAACCTCGCCGCCCAGAGCTTCGTGCCGACCTCGTGGAATCAGCCGGTGCTCACCGGCGAGTTCACCGCGCTCGGCGTGACACGGCTGCTCGAAGCGATCCGCCTGGCACATCCCGCGGCTCGGGTTTATCAGGCCAGCTCATCGGAGATGTTCGGCAAGGCGGAGGAGACGCCGCAGCGCGAGTCGACCCCGTTTTATCCGCGGTCACCGTACGGCGTCGCCAAGGTCTACGGCCACTGGATCACGGTGAACTACCGCGAGTCGTACGGGATGTACGCGGTCAGCGGCATTCTCTTCAACCATGAGTCGCCACGCCGCGGCCTCGAGTTCGTCACGCGAAAGGTCAGCGACGCCGTCGCCCGCATCAAGCTCGGGCAGACACACGAGCTGCGCCTCGGCAATCTCGATTCGGGACGCGACTGGGGATTTGCGGGTGATTACGTCGAAGCCATGTGGCGCATGCTGCAGCAGCCGGAGCCGAAAGACTATGTCGTCGGGACGGGGAAGATGCACACCGTACGCGACCTGTGTGCCGCGGCCTTCGGCCACGTGGGACTCGACTGGCAGAAGTATGTGAAGGTCGATCCTCGTTTCGTGCGTCCCGCGGAGGTGGACACGCTGCTTGCCGACGCGGGCCGGGCGAAGCGGGAGCTGGGATGGGCGCCGCGGGTCAGCTTCGAGCAGCTGGTGAAAATGATGGTGGATGCCGATTTGGAACGGCTGGCGTGAAAGTGCTCGTCACGGGTGCCAACGGCTTCGTGGGCCGCTCCGTCGTGCGGCGGCTGGTCGCCGAAGGCGACAGCGTGGTGGCCGCGGTGGGACCGGGAGCATCGGGGCATCCGGCCGGGAAAAGCGTCACGACCGTATCGCTCGATGTCGCGAACGACGTCTCCGTGCGCGCCTGCTTCGCGCAGCCGGTCGATGCGGTGATTCATCTCGCCGCCATCGCGCTCAGCCGGGCGGCGGATCGCGATCCGGCGATGGCGTGGGCCGTCAATGCCGCAGGAACGTCGAACCTCACGGCCGCCCTCGGCGCAGCCGCGGCGCAGTGGAAGACCCAGCCGCTCTTCCTGCTCGCATCGACGGCGGAGGTGTATGCCTGGCAGAAACGCCCTATCAAGGAAGACGATGCCGTGCAGCCGTCCACCGCCTATAGCGCGAGCAAGCTCGGAGCGGAACTGGCCGCGAGGCAAGCGGGACGCTGCGCGGGCCTACGGGTCATCATTGCGCGACCATTTCCGCACTCGGGGGCGGGGCAGGACGAGAGCTTCTGGATCCCCGCGCGCTGCAAGATGCTGCAGGAAGTGAAGCGCAACGGCTGGGCCGTAGTCCCGGTGGGTGACTTGACGGCGGTGCGTGACTTCCTGCATGTGGACGACGTGGCTGACGCGTATGCGGTGCTCTTGAAGCGCGGGACGCCGGGCGAGGTGTACAACATCGCCTCCGGCCGCGCCGTCACGCTGGACGAGATTCACACGCGGCTGGAGCAGCTGGTGGGCGTCGCGCCCAAACGGGAAGTGGATGGCAGCCAGGTGCGTCGCGAAGCGCGGCCCTACCTGGTGGGCGATGCCGCGAAGCTGCGCGCGGCGACGGGCTGGAGCCCGCGCCGTACGCTCGACGATATCCTGCGAGACGTCCTCGATGCCCAAAAGAACTGATCTCTCGCGGATCTTGCTGCTCGGCTCGGGACCGATCGTCATCGGTCAGGCGGCGGAGTTCGACTACTCCGGGACGCAGGCGGTGAAGGCCCTGAAAGAGGAGGGCTATACCGTCATCCTCGTGAACTCGAATCCCGCCACGATCATGACGGATCCCGAGCTCGCCGACCGGACGTACATCGAGCCGGTTACGCCGGAGTGGGTGCGCAAGGTCATCGAGCGCGAGCAGCCGGACGCGCTGCTGCCCACGATGGGCGGGCAGACCGCCCTCAACGTCGCCATGGCGCTCGCCAACGACGGCACGCTCGCGCAGCACAAGGTCGAGCTGATCGGTGCGAACGCCCGCGCCATCCGCATGGCCGAAGATCGTGCCGAGTTCAGCGCCGCGATGGCGCGCATCGGCCTGGCGACGCCCGCTGGGCACACCGTGACATCGGCGGCGGCGGGGCTCGAGGCGGTCGCCGACCTCGGCTACCCGGCCATCATCCGGCCTTCGTACACGCTCGGCGGCACGGGCGGCGGTGTCGCGTACAATCGCGCGGAGTTCGAGGAGATGGTCGCGCGCGCGCTCGAGCTGTCCCCGGTGCACTCGACCCTGATTGAGCGCAGCGTGCTTGGCTGGAAAGAATTCGAGCTCGAAGTGATGCGCGACCGGCGCGACAACGTCGTCATCGTGTGCTCGATCGAAAACCTCGATCCGATGGGCGTGCACACCGGCGATTCGATCACCGTGGCGCCCGCGATGACGCTCACCGACCGCGAGTACCAGCGCATGCGCGATGCGGCGATCGCGATCATCCGGGAGATCGGGGTCGAGGCCGGAGGGTGCAACATTCAGTTCGCCGTCAATCCGGCCGACGGCGAAATGCTGGTGATCGAGATGAACCCCCGTGTCTCGCGGTCTTCGGCACTCGCGTCGAAGGCGACCGGCTTCCCGATCGCGCGCATCGGCACCAAGCTCGCCGTCGGCTATACGCTCGATGAGCTGCCCAACGACATCACGAAAACGACGCCGGCGTCGTTCGAGCCGGTGCTCGACTACGTCGTGGTGAAGGTGCCGCGCTTCGCGTTCGAAAAATTCCCCCGGGCGGATTTCCGGCTCACCACGCAGATGAAGTCGGTGGGTGAGGCGATGGCGATCGGCCGCACGTTCAAGGAAGCGTTCCAGAAGGGCCTGCGCGCGCTCGAGATCGGCCGGCCGGGGTGGGTGCTGGGCGCAACGCCGGCGGACGACCGGCTCACGAGCACGTCACCGGACGACCTGCGGGTCGCGCTGCGCACCGCGACACCAGAGCGGATCTTCCAGATCAAGCGGGCGTTCCTCGCCGGCCTCACGGTGGACGAGATCGCGCAAGGCTCAGGCATCGATCCCTGGTTCCTCTATCAGCTGCAGGAGCTGGTCGAGGCCGAGCGCTGGTTCACCGCGCTCGGAGCGATCGGCGCGCGCGAGCTCAAGCGCATGAAGCGGCTGGGATTCTCGGATCGCCAGCTCGCGGCGCTGCGCAACACGACCGAAGCGGCGATTCGCGAGCAGCGCTGGAGCCTCGGCATTCATCCTGCCTACAAGACGGTGGACACCTGTGCCGGCGAATTCCCCTCGTCGACGCCGTATCTCTACTCGTCGTACGACGAAGAGAACGAGTCCGAGCCGTTCGGGGAACGCGGGATCGTGATCCTCGGGAGCGGTCCCAACCGGATCGGGCAGGGCGTCGAGTTCGACTATTGCTGCGTGCGCGCCGGCCTGGCGTTCCGCGAGCTCGGGTTCAAGACGATCATGATCAACTCGAATCCCGAGACGGTGTCCACCGACTTCGACATCTCCGACAAGCTGTACTTCGAGCCGCTCACCCTCGAGGACGTGCTGGAGATCACTCGCTGGGAGAGGCCGAAGGGCGTCGTCGTGCAGTTCGGCGGGCAGACGCCGCTGCAGCTCACCAAACCGCTCGAGGCCGCCGGCGTGCCGATCCTGGGCACCTCGCCGGACGCGATCGACATCGCCGAAGACCGCGAGCGCTTCGAAGAGCTGGCCGACCGGCTCGGCGTCACGCAGCCGCCCAACGGCATCGCCCGCTCGGTGGAGGAGGCCGTCGCGGTCGCCCAGCGGATCGGGTATCCGGTGCTGGTGCGGCCGTCCTACGTGCTCGGCGGCCGCGCGATGGAAATCGTGTACGACGACGGCTCGCTGCGCGAGTACTTCGTCAAAGCCGCGCGCGTCGCGCCCGAGCATCCGGTGCTGATCGACCATTTCCTCGAAGACGCGTTCGAGGCGGACGTGGACGCGATCGCCGACGGCACGCGCTGCGTGATCGGCGGCGTCATGCAGCACATCGAGGATGCGGGGGTGCATTCCGGCGATTCTGCCTGCGTGCTCCCGCCGTACCTGATCGGTGACCGGCAGGTGGAAGAGATGCGCCGCCACACCCAGGCGTTCGCCAAGGCGCTGTGCGTGGTCGGGCTGATCAACGTCCAGTACGCCATCAAGAACGGCGTCGTCTACGTCCTGGAGGTCAATCCCCGGGCGTCTCGGACGGTGCCGTTCGTGAGCAAAGCCACCGGGGTCCCCCTCGCAAAGCTTGCAGCGGCGGTCATCGCCGGGAGGACACTGGACGATTTGGGCCTTCCCGATGAGCTTCCCGTCGCCGGGGTAGCCGTGAAAGAGGCGGTCTTCCCCTTCACGAAGCTGCCCGGTGTGGATACCGTGTTGGGGCCGGAAATGCGGTCCACCGGGGAAGCCATGGGGCTGGCGGACAGCTTCGGGATGGCGTTTGCCAAGGCGCAGATCGCGGCGGAAGGCAGCCTGCCCTTGGAGGGCACGATCTTCGTCACGGTGAACGACCACGACAAGCCGACGGTGCTGCCGATTGCCCGCCGCTTCCATGAGCTCGGGTTCCGCATCCTGGCGACGGAGGGCACGGAGCGGTATCTCCGCGGCCGCGGTGTGCCGGCGGAGCGCGTGTTGAAGGTGCACGAAGGACGCCCCAACGCGATCGATTTGATCGTGTCCGGCGAAGTGCAGCTGTTGATCAACACGCCGTTGGGAAAGTTCACGCAGGTGGATGACTACGCCATCCGGCGCGCCGCGCTGGTGCATCGGGTGCCGTATACGACGACCATGTCCGCGGCGAGTGCCGCGTGTGATGCGATCATTGCGCTCCGCAGTCGAACGGGGAGCGTCAGGAGCTTACAGGAATGGCACGCAAGAGCGAACGGCGAAAAGGCGCTGACCGGCGGGCAGATCGCGGCGGCAAACACGTAACGAAGGTCGCGAAGGCGCCTGAGCCTCCGCCAGCGCCGAAGTTCAAATTCCGCGGCAAGCTGCTCGAGAACGAGCCGCTGGCCCGCTACAACACCTGGCGCATCGGCGGTCCCGCGCGCTACCTGGCGCTGCCCGCCGACAGCGAGGACGTCGTGCGCGCCCTCGAGCTCGCGCAGGACCGGGGGCTGCCGTGGATCGTGCTGGGCCTGGGCTCGAACGTGCTGATCAAGGACGGCGGCTTTCCCGGCGTCGTGATCCGCATGGGGAAAGGGCTGGACCGTTTCGAGATGAAGGGGGCGACCGCGATCATCGGGGGCGGAATGCCCACGCCGATCCTCGCGCGACGCACCGCCGAGGCGGGCTTCGCGGGCGTGGAGCGGTTCATCGGGATTCCCGGAACGGTGGGCGGCGGGATCTACATGAACGCCGGCTGCCACGGGGCCGAGTTCTCGGAGGTCGTCACCGAAGTCACCGTAATGGACCCGCGCGGCAAGGTCAAGCAGCTCAGCCGCAAGCAGATCTCGTTCAAGTACCGCTCCACCAACCTCGAGGGCATCGTCATCGAGGCGAAGCTGGTGCTGGGCGAAGAGTCGCCGGCAAAGCTGAAGGAGCTGCAGTCCAAGTTGCTGCGCTGGCGCAAAGCCGGTACGCCCTTCGACCAGCCGTGCTGCGGATCCACCTTCACCAATCCCACCGGGGGCACGAAGACCGCCGGCATGTTGATCGACGAGTGCGGGCTCAAGGGCTTCACGATCGGCGGCGCGCAGGTGTCCACGCTCCACGCCAACTACATCATCAACAAGGGCACCGCGACCGCGACCGACGTCCTCAAGGTGATCGAACACCTGCGCAAGACGGTCGCCAAGAAGACCGGCATCACCCTGGAGCTCGAGTGCAAAATCATCGGGGTGTGAACTACTTTGCGCACGAGTCGAGCTATATCGATGACGGGGCGGTGATCGGGAACGGCACCAAGATCTGGCACTTTTCGCACGTGATGCCCGGCGCCGTGATCGGCGAGCGCTGCAACCTCGGCCAGAACGTCGTCGTGATGCCCGGCACGAAAATCGGCAACAACGTCAAAATTCAGAACAACGTCTCGATCTATGAAGGCGTCGAGCTGGAGGACGACGTGTTCTGTGGGCCCTCCAGCGTGTTCACCAACGTCATGAACCCGCGCAGCCACGTGCCGCGCAAGAACGAGTACCGGCGCACGCTGGTGAAGCGGGGCGGCTCGATCGGGGCCAACGCGACGATCGTCTGCGGCATCACGCTCGGCGAGTACGCGTTCATCGGCGCGGGCGCGGTCGTGACCTCCGACGTGCCGGCGTACGGCCTGATGGTCGGCGTCCCCGCGCGGCGCGTCGGCTGGATGTGCCAGTGCGGCGAGCGGCTGCACCCCGCGGGCGGTGGCGCGGCCTGCGCCGTTTGCGGCGCCACCTACCAGGAGTCGGCAGGCGCGCTGCGCCAGACCAAGCCGTCCAAGGTTCGCGCGTCGTGACCGTCCCGATGCTGGACCTGGTCGCGCAGTACCACACGATCAAGGACGACGTGCTCGCCGCGATGATGAACGTCGTCGAGACGCAGCAGTTCATCATGGGGCCGGCGGTGCAGCAGCTCGAGACGGAGATCGCCCGCCTGTCGCACGCGAAGCACGGCATCGGCTGCGCGAGCGGCACCGACGCGCTGCTGTTGCCGCTCAAGGCGCTGAACCTGCAGCCGGGCGACGAAGTCATCACGACGCCGTTTACGTTCTTCGCGACCGCCGGCACGATACACAATGCCGGCGGCACGCCGGTGTTCGTGGATATTCATGCCGACACCTTCAACATCGATCCCGCCGCCGTGAAGCGCGCGATCACGCCGCGCACCCGCGCGATCATGCCCGTGCATCTCTACGGGCAGATGGCCGACATGCTCGAGCTGCTGCAAATCGGGCGGTCCAGGGGCGTGAAGGTCATCGAGGATGCCGCTCAGGCGATTGGTGCTCGTCGCAAGATCGACGGCGAGTGGCGCATGGCGGGCGAGCTGGGGTGGGTGACCGGCTATTCGTTCTTCCCGAGCAAGAACCTCGGTGCCTGGGGCGACGGCGGCATGATCGTCACGTCGGACGACGCGGCCGCGGACCGGCTCAAGAAGCTGCGGCTGCACGGTGGCGCCAAGCAGTACCATCACGACGAAGTCGGCACGAACTCGCGCCTCGATACGCTGCAGGCTGCCGTGTTGCTCGCCAAGGTGCCGTACCTCGCCCAATGGTCCGCCAAACGGCGCGAGCACGCCGCCTATTACACCAAGGCGTTGGCCGATGTCCCGCACGTCAAACCGCCCGTCGTGGATCCGGCGAACGAGCACATCTTTCATCAATACACGCTCCGGGCCGAGCGGCGCGACGCGCTGCAGGCACATCTAAAGAAGGAAGGGATCGGCCACGCGGTGTACTATCCGATCCCGCTCCACCGCCAGCCCTGTTTTGCGCACCTCGGTTACGAAGCTGGCAGCCTGCCACAGGCGGAGCTGGCGTCTCACGAGGCGATTTCACTCCCGATTTATCCGGAGCTCACCCGGTCGCAGCTCGATCGGGTGATCGATGCGATCCGCGGATTCTATAGGTGAAGCGCCTCAAGATTGGCGTAGTTGGCGCCGGAACGTGGGGGCGCAATCACGTTCGCACCGTCGCCGGGCTGGCGGACGGCGAGTTGACAGCAGTTTGCGACACAGATGCCAAGATTCGCGAACGGGTCTCCCGGCAGTACCCTGGGGTCCTGGTGACCGCCGACCTGGGGGCGCTGCTGGGCGCCGTGGACGCGGTCATTGTGGCGTCGCCGGCGGCCACCCATGCTACGGTGGCCCAACAGGCGGTCGAGGCAGGCAAGCCGGTGCTGGTCGAAAAGCCCTTCGCGTTGAGCGTGCGCGACGCAGAGGCGGTCGCGCAGCAAGCGGCCAAGCGGGGCGTGCCGGTGCTGGCAGGCCACCTCCTGGTGTATCATCCCGCGGTCGAGCGGCTGCGCGAGATGGTGCAGACGGGCGAGCTTGGCAAGGTATTCTATTTATATGGGCTGCGGGTGAACCTGGGGCAGGTCCGGAAGGACGAAAACGCGCTCTGGAGCTTCGGACCGCACGACGTGTCGGTGGCACTCTACTTGCTCGGTGAGCAACCCGTACGAGTCGCCGCCCATGGCAAGAGCTATCTGCAGCCGGCGATCGAGGATGTCGTGTTCCTCACGATGGAGTTCGCAAGTGGCGTGCTGGCGCACGTTCAGATGTCGTGGCTCGATCCCCACAAAGAACGGAAGCTGACGGTGGTCGGCGACAAGAAGATGGTGGTATTCGACGACATGCAGCCGCGCGAAAAGCTGCGGATTTACGACAAGGGTGTGGACCGCCCGCCGGAGTACGGCTCGTACGGCGAGAGCCTGGCGATTCGCGAAGGCGATATCTTCATTCCTCGTGTGCCGGCCGTGGAGCCGCTGGCGGCCGAATTGGCGCATTTCGTGCGCGCGGCGCAGGGTCGCGAGACCCCGCGCGCGAGCGCAGAGGACGGCGTGCGCGTCGTCCGCGTGCTCGCAGCCGCCTCCCGCTCGCTGGCGAGTGGCGGCGCCCCGGAGATCCCATGACTGCGACTGTCGCTGCACCGACGATGATCGATACACTCCTGGCGAAAGCGAAGGACCGTACCGCGGTCTTCGGCGTCGTCGGCCTGGGGTACGTCGGATTGCCGCTCGCGATGGAGCTGGTCCGCGCCGGCTACCGTGTCCTCGGTGTCGACGTCAACCCCCGCGTGGTGGATGCGCTCAACGCCGGCCGCTCGCACATTCAGGATGTGCCGGCCGCCACCGTCGGCGATGCCGTGCAGGCCAAGAAATTCTCCGCGACCGCCGATCTCACCCGCCTGAAAGAGCCCGACGTCATCTCCATCAGCGTGCCCACGCCGTTGTCCAAGACCAAAGACCCCGATGTGAGCTACGTGCTGGCGGCCACCGACTCGGTGAAGCGCGCGCTGCGGAAGGGTCAGTTGGTGGTGCTCGAATCGACGACCTATCCCGGCACGACGCGCGAGCTCATGCTGCCCGCGCTCGAGTCCACGGGTCTCAAGGTCGGTCAGGACTTTTTCCTCGCGTTCTCGCCGGAGCGCGTCGATCCAGGGAACGACCGCTTCAATACGCGGAACACGCCCAAGGTGATCGGCGGCATCACGCCGGCGTGCCTGAAGGTCGCGATGGCGCTGTACCAGCCGGCCATCGATACGCTCGTGCCGGTGTCCTCCCCCGAAGCGGCGGAGCTGGTGAAGATCCTCGAGAACACATTCCGCAGCGTCAACATCGGGCTCGTGAACGAAATGGCGATCGTCTGCGACAAGCTCGGCGTGGATGTGTGGGAAGTGATCGAGGCCGCGGCGACCAAGCCGTTCGGGTTCATGAAATTCACGCCCGGCCCCGGCGTCGGCGGTCACTGCATCCCCCTCGATCCGCACTATCTCGCGTGGAAGATGCGGACGCTCAACTACAAGACGCGATTCATCGAGCTGGCCGGTGAGCTGAATGCGGAAATGCCGGAGTTCTGGGTCGGTAAGGTCGTCGACGCGCTCAACGAGCAGGGGAAAGCGGTGCGCCGCAGCCGCGTGTTGCTGGTTGGCGTCGCCTATAAGAAGAACATCGACGACATTCGCGAGAGCCCGGCGCTGGATGTGATCCGCCTGTTGCGTCTGCGGGGCGCTGATGTCTCCTACCACGATCCGCACGTCCCGGTCCTGAAGGAAGAGGGCATCGCGCTCACTGCGGTGCCGCTCACCGCGGCAACACTGCAGCAGGCCGACTGCGTGATCATCGTGACCGATCATACGGCGATCGACTACAAGCTGATCGCGCGGCACGCCCGCGCGACGGTGGACACGCGGCATGTGTTGCCCAGGCCAGGCACGCGCGCGTGAAGGTCGCCGTCGTCGGCACCGGATACGTCGGCCTCGTCGTGGGCGCCTGCCTCGCGGAGACGGGCAACGAGGTGATCTGCGCTGACGTCGACGCCGCCAAGATCGCCTCGTTGAAGCAGAACAAGCTCCCCATCTACGAGCCCGGGCTCGAGCCGATGGTCCTGCGCAATCAGCGCGACGGACGCCTGACGTTCACGACCAATGTCGGGGAAGCGGTGGAGCGGTCGGAAGTCGTCTTCATCGCCGTGGGCACGCCGCCCGACGAAGATGGCTCGGCCGATTTGCAGCACGTGCTCGCCGTCGCACGCACGATCGGCGACCACATGAACGCGTCCAAGCTCGTCGTCACCAAGAGCACGGTGCCCGTGGGAACGGCGGAAAAGGTTCGCGCCGAGATCGCGCAGCGGACCCGCACGCCGTTCCACGTGTGCTCCAATCCCGAGTTTCTCAAGGAAGGGGCGGCGATCGAGGACTTCATGAAGCCCGACCGCGTGGTCGTCGGCGTGGATTCGGACGACGCCGCGAAAGTCATCGAGGAGCTCTACGCTCCGTTCGTCCGGACCGGCAATCCGCTCATCGTGATGGACATTCCGTCGGCGGAGATGACGAAGTATGCCGCAAACGCGATGCTCGCGACGCGGATTTCCTTCATGAATCAAATCGCGCGGCTGTGCGAAGCGGTGGGCGCCAATGTGACGCATGTCCGCCGCGGCATCGGCAGCGACCGGCGCATCGGACCGGCGTTCCTCTTCCCGGGTCCCGGCTACGGCGGATCGTGTTTTCCCAAGGACGTCAAGGCGCTCATTCGGACCGCGAGCGACCGCAAGGTGCCGCTCGACATTCTCGATGCGGTCGAAACGGCGAATCAAGCGCAGAAGCAGCTGCTGTTCGCGAAGCTGCAGCGCCACATCGGTGATCTGAACCAGCGGACCATCGCCGTGTGGGGGCTCGCGTTCAAGGCCGAGACGGATGACGTGCGTGAAAGCCCGGCGCTCGTGCTGATCGAAGCGCTGCTCTGTGCCGGCGCCAAGGTGCAGGTGCACGACCCCGCCGCGATGAAATCCGCGGCGCGCCAGCTCGGTAGTCGCGTCATTTATGCCGAGCACGCCTACGATGCGCTGGGTGGCGCCGATGCCCTGGCGATCGCGACGGAGTGGCTCGAATACCGCAACCCCGACTTCGCGAGAATCAAGGGCCTCCTGCATCGGCCGCTGATCGTGGACGGACGGAATCTCTACGATCCCGTCAAGCTGGGCCGGCTCGGGTTTACCTACGACAGCATCGGCCGGCAGCTCGGATGCGCGTCCTCGTAACCGGCGCCGGGGGGTTCCTCGGGTCCCACCTCTGCGACCGGTTGCTCGCGGCCGGTCACACCGTCGTGGGCATGGACAATTTCCTCACGGGGGCCCCCGCCAACGTCGCGCACCTCGAAGGCAACGCGCGCTTCAAGGTCCTGCGCCACGACGTCTCGATGTTCATCGATCTCCCCGGGCCGTTGGACGGCGTCCTCCACTTTGCGAGCCCGGCGAGCCCGATCGACTATCTCGAGCACCCCATCCCCACCCTCAAGGTCGGCGCGCTCGGCACGCACAACAGCCTCGGCCTCGCCCTGGCGAAGCAGGCGCGGTTTCTGCTGGCCTCGACATCCGAAGTGTATGGCGACCCGCTGGTGCATCCGCAGCCGGAGTCGTACTGGGGCAACGTGAATCCCGTGGGCCCGCGCGGCGTCTACGACGAGGCGAAGCGCTTTGCCGAAGCGATGACGATGGCGTACCACCGCTATCACGGGCTCGATACGCGCATCGTGCGCATCTTCAACACCTACGGACCGCGGATGCGACCCAACGACGGCCGCGTCGTGTCGAACTTCATCGTACAGGCGCTGCGGGGCGAGCCGCTGACCGTCTACGGCGACGGCTCGCAAACCCGCTCGTTCTGTTATGTGGACGACTTGATCGACGGCATCGTTCGGCTGTTCGAGCGGGGCACGCCCGAGCCGACCAACATCGGCAACCCGCACGAATTCACCGTGCGACAGCTCGCCGCGCGGGTGCTCGCGTTGACGGGGAGCAAGAGCGCGATTGTCGAGCGGCCGCTGCCCGTGGACGATCCGCAGGTGCGCCAGCCTGACATCACGCGCGCCCGCGAGACCCTCGGGTGGGAGCCGCAGGTATCGCTCGACCAAGGGCTGCGCCGGACGATCGAGTATTTCCGCAGCATCGTGGTGCGTGAGCGCGTCGCCGCGACGTGACGCCGCGCGTTCTCGTCACCGGCGCGGCCGGGTTCATCGGGTCCCACCTGAGCGAAGCGTTGATCCGGCGCGGCTACGAAGTCGCCGGCGTCGACAACTTCGATCCGTTCTACGCGCGCGAGGTGAAAGAGCGCAACCTCGCGGCTCTGCTGCACCGTGCGGAATTTCGGTTCGTCGAGGCGGATGTGGCGCGCGATCCCCTGCCCGTGGACGGCGTCGCGGCGGTGATCCACCTCGCCGCCAAACCCGGCGTCCGCCCCTCCCTGGAGGATCCGGCGTCGTATATGGAAGCGAACGTGACCGCGACGGCGCGCCTGCTGGATGCGGCGCGGCGGAACGGCGTGAACCGGATTGTGTTCGGCTCGTCGTCGTCGGTGTACGGCAACGCCACCCCGGCGCCGTTTGCCGAGGACACGCCCGCGGTCTCGCCGATTTCTCCGTACGCCGCGAGCAAACGCGCGGGGGAATTGCTCGCCCACGCCTTTGCGCATCTCTATCCCCTCAGGATCATCTGCCTGCGCTTTTTCACGGTGTACGGGCCGCGCCAGCGCCCCGATCTGGCGATCCATAAGTTCACCGATCTGATCGCCCGCGCGCGGCCGGTGCGCATGCACGGGGATGGGTCGAGCGAACGGGACTATACCTATATTACCGACTGCCTGGACGGCGTCCTGGCGGCGCTGGACTGGACGGCCGCCGCGGCCCCCGGGACGATGGAGACGGTCAACCTGGGTGGGGGCGCGCGCGTGCGCCTCGACCGGTTGATCGCCCTGATCGCCGCGGCACTGGGTCGGGAAGCACGTATCGAGCGCCATCCCGATCAACCGGGCGACGTGCGGCTGACGGATGCTGATCTGGCGCACGCGGGCCGCGTGCTGGGCTTCAAGCCGCGCGTCGGGATCGAGGAAGGCATCCGCAAGTTTGTCGACTGGTACGAGGAGACTCATGGACGTCAGTCCCGAGCATCTGGTCGCGCAAGCTAACGAGCGTTTTCAGCTGCAGGACTATTACGGCGCGATTCACCTCCTCGAGGAGGTCATCGCGACCGGCCGCGCGTTTGCCGACGCGCACCATCTGCTCGGCCTCTCCTATTCACTCGCCGGACAGGCCGATAAGGCGCTGGAGCAGCTCGATCGGGCGCTGGCCCTCAATCCCAACTACATCGAGGCGTTGATCCACCGCGCGCTGGTGCTGAACGAGCTCGGGCGCGAAGCAGAGGCAAACGCGGTGTTGCGGCGCGCGCGCCAGGTGACCTCGGAGCGGCGCGCGGGCTTCCACGGCCACGTCGCGGCGAAGCTGGCGAACCAGCATGCGGCCCTGGGCGAAGCATACCGCGAGGCGGGCGGCCTGGACGAAGCCATCGCGCAGTACGAGGCGGCGCTGGCCCTGGGGCCGGCGTTTCACGACCTGCGGTACAAACTGGGCCGGCTGCTGCTCGAGGCCGGTCGCGCGTTGGACGCGCACGAGCAATTCCAGATCATCGTGCGCGAGCGACCGTCCTTTCTCGATGCCGCCGCCATGCTGGGACTCGCCTGCTATCTCGCGGGTGATGGGTTGGCGGCGCGCGCCGTGTGGGAAGAGCTGCGCGCGCGGCGGCCGGAGGACCCGCGGGTGGAGGCGTACCTCGCGCTGCTGTCCCGCTCGGATGTCGCACCGGTTGGCGCCGCGGCCGCGAAGCCTGACCGAAAGAAGAAAAAGCCGTGAGCCGGTTCGCGCTCGCGTCGCTGCTGCTCGTGCTGGCCTGCACCCGCTCCGCGGCCAATCACGAGGAGCTGGGCGATCGCGCCTATGCCGCGGGCTCCTACGCCGACGCCTTGGCGGAATACCAGCTCGGCCGCAAGACGAACGCCGGGAGCGCCACGCTGCTCGCCAAGCTGGCGGGAGCGGCGATGCACGCCGAGGACTACGAGGTTGCGGCCGATTCCTACCGCTCGCTCGCGCAGCGCGACCGCTCGCGCGCCGACGAAGCCGCCGACGGACTCGATCGGGTCGCGCGGGCGGCACTCGCCGCCAACGACCGCACGGCGTTGGCGAGCGCATTGACGGGGTTGCGGGAAGTCGCGCCGCGCCGGCCGCTCGGACGGTACGTGGTCCTCGCCGCCCTCGACGCGGTCGACCGGGCCGATACCGCCGAGGCGAGGGCCCTGTTGCCCGTTGCCGCGGCCTCGGCGGTCGACGCTGCCCGTGCCGACTCGCTACTGTTCGTTTACGGCATGACGCTGGTGCGGGTCAGGGAGTGTAGTACGGCGGTGCTCGTGTTCGAAGGCGTCGTGCGGCGGCAGCGAGCGGCCGTCGTGGTCGAGTCGGCGCGTGAAGGTCTGGGACTGTGTGCGCTCGTCGCAGGTCAAATCGCGCTCGAGCAGGGACGTCCGGCCGACGCCGAAGGCTGGTTCAGGCGGGCGACGGCGCCGGGAGCCTCTCCCGACGTCGTGCGAGGGGCTTTTCTCGGTCTGGGCGACGTGCGCCTGGCGCAGGGCGACATCGCGGGCGCCATGGAGAGTTATCAGCAGGCGCTCGCCGGCGGCACGCCGGGAGATACGATTTCGCAGCGCGCACAGGAAAAGCTCAACGCGTTAGGAAAGGCTGAACCGGAATGACGCAACGTACGATCGGCATGGTGGCGCTCGCTGTGGGTCTGAGCGCAATGGCGTGTCACCCGCATGGCCGTTCCCCACGGCCGGCGCCCGTCGTGCAGACCGACGTCGATCTCGCCCGTGCGATGGAGCTGTTTCACCACGGCGATTTTCGTCGTGCGCAGGTCATACTGCAGCGCGTCAGCTTCGAGCTCGCACCGGGGACGCCCGCGCTGGCGCAGGTGCGCTATTACCTCGCGGAGTGCTGGTTCCAAGTGGGCGACTACGTGCAGGCGGCGAGCGAGTTCCGGAAGGTCGCCGACGAATTCTCCACCACGGATTACGCGCCGCTGGCCCTGCTGCGAGCGGGAGACGCGAACCTTCGCCTGTGGCACCGGCCCGAGCTCGACCCCGGCTACGGTGAGACGGCGTTGGCGATTTATCAGGAGCTGGCGGGCCGCTTTCCCGACAGCGACGCGGCCGCGCGCGCGCGGGCACACGTGCGCAGCCTCGAGAACCAGTTTGCCGAGAAGACCTACAAGACCGGCATCTTCTATCTGCGCCGCAAGGCCTGGGACTCCGCGATCATCTACTTCAAGGACGTGATCGCGAATTATCCCACCGCGCAGCGCGCGTCCGATGCCCTGCTGCGTCTGGTGGACAGCTATCGGGCGATCGGCTACAAGCAGGAGCTGCAGGAGACCTGCGAGCACCTGCGCCGTTTCTATCCCCACGCGACTGGGCTCGACCGCACCTGCCCGGCGGTGACCGATTCCAGCGTGACCCCGTCGACCCCCGCGACACCCTGACGGTCGTGGACGCGCTGTTCGGGGGATCGTTCGACCCCGTGCATGTCGCACATCTGATCGTGGCGGAGGCGGCGGCGGACGCGTTAGGCTGCAGCGTGCGTTTTCTGCCCGCGCGCGAGCAGCCGTTCAAGCGAGCCGCCCATCAGGCGACGGCGGAGCAGCGGGCCGAAATGCTCGACCTGGCAGTGGCGGGCAATCCGCGGGTCCGCGTGGAGCGCGTCGAACTGGGATTGCCGACGCCTTCCTACACCGTGCGGACCCTGCGGGCGTTGGGGGATCGAGAGCCGCGGAACCGATTCACGTTATTGCTAGGAGCGGACGCCGCCAGGGATCTCGCCGGCTGGTGGGAAGTCGAAGCGCTTCCGGGACTTGCCGATATTGTCGTGTTCGCTCGGCCGGGCGCGAGCGTGGTGCGTCATCCCTTGATCAAGCGGGTCATTCCGGTGCCGGTGATCGACCTCTCCGCCACGCAGGTGCGGGAGCGCGTCAAGCAGGGGCGTTCCATTCGATATTTAGTGCCCGAGCCGGTGCGCGAATACATCGGAACACACGGGCTGTACCGCTAGGAGTGTAATGGCCAATCGCTGGTTTACGAGAATCTTCGGGACGCGGTTCAACCGTGAGTTGAAGCGCATCCAGCCGATCGTGGATGCGATTCACCAGCACGAAGCGCGCCTCAAAGACCTCACCGAGAGCGAGCTGCAGGCGCAGACCGCCAAGTTCCGCGCGGTCATCGCGGCGCGCACCGGCGCGGTCCACACCGAAGTCGAGCGCCTGAAAAGGGCGAAGCATGACTGTCCCGACCCCGAGGAACGCGCCAATCTCAGCGACCAGCTGAGAAAAGCGGAGCAGGAGTTCGTGTCCGAGCTGCAGCGCACGCTCGACGACCTGCTGCCCGAGGCGTTCGCGACCGTGCGCGAGGCGGCCCGCCGCCTCGTCGGCACCGAGGTCGTGGTCACCGGGCACGCGATGAAGTGGGACATGGTGCCCTACGATGTGCAGCTCATCGGCGGGATCGTGCTCCATCAGGGCAAGATCGCCGAAATGGCGACCGGCGAGGGCAAGACGCTCGTCGCGACCCTGCCGCTCTATCTCAACGCGCTGGCCGGCCGGGGCGCACACCTGGTCACGGTGAACAACTACCTGGCGCGGCGCGACTCGCAGTGGATGGGCCATCTCTTCACGTGGCTGGGTGTGACCGTCGGGTGCATCGACGACACGCAGCCCGGCACGCCCGAGCGCCGCGCCGCCTACCAGTGCGATATCACCTACGGTACGAACAACGAGTTCGGGTTCGACTACCTGCGCGACAACATGGTGGGGAACCTGGAGCAGCGCGTGCAGCGCGGGCACGTCTATGCGATCATCGACGAGGTGGACTCGATTCTGATCGACGAAGCCCGGACGCCCCTCATCATCTCCGGCGCCGTCGGCGCGGAATCCGATGAGAAGTATGCGCAGTTCAACGCGCAGGTCGTGCAGCTCGTCCGCAAGCAGACGGCGATCGCGAACGACCTGATCGCGAAGGCCGAACCGTTGGTGGGGAATGCGGACACGAATTACGAGGGCGCCAAGCTGCTGTATCAGGCGCAGCTCGGCATGCCGAAGAACAAGAAGCTGTTGAAGCTGCTGAACGAGCAGGGCGTCAAGCAGCAGGTCCAACGCGTCGAGCTCGATCGTCTCGCCGACCGCAAGTTGCCGGCGCGCGACCAGAAGATGCGCGACATCGAAGACGATCTGTACTTCGTCATGGATGAGCGGGGCCGGTCGGTGCACCTGACCGACAAGGGTGTGGAGACGATGTCGCCCGAGGATCCCACGCTCTTCCTCGTGCCCGATATCTCGCACGCCGTCCACGAGCTGGAGCACGACCCAGACCTGTCACCGGCCGAGAAGATCGAGCGCCGGCGCGCGGTGGAGGCGGAATACGCCACCAAGAGCGAGACGCTGCACATCATTCACAAGCTGCTGCAGGCCCACGCGCTGTACGAAAAAGACGTCGAGTACGTCGTGCAGGACGGCCAGGTCTTCATCGTGGACGAGTTCACGGGACGCCTGATGCCGGGGCGGCGCTGGTCGGACGGCCTGCACCAGGCCGTGGAAGCGAAGGAAGGCGTGGCGGTCCGCGAGGAATCGCAGACGCTCGCCACGATCACGATCCAGAACTACTTCCGCATGTACGAGAAGCTCGCGGGCATGACCGGCACCGCGGAGACGGAGGAGACCGAGTTCCACCAGATCTACAAACTCGAAGTCTCCGTGATTCCGACGAACCGGCCGGTCCGCCGCGTGGACAAGCACGATCTCGTGTACAAGACGCGCAAGGAGAAATACGACGCGATCATGGAAGAGGTCGAGCGCCAGCATAAGCGCGGTTTGCCGGTGCTGGTCGGTACGACCAACGTCGAAGTCTCGGAGACCCTGGCGCGCCTGCTGAAGCGGCGCGGCCTCAAGCACGAGGTGCTGAACGCGAAGTACCACCAGCGCGAGGCGGAGATCGTCGCGCAGGCGGGCCAGCCCGGATCGATCACGATCGCCACCAACATGGCCGGCCGCGGCACGGACATCAAACTCGGTCCGGGCGTCAAGAAGTGTCAGGTCTGCGGCATCAAGTCCCGCGAGGCGCCGTTCGGCCAGAAGATCGAGCCGCCCGATTTGACTCCAGAGCAGATCAAGGAGCTCAAGTGCAACGAGGATCCGCCGTGCGGCCTCGTGATCATCGGGACGGAGCGCCACGAGGCGCGCCGCATCGACCGCCAGCTGCGCGGCCGCTCGGGGCGCCAGGGCGATCCGGGCCAGAGCATTTTCTATCTCTCGCTCGAAGACGATCTCATGCGGCTGTTCGGCTCCGACCGGATCGCCCGGATCATGGACCGCACCGGCGCCGAAGAGGGCGAGGTCATCACGCACCCGTGGGTGACGGCGGCGATCGGGCAGGCACAGAAGCGCGTCGAGCTCCAGAACTTCCAGGCGCGCAAGAAGCTGCTCCAGTTCGACGACGTCATGAACCAGCAGCGCGAAGTCATCTACTCGCAGCGTCTCTACGCACTCGAGGGCGGGGAAGAGCTGAAGGCCGAGGCGCAGCGGATGATCGACGCGGCGTTCGAGCAGCACGCCGACAGCCTTATCGCGGACTACGACGATCCCGGCCAGTGGGACCGCGCGCTGATCGAAACGGAGTTTCTGCAGAAGTTCCTGACGCAGGTTCCTGGGGTGACCGATGCCGCCGTGGTCCGGACGCGTGACGAGCTCGTCCGGGCGGCGCAGAAGGCGGGACGCGACGCGTTCCAGCAGAAGCTCAGCTATCTGCGCGACGTTGAAGCCCGGGTCGGCGCGACGAACCTCGCCGAGCAGGCGTTGTCACACGTCACCCTCGGCGTGATCGACGAGAAATGGAAGGATCATCTCTACGATCTCGACCAGCTGCGCGAGGGGATCTACTATCGCGCCTGGGGCCAGAAGGATCCGCTCGTCGAGTACAAGCAGGATGCGTACGAGATGTTCGTCGGCCTGATGCACGATCTCCAGACGACGTTCGCGGAGCGGTGGCTCAGGCTACAGATCGAAATTGGCCCGCCGCCGGGGCAGGCGCAGGGCGGGCCGGGTGGGCCCCGCCCGCCGAGCCGTGGAGTGACGGGGCCGGCCGGCGGTCTGCCCGGACCGAGCCGTCGTCAGACACCGATGGTGGCATCGAAACCGGCCGCCGATGGTCTGGTCACGAGTGGAGAACCGCCGCCGCCGTCGGTGCAGCGCGGCAAACCGGGGATCGCCGAGCCTGCGTTCGTTGCGAATCCGTACGCCGGCGTCGGCCGCAACGATCCGTGTCCGTGCGGGAGTGGCAAGAAGTTCAAGAAGTGCCACGGGGCAGGGGCATAGGACAAGACGAGGGACGCCGAACCGAGCGTCCCTCGTCGCACCTGCCTTATCCTGTTATTGGCTGGCTATGAACTGATAGCACACGCTTTCCAACACCATTGTGCCTGCCGCGTCGATGACCCGGAAGTGGATGTCGAACGTCGTGCCTATGTTCGATACCGCAAGAGTCCTCCACAGCGCCGCCCGCCCCGTCCCCCGATCGTCAGTCATGATCGACTGCGGGGTGGTTCCGAGCCCAAGCGTCAGCCATGTACTGCTCGTGCAGTCATCGTTCACGTTCGTGTCCACTGCGCGCTGCAACCGGTAACTCGCATTCGGGGCGAGGTCGCGCACCCACGTGTCGAGATGGACAATCACGTCACCGTCCTTCGGCTGGCGGAACTTGACGTGCCCAAATCCTCCCGCGCCCGTCACATCTCTGAGGATGATTTCGTCGTTGAAGGGCGGCGTCGCCGGTGCCGACGACGTGCTCGCGGTGATGCCCGCGGGCGATACGGGATCGTGGCGGTCGGCCACGCAGCCCACCAGGAGTGCGGTCAAGACGAGCACGGGGACGGCAGTCGGGACTCGCATGCTTCCTCCACGAGCGGGTGGGACAGGCGGGAAACGCGTCGCCTCGTGGATGAGTGCGCAAGGCACGGGGTGGCAAGGCAATCTCGCCCCAAAATCGACCGGCCGTTAGGTGCCGTGCGGCGTATTTCTGGGCCGGCCGTGATCAGGACGCGCGACGAGCTCGTGCGCGCCGCACAGCAGGCGGGCCGCGAAGCGCTCCAACAGAAGCTGGGGTATCCTCCGTGACGTCGAAGGGAGAGTCGGCGCGGCGAACCTCGCCGAGCCTGCATTCGTCGCGAAGCGTTTCCCCATGTGTGACCCGAAGGTTTGGCCACCCAACGAAAACGACCCCTGGGGTCTTCCCCCGCTGATCCGGGGGCTTTCCCCGGGTTTCTCCGCTGTAACGCCATGGCCACATTTCCCACGTGGCTCATCGCGCACCGTTCATCCGTCCCCCGGTCGTGCTCGTCGCCAATGCCGCCGGCACGTGGCTCAGCCAGGCGCTCGCTAGCCTCCTCAAGCCGCAAGGCTATCGTGTCCAATTCGTCTTGAGTGGGCACGAGGTCCTCGAGCGAACGCCCGCGCTGCGACCGGACGTCGTCGTGCTGGATACCGACCTGCCGGATCTCGACGCCGTTGCGGTGTGCCGCGCGTTGCGCCGGAATCGGGCGGCGTGGAACATGCCCGTCATCATGATCACGTCGACGTCCGCGACCAAGGCCCAGCGCCTCGCCGCGCTCGAGGCCGGAGCGTGGGATTACTTGAGCGTCCTGCTCAGCCCGGAGGAGCTGAACTTGAAGCTCGACGCCATGGCCCGGCTCAAGCTCGAGATGGACGGTGCGCTGGAAGAGAGCGCCGTGGACCCGGCGAGCGGGCTGTACACGCGACACGGGCTCGAGCGACGGGTGCGCGAGCTGGCCGCGGACGCCTTCCGCCGGCGCGCGCCGCTCGCCTGCCTGGCGCTCGGCATCGAGGCAGACTCGAGCGGGACGCTGCCCACGGCAGTTGCCTACGCTGCCAATCTACTCCAGGCGAGAGGGCGCTCGTCCGATGCGATCGGGAGTCTCGGTCAGGCGGCATTCGCGGTGCTCGCGCCCGCGACCGCCCCGGAGGACGCGCTGAAGATGGCCCGGCGGCTGTCGCAGGTGATCGAGACGGCCGGACCCTTGCCCGCGGGCGTGCCGCCACTGCGCGTGCACGCCGGGTACGACGCCGCGGCGGACGTGCACGAGACGCCCATCGAGGCCCGGAGCTTCATCGAGCACGCACGCGTAGCGCTCGATCAAGCGCGTACCGCGGGAGGCGGAGAACGGATTCGAGCCTACCGGGCGTAACGGCGGTCCTCACTGAACCGACCAGCCGTTAGGTGCCGCCGTTCCCCGCCGAAGAGATCGCGTTCGACTCAAAACGGACAATTCCCCGGTGCTGGCGCATCAAGACGCGTTGGACCACCCGCGGGCACGAAGAAGGTCGCCACCACCGTGGCCTCAACCGCTCCTTCGTTGCGCGCGATCCCCACCTCCCCATCTGCCTCAATGAATGCGGTACCGGCGGGGTGAACCGTTCCGGTGCAAGTGGGATCGTTCCCATGGTAGAACGTGATTGCTCCGGTTTTTACCACGACCAGCGCGGGACCGGGATGATAGTGCCAACCCGAATGCCCACCGGGTGTTACCACTATGTTCGCGACTGCGATGTCGGTGTTATCGTGCGACTTGAGCTCGACGTCATAACCAGCGACTCTGGATTGAGTGTGAAACGTGCCCAGGTTGCCGCGTCCGACCAGTGAGCTGGTAAATCCATCGGCGAGCGTGAAGCTCGGCTGACCTATTCCCGCGTTTGAGAGCTCTTCCGCAGGACTTTGGTCCGTGCATGCCGACAGGAGTGCGACGACGGGCAGGAGGGCCGCTAGTCTAGCGGTTGGGGGACGCATAATTCCTCCACGAGTAGGAGTGTACGGCGGGGACAGCGTCGCCTCGTGGATCGGTCGGCATTCACGGGGTGGCATGACGATGATCGCACCACAATCGACCAGCCGTTAGGTCCCCATCGGCATAATTCCGCCTATGCCGGGCGCCCGCCGCCCCCATAGTGTTTCCCCATGCCCTTGCGCCTTTCCGAGCACCTCGAGCACGACCGACCCCGCGAGCGTTTCTGGGCCGTTGGTGCGGGTGCGTTGACGGCGCAAGAGCTTCTGGCCATTCTCCTTGGGACAGGGATACGCGGGCAGGACGCCCTCGCCGTGGCAGGCGAGATTCTGGCGCGGGGCGACGGCTCACTGCGGCGGCTCGCGACCCGGCCCTGGGCGGAATTGGCCCGGATTCCAGGCGTCGGCCGGGCGAAAGCCGCCCGCCTGGCAGCCGCGATCGAGCTCGGATGCCGCATCGGGACGGAGGCGGAGCCGCCACCCGAGCGGATTCGGGGACCGGGTGACGTGCAGCGGTATTACGGGCTGCGGCTGCGGGACCTCGCGGTCGAGGAGTTTCACGTCCTCGCCCTGGGGAGCCAGAGCCAAATTCTGGCGGATCTGTTGATTACGCGGGGCATTCTGAACAGCTCGTTGGTGCACCCGCGGGAAGTCTTTCGGGCGGCGATCGCCGAGGCGGCGGCGGGCATCATCGTGGTGCACAATCATCCGAGCGGTGATCCCACGCCCTCGGCGGACGATCGCGCCGTGACCCGCCAGCTGGTCGACGCGGGGCGCGTGCTCGATGTGCCGGTGTACGATCACGTCGTGATTGGTGGAGGGGAGCGGTACGTGAGTTTCGCGGAGGCAGGGCTGCTATGACGAGCACGGTGCCGATGCTGGCGCCGGAGCTGGCCAAGGCCGTGGCGGCCCAACACGACCGCCTCGACCTCGACGTGCTGTCGCGCGCCTACCGCATCAGCGCGCAGGCGCATCGGGGCCAGAAGCGCTTGTCCGGCGACGACTTTGTGTCTCACAGCGTCGCGGTGGCGACGATTCTCGCCGAGCAGCAGATGGACACGACCACCATCGCCGCGGCCCTGCTGCACGACGTCGTCGAAGACTCCGACGTCACGCTCGACCTATTGCGCAAGGACTTCGGCAACGAAGTCGCCGACCTGGTGGACGGTCTCACCAAGATCTCGACCCTCAACTTCCGATCGTCCGCCGAGGAGCAGGCGGAGAACTACCGCAAGCTGCTCATGTCGGTGGCGCGCGACGCGCGCGTCATCATCATCAAGCTCGCCGACCGGCTGCACAACATGCGCACGCTCGATCCCTTGCCGCCGGAGAAGCGCAAGCGCATAGCGCTGGAGACGCGCGAGCTGTACGCGCCCCTGGCGCACCGCTTCGGCATGGCCGGTGTGAAGGCCGAGCTCGAGGACCTGGCGTTCAAGTACCTCGAGCCCGACGACTACAAGCAGCTGGCGCGGCAGGTGAAGTCGCGGCGCGTGGAGCGGGACCGCACGATCGAGCGGATGCGCGCGCCGCTCTCCGACGAGCTGCGCCGCGCCGGGATCGCCGGCTGGGAAATCGTGGGCCGGCCCAAGAACCTCTGGTCGATCTTCAAGAAGATGAAGAAGCGCGGCAAGCCGTTCGAGGAGATTTACGATCTGCTCGCGGTCCGCGTGCTGGTCAACAGCATCACCGACTGCTACCACGTGCTCGGCATCATCCATCACACCTGGACGCCGCTGCAGGAGCGGATCAAGGACTACATCGCGAGTCCCAAGTCGAACGGCTATCAGTCGCTGCATACCACCGTGTTCGGACCGGGTGGTCAGCTCTACGAGATCCAGATCCGCTCGCGTGACATGCACCGCACGGCGGAGTACGGCATTGCGGCGCACTGGCTGTATAAGGAAAACGGCAAGAGTGCCGACGAGCTCGATCACCATCTATCGTGGTTCCGGCAATTGATCGAGTTGCAGCAGGACGCGCATACCCCCGAGGAATTCCTCGAGTTTCTGAAGATCGACCTCTATCAGGACGAGATCTTCGTCTTTACACCGCGCGGCGACGTCAAGCGGCTGCCCAAGGGTGCGACACCGATCGATTTCGCGTTCATGGTGCACACCGAAGTCGGCCAGCACTGCAACGGCGCGCGCGTCAATGGGCGGATCGCGCCGCTGCATCGGCCGCTGCGCAACGGCGACACGATCGAGGTCCTCACCTCGCCCCAGGCCAAGCCGTCGCGCGACTGGTTGGCGCACGTCCAGACGGGCCGCGCCCGCCAGAAGATCCGTCAGTGGATCAAGCAGGAGGAACAGGAGCGCAGCGTGACGTTGGGGAAGGAGATCCTCGCCCGGGAAGTCCGGCGCCGGCGCCTCGATCCGCCCACCCCCGACCAGCTGACGCACGCGGCGGAGACGTTGTCGCTCGGCGAGTCGGAGCAGGTCGAAGCGGCGATCGGCCGGGGCGACGTGCAGCTCGGGCAGGTCATGAAGGCGATTTACCCCGATCTGCCGGCCGAAGAGACGCAGTCAGCAAAGGCTCCCCCGAGCGCCTTCGGGCGCGTCATCGAGCGCCTGCGCCTCGGCCGGGGCATCAAGATCCACGGCGTCGAAGGGCTGATGGTGCGCTACGCGCAGTGCTGCCAGCCCGTCCCCGGCGATCCCGTCGTGGGATACGTCACCCAGGGACGGGGCATCTCGATCCACCGCAACGACTGCCCCAACCTCCTGGTGCTGTCTGGCGACGACGAGCGGCGTGTCGAGATCGACTGGCGTGAGGTCGAAGGCGAAACGTTTGTCGTGCGGCTGGCGGTCAGCGGCGAGGATCGCCGCGGCTTGTATGCCGACATCTGCGAGGCGATCAGCGGCACCGGCACCAACATCCGCAGCGCCGAGCTGGCGTCGAAGGACGGCGTCGTGTTCGGCTCGGTCCTGGTCGAGGTGGAGAATCACACCCACCTCGACAAAGTCTTGAAGGCGGTCCGCAAGGTGAAAGGCGTGACCGAGATTGCGCGACGGGATTCGAGCGGTCCCGCTGAAGTCGTCGTCGGTTAGCTTTCCCTCGTATGCCTTTTGAGCTCGGAACCGCCCCGCCGCCGGCGGGTGATCAACCACGCGCCATTCGCGAGCTGAGCGCCGGTCTGCGCCGCGGCGACAAATATCAGACCCTGCTCGGCGTCACCGGCTCCGGCAAGACGATGACGATGGCGCATGTCGTCGCCGACTTCAACAAGCCGACGTTGGTGCTGTCGCACAACAAGACGCTCGCGGCCCAATTGTACGGCGAGCTCAAGGCGTTCTTCCCGTCCAACGCGGTCGAATTCTTCATCTCCTACTACGACTACTACCAGCCCGAGGCGTACGTGCCGTCGACCGACACGTACATCGCCAAGGACTCGTCCATCAACGACGACATCGAGCGGTTGCGGCTCCGCGCGACCTCGAGCCTCGCGGAGCGCGACGACGTCATCATCGTCGCGAGCGTGTCGGCGATCTACGGCTTGGGGGATCCCGAGCTGTACAAGGAGCTGCTCGTCACGGCCCAGAAGGGAGAGACCCGGGGCCGGGATGCGCTGCTCGCCGATCTCGTCGGCGTGCAGTACCAGCGCAACGATATCGGCTTCGAGCGGGGCACCTTCCGGGTGCGGGGCGACACGGTCGAGGTGTTTCCGGCGTATGACGAGCAGGCGGTGCGCATCGAGTTCTGGGGCGATGCGATCGAGCGCATCGCGAAGATCGATCCGCTCACCGGCAACGTCATCACACAGATGGAGAAGTCGGCGATCTATCCGGCGACCCACTTCGTGACGCAGCGGGCCACGATCGAGCGCGCCGTCTCGCGGATTCGGGCCGAGCTGGCGGAGCGGCTGGCCGAGCTGCGGGCGCAAAACAAGCTGCTCGAAGCCCAACGCCTCGAGTCCCGCACGCATTTCGACATCGATATGCTGATGGAAGTCGGTCGGTGTGCCGGCATCGAGAATTACTCGCGGCTGTTCAGCGGGCGTCAGCCGGGTGAGCGACCGGCGTGCCTGCTCGATTACTTCCCGAACGACTACCTCTGTATCATCGACGAGTCGCACCAGACGCTGCCGCAGCTCGGCGCCATCTACGAAGGCGATCGCTCGCGCAAACAGACCCTGGTGGATTACGGTTTCCGACTCCCCTCGGCGCTCGACAACCGGCCGCTCCGTTTCGATGAGTTCATGGAGCTGGTGCCGCGCATGGTGTTCGTCTCGGCCACGCCGGGGCAAGACGAGCTGCAGCTCTCGGGCGGTGTCATCGTCGAGCAGATCATCCGGCCGACCGGGCTGGTGGATCCCACCGTCGAGATCCGGCCGGTGGCGGGGCAGGTGGACGACCTGCTCGGCGAAATCCGCCTGCGGGAAAAGAAGAACGAGCGCGTTCTGGTCACCACCTTGACCAAGCGCATGGCGGAAGATCTGACCGATTACCTGCAGCAGCACGGCGTGCGCGTGCGCTACCTGCATTCGGAAATCGACGCCATCGAGCGCGTTGAGATCATTCGCGGGCTGCGCCTCGGCGAGTTCGACGTCCTGGTGGGAATCAACCTGCTGCGCGAAGGGCTCGACCTCCCGGAGGTCTCCCTCGTCGCCGTCCTCGATGCCGATCAAGAAGGGTTCCTGCGCTCAGACCGGTCGCTGATCCAGACCGTCGGACGCGCCGCGCGTCATCTCAGCGGCAAGGCCATTCTGTACGCCGATCACGTCACCGGCTCGATGGAGCGGGCGCTGCACGAGATGGACCGGCGCCGCGAAACGCAGCTCGCCTACAATGCCGAGCACGGTATCACGCCGCGGTCAATCGTGAAATCGGTGGGTGACATCCGCTTCGTGACGCGCGTGGCCGATGCGCGGATCGCCAAGCCGGTCGCTGGGGCCGTCCGCCGCCCCGCCGACGCCGCCGAGCGCGACACCCTCATCCGCATGCTGGAGCAGCAGATGCAGGCCGCCGCCGAAGAGCTCGATTTCGAGCTGGCAGCGGTGCTGCGCGATCAGCTCCTGGAGCTCAAGGCCGATGCGCCTCTCCGCGAGCGAGCTCAGCCGGTTCGGTGAGGACCTGGGCCGTCAGCTCCGCGCGCCCATTGTCATCGGGTTGTCGGGGGATCTCGGCACCGGCAAGACGAGCCTGGTCCAGGCGATCTGCCGCGGCCTGGGCGCGCGAGCCCGCGCCACCAGTCCCACGTACGCGCTGGTCCATCATTACGACGCCGGTCCGACTCCTGTCTACCACGTAGACTGCTACCGCCTGCGCCACCCCGACGAAGCGCGCGATCTCGGCTTCGACGATATGACGCGCGAGCGCGCGATTGTCCTCATCGAGTGGCCCGAGCGGGCGGGTCCGTGGGTGCCACCGCTCGATCGGCATTTCCAGCTGGCGTACGACAGTGATCCCGGGCGGCGCCTGCTCGAGGAAGCATCGCAGTCGTGAACGCCCCGTTGCTGGCCATCGACACCGCGACGGATATCGGCAGCGTGGCCGTCGGGTCGGTCGAGAGCGCCGTGGTTGCGCGCCTCGTCGGCGCACGGCAGCACGCCGCGCAGCTCCTCGCGGTTATCGACCAGGTGTTGCGGACGGCCGGCGTGCCGCGGCAGCAACTCGCTGGAATTGTCGTCGGTGATGGTCCCGGAAGCTTTACCGGCTTACGGATTGCGTGGGCGACGGCCAAAGGACTGGCGCATGAGCACGAGCTGCCGTTGGTCGCGATCCCCTCACTGCTGGGTGCCGCCGCGGTTACTGGAGAAACGGGACCCGTCGTCGCGTGCTTCGACGCGCTGCGCGGTCAGGTCTTCGGCGCGATATACGCGTTTCCCACCGGTCGCATCGAGACGATCGTCGCGCCGGACCTCTTCACGCTGGAGACGCTCGAGCAGATCGCTCCCGTGCGGCCGGTGCTGGCGGTCGGCGACGGCGCGCAGCGGTACCAGGCCGAGATCGAGCGCTGGATCGGTCGTCCGCCGCTTGGGCTCGAGGAGCTGGCACCCGTCGCCGGCTCATTCGTCGTGCTGGCGTCGCGCGCTGGGGCAACGCGAGTCCTGGACGACCCTCTCGGGGCGGAGCCGATATACGGTCGGCCCGCCGAGGCGCAAGTGAAATGGGAGGCGCGCTACGGCCGACCCCTTCCAAATTCGTCGCGCTAAGCTCAGCGATGTCCCCGCGGTCCACGCGATCGAGCAGGAAGTCTTCGCCGATCCGTGGTCCACGCAGGACTTTCGCGATTGCCTGGCATCAGATGCCCTCTTTCTCGTCGCCGAGGCAGGAGCTGGTGCCAACGCAATCGCCGGCTACGTCGTCGCGCTCGATGCCGCGGACGAAGGCGAGATCCTCAACCTCGCGGTCGCCCCCGCCGGACGACGTCACGGGTTGGGACGTGCGCTCGTGCAACACATGCTCGACGCGCTCACCGCGCGCGGAGTCCGTCAGGTGTATCTCGAGGTACGTGAGTCCAACGCACCGGCTCGGGCGCTCTATGCGGCCCACGGGTTCAAAGAGGCGGGTCGGCGCAGGCAGTATTATCGGCGGCCGGTCGAGGATGCCATCGTCCTGAGACTTGATGCATAACTTCGGTACAAGTGGCGTATCTTTGGTTGACAGAATGACTTGCGACTTATATAGTGTTGGGCACCCTTGGCCCTACACCGCAATATCGTCGGAGGTAGTTGTGAGCCGCAGTCTCAATAAGGTCATGATTATCGGGAACTTGGGTGCCGATCCCGAGGTGCGCAGCACGAATAACGGATCCCGCGTGGCGACCCTCTCGGTGGCGACCGGCCGCCAGTGGACGGGGAGCGGTGGGGAAAAGCAGGAAAAGACCGACTGGCATAGGGTTATCTGCTGGAACAACAAGAACGGATCAGGCCTGGCCGACGTGTGCGAGAAGTACCTGAAGAAGGGCGACAAGGTCTACGTCGAGGGCCGGATCGAGTACCGGACGTGGGAAGATCAGAACAAACAGACGCGCTACGTCACCGAGATCATCGCGCGTGAGCTGATCATGTTGGGGTCGAGAGGCGGCGCCGCTCCGGTGGGAGCGGGATCGGTGAAGGGGGGGGCGGCCTCAGAAGCTGGAGCTAAAGCCCCAGAATCGCTCGACGCGTTCCCGGAGGCGCTGGATGAGGAGGACGACGATCTGCCGTTCTGACCGCGCCGTTCTACTAGCCCTGGCGGCGTTGCCGCTTTTGTGGCGAGTCCTGCCGGCGCAGGACACCACGCAGGCGGTTCAACAACAGGACACGACGCAAGCGGCCGCCGCTTTCCAGGGACAGGTCCCCGCCAGTCATACCGTTTCACGCGGTGAGACGCTTTGGTCCATCTCCCAGATGTATTTCAACGATCCCCTGCTGTGGCCCGAGATCTACCGCCTCAATACCGCCGTGATCGAGGACCCGCACTGGATCTATCCCGGTGAGGTCCTGAATCTCTCGGAGATGGTGACCCTCGCCCAGGGGAATCCGGATACGTCCGTGGCTGCCGCGGACACCGTGCCTCGGGCTCCCGGCGACACGATCGCCGTGGTACCGCTCGACACGGTTACCGCGGCGATCGACACGATTCCCGTGGATACGACAGGGTTCGTCGAAGCGCCGCCTCCCACGGTTGCTGAGAGCCGCGAGACGATCTTCGACCGCCGACGCACTGGTCAGCAGGTCGTCCAGGATGTGCTGCGCGCCTACGTGCATCAGCCGTATCGTCCGCTCCGCGCCGGCGAGTTCTACGCTGCCGGATTCCTGAGCGAGCGGGAGCGGTTGCCGTGGGGTCAAGTGCTCGGCGCGACCGCAACCCCGGCGATTCACCGTCTCTCCGATCGCACAACCGCGACCACGTTCGAAGAAATCGCGATCAAGCCGCCGCGCAACGCGTCGTATCACGTCGGCGATTCTCTGCTGCTGGCGCGCATCGATCGCGTCGCCGAACCGGGACGCTGGGGCGACGTCGTGATCCCGGTCGGGATTGCCCGCGTCACGACGATCGAGGAGCAGCAAGTGCTCGCGCAGGTCGTCGCGCAGTTCAGCCGCATTCACGAGGGCCAGCTGGCGATGCCACTCGAGCCGTTCCGTGACCCCGGCCAGGTACGTCCGACGCCTGTCTCACAGGGGCTGACGGGCAAGCTGCTGGAGCCGCGGGATCCCCACCAGATCGCCGGGGCGCAGCAATATTTCTTCATCGACAAAGGCCGTCGCGACGGCGTCGCCTTGGGCGATGTCTTCGAGATCTTCAAGCCCGCGCAAGGCTATGCGGGTTCCCCCTCGGAAGAGGTGCGCGCGGTCATGATGATCGTGCACACGCGCGAGCGCTCCGCGACGGGACTCCTGCTCCAGATCAATCATCCCGGGCTGGACAGCGGTCTGCCGGTACGGCTGATCAAGAAGATGCCCTCCTGATAGGCGGCCAGGCGCTCCCCCTCCGCTCCGGTGGGGAGCCTGGACCGTATCTGCCGTGATTGTCACCCTGCATCTCGTTGCGTTGGCGCTGTACGGATTGGCTACGGCGCTGGCGTTGTCGCCCTTCATGGGTTTCCGGCCGGCACCGCGAGCCCTGACCATTGCGCTGCCCTGCGCCGGGGCGGCGGTGCACGTCGTGGCACTCTCGGAGCTCACGCTGATCGGGCTGGGCCCCGCGCTTTCGATGCTGGCGCTGTGCCTGGTGCTGCTGCAGCTCGCGAGCGAGCGGTTGCTGCGCGGCTCAGCCGTCTCGTTTTTTGCCGGCCCGCTCGCCACCGGACTCGTGGGACTCGCGCTCCTCAGCGGGCTGACCCCGGGAAACGGGGCTGAAGTTTCCGCCGGCCGCGCCTGGTTCGTGTTGCACGTCGCGCTCAGCGCGCTCGGTCTCGCGTTGATGGCGCTGGCGTTCATCGCCGCGGCGCTCTACCTGCTGCAGTTCCGCGAGCTCAAGGCCCGCCGCTTTGGCCAGATCTTTCAGCTCTTTCCGCCGCTGGAGCGCCTCGATCAGCTCAATCGCTTCGCGCTGGTCGCGGGATTCCCGGCGCTGACACTCGGAGTAGTGCTCGCGCTCGGATATGGCGCGCAATTCTCCGGCGGTCTCCACGTCGCCAAGGCGCAGATCGTGTGGGGTATCTTCACGTGGGTGGTCCTCGGATGGGCGGTCTGGGTCCGAGTCGTCCGCCATTGGGCCGGCCGTCGGGCCGCCCTCGCGAGTATCGCCGGTTTCAGCGCCGTCCTCCTGGTATACGTCGCGCTGAAACTGACCCAACCCGGCGCCGCACGGTTCCTATGACGGGTCATACAGAAATGGGAATTAAAGTGGTGGGCGTGAATCATCGCACCGCGCCCCTGGACGTGCGTGAGCGGTTCGCCCACGGCGCGCATGAGGTGCCGGGTGCGCTGGCGCGTGTCATGGCGGCCGGCGCCAGCGGTGGCGTTTTGCTGTCCACGTGCAATCGCACCGAGTTCTACCTGGTCGCTGACGATGAGCCGGCCCTGGAGGCCGTGTGGTCACTGCTCGGCGAGCGGCTTCCCACGGGTCCGGCCGTCGGCGGAGGCGGGGAGGGGGCGCGCGAGTACGGTTATGTCGCGCGCGACCGGGACGCCGTGCGCCACCTGTATCGGGTATCGGCAGGACTCGACTCGATGATCCTTGGTGAGTCGCAGATCCAGGGACAGGTCCGAGAGGCCTGGGAAGCGTCGCGTGCGCAAGCGGGTCCCGTGCTGCATCGGCTGTTTCAAACCGCCCTACATGTCGGGTCCCGCGTTCGCACCGAAACCGGTCTCGGGATGGGAACGGCGTCCGCGGCTTCGGCGGGTGTCGCGGTCGCCGGCAAGATTTTTGGTGATCTCGCGGGCCGCAGCGCGCTCATTCTCGGCGCCGGTGACATGGCCGAGCTTGCCGCCACGTGTCTCAGCGATCAGGGCGTCGAGATCACGCTGGTCGCGAACCGCACGCAGGAGCGCGCGCGCGCCATCGCGGAACGACTGGGGGGCAAGGCTGTCTCATTGGAGGAGGCGTGGCCGCATTTCGCGACGACGGATATCGCCCTGTGCTCGACGGCGGCGCCGCACGCGGTGGTCACGTGGGAGCGCGTGGGGGCGGTGATCGGCGCGCGCCGCGGGAAGCCGCTGTGCATTCTGGATCTGGCCATGCCGCGTGACGTCGACCCCGCGATTGCCCAGATGGAGAACGTGTTCCTGTACGACGTCGACGACTTGCAGACGGTCGCCGCGCAGGCGACCGCACGGCGGCGCGACGAGATTCCCGCCGCCGAGCGAATCGTGGAAGAGGAGACAGACCTCTTCTGGGCCTGGTACGGCGGTCTAGGGGTCGTGCCGACCATCAAGGAGCTGCGCGCCCGCATGAACGACGTGCGCGTGGCCGAGCTCGAGCGCGTGCTGCGCCAGCTCGATCATCTGAGTCCGGACGATCGGAGCCATGTGGAACAATTCAGCCAGGCATTGCTAAACAAATTCCTGCACCAACCCACCATCGCCCTGAAGCAGGCCGCTGAGGAAGGCCGCGGGTACGGCCTGCTCGAAGCGATGCGCCGGCTCTTCGGCATGGAGCCACCAGCGTGACACAAGGATCCCACGGGGCCCGGATCCTGGTGACCGGGGGCGCAGGGTACATCGGCAGTGTCATCGTTGATCAACTCCTCGAGCGCGGCTTCAAAGTCGTGATCCTGGACGACCTCAGCACGGGGCACCCCCAGGCGGTGGCCCGGGGCGCGGGCTTCGTACAGGGGGGCGTGGGCAACAGCGAGCTGGTCCCGGCGCTACTCCGGGAGGAGCGCATCGAGGCGATCATCCACCTGGCCGCCTTCGCCCTGGTCTCGGAGTCGGTCGCGCAGCCCGGGAAGTATGTGACCAACAATGTGACGGCCGCCCGTGTACTGTTGGAGGCGGCCGTCCGCGCCAAGGTTCGCCGCTTCGTCTTCTCGTCGTCGTGCGCGGTGTACGGCGTTCCGATGACGATTCCCATCACGGAGGACTCGCCGCTCGAGCCGGTGAATCCGTACGGCGAGACGAAGCGCGATTTCGAGCGGTTGCTCGCGGATGTGGGGCCCAAGCAAGGCATGGGGGTAGTGAGTCTGCGCTACTTCAATGCGTCGGGCGCCACCGAGCTGCGGGGCGAGGATCACGACCCGGAGACGCATTTGATCCCGAATGTGCTGGCTGCTGCCATCGGCAAGCGCGACGCGCTCGAAGTCTACGGCACCGATTATCCGACGGCCGACGGCACCGCGGTTCGGGACTACGTCCATGTCACCGATATCGCCGACGCCCATCTGCGGGCGCTGGACGTGAAGCTCGATGGCAAGTCCGCCGTCGCCGTGAACCTGGGCACGGGCACCGGGCGCTCCGTTCGCGAGGTGGTGGAGGCAGCGCGGCGTGTGACCGGGCGTGCCGTGCCGATCGTCGAGCGGCCGCGCCGGCCGGGCGACCCGCCGGCGCTCGTCGCGGCGGTGGGCCGCGCGGCGACCATGCTCGGATGGCGCGCACCGCATTCGAGTCTGGAAGAGATTCTGGGGAGCGCATGGCGCTGGCATCAAGCACACCCGCAGGGATATCGAGGAGGTTAGGGTGCTCTTTCAGGTACGGGGGGCGATCCCCACGACGCCATGGGAGCTGGTGCTCACGTCCAGCCGCGAAACGCAGTTCGTCCTGGGCGTGCTCGCCGTCTTCTCGCTCGTGTCGTGGTACTTGATCGTCCTCAAGTGGTGGCAATTCCGCCGCATGCGACAGCTCAGCGATCGCTTTCTCGCCGAAGTGGAGAAAGCCCCGCGCCTCGACGAGGCATATCACGCGGCGATGCGGCTGCCGCCGTCGCCCTATAACCGGCTGCTGCGCGAGGCGGTCCATTTCTTTTCCGAGCTGAAACCGGGAAGTCTGAAGACCGGCGGCGTCCCGCCCAATCCTGGAGCGCCCGCGTCATCCGCCACGCTGACGACGACACAGCTCGAGGCGTTGCGCATGGTGCTCGCCAAGGAAGTGGCGGCGGAGCGGGATACCGCCGCGCGGTTCATCCCGTGGCTCGCGACGTTCGGCTCCGTCAGTCCGCTGCTCGGCCTACTCGGCACGGTGCTCGGCGTCATGGACGCCTTCATCGGCATCGCGGTCGGCGGCTCGGGAAACATTAGCGCCGTCGCGCCGGGTGTCGCGGAAGCATTGGTCACGACGGTCGGTGGCCTTGCCGTCGCCGTTCCGGCGGTGATGGCGTACAACCTCTTCGTCAACCGGCTCGGCCTGTTCGCGGGCGAGCTCGAGGGCTTCGCGCAGGAGATCGTCGGCACGCTGGCCCGGGAAGGACGGATCTGATGGCGGGTGGACTCCTCGGCGGCGGTGGTGGTCTCCGCGGGCATGGAGAGCTGCCGCTCAACGCCGACATCAATGTGACGTCGCTCGTCGACGTCGCGTTCGTGCTGCTCATCATTTTCATGATTACCGCGCCGATCATGCAGGGCGGCGTAGACGTGCGATTGCCGCGCGCGCAGGTTCGCGCCATCGAGCCGAAGCAGGGACTCGTCGTCACGGTGGACATGGACGGCAAGATCTATCTCGATCAGGCTGGCCTCTCGTATGACGACTTCCGGGCCACGTTTCCCGCCTTCGTGCGAACGAAACGACCCACGGGGGTGTATTTGCGAGCCGATGGTCGAGTCGCCTACGCCCGCGTGGTGCAGGTGCTGGCGGTGATTCGCGGAGCGGGCGTGCAGGACGTAGGACTCGTGGCTGAACCGGAGACGATCAACCGATGAGAGGACGCGGCCGGACGCCGGCCCCGGTAGGCCTGGCTGTCACGGGAACGCTGATGGTTCACGGACTGGTGGGCGCGCTGCTGTTCGGTACGCCCAAGGGACGAGCGCGGCTCCCACCCACGTATCGGGTGCGGTTGATTGCGGCCCCGGCCGCGGACATGGAGTCCCGCAAGGCGCCCGAGGCGTTCGAGCGTCCCGCCGAGGAGAAGACAGCGCCGCTTCCCGCCGCGAAACGTCCGCAAAGCACCGTCTCGCGCGCGACGCCGCCGCCGACGCAAGATCAGACTCGGCGCGAAGCGGCCCCGCGGACCACGCCGACGAATCAGCCGCTGCCGGGAGAGAAACCGTCGACGGGCAACGACGTCGCCACCGTGAGCACCGAGGGCATCGCCTTTCCGTTCCCCGAGTATCTGCAGAACATCGTGTCGCAGGTGCTACGCCGCTGGCAGCGGCCCGAGCAGAGCACACCGCTCGAGGCGGAGGTCTCCTTCTTCGTGCACCGCGACGGCTCGGTGACCGACCTGCAGTTCATCCGGCGCTCGGGCAACTTTTCGTTCGATCTCGAGGCTCAAGGCGCCGTCGAAGAGGCGGGACGGTTTCACGCGTTCGGAACACTGCCCGACGGCTGGCAGTCGGATGTGCTGTTCGTGCGGTTTTACTTTTCGGGGCAGAGACAGTGAAACGAGAGAATGTTGGAATGATGGAATGTGTTATGGCGGTGGCAGTTCTTTCCATCGTTCCATCGTTCCATCTTTCCGCTCAGGACACATCAACCATCGACCGCGGCGTCCGCATCGGCATCGTCTACCGGCCCGGCGTGCGACCCGGTCTTGTGATGTTGCCGCGCACGGGAATGGGACTCGATTCCGTGCGCGCGATCGTGGCCCGCGATCTCGACTACAGCGATCGTTTCGAAGTGATCACGCTCCCGGGCGGCGACTCGATCCGCCTCGCGACCACCTCGACCGGCACGCGCGCTACGGGAACACGCCGCTCCGGCTCTGCGACGCCCGCCACAGGCGGCGCTCAAGCTGGCGGGACGCTCAACTATCCGCTGTACCAGGCGCTGGGCGCCGATTTCGCCCTCGACATCACCGCGGCGGGTGATACCACCGTTGCGACGCTGCACGACATCGCGGCCGCGAGCGTTCGCCGCGCCGTACGCGCCAGGCTGCCGCGGCCCGGCGACCCCGACTTCCGCCAAGCGGTCCATCGGCTCGCTGATCAGGCCGTCCAGGCGGCACTCGGCACGCCCGGCATCGCGGCCACGCGCATCCTGTTCGTCAAAGACGGGAAGGTGTATCAGATCGATCAGGATGGCGCCGATCAGAAGCTCGTGTCGTCGACCGACCGGCAGGCGATGTCGCCCGCATGGAGCGCTGATGGCCGGCATTTCGCGTACATGGAATTCCAAGCCGGAAAGGGATGGCTCTTCTTCCAGGAGATGGGGACGGGTAAGCGGATCGCAGTGTCGACCACCGGGACCGCCCTCGATTTCACGCCGGCCTTTTCGCCGGACGGACAGACGCTCGCCTTCAGCCGCGCGACGGAGGAAGGGACCGATCTCTACACGATTAACATCAAGAATAACTGTTGTTTACGCCGCTTGACCGTGGGGCGCTTTTCAGACAACTTGTCCCCGACGTTCAGCCCTGACGGGCAGCGGATTGCGTTTGTCTCGACGCGCCCGGGTCTGCCGCAGATCTATGTGATGGCGGCGGATGGAACGGACCAGCAGTTGTTCGCACCATTCGACTATGGCGTGACCGGGGCGTCGAATGCGCCGGAGTGGTCGCCCGACGGCCAATCGGTGGCATTTCACCGGGACGTGGCGGGCACACTGCAGGTGTTCGTGCTGGATGTGCGGACACGCACGGTCCGGCAACTCACCTCGGTGGGGCGTAACGAGGATCCGACCTGGGCCCCCGACAGCCGTCATCTCGCCTTTGTGTCCGACCGGTCGGGCTACCGCCAGTTGTGGATCATCGATCTCGACACCGGCCGCATCCGGCCATTGCTGCAACAGAGCGGGGCGCGTTTGCCGGCTTGGTCTCCACGGCTTTCGGAGGCTCCTTCTTCCACCCCCTGATCGGAGAGATAGGATGAAATCGGTATCGTTGCTCCTCGCGCTGGGCTTGAGCGCCGCTGTTATCGCGGCTGCGTCCTGTGGTGGCAATCCGTCGCCGCAGACTGTGACGCCCAATGCCGATTCGGCCGCAAACGCCGAGCGGGCACGCCAGGAAGCGGAAGCCGCCGCGCAGGCTGAACGCGATCGGCAGGCGCGTGCAGAAGCGGACCGCATCGCGCGGCAGCGGGAGGCCGATTCGATCGCGGCACTCGCGCGTGCGTCCGACGAGGTTCGCAGCACGCTGGCCGCGATGATCCATTTCGACCTCGACAAGTCGAACATCCGCTCCAACGACATGGGCACCCTCGATCAGAAGGTCGCCATTCTGCAGGCGAATCCCGATCTGCGAATCCGCATCGCGGGGCACTGCGATGAACGCGGCTCGGACGAATACAACCTCGCCCTCGGGAATCGCCGCGCGCAGTCCGCGAAACAGTACCTCGTGAGCCATGGGATCGATGCGAGCCGCATCGAGACGCAGTCGTGGGGCGAGGAGCGTCCGGCGGTCGACGGGCACGACGAGTCCGCCTGGTCGCAAAACCGGCGCGACGAGTTCGAAGTGACCAGCGGTGGTGACAACCTCCACCGTCCGTAGCGCATGCGTGCTGGCCCTCGGGCTCGCCTCCGGATGCGCCTTGAAAGGGGACGTCCGGAAGGTCGAGCTCCAGGTCCAGGCGTTGAAGGCCGACCTTGCCCAGAGTGACGCGGCGCGGGCGGCGGAACGGGACACGACCCTGGCCGCCATCCGCCTGCTGCAGCAAGCGCTGAGCACACAGCAGTCCTACCTCGTGCAGATGCGCGGCGACCTGCGCACCGAGCTGCTGTCCGTCCAGCAGCAGCTCGTGGCGGTCCAGGAGCTGAGCGGCCTGAGCCAGCAACGGATCACCGAGCTGCGGTCGCGGATCGAATCACGCCAGCAGCAGCAGGACGCGACCACGCCCGGCGCCCCGGTTGGCCCATCGGGAAACCCCGCCGGGCCTGGCCCCGATCAAATGTACGAGGTCTCGCTGCAGCAATACCGGCGCGGCAGTGTCGGGACCGCCCGGCTTGGGCTCCGCGAGTTCCTGCGCGTCTATCCGACGCATGAACACGCGCCCGACGCGCTCTTCTACATCGGTGAAAGCTTCGAACAGGCGGCACCCGATTCCGCGGCGGCGGTGTACGATCAACTCGTGCGTACCTATCCCAATTCGCCGCGCGCTCCGTCGGCCCTCTACAAGCTGGGTCTGCTCGCCGAACAGCGGGGAGACAAGCCGACGGCGCGGAACTTCTATTCGCGGGTGATCGCGGCGTATCCGCGCTCGCCCGAGGCCGATCTCGCGCGGCAAAATCAGCAGCGTCTCAAGCCGTAACCTCCTGGCCGTACCAACGATGACGCCCCGCGGTGAGATGCCGTTTCTCGACCATCTCGAGGAGCTGCGTTGGCGCATCCTCTGGAGCCTGGTCGCGATCCTCGTCGGCACGATCGTCGGCTGGTGGTTGCTCGACAAGATCGACATCATCGAAGTCCTCAAGCGGCCCATCGCGCCGTACCTGCCCGGCGGGCGGCTCGTCTTCACCAGCCCCGCCGAGCCGTTCATGCTCACGCTGAAGGTGGCGTTCGCGCTGGGCTGCCTCGTGGCGTCGCCGGTCGTCATCTATCAGATCTGGGCGTTCCTGTCGCCGGCGCTCTACGAGCGCGAGCGGCGGCTCATCATCCCGGCCCTCGCCGTCGGCGTCGTGCTGTTCCTCGCCGGCGCGATCGCGTGCTACCAGTGGCTGCTGCCGGCGGCGCTCAAGGTTTTGATCGGCTTCCAGCGCAGCGACCTGACGGCGATGATCACCATCGACCGCTACTTCGGCATGGCGGTGCCTTTCGTCGCCGGCTGTGGACTCGTGGCCGAGCTGCCGCTGGTCGTGACGGTTCTAGCGTCGCTGGGGATCGTCACCCCGCAGTTCCTGGGGCGGCAGCGGCGCTACGCGATCGTGATCGCCGCGTTCCTCGCGGCGATCCTGACGCCGCCCGATGCGGTATCGATGATGCTGATGCTGGGACCGTTGCTGTTGCTGTATGAGGTCAGCATCTGGTGTGCGTGGGTCGCCAGCCGGCGGCGCGCGCGGCGGATCGCCGCGGCCGCGATCGTGCTGCTGGTACTCGGCATGGGGTCGCTGCACGCACAAAATCCACCACCGCCTCCACCACGTCGCGATACGACTGCGGCCGCGAAACCGCCCGGGGCGGCGGCGGACAGCGGACGACGCGGCAGCGTCGATTCCGCGGCCGCGCGCAAGCTGGGACTGCCCACCGGACCGTCACGCTCCTTCCCTGCGTCCGATGCGGTGATGGACTCGCTGCTCAAACTCCAAGGCTTCCGCGTCACGCACTACACGTCCGACACATTCGTCGTGGTCGGCGACAGCCAGACGATCTTCCTGCGGCGCGAGGCATATGTCGAGCGTGAGGGCACGCAGCTGCAAGCCGACTCGATTCGCTATCACGAAGCGAGCTGCCGGCTCAATGCGTCCGGAGATCCCCAGCTGTTCGATCAAGGGACCGTGCTCGTCGGGGAGGGCATGAGCTACGACACCTGCCTGCGCCGGGGCACCGTGCGGGACGCCCTAACGGACTTCCAGCAGGGAGGTGTCACCTGGATCGTGCACGGCCAGGGCCTCGCGTCCGATTCAGGCTCGCGGCGCGTGTACGCCCAGTCCGCGACCTTCACATCCGATCAGCAGCCCGTGCCCGATTACCACTTCGCGGCGGGGAAGGTGAAATGGATCAACAAACGGACGATGGTGGCGCGGCCCGCCGTGTTGTACGTGCGCGATGTGCCGATCATGTGGCTGCCGTTCATTTTTCAGGATATTCGGGGTGGGCGCCGCAGCGGGATCCTATTCCCCAGGTTCGGATTGAATGATCTCGTGCGTCCAACCCGCCGCTATGCGCGGCACGTCTCCGACTTCGGCTACTACTTTGCCGTCAACGACTACATCGACGCGCTCGTCTCAGGCGACTGGTTCGCGGGCCGCAACGTACAGATGCATGGACAGCTTCAATACCACTGGATTGACCGCTTCATGGACGGGCAGCTGACGTACACCCGCATGTCGCAGCTCGACCGCCCGGGCGTCAACTCGACGATCGGCTGGAATCACTCGCAGCGCTTCAATTCGCGTACGTCGTTCAATGCGCATGTATTGTACATGACGAATGGGACGATCATCCAGCGCAATTCGCTCAACCCGTGGGAGGTCACCGCGCGGGTGAGCTCGAGCATGAACTTCGACAAGCGGTTTTCCTGGGGGACGCTCAACATCGGCGGCACGCGCTCGCAGGATCTCTCGACGGACAACATCAGTCAGACGTTCCCCACCGTCAGTCTGACACCGGCCGCGGTGAACATCACGCCGTGGCTGACGTGGTCTCCAGGATTCACCTACAGCAACGACCAGCAATTCCACGCGGCGAGCGGCACGCTCCTCGTCCCGGGCGAGAGCACCGTCCCGGACACGCTGCACCTCTTTAACGACAGTCGCCACACGACCATGTCCATCAACACGCCGCTGCGCCTGGGTCGGTGGAACTGGGGCAACAACATTACCGTGACTGATGTCATGACCCACGGCCGGCAGGAATTCACCCTGCCCGCCGACAGCACCGGCGCCGTTCGACGTGTCCTGTATGCCGAAACGTTCGAAACCCGCATCGATTGGAACACGAGCATCAATTTGCCGTCTTTTTTCCAAGGCTCGTGGAAGGTGCAGCCCAGTGTCGGGATTGCGAACGCGCTGGGGGGCGCGCCTTTCATGATTCGCAACCAGTTCACCGGCGGCCAGTACCTCCAGCAAGGCAAGCGGCTGGCCTTCAGTGTGAGCGCATCACCGACGTTTTTCGGGTTCTTTCCCGGCTTCGGTCCACTGTCTCGCATCCGGCATACGCTGTCGCCGCAGATCAGCTATAACTACGCGCCGGGCGTGGCCGTACCGGAGGCATTCTCTCGCGCCATCGACCCGAGCGGCCGCTCGATTACCTCCCACACCGATCCACAACAGACGATCAGCATTGGGTTGTCACAGAACTTCGAAGCGAAGCTGAAACCGGCCGCCGGCGACACCGCGACCGATCAGGCGCCGCGCAAGATCCGCCTGCTGAGCATCAGCACGAGCGGCATCGGCTACAACTTCGAGCAGGCGAAGCTGCCGCACCACACCGGCTGGCAGAACGGAACCCTCACGAACACGTTCCTGTCGGAGCTGATTCCGAGCTTTCAGCTGTCGATCACACACGCGCTGTGGAAGGGGGACGTCGGCACCGATTCGGCGAAGTTCTCGCCCTTTCTCCAGGGCGTCTCGACATCATTCACCGTCACTCCGGCGACCCTGCAGGGGCTGGCCCGGATGTTCGGGCTCCGTCCGCGGCCGGTGCCGCCGCCGGCGCCGGACTCAACGGCCACCAGCATGAGTTCTTCGGGAGACGACTTTCATCGTTTCAACGGGAATACGCGCGCGCCATACGGGCCGAGGGGCCCAGGGGCTGGAACCGGAGGCGGCAGGGGCTTCACGCTTGGGATCTCGGCGTCGATCTCCCGCAGCCGCTTCGATACGACCGCCCAGCAGCGTCACGCCGCGGGACGGAAGACCACGAACCTCAACCTGTCGTTCAGTCCGACGCATAACTGGACCGCAACCTGGGCTACGTCATACGACATGGGCACGCGGCAGTTCCCGTATCACTCGCTGACGTTTCAGCGCGATTTGCGGCGTTGGCGCGCCAGCTTCAGCTTCAACAAGACGGCGACCGGCAATTTTTCATTCAGCTTCAACATCACCCTCACCGATCAGCCGGACATCAAGTTCGACTACGACCAGAACACATACGTGCGGTAAACCGCGTTGTCCTCTGGCGGAGACAACGCCGCGCGTGCGTCTGCTGTAACTCCCTCAAAACCAGCTACTTCGCTTCGGGCATGAGGCGTGCTTACACCTCGGGCGATCCCCGTCCTGAGGCTCCTATGCGTTCGTTCTTGACCTTGATGCTCCTGGCCACTGTCGCATGCCAGCCCACCGTTGTTGGTCCCGGTGGCGGCGGCGCGCCATCCACGCCGGCCAACCTGATGTATGAGCTCGAGCCCAGCGGCGATCCCAATCGCCCCCTCGGCATCCTGCTCATCTGGGACGACGTGACCGACGCCAATCTCGCCAGTTACCGCGTCTATTCCCGAGCCTCGACGAGCGGCTCGTTCGGCCTGCGCGGCGAAACCAGCTCGAACACGTTTCACGACAACGGCGTGCCCCACCTGCAGTACCTCGTGACGGCGGTGAACGACAACGGCGAAGAGAGCGGCAGCAGCAACGTGATCACGGTGGACGAGCGGTTGCAGCTCGACCATCCCGCCTGGTTGTCTTCGATTTCATTGAACGGCGCCATTCACCTCGAGTGGGACGACACCTCGTACATTGCGGCGCCGACGCGTTTCAAGTGGTATCGCATTTATAGCACGGACTACAATCTCGACACACGCCTGTGCGGCACCGACTGGCTGCTCGAAGGCACGACCGTGGCGCCCGAGTTCCTGGCCAGTGCCATGACGAACGGCGTTCCCCGTTGCTTCGGCATCTCGGCGGTGAGCCGCGAGGGCTATGAGAGTCTGTGGTCGCCGCTGCGCCAGGACACGCCCCGTCCCGATGCGCGGAACACGCTGGTGTTCGCGTACGATGAGAACCAGGCGCAGTCCGGCTTCCGGTTCTGGCAGGATCTCAATGCCGATGGCCGCGCTCAGACATCGGAATTGGGCCGCGTCCAGGATGGCAACTTGACGAGCATCGACTTCTGGGTGTACCGCGATCCGACCGACTCGACCCTGTGGCTGGTGCCTGAGTTCTCGGGGACGCGCATGCAGCTGTACAGCACCACCCCGGTCGCCGACCTGACGTCGATCGATTCTGCATCGGCATCCGGGTATTCGCGCAACATGATTCAGGCGGCTCCTGGCTATGGCTATGTGTTCGAGATCGTCGAGGGTGGGGCCGTGCGCTACGGCGCCCTGCGGATGACGCACGTGGGTAGGGACTACCTGATCTTTGACTGGAGCTACCAAACTGATCCGGGCAACCCTGAGCTGCAGATCCGCGCCGGGCAGTCGACCGCCATGTCGATTGGCACCGGGGTTTCAGGCTCGAAATAGGTCGTTCGGCTCAGCGCAGGCGCCGGAGTGGTCGCACCAGCCACTCCGGCGCTTTAGCTTTTGACCACATGTCGAACCCTGTGCGGCTCGATGGACGCTCCCTTTCCATTGCCGACGTCGTCGCCGTAGCACGGCACAACGCCTCCGTCACGCTCGATCCCCGGGCGCTCGATGTGGTCAAGAAATCGCGCGAGGCTGTCGAGGCGGCGGTGGCGCGGGGCCAGACCATGTACGGCGTCAATACCGGTTTCGGGAAGCTCGCTCACGTGCGCATCCCGCCGGAGCAAGCTCGCCAGCTGCAGCTCAACCTCATCCGCAGTCATGCCTCCGGCGTCGGGGAACCGCTGCCGATCGATGCCGTCCGCGCGATGATGCTGCTGCGGGCGAACGTGCTGGTGCGCGGCACGAGCGGCGTCCGGCCTGTGCTTCCCGAGCTGCTGGTCGAGATGCTGAACCGGAAGCTCCATCCCACCGTGCCGTCGCAAGGCAGCGTCGGCGCCTCGGGCGATCTCGCGCCGCTGTCGCATCTTGCCCTGGCGATGATCGGCGAGGGAGACGTGAAGGTGCCGCGTCCCATCACGCTCGAGGCCAAAGAGGGACTGGCCTTCGTGAACGGGACGCAGGCACAGACGGGTCTTGCGGCGCTCCTCGTGAGCGACGCCTGGACGCTCTGGCGCAGCGCGCACGCGGCCGCCGCGATGAGTCTCGAAGCCGTCCGCGGGTCGCCCGATCCGTTCGACGCGCGCATCCATGACGCCCGGCCGCACCCGTGGCAACAACGCTCGGCCGCGCTGCTGCGCGACCTGCTTGCCGACAGCGAGATCCGGGAGTCGCATCGCGACAACGACCCGCGGGTGCAGGATGCCTACTCGCTGCGCTGCACGCCGCAGGTGCTCGGCGCGGTGGGAGAGGGACTCGCCTTCGCCGAACAGCTGGTGACGACGGAGCTCAATGCCGCGACGGACAATCCCCTCGTCTTCGGGGACGAGGTGATCTCGGGCGGCAACTTCCATGGGCAGCCCGTCGCGCTCGCGCTCGACGTGATCGCGATCGCGCTGACGACGCTTGCGGGGCTCGCCGAGCGGCGGCTCGAGCGCGTCGTGAACCCCGATCTGTCGTCGGGACTGCCGGCCTTTCTGGCGCGCGACCCGGGACTCGAGTCGGGCTTCATGACCGCGCAGATCGCCGCCGCCGCCCTGGTCGCGGATTGCCGGATCCTTGCCACTCCCGCGAGCGTGCAGTCGGTGCCGACGGAAGGCAATCAGGAAGATGTCGTGCCCATGGGAATGAGCGCTGCGTGGAAAGCGGGACGCATCCTCGCCAATGCCGAACGTATCGTGGCGATCGAGCTGCTCGCCGGCGCGCAGGGACTCGAATACCTGAAGCCGCTGCGGGCCGCCACGGCTGTCGCTCGGCTCCACGCGGCGGTGCGGCAGGAGTCCGCTGCACTCATGTCGGACCGGCCGCTCACCGCCGATATCGAGAAGGTCGCCGCACGGATCCGCGAAGGGAGGTTTGCGTCGTGAAGGCCCCGCGCGGGACCACGAAATCCTGCAAGGGATGGGTGCAGGAAGCCGCGTTGCGGATGTTGATGAACAACCTCGACCCCGAGGTTGCGGAGCGACCCGACGACCTCGTGGTGTACGGCGGCACGGGCAAGGCGGCGCGGAATTGGGCGTCGTTCGAGGCGATCTGCGGCACGCTGCGGGTGCTGGAAGACGACGAGACGCTGCTCGTGCAGTCGGGAAAACCGGTCGGCGTGTTCACGACTCATGCGGACGCCCCACGCGTGCTCATCGCGAATGCGAATCTCGTCGGGCGGTACGCGACGTGGGAGGTGTTTCGCGACCTCGAGCGCCGCGGGCTGATCATGTACGGCCAGATGACCGCGGGGTCGTGGATTTACATCGGCACGCAAGGAATTCTCCAGGGCACGTACGAGACCTTTGCGGCCGTCGCGGCGCGGCACTTTCAGGGATCGTTGCGCGGACGGATCGTGCTGACGGGCGGACTCGGCGGCATGGGTGGAGCGCAGCCGCTGGCCGCGACGATGAATGAAGGGATCTGTCTGGCGGTCGAAGCGGATCCCGCTCGCGTGCAGCGTCGCCTGGACACGCGCTACCTCGATCGCTCCACGGCGTCGATCGATGAAGCCCTGGCGTGGTGCGCGGAGGCCAAGCGATGTAGCGAGGCGCTGTCGGTTGGCCTGGTCGGCAATTGCGCGGAGGTTCTCCCCGAGCTCGTGCGACGCAGGTTCACGCCCGACGTCGTGACCGACCAGACGTCGGCGCACGACCCGCTCAATGGCTACATCCCCGCCGGCTTCAGTCCCGGCGCAGCCGCCGAGCTGCGGCGCAACGATCCGGATGACTACCAGCGGCGCGCACGCGCCAGCATTGCGATGCATGTGCGGGCGATGCTCGATCTGCACCAACGCGGCGCCGTGGTCTTCGACTATGGCAACAACATCCGCACGGAAGCCCGGGACGCCGGCGTGACGGACGCTTTCACCATCCCTGGGTTCGTGCCCGAATACATCCGGCCGCTGTTCTGCGAGGGCAAAGGGCCGTTCCGCTGGGTCGCGCTGTCCGGCGAGACGAAGGATCTGCATCGCACCGATCAACTGGTGCTGGAGCTGTTTCCCGACGACGCGCATCTCAAGCGCTGGATCACGCTGGCGCAGCAGCGCGTGGCGTTCCAGGGACTGCCGGCGCGGATCTGCTGGCTGGGACAGGGCGCGCGCGCCCGGTTCGGTGTCGCGTTGAACGAGCTGGTGCGCCGCGGCGACCTCTCGGCCCCGATCGTGATCGGTCGCGATCACCTCGACACGGGGTCCGTCGCGTCGCCGTTCCGGGAAACGGAGGGGATGCGCGACGGCTCCGACGCTATCGCCGACTGGCCCATTCTCAACGCCTTGCTCAACACGGCGTCGGGTGCGTCGTGGGTCTCCTTCCATCATGGCGGCGGCGTGGGCATCGGCAACTCGCTGCATGCGGGGCAGGTGATCGTCGCTGACGGGACGCCCGCCGCCGGCAAACGGCTCGAGCGTGTCCTCACCAACGATCCCGGGATCGGCGTAGCCCGTCATGCCGACGCGGGCTATCCGGAGGCGATCGCAACGGCGCGGCGCCATCATATCCGGCTGCCGATGAGCGGAGACCTCGACTGAAGACCTTGCTCGTCGGCGCGCGGCAGGTCGTGACGTGTCGCGGGCCGACGCGCGCGCGCCGCGGATCCGAGATGGCCGACCTTGAGGTGTTGCGCGACGCCGCGGTCCTCATCGACGGCAAACGCATTGCCTGGGTCGGACCACGTCGGGATGTGGGGGCGCAGCATGCTGCGCCCCTCGACGAAGTCGAAATCGACGGCGTCTTATTCCCCGGGTTCATCGATTGTCACACGCACGGTGTCTTCGGCGCGCCGCGGCTCGACGATCACGAGCGGCGTGCGCTGGGCGTCGATTACAAGGCCATCGCCGCGGCGGGGGGCGGGATCCTGCAGTCGGTGCGCGACGTACGTGGTCGGCCCGAGGCGGAGCTCGCAGCGCTCACCCGGTCGCGACTCGCCACGTTGATTGCCTGTGGCGCCACGACCATCGAAGTGAAGTCGGGGTACGGCCTGGAGCTGGAAGCCGAGCTGAAGCAGCTCCGGGTGATCCGGCGGTTGAGTACCGAGCTGCCCGCGACGCTGGTCCCGACATTTCTCGGCGCGCACGAGCTCCCGCCCGAGTATCGTACCAAGCGCGCCGACTATGTGCAGCTGATCTGTGAAGAGATGATCCCGGCTGTGGCGCGTGAACGGCTGGCGCAGTGCTGTGATGTCTTCTGTGAGCCGGGCGTCTTCACGGTGCCGGAAAGTCGTCAGATCCTGACGGCCGCGCGTCGGCACGGGCTCGCCGTGAAGCTGCACGCCGATGAGCTCGAGGGTTCAGGCGGTGCCGAGCTGGCGGTCGAGCTGGGCGCGTTGTCGGCCGATCATCTGGCCGCGATCTCCGATCCGGGCATCCACGCCCTCGCTGCCAGCACGACGGTGGCCGTCCTGCTCCCCGCGACGATGATCTTTCTCGGCAAGCGATCGCAGGCGCCTGCCCGGCGCTTGATCGACGCCGGAGCGGCCGTCGCCTTAGCCACCGATTTCAATCCGGGGACATCGCCAACCCTGAGCCTGCCGCTCGTGATGGCGCTCGGCGTCTCGCAACTGGGGCTGCGTCACGCGGAAGTTGTGACGGCGGTGACGATCAATGCCGCTGCGGCACTTGGACTCGCCGCCGAGCGGGGCCAGATCGCCGCCGGGTGCGTCGCGGACCTCGTCGTGGCGGCGGTAGACGACTGGCGCGAGGTCGCATACTGGATGGGGGCGGACGTCGTAAGCGCCGTCTGGACAGCAGGTTCGGCTTGTCCCGCATAGACGGCCCCGATATCTTAGTCGTTCCATGTCCAGGCTTGAGCAGCTCAAGGAGAAGGCAAAAGGTCTCGAGGCCAAGGAGCCGAAGAGGGCCGTCGAGATCTGGCTCGAGGTGCTCAATAATCAGGACGAGACGAATCCTGACCTCTCCGTATACAACCGCATCGGCGACCTCTACATCAAGTTGCGGGACCCCGGCCAGGCCGCGGACTACTACGACCAGGCGGTGGACAAGTACGCCGAGCTCGGGTTTCACAACAACGCCATCGCGATGTGCAACAAGGTGCTCCGCAACGCGCCGGCACGGCAGTCGACCTATTTGAAGCTGGCGAAGCTGTACGCCGCCAAGGGGTTCATCGCCGAGGCGAAGCAGAACTTTGTCGAATACGCTGAGCGGATGCACAAGGCTGGCAGGATCGAGCATGCGTTCGCGGCACTGAAGGAATTCACCGACATCTCGCCCGAGAGCGCGAATCTCCGAGCGATGCTGGCCGAACAGCTCAAGATGTACGGCACCGATCCCGGCAAGCGCGGCTCAGCGGCGCGCGTCACCCCCACCCCTCCCCCCGCCGCACCGAAACCGGCTCCGCCGCCGGGTGGGAATGACGTCGGTAAATCCGGGAAGCGGAAGAGCTCGAGTCTCGTTTTCCTCGATCTCGACGAGCCGCGAGTGCCGAAAGGCGCGAAGGCTCCGCCGCCCGCGGCGCACCAGCCTCCTGAGTCCCCACCGGTCGCCGAGACGCTGATTGAGGAAGTCGTGCCCGAGCCGGACGAGTCGTTGGAGATCGAGACGACGAGCCTGGTCGATGAGGCACCGGGTGGCGGCAGGAGTGGTGGCATGCTGGAAGGTCTCGAGACGACGGTTGCGGATTTCGGGCAGGTGCGCCAGGAGACTCCGAAGGCGCCAACGATCCGCGAGGAATTGAATCCGGCGGACCTCGATCTCGAACCGGACGCAGAGCTCGAGCCGACGATCCCCGAGGTGAGTGCGGACGAGGGGCTGGAGCTCGAAGGGGCGGATTTGGTGTTCGAGGGGAACATCGTCGATACGCCCCCCGCGGCGGCACCGCCGCCCCCCCCGGCGAAGAAAGCAGGTCCAACGCTCAAACCGCTCGGGCGTGCTCCCGCGGGGAAGGCTGCGCCCGAACCGCCGCGCGTGAAGCCCGTCGTGCCGAAGCGGCCACCGCCCGCTGCTCCGGGGAAACGCAAGGCCGTCGTCGAAGTGCCGCCGCTGGAGCTGGAGCCGGACTTTGAGTCGACCACAACGAAGGCGGGGCACGACGTCGATGATGAACCACTCGCGATCGACGAACCGCCGCGGCATCCGAGCTTTATCCAGACCGAAGACGAGACATCGATCTCCACCGGCGGTCGCCGCTCCGGATTCATCGATCTAGGAATCGACGAGATCAGCAGCGGCGGCGACCAGGCGGGCTCGCTGGTTTTCTCCAACATCGAGCAGACGCCGGCCGCGCCGGGCATCGAAGAGCTCGAGGAGCGTGTCGCCGATAATCCCGACGATCCCGAAGCGCACCAGGCGCTGGCCGAAGCGCTGGTCGAGCAGGGCGAGCGGGAGCGGGGCATCGAAGAGCTCGATCTCGCCGTCGCGGGCTACGAGAACGCGGGCAATCTCTCCCACGCTCGCGACCTGGTGGACGAGGTCCTGCGTCTCGATCCGAACAGCGTGCGCCACCGGCAGAAGGCGGTGGAGTTCGCGTTCAAGGCAGGCGACAAAGCGAAGCTGATCGACGCCTACGTCGAGCTCGCCGACGCGCTGCTGCGTTCCGATCTCCCGGAGAAGGCACGGGCGGTGTACGCGCGCGTGGCGGACCACGACCCCACGAATGAGCGCGCCAAAGCCGCGCTCTCGATGCTCGCCCCGGCGGTCGCGACGCCCGCCCCAACGTCCGGGAAGCCCGAGGGCAAGGTCAAGGCGAAAGACGCCAAGATGAAGGTCCGGGACGAGGCGACCGTCAACGGCGATTACATCGACCTCGGGTCGATGCTCAGCGAAGAGGACGAAGATCTGCCCGCGAAGGACACGCGGATGACCGTCGCGGATGAGGAGCCGACCGGGGACGAAGAGCAGGACTTCCAGGACATGCTGGCCCGCTTCAAGCAGGGCATCGACGAGAACATCGACGAGGCCGACTTCCAATCGCACTACGATCTCGGCGTCGCGTTCAAAGAGATGGGTTTGCTCGACGAGGCGATCGCGGAGCTGCAGAAGGCGTTGCGCGCGCCGGAAGGGAAGCTGCGGACTTCGGAGATGCTGGGCATCTGCTTCTTCGAGAAGGGCGCGTTCGGCGTCGCCGAAACGATCCTGCGCCGCGGCCTCGATCTGCCCGCCTCCGGCGACCAGGAGCGTCTCGGCATCTTGTACTGGCTCGGGAGAGCGCTGGAGCAGCAAGGGAAGAAGGCGGACGCCCGCGATCTGTACGGGCGCGTGTTCGCCGTGGACATTCGTTTCCTCGATGCCGAGCAGCGCGTGCAAGCGCTCGCCAAAGCGAAATAGCGTGAGTCAACAAGTCACCCGCGTCAGCCTGCGCGACGTGCAGCGGCCGGTGGCCGCCGATCTGGAGCAGGTGGTCGCCGAGCTGCGGCGCGTCATCGCCGCCGACTTCCCGATCGTGAGTGAAGTGAACGACCATCTGTTGCACATGAAGGGCAAGCTGTTTCGGCCGACGTTGCTGCTGCTCAGTCACCAGGCGGCCGGCTCGACAGATCCGCGCGCGGTGACGCTCGCCGCCGTGGTGGAGCTCATTCACCTCGCGACGCTCGTGCACGACGACTCGGTCGATCACTCCGTGTTACGGCGCGGGTTGCCCACGATCAACGCGCTGTTCTCCCATCAGATCGCGGTGATCATGGGGGACTATCTGTACTCCCGCGCGATCATCGAGCTGGTGCGATTGGACGACCATGAGGCGCTGCGCGTGCTGGCCCGCGTCACAAACGAAATGACCGTGGGCGAGATGCGTCAGCTCGAGGCCCATGATAAGCTGGCGTACGGGGAAGCGGCCTACGACGAGCTGATTCGGGCCAAGACCGCGTCGCTGTTGTCGGGCGCGTGCGAAGTCGGGGCGCTGACCGCGCCCACCACCTACCGGCAGGCGCTGGCGCGCTTTGGGATGCTGCTGGGCATGGCGTTCCAGATCACGGACGATCTGCTCGACTACACGGAGCCCGAAGCGGTGACGGGAAAGCCGTCGGGGTTGGATCTGCGGGAGCACAAGGTGACCCTGCCGCTCATCGCCGCGCTCGCCCGGATGCCTGGGGAAGGACGCCGCATCGTGGCGCAGTTGATGGACGCGACGGAGCCGAGTGACGATTTGGTCGCTGAAGTGATCCGATTAGTCGAGGGCGCGGGTGGGCTGGAGACGGCACGCCAGCGGGCGTTGGACCTCGCCCAACAGGCGGAGGCGGAGCTCGACGTGCTGCCCCCGTCCCCGGCGCGAGACGCCCTCCAGGGGAGCATCGCGTACGCTGTGGAACGGCGCAGCTAAGCCGTGCCACCGGGACCGCGCCGGCCCCTCTTCTATCTCAGCGTTCTCGCTGTAGGCTTCGTGTTGGGCGGCCTGCTGCAGGCGTTCCTGCGACGGTTCCTGCCGCAGGGCCCCGCGAAGGAGCTGTTTACCTGGTCGGTGAGCCCGACCATCGGGCCGATTCACTTGGATTTGCTGGTGATGTCGATTACGCTAGGACCTATCGGGCTCGACGTGTCGCTGCTGGCCGTCGTCGGCGTCGTGGTTGCGTATCTCGTGGCCCGCTCGCTCTTCTAGGAAAGGTGTACCATGCTTCCCAATCTTGGCTTCACCGAAATCGCGATCCTGCTGCTCATCCTGGTGCTGTTCTTCGGAGCCAAACGTATCCCCGAGATTGGCGCGTCGATTGGGAAGGGGATCAAGGAATTCAAACGGGGGTTGAAGGATGAGCCGAAGCCGGAAACCCCGGAGTCCGCTGATTCCCCACTTCCGCCGGCGTCGGGCGGCGCCCCGAAGCGGCTGAATCAGTAGCGAGGTGGTATGGGAATAGGAAATTTGAGCGGCAGCGAAATCCTGATACTGATGTTGATCGTGCTGCTCGTATTCGGCGCGAATCGGCTGCCGGAGGCAGGCAAGGCGGTCGGGAAGGGGCTGCGCGAGTTCAAACGCGCGCTCTCCGATGCGGAGCACAGCATCCAGCAGCTGCCCACCTCCTCCTCTGCCGAGCAGGAGCAGCCGCGCGACGCCAAACCGAAGCGGTTAGTCGAGTAGGCTAGAACACGTCTGCGGCTTGCGCCGTGGCCTGCGACTTGAAGATGTCCTTGCGCCGATCCACGATCGTGGCCTTGGCGCGCACCCCCTCCAGGTACTGCTGAATCCGCGCCTGCTGCAGCGCCTGACGCAGCTGCGTCCGCTGCAGCTCGCGTTGTGCGAGCCAGGCCGTGGAATCGGCGAGCTTGCGGCCCAATGACTCGATGATGTAGTCGCCGTTCTGCCCTTCGATGACGCCGCTGCGCTCCCCGACACGCAGGCCGAAGGCCGTCCCCACCGCGGCGGGCTCGCCGCTGAGGTAGCTGGGCGGCCGCATGCGCGTGAAGTAGTCGAAGCGCTGCACTTCGAGACCGTGCGCTGCGGCAGCCGTCGCGAGGTTCGGGATGCCCTTCAAGGCGATCGCGAGTGAGTCGGCGCGACGGCGCGCCAGCGCCTTCTGTTTGTCGACGCGCAGGATCGCGCTCACGCGCGCCCGCAGCTGCGCCAGCGGCGGTGTGCCGGCCGCCGTGACCGAGTCGAGGCGGAAGACGTAGTAGCCCGACGTCGCATCGACCACGGGGCTGGTTTCGCCGACCTGCGCCTCGAATGCCCATACGCTCACGTCGGGAATCGAGCTCTCCCCGAGCTTGAAGCCCTGATCTTCGATGACGCGGTACTGCGGAGACACCTGGAGTCCCATGCGGCCCGCCGTCGCGTCGAGCGCCGCCGGATCACTCTGGTCGGCCGTGAGGCGTTCGAGTGTGTCGGCCCGCGCCTCGACGTGATCGAGGTGCTCCCCTTGCAGGGCCACAGGGATCAGGATGTGACGGACCTTGACCGAGTCGCGCTTGGCCTGGTCGACGCGAATCAGATGGTACCCGAACGGCGTCAGCACGGGTGCCGACAACTGGCCAGGCTTCAGACTGCGCACGGCTTGCATGAAGGGCGCAACCATGTTGGGATCGTCCTTCTTGATCCAGCCCAGATCGCCGCCGCGCTGCCCGCTGCCGGAATCGCTCGATTCGCGGCGCGCCACGTCCTCGAACTTCGTGCCGCGCACGAGCTCGTTGCGCACGCGCGCAACGCGCGCGCGCGCGACGGCGCTGTCGGCCGCGTTCGGCACGCGGGGCACCACCACGAACCGCACGTACGCCACCGCCGGCCGCTTGAAATCGTCGGGATGCTTCGCGACATACGCCGACAGCTCGGCGTCACTGATCGGGCTCGTGTCGGCGATCGCGTACGGTGACACCACGAGTGAGGCGATCCGCACCGAGTCGTGCGCATCCCGGTAGAGCCGCCACAGTTTCGCGTCCGACACGTAGACATCGCTGGCGAGATATTCGAACAGCTTGAGGCGCGGAATCTGCTGGCGATAGATCGCCTCGATCTGCACCAGCACATTGCGGTCGGTCGTGGTGGAGAGGAACTGCTGCCACTTGCGAATATCGAACTGGCTGTCCGTCTGGAACTGCGGATCGCGCATCACCTCGGGGATCGGGGAGTTGTGCGCCATGGCGATGATCTCATCGTCGCTGACGCGAATGCCGAGGCGGCGGTATTCCTGCTCGAGCAGCGCGTCCTGGATCATCTGATTGATGACCTGATCCTGGAGCTGCCGGTCCTCCTCGCGCGTCAGCGGCGCGGTGCCGTTCTGCTGTCGATACTGCTCGGAAGCGTTCTGCACGCGCTGCTGAAATTCGGTGACCTGGAATTTCTGGCCGTTGACGCGGAGCACCACATTGCCACTGGGACCGAGGATGCTCATCACTTGACCGACGGCCAGCCATACTACGAAGGCGATGGCGAGGATGTAAAAGACCCACTTGGCGTTGGAGCGCATCGTGCGCAGCATGGCGACTTCGAACTCCGTTCAGAGGAGGGGCTGAAGGGGCATAAGTCTAGAAACAACAACGCACAAACTCAAGCGCACACACCCTCGGGTCATTTGACATTGGCCGCGGCCAAACACTATCTTCGCTCAATTCCCACATAGACTTAGGCCGTGGCCTATACCAGCGAGATTGACAAGCTCGAAGCGCGCTTTCGCGATAACCCGAAGGGCAGAAACTTCGCCCCTTTGGCGGACGCCTATCGTAAAGCAGGGCTTATAGATAACGCGATCGACCTGTGCCAGAACGGTCTCAAGCTCCATCCCGATTATGTCAGTGCCTACATCGTCTACGCCCGTTGCCTCGTCGACAAGAAAGACGACGCCGCGGCGCTGGGCGTCTTCAAACAGGTCCTGGGCCTCGATGGGGAGAATATCATCGCCCTGCGCGGCCTCGCCGAGCTCGCTGAGCGGAACGGAAAGTATGAGGAAGAGGTCGAGTGGCTGTCGCGGCTCCTGAACGCCGATCCGATGAACGGCGATGCCGCCGAAGCGCTGGCCCGCGCCAAACGGAAGGCCGCGAGCAAACCAATGGCCTCCCCCGCTGCCGCCACGGCGGCAATGGCCAAGCCGGAGTTCGCGGTCGAGCACGAAACACCCGAGCCGGTCGTGCTCAGGAAGCCTTCCAGACCATCCGCGGCCGCACCGCAGGTCGAGAACTTTGAAAACCCGATCAGCTTCAACCCCAACGCCCACGCCGCCGCGAAGGCGGAGGGGTTGGAGGTTCAAGAGGACGTCGAGCTGAACTCGCAGCAGATCGAGCAGGTGGAGATCGAAGGTCTGGCCCGCACGCAGTACGAGGGCAGTGGGATGTTCAAGTTGGATGCGCCGGAGCGCTCGGTCTCTGATGGAGGGGGGGGGCCAGACCTCGACGAGGCGCTTCCGCAAGTCGATCTCCCGCTCATCATGCCGGACGATGAGATGCGGCCCAGCGCAAAGCCCGGTCCTCCACCGCCTCCAGCACCACCACCGCCGCCGCCGGCTCCGTCTGCGCCTGTTCCGGCCGCTGTGGCGCTGTCCGACGACGATGGGGCGGCAGATACGGCAGCCTTGTCGCGAGCCGAGCCGGTGCTCACGGAGACGATGGCGGAGCTGTATCTCAAACAGGGCCACCAACAGGACGCCTTGCGTGTCTACCAGGCGTTGCTCGCGCAGCGTCCCAACGACGCCAAACTGAAGCGTAAGGTCGAGCAGCTGTCGCCCGGCGGCAAAAAGAAATCCGGCGTGTCGGCACAGGCATTTCTCAAGGGAATTTTGTCGGGACGGGGTTCGGCGCCGCCTCCACCTGTCGAACAGAGCACGCTGGCCTCGGCATTCGACGCGGCGGGTCCGCCGCCGGGCGAGCCATCTCATCCGGCGCAGGACCATATCTCGCTCGATTCGGTGTTTGGCGATGAGGCAGCCAGGCGTACCAGCCCCACGCCGCAGGCTGCCGAAGCTCCCGCTCCCCCCACACAGACCGGAGGCTTCTCGTTCGACGAGTTCTTCGCCGGCGGGAAGCCGGGTGCCGAAGCAGGCGCGGCGCAAGGTGGCGCCGAAACGGCATCGCCCAGGACGCCGGGCGGTAGCCGTTCGTCCGGCCGGACGCAGCGTCCGCCGGAGGACGAAGCGGAGGCGGATCAGTTCCAGCAGTGGTTGAAGAAGCTCAAGTCCTAGTGTCTCGCCACATCGCCGTGCTGAACGGCCCCAATCTGAATCTGTTGGGAGAGCGCGAGCCTGAGATCTACGGCCGCACCAGCCTCGCTGACATCGAGCGCGAAACGAAGCAGCGCGCGCGCGCGCTGGGCGTCGAGTGCACGTGGATTCAGACGAATCATGAAGGCGAGTTGGTGGAGGCGATCCAGGGCCTGAAGGGCCGCGCCGACGGCGCGCTGATCAATGCGGCGGCGTTTACGCATACCAGCCTTGCGGTGCGCGATGCGTTGCTCGCCGTCGGGGTGCCGTTCGTGGAGGTGCATCTCTCCAACATCTTCGCCCGCGAGCCGGAGCGGCGGCGGTCGTTGCTCGCGGATCTGGCTGTGGGTGTGGTGACGGGATTCGGCGCCGATAGCTATCGGCTGGGATTCGAAGCGCTTGCCCGGTATCTCGAGTCGCCCCCCCGATAAGCGGGCCGACCGGCATGCCGCACTCGCCGCCATGCTCGACGCGGAGGGTCTGGACGCGCTGCTGGTGACGTCGCGTCCCAACATCCGGTACTTGACCGGATTCAGCGGGTCGGCGGGCGTGGCCGTGGCCACGCCGGGAACCCTGCTCCTCGTCACCGATTTTCGCTACGACGAGCAGGCGCGGCAGCAATGTGGCGCCGCCGCGCGTGTCGAGATCGAAGGGACGAGTGTGTGGGACCGGCTGTTCAAGGAGCTGCCGACCCTCGGAGCGCTCGCGGTGATCGGTTTCGAGGCGCATGCGCTCAGCGTGAAGGACGCAGAGCGCTTTTCGAACGGGCCCGGAACGTCGTGGCGCTGGAAGGGTGCCGGCGAGCTGGTAGAGCGGCTGCGCGTGCGGAAGGATGCGGGCGAAATCGGCGCCATTCGCGCCGCGGCGGCACTCGCGGCCACGGCGTTGCGCGACACCCTGACCGACGTACGCTGCGGCCAGACGGAACTGGAAATTGCGGGAATGCTCGAGGGGGCCCTGCGGCGGCATGGCAGCGAGGCGCATCCCTTCCCGACGATCGTGGCGAGCGGACCGCGCAGCGCGCTGCCGCACGCGCTTACGAGTGGCCGTACCGTGGCGGCCGGCGAGTGGCTGCTGTTGGACTTTGGCGCCGTCGTCGACGGCTATTGCGCCGACGTGACACGCACGGTCGTGGTGGGCGCGCGTGCGGATGAGTCGCAGCGCGCGCTCTATGGATTGGTGCAGGACGCGCAGCGGCGCGCGCGTGAAGGTGTGCGCGCCGGGATGAGCGGGCGTGAAGCGGACGCGCTGGCGCGCGATCCGATCGAAGCGCGCGGCTTCGGCGCCGCCTTCGGACACTCGACAGGTCATGGTGTCGGTCTCGAGGTGCATGAAGCGCCGCGGCTCGCGCGCACTGCCACCGAGCCGCTGCCCGAAGGCGCCGTCGTGACGATCGAGCCGGGCGTTTATGTGGCGGGGCGGGGCGGAGTGCGTCTCGAGGACGACGTGTACCTGTCGGCGGATGGTCCTGTTTTGCTCACTGACGGTTGTACAGACCTCTTGGAGTTGGTGTGACTGGCGAGAGGCTATTGGCTCTCGGCTATCAGCTATCGGGTAAATGCACAACCCGATAGCCGATAGCTGACGGCCGATAGCGCCGTTGACGTTCTGAGCACCGCCCGGTCTATTGGAGGGTCATGAAGCTCGACATCATTGCCCAGATCGTGCAGATCTTGAAGGACGCGCCCGAGGTGGGCGCCATCGAGATCCGCCGCGGTCTGTTCGGGGCGTGGTCGTCGGTGCGTGTGTCCAAAGCGGGTCATGGCACAAATGCTGGGCACATCGTGGTTTCCCAGCCGACCCTTCCCGCGTCCCCCCTCCCCCGGGCCGAAGGGGGACGAGGGACGGGCGAGGGGGCGATCCCTGCCGTCGCGCCGCAGTTCCTGGAGATCAAATCGCCCATGGTCGGGACATTTTATCAGTCCCCCGAGCCCGCCGCGCAGCCGTATGTCCGGGTCGGCAGCCGGGTAAACGTGGGCCAGGTGGTGTGCATCATCGAGGCGATGAAGATCATGAACGAGATCGAGTCCGAGGTCGCGGGGGTGGTTCGCGAAGTCACCGCGCAAAACGCGCAGCCGGTGGAGTTCGGCCAGGTCCTTTTCCGGGTGGATCCGCATGGGTGAGGCGACGCAGAGCAATCTGCCGGCATTCAACTTCAAACAAGCAATCACGCAGATGGTGCAGCGCAACGGCTCCGACTTGCTGCTGAAGGTCGGGCGGCCGGCGACCATCCGCGTGAACGGGGAGCTCGTGGCGCTCGATACGGCGCCGCTCAAGCCCGAAGAGCTGAAGTCGCTGGCCGAGCAGATCATGACGCCCAGGCAGGTCAAGGAGTTCGCCGAGCACAAGGAGGCGGACTTCGCGATCGGCGTGCCCGGCGTGGGCCGGTTCCGGACCAACATCTACCAGCAGCGCGGCACGGTGGCGTTCGCGTTCCGGGCGATTCCCTACGAGGTCAAGCAGATCCGCGAGCTGAATCTGCCGGCCGTGCTGGAGGAAATCGCCCTGAAGCCGCGCGGGCTGGTGCTGGTGACGGGCGTGACGGGATCGGGGAAATCGACGGCGCTGGCGGCGATGATCAATCACGTGAACACGAACCGGCGTGTGAACATCATCACGATCGAGGACCCGATCGAGTTCCTGCATCGTGACCAGCACTCGAACATCTCGCAGCGCGAAGTCGGCAACGACACGCTGACGTTCAACTCGGCGCTGCGGCACGTGCTGCGGCAGGATCCCGATCTGATCCTGATCGGCGAGATCCGGGACATGGAGACGTTGGACACGGCGCTCAAGGCCGCCGACACCGGGCACATGGTGTTCTCGACGCTGCACACGACGGATGCCACGCAGACGGTGAGCCGCGTGATCTCCTTCTTCCCGCCGCACCAACACGACGAAATCCGACACCTCTTGTCCACCGCGCTCCAGGCGATCGTCTCGCTGCGCCTGGTGCCGCGGAAGGACGGCCGCGGCCGCGTGCCGGCGGCTGAGGTGCTGATCAACACGGCGGCCGTGGCCGACAACATCCGCGACCTGTCCAAGCAGCTCAACATCCCCGATCTCATCGCCGAAGGCTCCGTCCAGTACGGCATGCAGAGCTTCGACCAGTCGCTGTTCCACTGGTACAGCCAGGGCGTGATCAGTTACGAGAGCGCGATCTTCTACGCGACGAACCCGAGCGAGTTTGCCTTGAAGGTGTCGGGCGTCGATTCGTCCGGGAACCGGCTCGGCGGGGGCGGGGGAAGCACGGCCGGCATCGAGCTGACGCCCTAATGTTCAAGAAAGTGCTGATCGCGAACCGCGGGGAGATTGCCCTGCGGGTGATCCGCGCGTGCAAAGAGCTGGGCGTCGAGACGGTGGCGGTGTATTCCGAAGCGGACCGCGAGTCGTTGCACGTCCGCTTCGCCGACGACGACGTGTGTATCGGCCGCGCGCCGAGCCGCGACAGCTATCTCAACATCCCCCGCCTCATCGCCGCCGCCGAGATCACTGGCGCCGACGCCATCCATCCCGGCTACGGATTCCTCGCCGAGAACCCGGAGTTCGCCGAGAAGGTCAGCGCGTCCAACATCGCGTTCATCGGGCCGACGCCGGACCAGATCCGGCAGATGGGGGACAAGGCCGCCGCCCGAAAACTGGCGACTGCGCAGGGCGTCGCAACCGTTCCGGGCTCTGCGGGCCCCGTGGCATCGCTCGAGGACGGCCAGCAGGTGGCGGGGGAGATCGGATTCCCCGTGATCATCAAGGCCGCGGCCGGCGGCGGCGGCAAAGGGATGCGCGTCGCCAACGATCCTGACCAATTCGCACAGTCGTTTACGCTCGCCAAACAGGAAGCGCTCGCCGCCTTCGGCTCCGACGAGGTCTACATCGAGAAGTACCTCGCGCGCCCGCGACATATCGAGATCCAGATCATGGGCGACACGCACGGGAAGGTGATGCACCTGTGCGAGCGCGACTGCTCCGTGCAGCGGCGCCACCAGAAGCTCGTCGAGGAGGCGCCGTCGCCCGCGGTGGATCAGACGCTGCGCCAGGACATCGGGGACTCGGCGGTGAAGCTCGCGGAGTCGATCGGCTACGTGGGGGCGGGGACGATCGAGTTTCTGCTCGACAGCGATGGGTCGTTCTACTTTATGGAGATGAACACACGCATCCAGGTCGAGCATCCCGTCACCGAGATGTGCACGAACTTCGACCTGGTGAAGGAGCAGATTTCCGTGGCGGCCGGCGCGCCGCTCTCATTCGTCATGAACGGGCACCGGCTGCGCGGCCACGCGATCGAGTGCCGCGTCAACGCCGAAGATCCGAGCCGGAACTTCCAGCCTTCGCCGGGACTGATCACCGCCTACCATCCGCCGGGTGGGCCGGGCGTGCGGGTGGACACACACATCTACGCCGGCTACACCGTGCCGCCCTACTACGACTCGCTGCTCGCCAAAGTGATCGTGCACGGCAACACGCGGACGGAAGCGCTCGCCCGTATGCGCCAGGCACTCGACTCGTTTATCATTGAAGGCGTGACCACGACGATTCCATTCATGGGCCGGGTCATGCGCCACCCGGATTTCATCGCGGGCAAGATCGACACGAAATTCCTCGAGCGCGAGCCGCAGCTCCTCAAAGATCAACCATGAAGATCGACGTGTACCACACACCACTCGGCCTCACTGCGGGGGATCTGACCGGCCGAGCGGTTGTCGTCATTGACGTGCTGCGCGCGACGAGCACGATCGTCACCGCGCTCGCCGCCGGCGCCAAGGCCATCGTCCCCGCCGCCAGCTCGGACGAGGTCGTGCGACTCACCGCGAATCTGGAAAAGAACGGGATCGTGCTCGCCGGCGAGCGCCGGCTGCTGAAGATCGAAGGGTTTGCGCTCGGCAACTCGCCGCGCGAGATGACGCCGGAGGCGGTGGGCGGAAAGACGTTGTTTCTGGCCACGACCAACGGCACGCCGGCGCTGCTGGCAGCGCAGGGGGGCGATCCGGTGCTGGTGGCCGCGGCCCTGAATTTCAGCGCGGTGGCGGAACGCGCCCGCCATCTGTTCACGGAGCGGGGCGATCTCGTCATCATCTGCGCCGGTCGGGACAAGCAATTCGCCCTGGAGGATGCCTATACCGCTGGGCGACTGATCAAGGCGGTGAAAAAGGGCGTCCCTCCCAAGAAGCTCACCCTCAACGACGCGGCCCAGGTCTCGCTCGACCTCGCGGCGCAGCAGGGCGGCTGGCAGGATGCGCTCGGCGCAAGCGATGCCGCGCGGCAGCTCGGCGAAGCGGGACTGGGGGACGACGTGAAGTTCTGCGCCAATCCCGACCGGCTCGCGATCGTTCCCGTCTACGCGGACCGACGCATCGCGGCATGAACCCCAAGGCTCGGCAAGAGCTCATCGGCATCGCGGCCCTGCTGGTCGGGTGCTTCGTGGGGCTGACCTTGCTGCCGGTGTCGTTGACGGGGAGCTGGGGCCGAACGATTGGCGGCGCGCTGTGGCAGGTGTTCGGCGTGGGCGCGATCGTCGTGCCGATCCTCGGCGTCGGCTGGGCGCTGGCGGCGTTCGAGCGGCTGGGCGCGCTGTCCTGGGGGCGGGCGGCGGTGCTCGGCGCCGGCCTCGTGCTCCTGATTCCCTACGGCATCGCGATCGGGATCGGTCCCACCTTCCCAGCCGATTACGCGCACTGGACGCGCAGCGAGCGCCTGGTTGGCTTGTTCCCCGGCTTTCTCGCCAATGGTGTGGAAGGGGCGATCGGGACGGCGGGGGCGGTGCTGGCCGGCCTGTTCGCACTATCCGCCCTTGGGGTGTTGACGATTGGCTGGCATCCGTTGACGCTGTTGAGACAGCGGGAGTCAGGAGCCGGGAGCCGGGAGCCGGAGAAAACAAAACCGGTGCGAGCGCCAATTGCGGATGACGTGGCCCAAGTTCAGGGTCCTAGATCCCGGCTCCCCGCTCCTCCGGCACGCAAGCCAAAGCTGACGGCGCCACCGAGGCCCGCCCCGCCCCCGCCTCCGGGTTCGCTGATCCCTCCGATCGAGCTGCTCACCGAAGGTCCGGGCGCGGTGGAAGACGCCGATGCCGCGCAGATCGAAGAGATGGGCCGGCGGCTCGTCATGACGCTCGAAACATTCCGGGTCGGCGCACAGATCATCAACAAGACCGTTGGCCCGGTCGTCACGCGGTTCGAGCTCGAGCCGGGACGGGGTGTGAAAGTGGGTCGGGTATCGTCGCTGGCCGACGATCTGGCGCTGGCGATGCGTGCGCAGTCGCTGCGCATCGTCGCGCCGATTCCCGGGAAGGCCGCGATCGGCATCGAGGTCCCGAACCCGACGCCGCGCCTGGTCCACGTGCGCGATCTCATCGATAGCGCGGAATTCCGCCGCGCGGCGCGCGTGCTGCCCGTCGTGCTCGGCCGCAACCTGGAAGGCGACGAGGTGGTGGACGATCTCACCAAGATGCCGCACCTGCTCATCGCCGGGGCGACTGGCTCGGGAAAATCGGTGTGCATCAACGCCATCATCACGAGCCTCGTGTACGCGCACGGACCCGACAAGCTCAAGCTGTTGATGATCGACCCGAAGATGGTCGAGCTGTCCATGTACAGCGCGCTCCCCCATCTCGGCCTGCAGGTCGTCACGAGCCATCACAAGGCCGCGAACGTGTTGAAGTGGGCGGTGTGGGAGATGGAACGACGCTATCGGTTGTTGCACGCCAATCACGCTCGCAACATCACCGACTTCAACAAGAAGGTCGACGCCAAAGCGCCGCTGAAGGGGCCGCGCGAGACGCTCGCGACACAGGCGGGGATTCAGAGAGAGCTGCCGTTCGATGCGGCGTACACCGGCGGCATTCTGCCGTATATCGTCCTCATCGTGGACGAGCTGGCGGATCTGATGCTCACGGTTCAGGGCGAAATCGAGACGCCGCTCGCGGTGCTCGCCCAGAAGGCCCGCGCCATCGGGATTCATTTGATCCTCGCCACGCAGCGGCCGTCGGTGAATGTCATCACCGGACTGATCAAAGCGAATTTCCCGTGCCGGATCGCGTTCCGGGTCTCCGCGAAGGTGGACAGCCGCACAATTCTCGATCAGAACGGTGCCGAGACGCTATTGGGAAATGGTGACATGCTGTTTTTGCCACCGGGGAAGAGCGAGCCGATGCGTGTGCAGGGTGCGTTCATCTCGACGGATGAGACCGAGCGGCTCATGGAGTGGTACAAGGCGCATGCGGCCGCTGCGGTGGTCGTCCCGGGAACGTCCATTGACGAGCAGGTGGCGGCGCTCGAGAAGGCGGAAAAAGAGGGAGAAGAAGGAGCCGGGAGTCAGGAGTCGGGGGCGGGGGAGCGGGATCCGTTGTTCCGGCAGGCCGCGGAGGTTTGCATCCAGAACCAGCTGGGGTCCACATCGCTGTTGCAGCGGCGGATGAGCATCGGATACGGGCGCGCGGCCCGTATTATCGATCAACTGGAGCTCGCGGGGATTCTGGGGCCGGCCAACGGATCCAAGCCGCGAGACGTGCTGGTGGGCCTGGAGGAATTGGACGAGCTGACCGGCCCCGAGAGCGCAAACTCGAGCAGTTAGAAAATGATCCGTCACGCGTATTTGCGGTTATGGCAGACCGGCGAAGCCCGTTAGTTTCGGGCCGTGTCGAGCGGCATCCACAGCGACCCGGAACACTGGAGCGATCCTCGTCACCGGCGAGGGCTCGCCGGTGAAGAACAGGCGATCCGTTACTTAGAGGCCCGCGGCTGGGAGATCGTGGCCCACCGATTCCGGGTCGGACGCATTGAGTTGGATCTGATCGCGCGCCGCGGATACTTGGTTGCCTTCTTCGAAGTGAAGACGCGGCGGGGCACCGCCTTCGGCAGTCCATTCGAGGCCGTGACCGGCGCCAAGCGGCGAGAAATCGTGAAAGCGGCCCGTGTCTGGATGGATCGCCACGGCCAGCGCGGCGACGTGTACCGCTTCGATTGCATCGGCATTGTTGACAACAAGTTAGAGCATCTGGAGGACGCGTTCCGTCCCGGATGGCGGTAACAGTTGTTTCGGTATATATTCGGGCCTCAACACCCGGGGCATGGCCCCGGGGCTTCTGAGGAGGCTCGCCACCCATGCAGAGGTCAATCATGGCAGAACAGCAGCAGGGCCAGCCGGCCAAGCTCACCGATGATCGCCGCAAGGCGCTGAACCTCGCGATCACGCAGATCGAGAAGACGTGCGGGAAGGGGTCCATCATGCGGATGGGTGCCGACTCGCCACAGGTACGCGTGGCCGGGATCTCGACCGGCGCCATCAATCTCGATGCGGCCATCGGGATCGGCGGCATCCCGCGCGGTCGGGTAACGGAGATCTTCGGGCCGGAGTCGAGCGGCAAGACGACCCTGGCGCTGCATGTCGTCGCGCACGCGCAGCGCGACGGTGGCGCGGCGGCCTACATCGATGCGGAGCACGCGCTCGACGTTGAGTACGCCAAGAAGCTGGGCGTGGATATCGAGAATCTGCTCGTCTCGCAACCGGACACGGGCGAACAGGGCCTCGAGATCTGCGAGATCCTGGTGCGCTCGGGCGCCGTCGATGTGGTGGTCGTCGATTCGGTTGCCGCGCTCGTGCCCAAGGCCGAGATCGAAGGGGAGATGGGAGACTCGCTCCCGGGTCTGCAGGCGCGGCTCATGAGCCAGGCGCTGCGCAAGCTCGCCGGCGCGATCAACCGCTCGCGCACGTCCGTCATCTTCATCAATCAGCTGCGTGAGAAGATCGGGGTCATGTTCGGCAATCCCGAGACCACGAGTGGCGGGCGGGCGCTGAAGTTCTACGCATCGGTGCGGCTCGACATGCGCCGCATCGGGCCGGTGAAGGATCGCGAGATCGTCATCGGCAATCACGTGCGCGTGAAGGTCGTGAAGAACAAGGTGGCGCCGCCGTTCCGCCAGGCGGAGTTCGACATCATGTTCGACGAAGGGATTAGCCACGAGTCGTTGCTGGTGGATATCGCGGCGGAGGCCGGCATCATCGAGAAGTCAGGCGCTTGGTACTCGTACGGCAAAGAGCGGATCGGACAAGGGCGTGAGAACGCCAAGTTGTACCTGAAGGACCACCCGGACATGTCGGCCGAAGTCGAGGCACGCGTGAAGGAGCACCTCGGCGTCAGTAGTATTGCGGAAACGGGTGGGGGCGGGGCGGTCGCCGACGAGGAGAGCGCCGCGAGCGAAGAGTGATTCTCACCGGACTCGCCCCCGATCCACGCCGGCCAGACTATAGGCTGGTCGACGTGGATCGGGGGCGTTTTGCGTCGCTCCGTGCCACAGATCTCGCCGATCTCGAACTGCGGATTGGCGCCGAGATTCCCGCGGGCATATTGGAGCGGCTGCAGGAGCTCGCCGATCTCGAGGCGGCACATCGCGCCGCGTTGCGCGCGCTCGCGCGTCGCGCCCACGCGCGCTTCGATCTGCGGCGCCGCTTGCTCCAAAAGCAGCATCCACCGGCCGCCGCCGACGGCGCCCTCGATCGGCTGAGCGCGGCCGGCTTGCTCAACGACGCGCGCTTCGCTGAGGATTACGCCCGCGCCAAAGCGCAGCGCGGTCGCGGACCCGCTCGGCTGGTGCGCGACCTGCAGGCCCAAGGCGTAGACCGTCGCATCGCCGAAGACGCGGTGCGCTCGTCGCTCGCGGCCGAAGGAGTCGACCCGGCGCGCGCCGTGCGGGCGCTGGCGGAGCAGCGGGCCAAGCAACTCGCGGGGCTGCCGGCGGTGGTAAAAAAGCGGCGGCTCGTGGCGTTCTTGATGAGAAGAGGATTTGGGGGTGTTGAGGTGAGAGCGGTAGTGGAACGGCTGGGTTCCTAAGCCTTAAGTCCCATCCTTCCTTTCAGTTGCACGTCTGTACGCGCTATATTTTCGAGATGAAGTCCGCTGATATCCGCCGCAAGTTCATCGACTACTTCAAGACCGCCCCTCGCTCCCACCAGGAGGTGCCCAGCTCGTCGCTCGTCCCGGCGGATGACCCCACGTTGCTCTTCACCAATTCCGGGATGGTGCAGTTCAAGCGCGTGTTTCAGGGTCTGGAACGTCGCGACTATACGCGCGCGGTGACGTGTCAGAAGTGCGTGCGCGCGGGTGGGAAACACAACGACCTGGAGCAGGTCGGCCACACGGCCCGCCACCACACCTTCTTCGAGATGCTCGGCAACTTCTCTTTTGGCGACTATTTCAAGCAGGAAGCGATCGAGTACGCCTGGGAGTGGGTGACGAGCAGCCGATGGCTTGGGATCGATCCGGACCGTCTCTACGTCACCGTCCACCGTTCGGACGATGAGGCGCGCAGGCTGTGGCGGCAGATCACGGGGATCGCGGACAACCGCATCTTCGGTCTGGGAGACAAAGACAACTTCTGGCAGATGGCCGATACCGGCCCCGCA